>DAOSDM010000001.1:0-126806 GCA_035362415.1 Candidatus Pacearchaeota archaeon
TTTTCATAAACATATTTTACTTAGAAAAGTCTAATATGTTTCTGAACTTATGCATACCTCGTACAGGTCCATATGATATTGTGCAATTAAATAAAACATATGCCAGAACTACCAGAAGTACAAACAATTGTAAATGAGTTAAACGAAAATATAAAAAGAAAAGTAATTAAAGATGTGTGGACGAACAAAGAAAGTCTTGTCCGTAATATTTCGTTTACAAAATTTAAAGAAATTATAAAAGACAAAAAGATAATTGATATTAAAAGAAGGGCTAAATATATTATTATTGAATTATCTAATAACTATATTTTACTTGTCCATCTTAAAATGACAGGTCATTTTCTTTTAGGAAAATGGAAAATTGAAAAAGATAAAGCTATCCCAATAATTGAAGGACCCATAAAGGATGATAATTTTAATCAGTATGTTCATATTATTTTTTACCTAGATAATGATGAGGAGTTGGGTTTTTCAGATTTGAGGCAGTTTGGAAAAGTAGAACTTTATACTAAAGAAGAATTTAAGAATATTAAAGAAATAAATAATCTTGGCGTAGAGCCCTTAACCAATGAATTTACTTTGGATTGTTTTAAAAAAATTGTTAGGAATAAAAAAACAAATATTAAAAAATTATTAATGGATCAGGAAAAAATAGCTGGGATTGGTAATGTATACGCTTCAGAAATATTATTTCTTGCAAAAGTTAATCCACTTAGATCTACAGAAACATTAACTGATGAAGAATTAAAAGAAATATATAATGCTATAAATACGATTTTAAACAAAGCGCTTAAACTTATGGGAAATAGTATATCTGATTATAGGAGAACTAGTGGTGAAAAAGGGAATTATCAAAATCATACATTAGTTTACGGTAAAAAAGGAAAGAAATGCCCTGATTGCGAAGGGGTTATAAAGTATGTTAAGATAGCTCAAAGAGGAACTTTTTATTGTCCTTTGTGTCAAAAATAAATGATTATATTAATTTACGGTAAAGATACATATAGATCAAAAAATAGATTAAGCGAACTTAGAGAAGAATACAGGCTTAAAAATGAAAGCGGAATCAACGAAAGGTTTTTAGATGGAAAAAATTTAAGTTTCAATGATTTAAAAAACGAAGTTTTAGGACTTTCGTTTTTTAATGAAAAAAAATTATTAATTATTGAAAATGCATTTGCAAACAAAAATTTAAAGGAGGATATTAAAGAAAAAGGAAAAGAATTTCTTGATTCAGAAAACATTATTATATTTTATGAAAAAGATAAAGTTTTAAAAGGAGATATTCTTTATTCATTTATTAGAAAAAAAGCTTTAATTGAGGAGTTTGATTTTTTAAAAGAAGAAGAATTGAAAAAATGGATTAAAGATGAAGTTTTGAAAAATAATGGTAAAATATCTAACAATGCTATAAATTTACTTTTTGATTATATAGGTAATGATTTATGGAGACAAAAAAATGAAATACATAAATTAATTGCATATAAAAATAAAGAAGAAATAAATGAGGATGATATAAATTTATTGATTAATGTTCAAGCAGAAACAAATATTTTTAATACTGTTGATGCTATTGCAGAAAAAAATAAAGAACTGGCTATAAAATTAATAAAAACACACTTAGATAAAGGAGAATCAGTTTTTGGATTGCTTGCATTAATTTCTACTCAATTTAAAAACATGTTAATTGTAAAAACAGCAGATAATTATAGGAATACTTCACTTCATCCTTTTGTGCAAAGAAAATCTTTTTATCAATCTCAAAAATTTTCGATTGAAGATTTAAAAAGAATTTACAATAAAATTTTGCAAATTGATTCAGGAATAAAAACAGGAAAAATAGATGAGAATATAGCAATAGAAACATTAATACTTGAAATATGAAAAAAATGGAATACTTATTAATTATTTTAATTTTAGTTATTGGATTTATAATCATAGAATTTATTATTAATTGGCTTGTATCTTTGTTAAAGCAATAAGAATATGGAAGCAAATATTATTGAAAAATTAAAATTAGCTAATCTTAGAGGTAGAGGAGGAGCAGGATTTCCTACATATTTAAAATGGGAAAGCGTTTTAGAAGCCGACGTACCCAAAAAATATATTATTTGTAATGCTGCAGAAGGGGAACTTGATCTCAAAAAAGATAAATATATTTTAGAAAATTTTTTAGAAGATGTTATTTTAGGAATTGATGTTGCATTAAAAACTATTAATAACTCTTCAGCTTTTATTTATTTAAACAAAGAATATTATTCTTTATTTAAAAATAAATTATTAGATGTAATAAAAGATTTAGATATAACTTTGATCGAAGAAGATAATGGATATATTGGGGGTGAAGAATCAGTGGCTATAAATTATATAGAAGGTAAAATTGCTGAGCCAAGAAAAAGACCGCCCTTTGTTTCTGAAAAAGGATTATATAATATGCCAACATTAGTTAATAACGTAGAAACTTTTTATTATGTTTCTAAAATTAATAAAGGGGAATATGATAATGAAAGATTTTACATGATCATGGGCGACAAAGTTGAAGGAGGAGTATACGAACTTAAAGAGGGGATGACCATAAGAGAAATTTTAAAAAACACAAATAATTATTTAGAAACTTCTTTTTATGTTCAGGCTGGCGGAGGAGCAGTTGGTGAAATAATGACAGAAGAAGAATTTGATAAACCAATTGTTGGAGAAGGGTTTGTAAGAGTTATTTCATATGAAGAAGATCCATATGAACTTATGGAAAGATGGGCAGAATTTTTAGAAAATGGAAATTGTGATAAATGTACACCTTGCAGAGAAGGCACTTATAGGATTTTAGAAATGGTTAAAAAAAGAAAGTTAGATTTAAAAGTTTTAGAAGAAATATTTTTAGCTCAAGAAAAAACAAGTTTTTGTGCGCTTGGAAAAGGAATACCAACACCTTTTAGAAGTTTAATTAATAAAGTCATACTAAAAAATGGTTAATATAGAAATAGACGGTAAAAAAATTATTGCGGATGAAAATAAAAATATTTTGGAAATAGCAAAAGAGAATAATATAGACATACCATCTCTTTGTTATCATTCTGATGTTTATCCGAAAGAAGCATGTAGATTATGTTTAATAGAAATAAGTGGGAGAAGTGGTCTTTTTACTGCATGTTCAATTTATCCAGAAGAAGGAATGGTTGTCATAACTAGTTCAGATGAGATTTTAAGAACAAGAAAAACAAATCTAAAATTAATGTTTGCACAGCATATTGAAAAGTGTAATCAATGTATTTGGAATAATAAATGTAAAATGCTTAATTATGCAAGACAGTGGAAGCTCCATATTAATGAATGGGAAGACAGAAAAAAGAATTATCCTAAATATAGTTTTGGAGGCGTTATTAATTATGATTCTTCAAAATGCATTAACTGTTCTAATTGTGTTGAAATCTGTAAAAATCAAGGAGTCGGATTTTTAGAAATTAAAAAACAAGGAAGTTTTCATGAAGTGGTTCCTTCTCAAGATAAAAACAAGGATTGTGTCTATTGTGGCCAATGTGTAGTTCATTGCACTGCAGGAAGTTTTTCTTCAGTTGATCCATCTTCAAAAATTAAAGAAGAAATTAAAAGTGGAAAATATGTTGTTTTTCAATTTGCTCCTTCAATTAGAACAAGCATAGGAGAGGACTTTGATATGGATCAAGGTTCGATCGTCATTGAAAAAATGATAGCTGGAATTAAGAAAATCGGAGCTAAAAAAGTTTTTGATGTTTCTATTGGTGCTGATTTAGTAACAATAGAAGAAGCTAATGAACTTATTGAAAGACTTCATAAAAAAGATAAGCTTCCTATGTTTACTTCTTGTTGTCCAGCATGGGTAAAGTTTATCGAATTCTATAAGCCAGAATTTATTCCAAATTTAACTACTGTAAAATCTCCACAAATTGTTTTAGGAGGTATTATAAAAACATATTTTGCAGAAAAAGAAAAACTTGATCCAAAGGACATTGTTGTAGTTTCTGTAATGCCTTGCACTTCAAAAAAATATGAAGCTGATAGGCAAGAATTAAAAATAGATGGGTTGAATTGCGTTGATTATGTTTTAACCACTCACGAACTTGCAAGAATGTTCATCAAAAATAATATTGATCTTAATACAATTGAAGGAGAAGAAAAAGATGATTTATTTGGCAATGCTTCGGGGGCTGGTATTATTTTTGGATCTTCGGGAGGAGTTGCGGAAGCAGCAACACGAACTGCTTGTTATAAATTATTAAATAAGAAATTAGAAAAAATAGATTTTAAAGAATTTAGAGGACATGAAGGAATTAAAAAAGCTAGCGTTAAGATAGGAGAAATTGAGATTAGAATAGCGGTTGTTAATGGCTTATTGAATGCTAAAAAAATATTAGAAGATCATTTAAATGAATTTGATTATGTCGAAGTAATGTCTTGTCCTGGCGGATGTGTTGGGGGTGGAGGACAGCCAGTTCCAACAGATAAAGAGATCAGAAAAAAAAGAGCAGAGAGTTTATATCAAATTGATCGAAACGAAAAAATTAGGATTGCAGATGAAAATCCTGTCATTCAAAATATTTATAAGGAATTTTTAATAAGTAAAGAAATAGTAAATAAAATTGCTTACACAAATTTTTTTAAAAAAGAAAAAGAAAACTAATATGGAAAAAACAATATCAAAATCAAAAAACTTTATACTTCCTTTAATCCAATTTTTTAGTATTTTAGGAATTATTATTTTATCTCAGATAGTTTTTAAAAATCAGTTTATTACTGGAACAATTATAAATGCGCTTTTAATTTGTTCTGTTATGTTTTTGGGATTAAGACAAGCTATTGGAATTGCAATTATTCCAAGCCTTTTTTCAGTTTTTACTGGATTAATGACTCCGGCAGTTTTACCATTTGTTCCATGTATTATTTTAGGAAATATAATTTTAGTATGGACTTTTAATTTTTTTAAAAATAAAAATTACATATTTGGAGGAATTTTAGCTTCTGTCTTAAAATTTAGCTTTCTTTTTGGAACTAGTAGTGTATTGTTTAATTTGCCAAAGCAAATTCTTTATGCAATGAGTTATCCTCAATTAATTACAGCACTGGTTGGAACATTTTTAGCAATTCTAATTTTAAAAAAATATAAAAAAATATAATATTGAATTAAAAAACAGGGAATCTCTTCCCTGTTTTTATTTAACTTATTGAGTTTACAAGTTTTGTAATTCTTGATTTTTTACGAGAAGCAGTGTTGTCTTTAATAACATTAATTTTTGCTGCCTTATCAATTAGTTTATATATTCTTGGCAACATCTTTAAAGCCTCTTCTTTATTTTTCGAAGCAACCAAAACACGAACTTCTTTCAAGATATTTTTCATTTCTTTTTTCTTCAAAAAGTTTCTGTATTTCTTTTTTTCGTCCTGAACTAGACGTTTTTTTGCTGACTTTAATATTGGCATAGGTTTAATATATACTAATCTTTAAAATTATGCAAGAGTTTTTGTTATTTTTTAGCATGCAACGAATTTAATCCATCAATGTATGTTTTTTTAATCCATGCTTGACTTACAGCTGCATTATAAATTTGTAACTCGTCCATGTATCCTAAAAAGTGCCCTGAAATACTTGTGGAGGAAGTATAGCTTTGGCCTATGTTCCGAAAAATAAAACCGTTATTTTCAACTGCAAAAGTAGTTTCTAGCATAGAATCTACATATACAAAAATATTTCCATTTCCATTAGCTGCCCAGGTTATTAAGTGCCATTTTTTGTCTCGTATTTTTGTTGAAGAAATAGGAGAATTATAAATAGTTCCTGAAGAATTTCTAAATTGAAAACTGTTATCGCTTGCAATAGCCAAATGGTTACTTGTTCCTCGTGTTCCAATATAATTAACACTACTAGATGTAAGTAATTTAATCCAGCTAGAAATAGTCCAACTATCTCCATTATCAAATTCTATTTGATCAGCGCTAGGCAATTCTATAAAAGGATGATTACCAAAATTAAAATTCAAACATCTTCCTTTAATACATTCTTTTTCTTCTAATAATTGAGGACAAAAATATGTTCCTGAAAAAGAACAACTGTTTGCAATTGTAAAAGGTGAAACTATACTAGAATAATAGTATAGGTTTGCATTTTTATTGCCCCAACGATCATTTGTTGAATATGGGGCAGAAGTACCTTGGATGCTGTCAAATTGAAATTCCATTTTTAAATTTAAAAGCATTCTATTTCTTATATTTTCAGAAAATACTTTTGATTTAGCAAGACTTGCTTTATCAATAGAAGATGAGGTCGAGATCATTATTATTCCTGACAATATCCCTATTATCACTATTACTACTAATAATTCAATTAAGGTGAAAGATTTATGTTTTGTCATCATGAGGTATTATAGTCTATGTTTTAAAATAATAAAAGATATGGTATATTATGAAATAATATGATTACATTTTTAAAAGGAAAAATAATATATAAAGGATCTAAAAGTATTTTTCTTTTAGTTCAAGATATCGGATATGAAATATTTTTATCACCTTTAAATTTAGGTAAGATAAAAGAAGGAACAGAAGAAGAAATTTATACGCAACTTATCTTAAAGGAAAAAGAAATCGAGCTTTATGGTTTTTTAAGTTTTAATGAGTTGGAGTTGTTTAAATTTTTGAAAACTATTTCAGGAATAGGTCCTAAGATAGCTTTAATTTTTGCAGAGGCAGGATCTCTTCAAAAACTTAAATTTAAATTAGAAAATGAAAAACCACCAAAAGGAATTGGTAATAAAAAAATGCAAAAGATTTTACTTGAGCTTACTGGTAAAATTAAGGAAATCGAAAAAAAACAAGACAAAGACGAGGAAGTTATCAATGCATTGAAGTCTTTAGGTTTTTCTCATAAAGAAATTAAAAATGCCTTATCTCAAGTGGACAAGGATGTTAAAGATATTGAGGAAAGAATTAAAGCAGCACTTCAATTTTTAGGAAGATGAAAATTAAAAAATATATACCAAAATTTATTTTTAAATTATATCATTATTTTTTAGCTTTTTTGGGAGCTTTGATTTATGGTTTCCCATCTTCTAAATTAAAAGTAATAGGAATAACAGGAACAAATGGAAAATCAACAACAGCTAATATTTGTTTTAAAGTTTTAGAAAAAGCTGGTTTTAAGGTAGCTTTAGCATCTTCTATATCTTTCAAAATAGCAAATGAAGAAAAGGTGAATGATTTGAAAATGACTATGCCTGGAAGATTTAAGATTCAACAATTTCTAAAAGAAGCAATTTTAAAAAAATGTGATTATGCGATTATTGAAGTAACATCAGAAGGAATAGAGCAATTTAGGCATAAGTTTATAAATTTTGATATTGCTATTTTCACAAATTTATCAAAAGAACATATTGAATCTCACGGAGGGTTTGATAATTATAAGGAGGCTAAGGGAAAGTTTTTCAAAGAGGTTAAGGGTATTCATATATTAAATAAGGATGACCCATATTTTGAGTATTTTAATTCTTTTAAAGCTAACAAAAAAATTACTTACTCTATTCTAGATAATGCAGATGTTCAAGCGAAGAATATTTTAACTGATGGAAACCATTCAGAGTTTGAAATAAAAGATGTTAAATTTAATACAAAACTTTTAGGAGAATTTAATATTTATAATATAATGGCGGCCATTGCTCTTGGGTTATCTCAGGGTATTGATTTAGAGATATGCAAAAAAGGAATCGAAAAAGTTGAAGGTATCCCTGGGAGAATGCAAAAAATTATTGAAGAGCCTTTTTCCGTTTTTATTGATTATGCTTTTACTCCCAATGCTTTAGAAAAAGTATACAAATACTTAAACCCTACAATTGCAGTTTTGGGAGCTTGTGGAGGAGGAAGGGATAAATGGAAAAGGCCAGTTTTGGGTGAATTAGCACATAAATATGCAAAATACATTATTATTACAAATGAAGATCCTTACGACGAGGATCCTCAAAAAATAATAGATGAAGTAGGAGAAAAAGCACCTAATTGTATTAAGATATTTGATAGAAGAGAGGCTATTAATAAGGCTTTGTCTTTAGCAAAAAAAGGCGATACGGTTATTATCACTGGAAAAGGATCTGAAACTTGTATAATGTGGAAAAATGGAAAAAGAGAAGATTGGAATGAAAAACAAGTTATTCTTGAAGAATTTGAAAAAATAAAAAAGGGCATTTAATGACATTATGATGTTATCATTTCATGCCCTAAGAAATCTTTCATAATTTCTTCATTGTCAGGTTGTTCTTCTTGTCTTTTTGATAATTCGGCGCAAACTTTTCTATAGTTTAGTGAGTTTAATGGTAATCCTCTTCTTAGCTTAATAAGATCCTCAATAGACATATCGCTCAGACACATGATCCAACCTCTAATGTTCTATCATTATTTTACCATTGTAAAATAAAAAAAGTCAAGAAATCTTGACTATTTATATTTTTATCTCTAATATAGTATTGTAATTAAAAAAATATGCACGCACTAGGTTTAACAGGAGAACATTTATTTTTTGGAATAACAAATACATATTTTATTGCAATATTATGTGCAACTTTGATTTTTGTTACTTTCTTTTTTGGGTTGAAAAACAAAAAATTAATTCCTTCTCGCATACAAAACTTTTTTGAATGGATAATTGAATCCATTTTTAATTTTTTTGATGGTCTTACAGGGAACAGAAAAAGAACTGAGGAAATATTCCCTTTATGTGCTACGATTTTTTTATATGTCATTTGTTCTAATTATATTGAACTGGTCCCTGGACTTGGAATATTTGCTGCATTAAGATCTCCTAGCTCAGATTTAATGTTTACATTTGCGATTGCTATAGTTTCTATGATATATATTCACGCAAAATCTTTGGGCAAGCTAGGATTTTTTACATATATTAAAAAGTATGTAAATTTAAAAAATCCAATTTTTTTCTTTATTGGAATTTTAGAAGGTTTAGGAGAGTTTACAAGGACATTTTCTTTAGGATTGAGGTTGTTTGGTAATTTATTTGCAGGAGAGATGCTTTTGATGGTGGTATCATCGCTTATTGCTTTTGTAGTTCCTATTCCATTTTTAGCGCTAGAGATGCTTGTAGGATTTATTCAGGCAATAATATTTTCTTCATTGATCGCGATATTTTATGTGGTTACAGTTGAAGCAGGAGAAGAACATGGCTAAAAATTTGAATACATTACATTTGGGATTAAAGATTGGACTTTTAGTCAGCATTCCTTTAATAGGATTTCTTCTTTTGGGAGTATGGATAGATACAAAATTCAATACATTTCCAATATATTTAATTGCAGGTATAGTTGTAGGGCTTGCATCAGCAGTATTTTTAGTCTATAAGGTAATTATTCCATATATTAATAAAAAGGTTAATAATAATAAAGATAATAATAAATAAATTTAAAAATATGATTAATCCAGATTTAGCATTCGCAGCAGTATTAGCAATCGCAATTGGATCAATAGGACCATCAATTGCTATTGGACTAATTGGTTCAAAAGCATCAGAGGCTATTGGTAGAAATCCAGATGCAGCTTCAAAAATTCAAACAAGTATGATTTTAGCAATCGCATTTGCAGAAGCTATTGCTATTTATGCTCTTGTAGTTGCACTTATCTTAATTTTTGTAGTAGCTTAATTAATACATTATGAATTCAGGAGAAACAAATTGGATTCTTACATTTGTAGGGCAACTCGTAAATTTTGCTATCTTATTTACAGCACTTTCAGTTTTTGTTTTCAAACCTTTTTTTAAACTTCTAGATGAAAGAAGAAAAAAAATAGAGGAAGGCGTATTAAAAGAAGAAAAAGCAGAACAAAAGCTAAATGATTTAAGAGAGGTAGATAAGAAAATGAAAAACAAAAATGAAGAGGATAGAAAGCACATTTTAACTGAAGCAGAAGCTGAATCTCAAAAAAGAAAAGAAAAAACTCTTGAGGCTTTAAACGAAGTAAAAAAAGAGCTTTTACTAAAAGCAGAAAAAGAGGCTGCAGATCTTAAAGTAAAAGAAATAGAAAAAACAAAAAAAGAAATTGTTGAAAATTCTATTTCTTTGGCTGAAAAAATCTTAAAAAATAAGATTGACAAAAAAGAGAACGAGAACATTATTAATGATTATTTAGAGACTTTAAAATGAAAAAAGAGAAAGAAATTTCAGCTTGGGCAAGAGCTCTTTATTTAGCCTTAAATAAAGATGTGGATGAGGAAAAAGTTATAAAAAACTTATTTTTAGCTTTAGATAAAAAAAATTATTTAATTCCTGCAATTATTAAGAAATATAAAAGGATTAAAGAAAAAGAAAGTAAAATAGATGTTTTTATTGCAAAAGAAATCAGTCAAGATCTAAAAGAAAAAATAAATAGAAGAATTGAAAATTTAGAGGGAAAAAATAATGTTATTAATTACACAATAGAAGAAGATTTAATAGGAGGTTTTCGTATAAAAACAAAAGATTATCTTGTTAAAGCATCTATAAAAGATACATTAACAAAAATTAAAAATAACGCCTATGGATATAATTGAAAAATTTAAAAAACAGTTAGAGGGCATTGAAATTAAGTCTGATTTAGAAGAAACAGGAGAAGTAATTGAAATTAAGGATGTAGTTGCTAAAATTTCCGGACTTAAAAATGTAGAAAATTTTGAACTTATATTTTTCGAAGAATCAAATATATATGGTTTAGCCTTAAACTTAGAAGAGTTTGAGGTTGGAGCTGTTGTATTAGGAGATGCTTCAAAAATTAAAGAAGGTCACATCGTTAAGAGAACTGGATCGGTTTTCTCTGTTAATGTTGGAGAAGAACTTTTAGGAAGAGTTGTAGATCCACTTGGAAATCCTATAGATGGAAAAGGAGAGATTCAGACAAAACAAAAATTACCTCTTGAAAGAAAAGGTCCTTCTGTTATGGACAGACAACCAGTTAAGGAACCAATGCATACTGGTATCAAAATAGTAGATGCCTTAACTCCAATTGGTAGAGGGCAAAGACAGCTTATTATTGGAGATAAAGGTCTTGGAAAAACAGCTGTTGCTATTGATACTATTATTAATCAAAAAAATGAAAAAGATAGACCAGTTTGTATTTATGTAGCTTGTGGGCAAAAAAAGAGTAAGGTAAAGAGACTTGTAAAAATATTAGAAGAAGCTGGAGCACTTGATTACTCAATTGTGGTTGCAGCTTTTCCTGATGATCCAGCACCAATGCTTTATTTAGCTCCATTTACAGGAGTTACTATGGGAGAATATTTTAGAGATAAAGGAGGACATGCACTTCTTGTTTATGATGATTTAACAAGACAGGCTTGGGCTTGGAGAGAGATTTCTCTTATTTTAAGAAGACCACCAGGTAGAGAAGCTTATCCAGGAGATGTTTTTTATTTACACTCAAGACTTCTTGAAAGAGCTGCAAAACTTTCAACAGAAAAAGGCGGCGGGTCTTTAACAGCTTTACCAATTATTGAAACTCAAGCAGGAGATATTTCTGGATATATTCCAACAAACGTAATTTCTATTACAGACGGACAAATCTTTTTAGACTCTAATTTATATAGAAAGGATCAAAAACCAGCTATGGATATTGGTGCTTCAGTATCTAGAGTAGGTTCATCAGCTCAGACAAAAGCTATGAAAAAAGCTTGTGGAAGCCTTAAGCTAAACTTGACACAATTTCAAGAACTTGAAAGGTTTTCTGAATTTACAGAAGAACTTGATCCAGAAACAAAGAAAATACTTGAAAAAGGTAAGGCTATCATAAAAATTTTAAAACAAAAAGATTTAGAACCTCTTTCATTTGATAAACAAGTAGTAATTATTTATGCTGCTACAAATTGTTCTATTGAGGATTTAAAAATGAAGGACTTAGAAACTTTTCAAGATAAATTATTTGAGGAAATTCAGATCTCTAAACCAGAAATTTTTGAAGAAATTCAAAAAACAAGAGAATTGTCAGATGAAACAAGAAAGAACATAGGGGACATAGTAAAAAAAGTAAAAGAATCTTATGGATCTTAGAGGAGTTAAAACAAAAATTGGTTCAGTAAAAAATATTACAGAGATTACCGCAGCTCTTGAGACTTTTTCCGCTCTAAAAATGAGAAAAACTCAAAAAAAATTTAATGAAACAAAAGAGTTTAGACTCACAATGGCAAGAATTTTAAGAAGACTTGAAAAAGCTTTAGAAAGTAACGAGTCTATATTTTTAGAAGAAAGAGAGGTTAAAAAGATTTTGGTTTGTGTTGTTGCTTCGGATAGAGGTTTTTGTGGCCCATTTAATACTAATATTTTAAAATTTTCTTCAAGGCATATTGAAAATTTAAAACATGAGTACAACGATGCTCAAATAGAAATTATGCCTATTGGTAAAAAAGCGATTCGTTTTTTTAAAAAAAATAAAGAAAACATTAAGTATGAATATTCTGGCATAGGTGACTTTTTTAAATTTGTTGATGTTAAAGAGATTGCTGATTTTTTAATAACTTCTTTTGTTCAAAAAGATTATGATAGGGTGTATTTTATTTATACTAACTTTATTTCGAGTTTTTCTCAAAAGCCAAATTGTGTTCAAATATTTCCTTTAAATAAAAATATTGTAGAAAGTTTTGTTGTAAAAGAAGAAGAAAAAGAGGATAAATTTGAACATATTTTAGAGCCAACAAAAGAAAGGATTTTAAATGAAGTTGTTCATGAATTTATACTTTATTTAATTTATCAATTTATATTATCAGCTAATACTGCAGAGCATTCAGCAAGAATGACAGCGATGAGAAATGCTTCTGACAATGCTTCTGAAATTTTAGGTGAATTAAAATTAGAGTATAATAAGGCGAGACAGCAACATATTACAAATGAAGTTTCTGAGATTTCTTCTACAAAAGAAGCGATGGAATAATAATTAAAATTTAAGATATGGCAAAAGTAATACAAATTATTGGGCCGGTAGTGGATGTAGAATTTGATGAAGGTAAAAGTCCATCACTACACGAAGCTCTTTCAATAAAAGATAAGAATTTAGTTCTAGAAGTAGAACAAATTTTAGGTGAGGATAAAGTAAGATGCCTTTCAATGGGACCAACAGAAGGTCTTAAAAGAGGAGATATTGTTGAATCTTTAGGCAGACCTATAACAGTTCCTGTTGGAGATAAGGTTTTAGGTAGGATTTTAAATGTTTTAGGAGAACCACTTGATAGTAAAGAGGCTCCACAAGTTGACATATATTCACCAATTCTTGGAAACAAAGTTTCTTATGAAAATCAAAGCAGTGAAACGGAAATTCTTGAAACCGGGATTAAAGCAATTGATTTATTGTGTCCTCTTCCAAAAGGAGGAAAGGTAGGTTTGTTTGGTGGTGCTGGAGTAGGAAAAACTGTTTTAATCCAAGAACTTATTGGAAACGTTGCTAAAATGCATGATGGAGTATCTGTTTTTGCAGGTATTGGAGAAAGATCAAGAGAGGGTAATGATATTTATTTAGAAATGCAAGAATCAGGAGCTCTTAAAAACACCGCTCTTGTATTTGGTCAAATGAACGAAGTTCCAGGTATAAGATATAGAATTCCTTTTACTGGATTAACTATCGCAGAATATTTTAGAGATAAAGAAAAGAAAGACGTTCTTTTATTTATGGATAATATTTTCCGTTTCGTTCTTGCAGGTTCAGAAGTATCAGCATTGCTTGGTAGAATCCCATCTCAAACTGGTTATCAACCTACATTATCATCTGAAATTGGTGAACTTGAGGAAAGAATTACATCAACTAAAGACGGATCAATTACATCTGTGCAAGCTATTTATGTTCCAGCTGATGATTTAACAGATCCTGCTATTGTTGCTACATTCTCACACCTAGATTCCCAATTAGTATTATCTCGTGCCATTGCATCGCTTGGACTTTATCCAGCTGTTGACCCACTAGAATCTTCTTCATCATTTTTAAGTCCTAGGGTTGTGGGAGAAAAGCATTATAGAGTAGCCTCAGAAGTAAAAAGAATACTTCAAAGATATAAAGAACTTCAAGATATTATTGCTATTTTAGGAATTGAAGAGTTGGCTGATGAAGATAAGATCGTTGTTGATAGAGCAAGAAGAATTCAAAAATTCTTATCTCAACCATTCTTTGTTGCTGAACAATTTTCAAGTATTTCCGGTAAATATGTAAAAGTTGAAGAAACTATTGAAGGATTTGATAAAATTATTTCTGGTGAATTAGATAATGTACCAGAAGATAAATTCTATATGAAAGGAAGTATAGAAGAAGTGATTAGCGTAAATAAATAATTATGTTAGTTAAGGTTATTACTCCTGAAAAAGAAATATTTAATGAAAAGGCAAAAAGCGTAAATTTGCCAACTTTGTCTGGACATATTACCATACTTCCTAACCATACGGAATTGATTTCGGTTATACATCCAGGAGAAATTAAAATAGAATTTGAATCTGGACTAAAAAAATTTATAAGTGAAGGAGGTGTGGTGGAAGTATTTAAAAATGAAGTTAGTCTACTTTTAAAAAAGTATACAGAAAAGGCCTAATGGCCTTTTTTGTTTGCATTAAAATTATAAAAATGATATAATATTATTTAAATTAATATAATTAATTAATTTTATGCTAATGAAGAAAAAAATCTTAATCCTTTTGCTTGTTATTTGTGCTTTTGTAGTCTTTATTTTTTTGAATAACAACGATCAAACACAAAAAATTAATAATAATTCTGATATGGGGGAATGGAGTCAAGTTTTTGCTGCTGGTCCATGTGATGCTTCATCTCATAATATTACAGGTTGGGCTTATGCTTATCCAATAGGTCCTATAAGTTTGAGTTGTACAAATCAAGGTGCTCCTGTAAATTACGGAGTCAATATTATTAAAAGCTTTTCTCCAGAAGTAGTATGTTCTGGAGGCATAACTTGCGATAGCACATACACGCCAGTATATACTGGTTCAACAAATTATCACCATGTTAGAATAACGGGTAACAGTAGCGGTGCTGGTTCAGGCACGTTTACAGTTCCAGACGGTCTTTCTATGTTAGATGTTACTGTTGTCGGCGGAGGAGCAGCAGGATTTAAATGGGGTGGAGCTGGTGGAAATGTTAAAACAGAAACAAATTATAAAGTTGTTCAAGGAGAATCTATTAATGTGGTGGTTGGGGCTGGTGGAGTATTTGAACCTAATCCAAGCATTTCAAGTTTAAGAGTAGGAAAAGGGAGTTCGTTTGGTTCAGTTTCAGTAAATAACACTGTAGAGCAAAATTCTGGTTCATGTATTAGGTCAAATGGTGGATCGGGTGGTGGTGGATATACGCAAAATGCAGCAACTGCAGGAAGGCAGGGAGGATCTAATGGTAGTGATGGTCTGTTTCGTACTTGTCCAGGAGGAGTTGGGCAACATTTAACTACAGTTGGCATTGATGGAAAAACATATGCAGCTGGAGGGGGTGGTGGTGGTTCGCATGCTACATCAGCTATTGGAGGATTCGATAGTTTTAATTCTTACAATCTTGGAAGAGCTTCTACTGGATCTAGTTCTTCGGGAGGCACTCCTACGTCGGGTAGTGGTTCAGGGGGTGGTGCTGGTTTTTATAACACATCGACAGGTCAGTGGAGTAATGGTGGAAACGGAGCAGCAGGTGTCGTTATTGTAAGATTTCCTAAATTAAATGAAAAAGAATTATCAGGCTACGCTTGGAGTCCAACTATAGGTCCAATCAGTTTTAATAAAAATGAAATCTGTGCAAGTGGATTTTGTACAGAAGCTGAATTTCCAGCAAGCAACACTAACACTAAGCATGTGGCTAAAATAGAATATGTAAAGTCTGGTGTAGCTAAAATTACTGGTTGGGCAAGAGCCATTTCAGCATGTAATTTTAATGGTAAAAAATGTACTACAAATGGCGCTGGTTCAGATGCAGGAGGTTGGGATGGTTGGATAAAATTTGATGGAAGCACTATAACTAGCTCCACAGCAGAACCATACTTTGTTAAAGAGGGAACTAAGTATAATACCGTTATTAAAACAGTAAGTGGCGAACATCTAATATTAGGAAACGCTTGGGGCGGGGATGTATTAGATGCAAGGACACCACCTTCAGCCGTTATAGGAGAAATAAGGTATATCGATGCAAAAACAACTTATAATCCAGATTGGGCATGTGTTAGTGCACCTCCTGCGGCAAACTTTAGTCTTAGTTGTGCGAAAGTTAGTGGAACAATTTGTTATTTTAATCCAGGATCGTTAGTTACTTTAAAAAATCTATCAACAGATCCTGATGAAGGAAGCCCATGTTATGTAGCCAATGATATAAAAACAAGTACTTGGACTCCTGGAGCAACGGTTTCTGGTAAAGGGAATAGTAGTTTTACGCCAACTAATACTGCTGAATATACTCAAAATATTAGTTTAACAGTAGAGGATTACCAAGGAAATACAAATACTAAATCTCAAAATTGGACCCTAAGAAGAGCTATACAAACTAATTTTTCTTGCTGTATAAAAGGAGAGAACGGTGGTGGTGATTGTAGCAGTGCTGCAAACTTTAAAAATTGTGGCGAGTCGGGATTTAAAAGTTTAACTATTACAGAAGAAACAAAACTTTTTGTTAGAGATAGCACGGATGTAGCTGTTCATACGGTTGTTGCAAGTAATTGTTCAATAAGTTCACCAAATTGGGTATATGATAAGGGTGATGTAAGTAACCCCGGCGCAAATACAGCAAGCATTTCAATAATGAAAGGGGGTAAAATTAAACGTACAGCTTGTGACTCATCTGGATTATGTGATGATGAAGAGAAAAGTTTAGACACCATGTTTGGTCAGATAATTAAAAATCCAGATTTCAAAGAAATTCCATTTGATTAATGATTATCTTAATCAAAAATAGAAGAGGGTTTTTATACTCTCTTTTATTTTTTTAAAAACAATGTTAAAAAGAAAGTAAGAAAAGTTAATAATATTATAAATGAGCATAAAAGAAATTTTTGATTTAGCGATACAATTAGGAATCGAAGCAGATTTTAGGGGCAAAGACCATATTCAAAAATACCTTAAAAAAAGAAAAGAAAAATATGATTCTCTTTCATTAGACAAGAAAGAACTTTTTGATGTAGAGGCATTTCAAAATCCATATATGGATTCGAGAATTTATAACATTGCGGAGGACAAAGATATAAAAAAGGTTTTGTCTGGCATTGATATAGAAGGAGAGGAATTATTACTTGCAGACAAAATGGAGGGAATAGATTTAGTTATCGGGCACCACCCGGAGGGAAAAGGTCTTGCATGGCTTTCAGATGTTATGGATATACAAATAGATATTTTAAGCTATTATGGCATTCCTATTAATCAGGCTGAGAAAGTAACAAGAGAAAGAATATCAGAGGTCGCAAGGTCTGTGAATGCAGCTAATCATAATAGGGCAGTTGATATGGCTAAGCTTTTGAATATTAATTTTATGAATGTTCACAGTCCAGCTGACAATCTAGCTGCTGATTTTATTAAAAAAGAAATAGAGAGTAAACATCCAGAATATTTGTGCGATATTATTAAAATTTTTGAGAACATTCCTGAATACAGAGAAGCGATAAAAATAGGTGCTGGTCCTAAAATTTTTGTTGGTGGAGATGAAAATAGATGTGGTAAGATAGCTGTTACTGAAATTGCAGGAGGAACAGAAGGTTCTGAAAAAATGTATGAAAAAATGGCTCAAGCTGGTATTGGTACTATTATTGGTATGCATATGTCTGAGAGAAATAAAAAAGAGGCTGAAGCAAACAATATAAATGTTGTTATTGCTGGACATATTTCATCTGATTCTCTAGGAATGAATTTGTTTTTAGATGAACTTGAGAAAAAAGGAATAGAAGTTATTCCTTGTAGTGGATTAACTAGAATAAAAAGATTTTAATTACAAATCTTTAACCATATAATAATTTTCTAATCTATATCCTAGCTTTTGATAGTATCCTCTTACGCCCACTCCCGAAATAACATATATTTTTTTAGCATTAAATTCATTTTTAGCAATGTTTTCAGCTTCTTTTATTAATGCTTTTCCAAGGCCTTTATGTTGCACATCCCCTTTTTCACTTATTTTTTTAGATTCACCATATGTATGAACTTCCCTTATCATTGCAGAATTATCAGGGTTTATTCTAAGTCTTAGCATTGAATAAAGGCGTTCTTTTTTTTCATCTTCAAAACTTAAAAAAATTTCATTCCCTTTTTGAGCTGTGTAATTTTCTCTAAACAATTTAATATTTTGATCTTGTTCTTGATCTCTAATTTCTCTACATCTTATACATTTGCATTTCCATCCTTCTTTCTGGATTTCTCTATCAATAATTTGTCTTAAATTAGATGCTTTAGCTCCACCTTCTATAATTAATGGTGCAGGAATATCTCTAATAATTCTTTCTATTCGTGTATAATAAGGAACTTCTTTTTTAATATCTTTGATTAAATCAATAAGCTCTCTTTCGTTATATGGTTTATATTTTCCCTTTATATAATCTTTGTATAGTTCAGAGTTTTTAACTAATGCACAGGGATATATTTTTAAATAATCTGGCTTAAAATTTTCATTTGTAAATAATTCCTTAACCATTTCTAAATCTCTTTTCATATTACTTAATGGTAGATTTAGCATAATTTGATAAGAAACTTTAAATCCCGCATTTTTTAATAATTGGGTAGCCCTAATGGTTGTCTCAACATCATGTCCTCTTTTAGTTTTTTTAAGCACATCATTATAAATAGATTGAACCCCTATTTCAACTTTTGTTGCTCCAAGTCTTCTCATATCAAAAACTTCTTTTTTGTTAATAAAGTCTGGCCTTGTTTCAAAAGATAAGCCAATTATCCTATATTTTGCAGTTTCGTTTTGTTTTTGAGATTCATTTAATTCTTGAAAAAGTTCATTAATATTTTTTTTTGAATATAATTCTTTTACGTATTCTTTTTCATTGCAAGCATCAAAACATCTTTTTGTAAACCATATTTTATATTTTTTACTATAATATGACCATGTGCCACCTATAATTCTTAAATCTATTTTTTCAGCATTATGACCAGTAGCTTCTAAAATTTCTATTCTTTTTTTAACTTGCACAAACGGATCAAACTTTAATCTTTTAGCTCTTTCAACAGCAGGTTCACCTGATAAATAGCTTTTAGGTAAATTTTCTTCCTTAGGGCAAAAAGTACATGTTCCAGGACAAGGATATGGTTTTGTTAATACAGAAACATTAATGACCCCAGAAAGTGATCTAACAGGCCTTATTTTGAGCAAACTTTCAATGATTCTATTTTCTTTTATGCTTTCACTTTTGATTAGATTATGATAAGCTTTAAGCAAACTAATGTTATTTGGACAAGGGGATTTATATTTTTTAGAAAGTTTTCTTTTTATGGATGCTAAGCCGTCAGAAGTTGGATTCTTCTTTAAAAATAATTCTTTGATAATTTCCTCGTTTATATTTATATGCATGACAAAGATAAAATATTAATTAAAACCTATAAAGATTATAACGCTATTGCGGAGAAATTTTCAAGCGCAAGAAGGAATGTGTGGTCAGAATTTGATTTTTTATTCAAAGATGTAAAGAAAGACGAAAGAGTTTTAGACCTTGGTTGTGGTAATGGAAGATTTTGCGAAAATTTGAAAAATACAAATTACACAGGAATTGATAATTCAGAAAAATTAATTGAGATAGCTAGAAAGAATTACAAAGGAGTAGATTTTAGAATAGCTTCAGCGCTAGATATTCCTTTTAAGGAAAATGAATTTGATAAAGTCTTTAGTTTTGCAGTACTTCATCATATACCAAAAGAATACCATAATATATTTGTGAAAGAAATAAAAAGGGTTTTAAAGGATGATGGAATTTTAATCTTAACTGTTTGGAATTTGAAAGATAGAAAAGAAAAATTAGATGTAAAAAAAATAAATGAAAAAGAAATTTTGATTCCTTGGCATGGGGCAGAAGATCATTATTTTTATGTTTTTGAATTAAATGAATTAAAAGAATTATTTAAAGATTTTAAAATAATTAGTGAAGGAGAAATAAAAATAAAAAAATTTTCAAATTATTATTTAATATTAAAAAAAGAATGAAAAAAAGTAAATTTGGATTTATATACGATATTGCGGTTTCAGGATCTGCACACATAGAATTATGTATAAAAGATGTAGAGAAAAAAGCTTATGAGGTAGGAAAGGAGCTCGCCAAAAATAAATGCGTTGTAATTTCTGGAGCGACTACAGGTGTTCCTTATGTTGCATCTTGTGGATCTAGAGATAATGGAGGATTAAATATTGGTTTTTCTCCTGCAGCTTCAAAAAAATCTCATATTAAAAGATATAAGTTACCCTTTGAACCTTATGATGTAATCGTTTATACAGGTGCGAGCTATGCTGGAAGAGACGTTATTATGACTAAATCTTGTGAAGCAGTAATAGTTATAGCAGGGGGAGCAGGAACAATGCACGAATTTTTGACTGCTTTTGAAACAGGAAAAATAATTGGTGTGTTGGAGGGAACAGGAGGAATAGCAGCTAATATTAGAGATTTTTTAGGACAGGTTAAAAGAAAGCCCAAGGCTCCTATTATTTATGATACTGACCCTAAATCTTTGGTGAAAAAAGTAATTCAAGAAGTTGAAAAAAGTAATAACATTATTAATGAATAATATTTTATGTTAAACATAGTAATTTTATTAGAATTAGTTTACGCAACCTTTTTAGGTGCTTTAATTGGTTTTGAAAGAGAAATTAAAGGAAAAGATGCAGGCTTCCAAACATATGCTCTTGTTTGTCTCGGTTCGTATCTTTTTACAATAATTTTTTATATCCTTTATGATAAATTTGATTTAGGATATCAAATATCTTTTGATCCAGGAAGAATAATTCAATCAATAGCAATTGGTGTGGGTTTTTTAGGGGCTGGAACTATATTTAAAAATAAAGAGGGTATTAAAGGGCTTACAACCGCAGCAGGTCTTTGGGTAGCTTCGGCTATAGGGATCGCGATTGCAGTACAAGAGTATCTTATAGCTCTGCTTGTTACATTTTTAGTTATTGCTGTGTTTATATTTTTAGGACGTTTTGAAGAAAAAATATTAAAAAAATGAAAATAATTGCTGATTTTCATATACATTCTAAATATTCGCGAGCTGTTAGTTCAAAGATGAATCTAGAAGAGTTAAGCGAGCAAGGAGAGATAAAGGGAATTGATATTATTGGAACAGGGGATTTTACCCACCCTTTGTGGTTTTCTGAATTACAAAATAAATTAGTTATAGATTCATCTTCCTTTTATAAATTAAAGGAATTAAAAAATTCAATAAGGTTTATCATAACTGGAGAAGTAAGCTTGATTTATTTTAAAAAAGGTAAAGTTAGAAAAATTCATTTAATTTTAATTTGCCCTACTTTAGATATTGCAAAAAAAATTAATCATAAATTATCTGAAAATTATAATTTAAAATCAGATGGTAGACCAATACTTGGGCTAGATGCTAAAGAATTCCTTAAAGTTATTTTAGATATTTCAAAAGATGTTTTAGTTATTCCTGCACACATAATGACTCCTTGGTTTGGTTTGTATGGTTCTAAGTCTGGCTTTGATTCTGCACAAGAATGTTTTGAAGACCTTTCAGATTATATATACGCATACGAGACAGGTTTGTCTGCCAATCCCTCAATGCTTTTAAAAATGAAAGAATGTCGAGATAGAACTCTTTTATCTAATTCAGATGCACATTCTTTAGAAAAAATAGGACGAGAAGCAAACGTGTTTGAAACGGATTTTGATTATAATTGTATTGTTAAAAATATTAAAGAAAATAAAATTTTAGAAACAATTGAATTTTATCCAGAAGAAGGAAAGTATTTTAATGATGGGCACAGAAAGTGTGATATAAATTTTAGCCCAGAAGAAACATATAAATATAATGGAATATGTCCTGTTTGCGGAAAGCCATTAGTAATAGGTGTTTTAAGTAGAGTGAATCAACTTAGTGATTTAAAAGAGGCACCAGATTATAAATTTAGAAGCATAGTTCCTCTAAAAGAAATAATAGCAGAAATATTGAATGTAGGATCTTTATCAAAAGCGGTTAATAAAGATTACACGAAGTTAATTAAAGAATTTAAATCAGAATTTAATATTTTGCTTTATGAAGATGTACAAAATATACAAAAAGTAAATAAAATGGTTGCTTTCGCTGTAAAAAAAATGAGAGCTGGTGATATTCACATTACACCCGGTTATGATGGAGAATTTGGAAAGGTTAAAATATTTCAAGGAGAAGAAAAAGAAAAAAGATTCTTACAACAACCTTTATTTTAAAAAATTATGAAACCATTAGCAGAAGAATTACGACCTAAAAAAATAGAGGATTTTATAGGGCAAGAAAAGATATTAGGTAAGAATAGTCTTTTAAGAAAAGCAATTAAAGAGGATAATATTCCTTCAATGATTTTTTATGGACCCCCAGGAACAGGTAAAACTACGTTAGCAAAGATTGTTGCTAATAAAACTAAATCTCATTTTGAGGAATTATCAGCTGTTAGTTCAGGAATAAAAGATTTTAAACTTATTATTGAAAGGGCTGAGTTAAATAAAAGATTAAATGAAAAAACAATTCTTTTTATTGATGAGATCCATAGATGGAATAAAAAACAACAAGATGCATTACTTCCATATATCGAAAATGGAACCATTATCTTAATAGGAGCAACAACTGAAAATCCTTCTTTTGAAGTTAATGCAGCCTTATTATCAAGGTGTAGAGTTTTTACTTTTGAAAAATTAGATGAAAGAGAAATAGAAAAAATTATAAAAAGAGCGGTTAAAGAAAAAAATATAAAAATAGAAAACAAAGCAGTTAAGTTTTTGAAAGAAATGAGTAATGGAGATGCAAGGGTGGCTTTAAATATATTGGATTATGCTTTAGCCCTAAATAAAGACATAAAAGAAAGTGATATAAAGGAAGCATTTCAAAAACAAAATCTATATTATGACAAACACGGAAAGGAACATCATGATTTAATTTCTGCATTAATTAAATCGATGCGTGCAGGAAAAGAGGATGCTGCTATTTATTATCTTGTTAGAATGGTTGAGGCAGGTGAAGATCCACTATATATTGCAAGGAGGCTAATAGTATTTGCGTCAGAAGATATAGGCTTAGAAAATTCGTTAGCACTAAATCAGGCAATAAATGTTTTTCATGCATGTCATTTTATTGGACTACCTGAATGTAGGCTTAATTTAATACAAGGAGTTGTCTATATGTGTAAAAATAAAAAATCAAGAAAACTATCTGATGCATATGAAAAAGCAAGAAGAGATGTTGAACGATATGGTAATCTTAAAATTCCATTACATTTAAAAAATGACAAATCTTTTGCTCAAACAGAAGATTATAATTATAAGGGTTTTTTACCAGAAAAAATAAAAGATAAAAAATATTTATCTTAAATAAATAGCTTTATTTATCTTATGTTCTTCAAAATTTTTACTAAAAATAGTTGTTCCATCTTTAGCTGAGAGATAATACCAATAATTATTACTTATAGGATCTAGCGCGGCTTTAATACTTTCTATTCCTGGATTTGAAATTGGTCCAATTGGAAGACCTGGATATTGATATGTGTTGTAAGGAGATTTAATTTCTAAATCAAGTAATTTATCTTTATTTTCTATTTTATTTGAATAAATAACTGTTGCATCTACCCTAAGCGCTACGTTGCTTTTTAAACGCTTTAAAAGGATATCAGCAATCATTTTTTTATCTTCAAAACTTTTAACTTCTTTTTCTATAACAGAAGCTAATATAATCGTATCAAAAATATTATCGGTAATTTTTATTTTACCTAAAACTTTTTTTTCAAAATTAGAAAGCATTTTTTTAATAATAGTTTCAGGTGTATCGCTCTCATTTATAAAGTAAGTATCTGGAAATAAAAATCCTTCTAAACTCATATCTTTAGGTTTATCTTTTAAAAATTTAAATTCATTTGAAAAATCTAAAGAAGGGTAATTTAAACCTGATTTTCCCGCTACTTTAAAAAATTCTTCTTTTTTAAATAAACCTTTTTCTTCTAAATAATTTGCAATATCATCAATGGTCCACCCTTCAACAATTGTTATTTTTTCATTAAAAGTGTGACCTGTTATTATTTGTTCAATTATTTCTGAATAACTCATCAATGAATTTAATTTATATGTTCCTGCTTTTATGTCTTTTGGATTTTTATCAAAATAAAGTAAAAAGTAAAAAAGTTGGCTATTTTTTATAAAACCTTCTTTTTTTAAATTTTGAGAAATTGTTTTAAGGGTTTGTCCTTCAGTAATTGTAAAAGTGTTTTCTTTGTATAGTAAATTGTTGCTATTGGTAAAAACAAAAAAACTAGTAACTATTAAAACAATGACTAAGAAAGATAAAATTTTTTTAAAATTAATCATAAATACATTCTAATATATTTATATTATTTTTCAATCTTATCCTTATTGTGTTTTTTGATAAAAAAAGCCATAATATATGTAAAATAAATAAAATAAAACCTATGATGAATAAAAGAAAATTTTTACTTTTTGCAATATTAATTTTGTTAAATTTTAATATCAGCGTACATGCATGTAGTTTAACCAATCTAACTTCTTGCTCTTTTTCTGATTTAAAAGAGTTTATTATTAATATATTTTCATCTCGTAACGAAATAAGTTCTTGTACAGATGTAGACATGCCAGTTTGTTCAAAAAGTAATAAAACATATAAAAATATTTGTTTATTAAAAGAGCAAAAAGAAGAATTTAATTATTTTGGAACTTGTTTAGAATATCCATATGATTTATCAGCCAATAATTGTGTAAAGGAAAAATTTGAATGGGATGGTTATAAATGCATAAAGAAATCAGAGGAGCAGGTGCAGTATGATAATAAAGAGCTTGGATTAAGTTTGGTGTTGCCCCCAAATTCAAAAATTAAAAATAGCTATATAGAACTGCCAAAAGAAAGAAATAACACAAATCTAATTTATAAAAAATTAGAAATCAAAACAGGAAATTATTGTTCAGATGTTTCTTTCTATATAAAAGTTAAAGAAAAAAAAGAAATTCAAATTAATGAAAATACCTTTAAAGTAATTAAAGGAGAAAATAATTTAGATTATGGAAATAATGTTTCAGCAAATGTAAGTTATGTAGACTATATTTTGGGAGAAGGTGATTCTTGTATAGGATTTTTATTTTCAATGTATTCGGCAGAAGATGATTCTTTTACAAAATATGATGAAAATATAGAAACTGCTAATTTTGAAAATATTATAAAAAACCTTTCTTTTATAGATAAAAAGCAAGAAAGACAATCCCCTTGTAGCAATTATGGCGATTTAAATGGTGATGGTGTGATTAGTGATCTAGATCTAGATTTTTTTATATTCGGTTCAATCGAAAATAATGATCAAAAAAAAGGAGACTTAGATCAGAACAACATTATTGACTATAAAGATCAAAACATTCTTCAAAATTTTTTAAATAATAATATTGAATTTTTTCCAGCCTGCTCTTTTGAAGAAGAGATAAAGAAAGGTTTTGTTCCAAAAGTTTTTTTTGACAATTCTTTTGACGTTAAACAGGATAAACAAAAAAGTGAAGCCAATATAAGAATTAATTTTGATATTACAGCTAAAAATGGAGATGTTTTTATACCATTTAATGGCATGCATTTTAGAATTTTAAATGAAGATAAAATAAAAATAGATGATTATACCTGGAATACAGGTGCTGAAATTAAAGAGGATGGCTTTATATTCTTAGAAAATGGGAAAACAACTTGGGTTTCTATGGAATTTAAACTAATGGCAAAGGAAAAGCCAACATACACACAGATAACGATTGATAAAATTGATTACATAGATAAAAAAGGAGAACTAAAAAACGTTTCTACATCCATTGAAACTAATAAATTTTATTTAAATTATGTTAGCGAAAAAGGAAATTTAGTCTGTGGAAATTATGGTGATATTAATAAAGATGGCTACATTAAAGCAGATGATATTTCATACATAGTTACAAATAAAGAATTAGATGATGAACAAAAACTAAGAGCAGATGTAACAGGCAATGGTGAAGTTAATTTGATAGATGCTATTGAAATTCAAAAATATATATTAAAAGGAGAACCATTTACCGTTTGTTCAAAAACTTTTTCTCCTAAAATTTATGATAGCGTACTTGTTAATGTCCAAAGTAATAGTGATAAAACAAAACATGTTTTTTTAACTTTTTACTTAGATTCAGATAATGGTGATGCTTTAATACCAGCAAAAATTTCTTTAAATCAAGATGATGATTCTTCAGGAATATATATAGAAACTGAAAGAGATGGAAATGTAGCTGTTAAAAATCTAAAACTTTTTAGTAGTGCGGAACCTACTCAATCTAAATTTTTAAAAATAAAAAAAGGTGTCCCTAATTGGGTTAAATTAGAATTTGATATTGAAGCAATTAATGATACTGCTCTCATAAATTTTAAAATTAATAAAATAGCATATTTAGAAAATAATGAAATAAATTATGTTTATCCATCCGGAGTTAAAACGGGCGATATTTTCTTAAATTATGAAAAAAAACAATTTGCATTACCTTGTGGAGAATTGGGTGATTTGGATTTAAATAATGTTATTACTTACTCGGATTACAATTATTTAAAAAATAATTTAAATATTTTACTTAGAAAACCAGACCAGTTTATCTATGCTGATCTGAATAAAGATGGAATACTTGATGATTTAGATTTAAAAGAGTTGGATGATTTTTTAAACGAAAGAATTAGCACATTTTCTGGATGTTCAAAGAATGTTTGTAACTCGAACATAGAGCCAGTATATACTAAAGATGATTTTATATATGCTAACGAATGTTATTTAAATAATACTAAAAAACAAGTTAATTGTTATATTAACAAAGATTGCGGATTATGATAGATGGACTTTTACTTTTTTTATTAATATTAATGATATATTCATTTTGGTGGTTTGATTTTTGTTTTTTGAATAAAAACGTTTCTGTTTTTAAGCAAAATTTTGAAAAAGTAAAATTAAAAAATGATATTATTATTATCATAAATGCTGGAGGATGGGGAACCGTGAGTTATGAGAAAACTCCCGATTTGAATCCGTTTGCTCAATATATTAAAAACTATTTGCAGAAAAAAGGTTATAAGGTTTGTATAATCCAATATTTTCGAACAGAGGATCATCTGATTGGAAAATTTGGGTATCTTAAAGATTATGCCTATTCTTTTAAAAAACAATCAAAACACATATCAGCTATTATTAAAGAAACTGATAAAAAGGTAATTTTACTTGGGCTATCTAACGGAGCCCTTATTGCGGATGAGGTGATGGAAAAAATAAGGGGTTCTAAAAATATTTTTAGCATTGAGCTCGGGAAACCTTTTTTTGGTATTCATAGTAAAAACAAAAACATTCTTTTAATTAATGAATTTGAGGATGTTTTGTGTAATGGTGACACTTTAGAATTATTTAAAAGTACTTTTGTTTATGGTCCGATAAGATGGTTTAAAAATTTTATATTAGGAGAAGGAATATCTCTTGGTTTGGCTGTGAAAATAAGAGGGCATAATTATCCATTGGATAAATATAAGGAAAGAATTGTAAAATTTATTGACGAAAAAATTATATGAATAAATTAAGTAAAAGTTTATTATTTTTATTTTCTACTTTATTTGGTGTTTTTATCTTCATATATATAGGAAATATAATAGGATGGAATTTTATATTAAATAGTTTTAAAATTTTCTTGAATAAAGAGGGCTTATTAATAATATTTTTATCTTTTTTAAATGCTTTCTTAGGAGCTTTAAGATGGGCTCAAATCATAAAAGCTGAAGGATATTTGAAAAAAATTTCTTTATTAAATTTATTTAAAATATATATAGCTGGTTTCTCTATTATTTATTTTTTCCCAATGATTATTTTTGGAAGTGAATTTTTTAGAGCCTCTTTATTAAATCATAGAGAAAAAATTGGATGGGATAAGGCACTCGCATCTGTTTTTATAGAAAGGATAATAGAATGGACAATAAATTTGCTAGTAATTTTAACTGGAACCTTTTATTTTTTTTACGCAGTTGCAAAGCCATCAGAAAATGTATTATTTATTTTTATCATTTCGATATTCATAATTCTGATTATTAATATTTTAATTTATTTTTACATTTTTAGAAAAAAAAGTTTTATTAAAAGTATACTTTTAAAAATAAATAAAGAAAAGTATGAAGAAAGTGCTGCCATAAAAATCGAAAAAATAGTATTTGATTATTTTAATTTAAAAAATAAGAATTTATGGAAAGGATATTTTTTATCAGTTGTAAAAGTTTTAGTAATGTTTTTAAGAATATGGGTTATAATGTTTTTCCTAAAAAGTGTAGTTGATTTTATGGGGGGCTTTTCTATTTTAGGATTTTCATTTTTATCAACTTTAATTCCTATTCCTGCAGCGCTTGGTGTTCAAGAATTAATTCAGGCTTTTGCATTTGAAAATCTTAATATTAATTTAGGCATTTCTAGTGCATTCTCTATGATTTTAAGAGCTGGAGATGTAATTGTTTCTGTAACAGGATTTGTATTATTTTTTAAAGCAGGGTACGATTTTTTAAGAAGTAAATTTTTTCACAATGAAAAATGATGAAATAGCTAAAATATTATTCGAGATAGGTGAATATTTAGATTTAGAAAATATTCCATTCAAGCCAAGGGCATATCAAACTGCGGCTCTTTCTTTAGATAATTTAGAAAAAGATATTGAACAAATTTATAGAGAGGAGGGTTTAAAAGGAGTAGAGAAAATTCCAGGAATTGGAAAAAGTATAGCTCTTAAAATAGAGGAGTATTTAAAGACTGGTGAAATTGTATATTACAATGAATTAAAAAAACAGAAACCAATTGATGTCAAAAACTTAGGTAAAATAGAAGGACTTGGTCCAAGAAGAATTGATTTTTTGAATAAAGAACTTGGTATTAGAAATGTTGCGGGATTAAAAGAAGCAATAGAAAAAAATAAACTAAGAGATCTCCCTGGTTTTGGAGAAAAAAGTCAAAAAAATATTTTAGAAAGTATTGCATTTATGGAATCAAGTGGTACTAGATATTTAATTTCAGAAGTTGCTGAAGATGTTAATTTAATTTTAGAAAAATTAAAAAAAATAAAAGAAATAAAAAAAATAGAAGTAGCTGGTTCTTTTAGAAGAAAAAAGGAAACGATAGGTGATATTGATGTACTGGTTGCTGCTTCGGCATCTCAAAAAATAATGGATGAATTTGTTTCTCTTCCAGAAGTTGTTAGGATCTGGGGAAGAGGAGAAACTAAGTCATCTGTTAGGATGAGAAAAGGGTATGATGTTGATTTGAGAATTGTAAGAGAGGAATCTTTTGGTTCTGCACTTCAATATTTTACTGGATCAAAAGAACATAATGTTTCCTTAAGAAGACTTGCTATTTCTAAAGGATACAAACTAAACGAATACGGACTTTTTAAAAATGATTTATATAAGGCAGGAAAAACAGAGGAGGAGATTTATAAAAAATTAGGATTAGATTATATACCTCCAGAGCTTAGAGAAAGCCGAGGAGAGATCGAAATGGCAGCAAAACATAAACTTCCAAAATTAATTGAACTACAAGACATTAAGGGGGATTTTCATACCCATTCTAGTTTTGCAGCTACTTTAATATCTATGGATGACATTGTTTTAAAAGCTATTCAAAAAGGATATGAATATATTGGAATATCAGATCACACAAAAGAACTAAAAATAGAAAATGGATTAGATGAGGAAAGCTTATTACTTCAATCAAAAGAAATAAAAAAATTAAATGAAAAATATAAAGGTAAAATTAGGATTTTTCATGGCGCAGAAGTAAATATTTTAAAAGATGGCTCTCTTGATATTGAAAATAGAGCCCTGAAAGAACTTGATTATGTGAACATTGGAATCCATACTAATTTTAAAATGACTAGGAAGGATATGACAGAAAGGGTTTTAAAAGCAATGTCTAATCCGTACGTGACTTGTTTAGTCCATCCTACAGGAAGAATTATAAATAGAAGAGACGCTTTTAATATAGACCTTGAAAAAATATTTGAATTTGCTAAAACTAAAAATGTTCTACTTGAGATAAATTCTTCAGAAAGATTAGACTTAAGTGATTATAATATAAAAAAAGCTAAAGAAAAAGGATGCAAGTTCTTTATTAATACAGATACTCATGCGTTAAAGCAGATGGATAGAATGGAGTACGGTGTTAATCAGGCAAGAAGAGGATGGGCAACAAAGAAAGATGTTATGAATACTTTGCCTTTAAGAGAAATAGAAAAAATTTTAAAAAAGAAATAATTATGGAAAAATCAGCAGGTGCAATAGTTTTTAGAAGAGAAAAAGATAGTATCTATTACTTATTACTTCGTTATCAGTCTCAGGGAAAAAAGGGAGTGGACTATTGGGGTTTTCCAAAAGGACACATTGAAGGAAAGGAAACCGAAAAAGATACTGTCATAAGAGAAGTAATGGAAGAAACAGGAATTACAGATCTTAAATTTGTAAATGGTTTTAAATATTTTATAAACTATAAATTTAGAAAAGAAGGAAAAGTAGTTTTTAAAACAGTTACTTTTTTTATTGCTGAAACAAATACAAAAAATGTGCAGGTTTCCTTTGAGCATATTGGATACGAATGGATTAAATATTCACAAGCTATTAAAGAGTTAATTTTTGCAAACGATATTGCAATGTTAAAAAAAGCTAATAGATTTATCACAAAAAAATGACCAAAGCCTTGCTTTTATTTTCAAAAGGATTAGATTCTATACTCGTTAAAAGAATTTTAGAAAAGCAAAATATTGAGGTAGATGCTATTAATTTTGGCAGTTGTTTTTTTAATGGAGAAACAGACATTACAGAGGATCATTTAGAAATTGTAAAGAATCCTAAATATAGAAGAGGGGTGGGGATGAATCCTTGTAGAGATTGCCATCTTTTAATGCTTAAAAAAGCAGGAGAAGTAATGCGTGAAAAAGGATATGATTTTATCGCAACAGGAGAAGTTGTTAATCAAAGACCGTTTTCTCAAAGCAAGCAACAACTTCTTTTTTTAGAAAAAAAAGCTAATCTAGAGGGTTTAATTTTAAGACCTTTATCAGCTAAATTACTTCCAGAAACTATTCCTGAAAAAAAAGGATTAATTGATAGAAATAAATTATATGATATTTCTGGAAAAAATAGATCTAAACAATTAGAACTTGCAAAAGAATTTAATATTAAAGATTTTCCTATGCCTGCAGGAGGATGTATTTTAACGGATAAAGAATATTCGAAAAAATTAAAAAAACTTTTTGAAATTAATCCTAACTTTGATAGAAATGATGCAAGAGCCTTAACAAAAGGAAGGGTGTTTTTTGAAGATAAAATAATGTTTGTTATTACTAGAAATGAAAAAGAGGGCACAGAGATAAAAGAATTTTTTAAAAAAGGGGATATATACTTAGAGCCTCAAAATTTTCCTGGTCCATCAGTTTTAATTAGGAGTTTTACAGAGGATAAAGACTTTGATATAATAACTCAAAAAGGAAAAGAATATTTAATTAAATATTCTAAAAAAGTTCCTAAAGATTTTGGGATAAATATCAATAAAATATGATTAAACAACAATCATTTACTTTAATAGAACTTCTTGTTGTTATAGTAATAATAGGAATACTAGCAGGAGTAATAATGATCTCTACTTCTTCTTCAATTGATAAAGCTAATATAGCTAAATCAAAAGTATTTGAAGAAAGTATACAAAACAATCTAGCAGCTAACATGGTATCAGCATGGGATGCTGATCATGTTACCAAAGGTACAACATGGGTACTAAATGATAAATGGGGAAGTAACAATGGAACATTCTATGATAATACTTCAACAGGTTGTACAACTTCTTTATGTCCTCAAATAGTAAATGATAAAAACATGGGTAATGTTCTATCTTTTGATGGGGTGAATGATTACGTTGATTGTGGAAATAATAGTAGTTTATCTATGGGAAAAGGAGATCAAACTGTTTCTTTTTGGGTTAAGTTTGATAAAGATGTAGCTACTACAACAACTGATGGATTGATTTATTGTGGTGGTTCTGGTTCTAATGCTGGCTATAGAATTCATAGGGGTATTGGAACTGATAAGTTAAGTGCTTATTTTTCTGACGGAACAGCTGCATATATTGGCACCAGCTTATCTGCAGATGGGTCTTTAATTTCGGGCACATGGTACAATGTGGTGGTAATATTTGATAGAGATGCTTTAGCCTATGCATACGTAGACGGAAAGCGACAAGCATATTCATTTAGTATGACCAGTCAACAAGGAAATATCGTAAATGCTCACAATTATGAAATAGGACGATCAAGCTTTTCTTATTATCTTCAAGGGCAAATGAATAGTATAAAATTATATAATGCACTATTAACATCGTCTCAAATCAAGCAAAACTACATCGCGGGTCTAAATTCTTTATTATTAAAAGAAAGTATATCAAAAGAAGATTACAACAAAAGAATAAACGCACTAGCCTATGAATAATAAATCGTTTACTTTAATTGAGTTATTGGTAGTAATTGTAATCATAGGAATACTAGCAGGAGTAATAATGATCTCTACTTCTTCTTCAATTGATAAAGCTAGTATAGCTAAATCAAAAGTATTTGAAGAAAGTATACAAAACAATCTAGCAGCTAACATGGTATCAGCATGGGATGCTGATCATGTTACCAAAGGTACAACATGGGTACTAAATGATAAATGGGGAAGTAACAATGGAACATTCTATGATGATATATCTACAGTTTGTTCTTCAACAGGAACAATAACTTGTCCTCAAATAGTAAACGATAAGAATATGGGTAATGTTTTATCCTTCGATGGAGTGAATGATTATATCGACTTAGGCAATAGAAGTGATTTAAATTTAACTTCTTCCGCAACAATTAGCCTATGGATGTATATCCCATCTTCATGGACGGGTGGAACAAGATATCCAAATATTATTAGCAAAGGAGCTAACCAGGGCTGGGATACAAATGGATGGAGTTTGTATGCTTTTAGATGGTCTGATGATAAAAGAATTGGTATAGGGATGAGAAATGGAGCTATAGTAAATATAGCTGATTTTCAAAATGCAATTAATGATTCATGGATGCACATTGTCGGTTTTTGGAATGGAAGCAAAATTAAAGTATATCAAAATGGCTCTGAAAGGCGATCTATAGATCAAACGATTAATCCTCCTGCAACTTCAACATCTGTATTGATAGGAAAAAGTGCAAGTAATTTTTTTAATGGTATGCTAAGTGATGTAAAAATATATGATGAAGCATTATCATTAACCCAAATCAAACAAAACTATATTGCAGGACTAAATTTAATGCTAAGTAATGGAAACATATCTAAACAAGAATATAATGAAAGAATAGAAAGTTTATCTAATAAATAAAAATACGACTAAATTAGTCGCATTTTTAAATTTATTTTACTTTAGCTAAAATTTCATTAAATATCTCTGGATTGTTGTTTGCAAGCTGTGCTAAAATTTTTCTATCAACTTCAATGTTTTTCTTTTTAAGCCCTCCCATGAATTTGCTGTATGATATATCATTTTCTCTACATACGGCTCCGATTTGGATTTGCCATAATTGTCTCTTTTCTCTTTTTCTAACTTTTCTATCTCTATAAGCATAACTCCAAGCCTTCATTAAGGCTTGCTTAGCAGCTCTAAAACATCTATTTCTTGTCCATTTAAATCCTTTAGCTTGTTTTATTATTTTTCCTTTTCTTTTTTGTGATTGAACACCTCCTTTAACCCTTACCATATGTTTATATCTTTAATAATTTTTTAATCTTTTTTGCTTCAGCTTCAGCAACTTCTACTAATTTTCTTAAGCGTCTTCTTTTATTTGAAGTTTGTTTAGATAAAAGATGATCTTGTCCGCTAGGCATTCTTAAAACCTTACCACTTTTAGTGACTTTGAATCTTTTAGTTATTGCCTTTCTTGTTTTTTGCTTATATTTTTTCATAACCTTTATTTCTTTGATATTATCATACTGAGACCCTTTGGCTCTTTTTTTAATTCTTTTTCGATTTTGATTTCTATTTCTTGACTTTGAATAATTTCTATAAGTTTGTTGATTTTTTCTTTTCCCACACCTTCAAGTCCTTTTTCTCTTCCCTTAAGTCTTAAATCAATTTTTACCTTTTCCTTGTTTTTTAAAAATTTAATAGCATTATTTGCTCGTGTCTTAAGATCATTATCAGAGATATTAAATGATAATCTAATACTTTTTAATTCTCCTGTTTTAACCTTAGAATTTTTATCTTTTTTCTTTAAAGAATAAAGATATTTACCATAATCCCCAATTCTACATACAGGAGGATCTACCTTTTCTGTTACTTGAATCAAGTCTAAATTGCGCTCTTCAGCCATTCGAAGCGCTTCTCTTGTTGGTACAACACCGAGCTGCACTCCTTGTTCATCTACTACCCTCACTTCTCTTGCTCTAATTTGTTGGTTTACTAATGGTTTTATCATTTAATGGTGGAGGTGGCGAGTTTTGAACTCACGTCCAGAAATTATCTTCAAAAATATATCTACAAGTTTATTCTAGATTATTATTTCACATTAAAGTTATAATCTAGAAAAAATCTTTAATATTAGATTTAGTATTATTTTCGATAGAATTACCCAAATCAATAATTTTATCTACTCTCGCAAAAATTGACACCTAGTTTCTGCCTAGCGAGAATACTCAGGCTAGATGGAGTTATGCGTATGCTAACTCTTTTTGACTGAATAAGTTTCCAGTTGTTTTTGTTTCTTGTTTTAATGAGACCAAGAACTCAACTTGCATATTTTTGTCAAATTACTGTCGAGGCAAATCACCCCCTTAATTTTAATTCGCTATTAATTCTTCTACTAACTTCTCTTTTTTTAATAGACTCTCTTTTGTCGTAGCTTTTTTTACCACGAACAAGAGCAAGCTCCATTTTTATGAAGCCTCTTTTAGTATAAAGCATAACAGGCATTAAAGTCAAGCCTTTTTCCTCAGTTTTGCCTATTAAATAATTGATTTCTTTTTTATTTAAAAGTAGTCTTCTATCTCTTTGAGAATTATATTCAACATATATGTTGTTAGGTTGGTATGGTAAGATTTTAGCACTTATCCAAAAAGCCTGTGTTTTTCCTTTGTTATTCTTTTGAATTGAGATATATGTTGCAGCTAAATTTACGCCTCTTATTTTAAGGCTTTTAACTTCAAATCCTAAAAGTTCTATACCTGCTTCAAAGGTTTCCAAGATTTCATATTCAAATTTAAGCTTTCTGTTTTCTGCTAAAACTTTCATATTTTTATACTATAATATTAATTGGTTATAGTAAAGAAAATGACTATTGAAAGTAGGAATCAGCATGATATAATAACAATAATATGAAAAATAAATCATTTACTTTAATTGAGCTATTAGTAGTGATTGTAATTATTGGAATTTTAGCAGGAGTAATAATGATCTCTACTTCTTCTTTAATTGATAAAGCTAATATAGCTAAATCAAAAGTATTTGAAGAAAGTGTACAAAACAATCTAGCAGCAGATATGGTTTCGAGATGGAAATTAGATGAAATAATTAACGTAAACCAAACTCCTGATGCTTGGGAAAATAATAACGGTACCTTAGTTAATAGTCCCATTTTAAAAAATGATAGTGATTGTATTGCAGACAAATGTTTTGGTTTTAATGGAAGTAATAGTTATATTGATTGTGGCAACAATGAAAGTTTAGATATTACAACTAAAATTACAATAAGTGCTTGGGTGAAATATTCTGTTGTGGGATCTACACACGATTCTTGGATAGCTGTAAAAAAAGGATTGAGTTGGGATGACAATGGTTATGGTCTTTTTTTTGGATATAGTAGTGATCTTTATTTTACTCTTGGTAATTCAGGCTCCACATCACTTTACGCAAGATATAATGTTCCAAATGCCACAAGCAGAGGATGGATGTTTATTTTAGGGGTTTATGACGGAATTAATGCAAAATTATATTTTGATGGGTCAGAAGTAAATAGTCAGAATCCTTCTCATGGGTTAATTTCTAATACGCAACCTTTACTAATCGGTGGAAAAACAACCATATATCCTTTGAATGGATTAATCGATGATGTAAGGGTATATAGTGGGGCATTATCATCCTCTCAGATTAAACAAAATTATGTTGCTGGGCTAGATTCTTTATTTTTCAAAGGATTGATTTCAAAAGCAGAATATAATGATAGATTATTAAAATTAAATATAGGCAATTAACTCTTTTATTTTATTTTAAAATAATATAATGTATAAACATGCTAATAAGAAATGAAATATATAAGATTGTAAAAAACTCTCTTAAAAAAGAAGGTTTAGAGGAACTAGAATTTCAGGTTTTAAGATCAAGAGAAAAAAAACATGGAGACTATTCTCTAAATATTGCTCTTGAGATTGGAAAAAGAAATAAAATTAATCCCATGGAAGTTGCCAATAAGTTTAAGGATAGACTTGAAAAAGAAGGTAAAAAGGTGTTTGAAAAAGTAGAAGTTTTACCTCCCGGATTTATAAATCTTTTTTTGAATCATAAATGCTTTGAAAAGTTAATAGATGAGGTTTTGCAAAAAAGAGAATCTTTTGGAAATCTTAGCTTGGGAAAAGGAAAAAAAGTTCAGGTTGAATTCATATCAGCTAATCCCACAGGTCCATTAACTATTGGAAATGCAAGAGGTGGTCCATTTGGAGATACTCTTGCAAATATACTAAAAAAAGCAGGCTATGAGACTGAAAAAGCTTATTATATTAACGATTATGGAAAACAAATAGATACATTAGGACATTCAGTTTTAAAAGATGAACTAGCAAAATATTCAGGAGAATATATTGATTTTTTACACAGCAGATTGGAAGATGAAAAAGATCCATATAAAGTAGGAAAGTGGGCGGCATACATTATTTTAACTCAAATGATTAAGGCAACAGTTGAAAAGTTGAACATTCATTATGATGAATGGTTTTCAGAAAGTTGGCTTTATGAGAATAAAAGAGTTGATAGAATTTTAGAAATTTTGAAACAAAAAGATTTAACATATGAATGTGATGGAGCCATATTTTTCAAAGCTATGGAATTTGGAGATATTAGAAACAGAGTTTTAGTAAAGTCTGATAAAAAAACAACTTACCTTGCGGGAGATATCGCTTATCACGAATATAAATTTAGAGATAAAAAATTTGATAAAGTAATTAATGTTTGGGGGGCAGATCATGCAGGAGATGTGAAAGGCCTTGAATCAGGAATAGAGGCTTTTGGTTTTAAAGATAAATTAGATACTATTCTTTTGCAATTTGTAACAATTCTTCAAGACGGAGAACAGGTTAGGATGTCTAAAAGAGCAGGAACATATATTACAATGGACGATCTTTTAAATGATGTGCCCGTTGATGTAGTGAGATTTTTCTTTTTGCAGAAATCAGCTAATACACATCTAAATTTTAATTTAGATTTAGCATTAGATGAGTCAGAAAAAAATCCAGTTTATTATGTTAAATATGCCCATGTAAGAATTTGTAGTGTTTTAAGAAATTCGGGTATAAATATTTCTAAAATAAAGAAAGCCAAGCATGTAAAATTTATTAAAGAGGAAAGAGAAATTGATTTAATGAGAGAACTTCTTAGATTTGAAGAAATTATAGAAGATACAGCAAATGATTATGAAGTACATAGACTTCCTCAATATGCATTAGATTTAGCAAGTGCATTTCATAGATTCTATAACGATTGTAAAATTTTAGATGAGGATAAAAAGATAAGAGAAGCTAGGATCGAGCTAGCACTTGCTACTAAATTTGTACTAAGCAATATACTTAGCATCATGGGGATTTCTTCTCCTGATAAAATGTAATTGACAATTAAAAATTATTGTAATACAATTGTATTACAAGATAATTAAAATAAGATTATGAGAAAAGTATTAACTTTTTCTGTTTCAGAAAAAGAAAATCAAAAAATTAATAAAAGAATGAAAGAGAAGGGGCTTACATCTAAAAGCGAGTATTTTAAATATTTATTAGCTTTAGATGAAGATTTTATTTCAGAGGAGGAATTACTTAAGGAAATAAAAATGGGAGAAAAAGAGTATGTCGAAGGAAAATGTAAGCCCATAGAAATGCTTAAAGATATTTTATGAATATTTTATTTACTTCTTCTTTTGAAAAGAGATTTAAAAAGTTGGATTCAAGGATTAAAAAAATTACTTTAGCTAAAATAGAATTTTTTAAAGATGATCCTTTGCATCCATCTCTTAGAATACATTCTCTTAAGGGGGAATTGCGAGGCTTTTGTTCTATTAGCATAAATGACAATTATCGAATTATCTTTAATCGGAAAAATAATGGAAACATTATTTTTCATTTTATTGGTAAGCATGATGTTTACAAAAATTTATGAAAAAATTAAAAAATACATATTATTTATTAAGGCATGGAAGAAATATTCATCAAACAGATTTAAAAGATATCTGTTATGGGTGGCCAGACGATGAAATTCCTTGCGAATTAGATGAGGCTGGAATAAGAGAAGTTACTCTTTCAGGATTAAAATTAAAAGATTGTGATATTAATTTAATTTATTCTTCAGATATTTTAAGAACAAAGCAGACAGCACAAATAGTTGCTTCGATTTTAGGAATAAATGAAATTAAGTTTAATCAAAAACTTAGAGATTTAAATTGGGGAGTATTTGCGGGTGGACCTAAAAAAGATGCTTTAGGTTTTTATGAAGGCAAAAATAGAATGACTGATAGACCGGAAAAAGGTGAGAGTTGGGGAGATCTTCAAAAAAGAGTGGTAGAATTTATTGAGGAATTAGAAAGTAAATATAAAAATAAAAATATTTTAATTGTAAGTCATGGAGATCCGATTCTTTTTTTTGAAGCTTTTGCAAATGATTGGGATTTGGAAGATGTTTTAATAAACAGAAAAAATATGATTAAAACAGGTGAGTTAAGAAAACTTAATTGAAAAATATAGTAAAAAATGCTAATTTTTATTTATGAATTACGAAGAACAAATACTAAAGTTTTGGAAAGATAATAATATATTTGAGAAGTCGATTAAAATAAGAGAGGGATCTCCATATTTTAGTTTTTATGATGGACCCCCTTTTGCAACTGGAAAACCTCATTACGGACATATTTTAACTACAACCATTAAAGATGCTGTTTTAAGATATAGAACAATGATGGGTTATCAAGTTCCAAGACGTGTTGGTTGGGATTGTCACGGATTACCTATTGAAAACTTAATTGAAAAAGAACTTAATATTAAAAATAAAAAAGAAATTGAAGAGCTTGGAGTAGAAAAATTTAATGAATATTGCAGAAGCTCTGTTTTTGCTTGCGTTGAAGATTTTCAAAAAACACTTGAAAGAGTAGGAAGATGGGCAGACTATTCGAATGCATATTCCACAATGGATAAAAATTATACGGAATCTGTTTGGTGGGTTTTAAAAAAGCTTTGGGATAAAGATCTTGTAAAAAAAGATTATAGAGTTTCTCCTTATTGTCCACGATGTAGTACTACCTTATCCAATTTTGAAGTAAATCAGGGTTATAAAGAAGTAAAAGATAGGTCAATCTATGTTAAATTTGAATTAACAGAAAAAGAAAACACTTTCTTATTAATTTGGACAACCACCCCTTGGACACTTCCTCAAAATGTTGCTGTTGCAATTAATAAAGAGGAAGAATATGTAACTATAGGACTAGAAAACAATAAATTTATTTTATCTAAAAAAAGATTAAGTATTATTTCTGAAGATTATAAAATAGAGGAGGAATTTAAGGGAGAGAAATTATTAGGTTTAAAATATGAGCCAGTTTTTGACTATTTAAAAAAGCAAAATGTAGAAAAAATAGAAAATGCTTTTCAAATAGTTCACGGTGATTTTGTTGGAACAGAAGATGGAACAGGGTTGGTGCACATTGCAACAATGTATGGAGAAGATGATCATAATATTGGAAAAAAATATGATCTTCCTTTTGTCCACACGGTTGATGAGTCTGGTAATTTTTTAGATTTTGTTGAGGATTACAAAGGAAAATATGTTTTCGATGCTAACAAGGATATTATTAAGGATTTAAAAGAAAAAGAAGTTTTATACAAAGAAGAATTGATAGAACATACATATCCATTTTGTTGGAGATGTGATTCACCTCTTATGTATTATGCAAAAGAAAGTTACTACTTAACTGTAACTAAAATTAAAGATAGTCTTATTGAAAATAATAGAAAAATACATTGGGTTCCTTCTCATATTAAAGAGGGAAGATTTGGAAAATGGCTAGAAGGAGCAAGAGATTGGGATTTTGCTAGGAATAGATTTTGGGGAGCTCCAATTCCTATATGGAAATGTGAAGATTGTGAGAAAATGGTTTGTATTGGAAGTGTAGAAGAGTTAGAAAAATTAAAGACTGAAGGAGAAACAGAAGATTTGCATAAGCCATATATAGATAATGTTTATTTAAAATGTGAATGTGGGGGAAAAATGAAAAGAACTCCTGAGGTATTTGATTGTTGGTTTGAGTCTGGTTCAATGCCATATGCATCTTGGCATTATCCATTTGAAAACAAAGAACTCGTTGAAAAAACTTTTCCTGCAAATTTTATAGCTGAAGGATTAGATCAAACAAGAGGATGGTTTTATACTTTACATGTTATTGCATCAGCTTTAACTTTAAATAACAATATTGGTCTTGGAGAAGATAATCCAGCTTTTCAGAATGTTATTGTAAATGGTCTTGTTCTAGACAAGACAGGAAGAAAGCTAAGTAAAAAGCTTAAAAATTATCCTGATGTTAATGAAATTTTTGAAAAATATGGGGCAGATGCTTTAAGATACTTTTTATTATCTTCAACAAATATTGGAGATGATTACCGTTTTTCTGAAGATAGGGTAAAAGAGGTATGGAGAAAAATTATTTTAAGTTTTGAAAACTGTTTTACTTTTTATAACACATACAAAAAGAATGGAGCAAAAGTAAAATCTCAAAATATTTTAGATAAATGGATTTTATCTAAACTCGCTTCTTTCAACAAAGAAATCATTGAATATGTGAATGATTATGAGCTAACAAGGGCTGTGAGATTGTTTAACGATTTTATAGACGATTTCTCAAATTGGTATATTAGAAGATCAAGGAGAAGATTCCAAAAACCAGAATCAGATTTAGAATTTAATGAAGCAGAAACAACTTTAAAATTTGTTTTATTAGAAATATCGAAAATAATGGCTCCTTTCATACCTTTTATTACAGAAAAAATATATCAAGAATTAAAAGAGAATGATGAAATAGAAAGTGTTCATTTATGCGATTTTTCAAAAATAGATGAGGACTTGATAGATGTTGCATTAGAGGACGAAATGAAAAAAGCTAGGGAAATTGTTAATTTAGCTTTAAATGAAAGAATGGAAAAAGGAATTAAGGTAAGACAGCCTCTAAAATCAGCTAAAATTAAGAAACAAATTAGTATTGAATTAATTGATATTATTAAAGACGAAATTAATGTAAAAGAAATATTAATTGATGATGCTATCGAAGAAGAAGTTTTATTTGATTTTGAATTAACAGATGAGCTTAAGGAAGAAGGTATTGCAAGAGAAATTATAAGAAATATTCAGCAAATGAGAAAAGATTTGAGATATAGTAAAAATGACAAGATTTTGGTAAAATGTGAAGGAGGTAGTCTGAGTCAAGATACAAAAGATATGATATTCGAAGAAGTTTTGGCAGAAGGGTATATATCTGAAAATGACTTAGAAATTAAAAAAGAATTAAAAATTTATGAAGTGCCGTTTATAATCGGTATAAAAAAAATAAAATAAAATGAAAACTAAAAACATCCTCATCACTATTTTTTCGATTTTAGCAATAATAATTTTGGGTTTTTGGTGGTGGCAAAGCACTTCATATTCAAAAGAAGTTTTAAAACTTGAAATATTAGGAGCAAAGGAAGTAACTGTGGGAGATAACATGGAATATATAGTCAGATTAAAGAACAATGGAAACGTTAGATTAGAGGATCCTGAACTTATATTCGAATATCCTGATGGTGCAATTATTAGCACAGAAAAAATATTAATGTATAACTCAGAAAAGTTAGGCGGAAATATATATCCTGGTCAAGAAAGGACTTTTAAATTTAATGCTAGACTTTTGGGACAAGAAGGAAATATTAAAATTGCTAAGGCCACCCTAAGCTTTAAACCAAAAGATTTAAATGTTAGAAATGAAGTATACACAGAATTCTTAACAACAATAAAAAATGTTCCTATTAGCTTAGATTTTAATCTTCCTTCAAAAGTAACAAGCATGGATAAAGCTTTTTCTTTTAGTATAAATTATGCTTCAGAAGTTCCTTATTCATTAAAAGATTTATCAATATTTATTAATTATCCTAAAGATTTTGAGTTTTTGTATTCTAACCCTAAAGCACTCGATGAAAAACAATGGGATATTAACAATTTAAATCAATATGAAAGTGGTAAAATTGAAATTTCAGGAATAACAAAGAGTGACGCCCAATCTGCTTTTACAGTTAAAATGGGAATTTGGAATAATAATGAATTTATTGTTTTAAAAGAAATAACAGAATGGCTCAAGGTTGAAGCTCCAAGTCTTTATGTTACTCAGAAAGTTAATAATGCATATGACTATGTTGCTAAAAAAGGAGATAGCTTGCGTTACGAAATATCTTTTAGAAATATTGGTGAAGAACCTTTAAGAGATTTAATTTTAATATCAAAGCTTGATGGATCTCTTTTTAACTTAGACACAGTAAATGCTCCTTTGGCTAAATATACAAAAGGAGATAATTCTTTGCTATTTGAAAGTAAATCTTTTCCAAAATTAGAATATTTAGATGTGGATGAAGTTGGAACAATCGAATTTTGGGTAGATTTAAAAAGTGATATTACACAAAATGTTTTATCTCAAACAAATCAAAAAGTTAAGAATGTAATAAGTATTGGTGGTGTAAAAGAAGAATTTATAACAAAAGTAGAAACAGAGTTAGCAGCTAAACAATATATCGACACAACCAATAAGTTTATGCAAAGTTCTGGTCCTTACCCACTTCAAATTAATAAAACTTCTAAACTAACTATTGTTTGGGAAGTTTTAAATAGTTTTAATGATATTGGAGGCGCTACAATGAGAGCTATTATTCCTGAAAACGGTACTTTTATTAAAGAAGAATCTCATGCAGAAAAAGGCTTAACATTTAACGGAGAAACAAGTGAACTTGTTTGGGATATTGGTAGTGTTAATGCGGGGGTAGGATATACTAAAGAACCGATTAGAGTTGCTTTTCAAATTATAGTCTCTCCACAAATGGCTACTCCAGGGGGGATATTGTTAATTCCTGGTGCTCACATAGGGGGTAACGATGAATGGGCTCAGAAAAGAGTGGAATACAAAACAGAAGAACTCAAAGGGGAAATAGTTGGAGGAAATATTGCTAATTAATTTATATGTCAAAACAACAATCATTTACTTTAATAGAACTTCTTGTTGTTATAGTAATAATAGGAATACTAGCAGGAGTAATAATGATCTCTACTTCTTCTTCAATTGATAAAGCTAGTATTACTAAATTAAAGGCGTTTTCAGAGACTATTAAAAACAGTATGATGATGAATTTAGTGTCTGAATTTAATTTTGATGAAGGATCGGGAGCTTCAGCTAAAGACACATGGAGTTCAAATTTCACTGGTCCACTTGTAGGGTTTGATGTAAACACAACAGCTGGTTACGGAGATACGCATGCATATGGGTGGATGAGTGAAAATAATTGTATCTCAGGAACTTGTTTAAAGTTTGATACAGCTCAATACATAAACCAAATGACTAATTATCCAGCCATAGGAGACAATAGTTTTACATGGGAGTTTTGGGGGGAGACAGGAAACGAGGTAGATGGTTATGATCATTCCATAGCATATTTAAGCGTTTCAGGAATTACTAATTGGCAAGGAACATTTGATTATCCTTATTATACTTCCGATAAAGCTCTTTTTTATATCAGAAATTCGTGCTATAGGTATTCTTCTAGTAATATTATAGATGATAAATGGCATCATGTTGTGGGAGTATTTAATAGAAGCAAAACCATACCTGATATGTATATAGACGGAGTTTTAGATAATGGTTCTTATGCAAATACGGAATGTTCGACGGTGGGCAGTATTTCTTCAGGAAATCTTTATTTAGCAACAAACAGTTTTAAAGGGGTTATTGATGAGATTAAAATGTATAATGAAGCATTAACATTAGCTCAAATACAATATAATTATATTGCAGGATTGAATTCCTTATTATCAAGAGGGCTAATTACTCAAGTTGATTATAAAGATAGAATTGAATTTTTATCTCTAAAGTAATTTGTTTATTTTGCATAGTTTATTTACTAAACGGTCTTTTTTTGCTACTATTTATTTATGGAAAAAATAGTATCATTTTGTAAAAGAAAAGGTTTTGTATTTCAGTCATCAGAAATTTATGGAGGTCTTGGCGGTTTTTATGATTACGGACCACTAGGGGTTCAAATGAAGAGGAATATAAAGAATAGTTATTGGGATTTTATGGTAAACTCTAGACCAAACATAGTTGGCTTAGATAGTGCCATTATTACAAATCCTAAAGTTTGGGAAGCTTCAGGGCATTTAGAAAATTTTTCTGATCCATTAACAGAATGTAAAAAATGTCATAAAAGATTCAGAGCAGATCATTTAATGGAAAGTTGCAATGCTAGTGATTTATCACAAGTTAAATGTCCAGATTGTGGAGGAGAACTAATGGATGTAAGAAAGTTTAACTTAATGCTTAAGACTTTTATTGGCCCAGTTGAAGATGATTCAGCTGTTGCATATTTAAGACCAGAAACAGCACAATGTATTTTTATAAACTATAAAAATGTTTTAGATACACAAAGATTAAAAATTCCTTTTGGAATTGCTCAAATAGGTAAAGCTTTTAGAAATGAAATTACTCCTGGTAACTTTATTTTTAGGACAAGAGAATTTGAGCAAATGGAAATGGAGTTTTTTATAAAACCAGGGGAACAAGAAAAATGGTTTAGATATTGGATTGATGAAAGTATGAGGTGGCTAACTGATGTTCTAGGATTAAAAAAAGAAAATTTAAGAGTAAAAGAAGCGGTAAAAGAAGATCTTGCTCATTACGCTATAGCTTGCGCTGATATAGAATATAATTTTCCTTCTATGGGCTGGTCTGAAATTGAAGGAATAGCGAGCAGAGGAGATTATGATTTAAGTCAGCATGAAAAATATTCAGGACAAGATTTAAAATATTTTAATGAAGCAACAAATGAGAAATATATTCCTTATGTTATAGAACCTTCTTTTGGAGTTGATAGATTATTACTTGCACTTTTATGCGATGCTTACGAAGAATTTGATAAAGGAAGGTCTGGTGATTCTAACACTAAAGAAATTATTCTTAAATTAAAATCAAATATATCTCCTGTTAAAGTAGCTGTATTGCCACTTGTTAAAAATAAAGAAGAAATAACTTCAAAAGCTAAAGAAGTTTTTGATTTATTATCACCAATATTTACTTCAGAATATGATGAAACAGGAACTATTGGAAAAAGATATAGAAGACAAGACGAGATTGGAACTCCGTTTTGCATAACAATTGATTTTGAGTCACTTGAAGATAACGCTGTTACTGTTAGAAATAGGGATACAATGAAACAAGAGAGAATTATATTGGATAATTTAATTAGTTATTTAAGTAAAAATGTATAAAAAAACAATTTTAAATACAGGATTAAGGGTTATTACAGTTCCACAAAATGATACTGAAACGGTAACTATTCTTGTTTTAGTTAAAACTGGTTCTAAATATGAAAGTAAGGATATTGCTGGAATATCTCATTTCCTAGAACACATGTTTTTCAAGGGAACCACTAATCGTAAAAATGCATTAGAAGTTATTGAGCCATTAGATGAAATAGGCGGACTTTGTAATGCTTTTACAGGAGAAGAATATACAGGTTATTGGGCTAAGGTAGATAATAAACACATAGATGTTGTTATTGATTGGGTTTCCGATATTTATTTAAATTCAACTATTCCAGCAAAGGAAATAGAAAAAGAAAGAGGGGTTATTAAAGAAGAATTTAATATGTACTTAGATAATCCAATGATGTATTTATCTGAAGTTTGGAAAAAAGTGCTTTATGGAGATCAGCCAGCTGGAAGAGATATTATTGGAAACAAAAAGACGATAGCAAATATTACAAGGAAACAAATTGTAAACTATATGAAATCACAATATACTGCTTCAAATAGCATTGTTTGTGTGGCAGGTAAAATTAATGAAGACGAAATTATCGAAAAAATTAAAAAAGCTTTTAAAAACATATCTAATAAAAAGGCTCAAGACAAAGAAACTGTTTTAGAAAATCAAAGAGAACCAAAAATTTTAATTCATAAAAAAAATACAGGCCAATCTCAAGTAGCTATTGGTTTTAGAGGATACAACAATTTACACAAAGATAGGTTTGTATTAGAAGTTATATCTGATTTACTTGGTGGGCCAATGTCTTCAAGAATGTTTACAGAGGTAAGAGAAAAACAAGGACTTGCGTACTATATTAAAACATATAATGATAATGATACCGATACAGGAAATTTTGTAACTTTTAGTGGATTAGATAATAAAAAAATTTTTCAAGGAATTACTTCTATTTTAAAAGAATATGAAAAACTGACTTTAAAAAAAGTTTCAGAAAAAGAGCTTCAAAAAGCAAAAAATTATTTAAAAGGAAAAACTGTGTTATCTATTGAGAGTTCAAATGCAAAAGCAAACTTTTATGGAATACAAGAATTACTAAAGGGAGAAATAAAAGAAATTAATGATTTATTTAAAGAAATTGATAAAGTCACAGTAGAAGATATTATGAGAGTTTCGAATGATGTATTTACTTTTGAAAAATTAAATTTAGCTATAATTGGTCCATTTGAAAATAAAGATAAATTTAAAAAAATATTATTAAGTTATGGAACAAAAAATAACAAAAGTTGATATAACTTGGAGATCTATTATAAGGTTTTTTATTGTTTGTTTAGTTATCTATTCTCTTTTCTATTTTAGTCAAATACTTTTATGGATTTTTTTAGCGCTTGTTATATCTTTTTTATTCAATCCCATAATCGATGTGATTGAAAGAAAAAAAATCTCAAGACCTATTGCTGCTAGTGTTATTTATGGAGTATTTATAGTTATTGTTATGTGGGTTATTTTGAGTATTTTTCCTCCTTTAGTTAAGGAGCTTTCCTTGCTAACAAATAGTATTTCTTTGTATAGTAATGAATTTTTGGATTTTCTTGTGCAGAATGGGGTTAATATAACTAGCATTAGCGATTTTGCTGCTATGTTTCAAGAACAGATAATAGGCATTATTCAAAATACAGTTTCGTTTGCTGGAAGTATACTAGAACAAGTTTTTGCATTTGTAACTATTTTTACAATCGCTTTATTTTTATCAATTGAAAAACAATTTCCAGTTAATTTTATAAAAATATTTACTATTAAAAAAGAATTAGAAGAAAAGGTTTTGTTAGCCTTTAATGAAAGTCAAAGACATGTAATAGGTTATTTCAATGCAAAACTAGTTGCATCTATTTTCATAGTTATAACTACTTTTATTTTTTTATCAATAATACATGTTAAATATGCTTTATTACTTTCAATAATTGCAGGAGTTTTTAATATTGTTCCAATCATTGGGCCAGTGATATCATGTTTATTAATTATGTTTTTTGCGGCATTTGATTCGTGGGTTAAAGCACTCGTTGTATTAGCTTTTTGTATTATTATCCAGCAGATAGAAAGTAATTTATTAATTCCGATTTTAACTAAAAAAATAATTGGAATACCAACAGTGCTTGTTTTGGTATCGGTTTTAATTGGTGCTAAGCTAGGAGGAGTTTTTGGTGCCATTTTTATAATTCCTGTTGCTGGAATAGCTTACGAATTTACTCAAAAATATTTCCAGAAGAAAAAGGAGCGAGTAAGGAGTTTAAGTTAGATGATATGTTATATATAGTAGGGACACCGATTGGAAATTTAAAAGACATAACTATAAGGGCTAAAGAAATTTTAGAAAAAGTTGATATTATTCTAGCAGAAGATACTAGAGTTACTAGAAAGCTTTTGGATGCATACAATATTAAAAAAGAAATCATTCGTTTTGATGAACATGCTGATGAAAATAAATTTAAATCAGTGGCTAACTTACTTAAGGATAATGAAATCGCTTTTGTTTCTGATGCAGGGACTCCAAATATTTCTGATCCTGGATTTAGACTCATAGAACGTTTTAAAAATGAAGTAGAAATTATTCCTATTCCTGGAGTGTCAGCAATAACAACTCTTGCAAGTATTGCTAATATTCCAATGGATAAATTTGTGTTTATGGGATTTCCTCCCGCAAAGAAAAAGAGGAAAAAGTTTTTTGAAGAAGTTTTTAATTCTAAATATCCCGTAGTTATTTATGAATCAACTCATAGAATAAAAAAAACACTTTCTGAATTAAAAGAATTAGAAGATTTTGAATGCATAATCGGAAGAGAATTAACTAAAAAATTTGAAACAATATATTATGGTAAAATTAGTGAAATTGAAATTGAAGAAAAAGGTGAATTTGTTTTAATTATTAAGAGATAAAATTATGGAAAATAAACTAGTAACAACTGCGATTGATTATGTTAATGGGGCACCCCACTTAGGACATGCTCTTGAAAAAATATATGCAGATGTTTATGCAAGACATTTAAGGAAAAATAATAATGTATATTTTTTAACAGGAACAGATGAGAATAGTCTTAAAAATGTAAGATCAGCCGAGAAAGAAGGTGTTCCTGTTAAAGATTATGTTGATGAAAATTCATTAAAATTTAAGCAAATGAAAGAGGCTTTAAATTTATCATATAATGATTTTATAAGAACAACAGAAAACCGACACGTTTTAGGAGCTCAAAAATTATGGAAAGCCTGCGAAAAAGATATTTATAAAAAAACGTACAAAGGTCTTTATTGTGTTGGATGTGAAGAATATTACAAAGAAGAAGATTTAATAGACGGATGTTGTCCAATACACAAAGTTAAATTAGAAGAAGTTGAAGAAGAAAATTATTTTTTTAAATTAAGTAATTATCAAAATGAGTTACTTGAATTAATTGAAAAAGATAAAATTAAAATTATTCCAGAAACAAGAAAAAATGAAGTTTTGAGTTTTATTAAATCAGGTCTTCAAGACTTTTGCATATCAAGATCAAACGAAAGAGCAAAAGGTTGGGGAATTGATGTTCCGCAAGACAACACTCAAAAAATGTGGGTGTGGTTTGACGCTCTTTCAAATTATATTTCGGCATTAGGTTATGCAGAAGAAAGTGAGGATTTTAATAAGTTTTGGACAAATGGAGACATAGCTCATATTATTGGAAAAGATATAATCAGGTTTCATGCAATATATTGGCCAGCAATGTTACTTTCAGCTGAATTAAAACTCCCTCAAAAAATTATAACTCATGGATTTATTACAGTAGATAACCAAAAAATGAGTAAGAGCATTGGAAATGTAATTGATCCATTTGAACTTACTAAAAAATATGGAACCGATCCAGTAAGATATTTTCTTTTAAGTGAATTTAAAACAACAGGAGATGGAGATTTTTCTTATGAAAAATTTGAAAACAAATACAATGCAGAATTATCATCTGGACTTGGAAATTTAGTTTCAAGAACATTAACTTTAATTGAAAAGAAAAATTTAATAGGGCAAAAGATTAATCTTTCAGAAGAGTTTAAAAAGGAAATCGAAGAATATATTTTTAAATGCGATAAGCATTTAGATAATTTTGAATTTAATGAAGCTATAAATGTAATTTGGAATTTAGAAAGGTTTTTAGATAAATATATTGAAGAAACTAAACCTTGGGAAATTAATGAAACAGAAGAATTAATTAAATTATTTTCTAAATTAATTTATGCTATTAGAAAAATAGGAGAAATGCTTTATCCATTTATGCCAGAAACTTCTAAAAAAATTTTATCTATATTAGGAAATGAAGAAAAAAAATTTAATTCGATTAATAAAGAAACATTATTTCCAAGATTAAAATAATTTGATACACTTTATTTAATGAACAAACAAAAATCCTTTACTTTAATTGAACTTCTTGTTGTTATAGTAATAATAGGAATATTAGCAGGAGTAATAATGATCTCTACTTCTTCTTCAATTGATAAAGCTAATATAGCTAAATCAAAAGTATTTGAAGAAAGTATACAAAACAATCTAGCAGCTAACATGGTATCAGCATGGGATGCTGATCATGTTACCAAAGGTACAACATGGGTACTAAATGATAAATGGGGAAGTAACAATGGAACATTCTATGATGGAACACTAACAACTTGTTCTGATACTGCTTGTCCTCAAATAGTAAACGATAAGAACATGGGTAATGTTCTATCTTTTGATGGGGTGAATGATCAAATAAGGATTCCAAATAGTTCTAATTTAAATATAGCGAATGACATAACAATAAGTGCTTGGATTAAACAAGAAATATTTAATCATTCTAGTTATCATATCGTTTTAGAAAGCATAGTTGATTATGGGTGGTTTTTTGGAACGATTAATGGAAAAATTTGCTGGCTTGTTGGTAGACAAAATTTAAATAGTTGGAATATTAGTTTTCAAAATGACGGAACATTAATAGATGGTTGGAATCATATTACTGGGACTTATAACGATGGTTTTGGGGCAATTTATTTAAATGGTAATTTTGTTAAAGATTTATTAGGAGTTGTAGAAAAAACTAAAGATCCTAATGGATTTAAAATTGGTTTACAAAATGTAAATAATTATACCTTTGATGGATTGATAAATGATGTAAAGATATATAATACAGCATTATCTTCCGCTTAAGTTAAACAAAATTATATTGCTGGATTAAATTCTATATTATCAAAAGGGTTAATTTCCAAAGAGGAATATAATACAAGAATAGAAGCTTTATCTCAAAAATAATTTTATAAAATTTAAAAAAGAAAGTTGTGTAAGCTTTCTTTTTTTGGTAATGTTTAATTATGGAAAAATTTATAGATACACATGCGCATCTAAATTTTGATGATTTTAAAAAAGATAGATTTGATGTTATTAGCAAATGCTTACAAAATGATATAGGTATGATTAATGTTGGAACGATTTTTTCTGATTCAAAAGTTGCAGTAGATATTGCAGATAAATATGGCAAGGGAGTTTATGCTTCTGTGGGACTTCACCCATTATATGTTGAAGAAGAAGAATTTGAAGTTTCTAAATTTAAAGAACTTTTAAAAAGTAAAAAAGTTATAGCAATTGGAGAAGCTGGTTTAGATTATTTTTATGATCCAAAGATTTTAAGTAAGAATGAGTATATTAAAAAACAGAAAGAAGTTTTTTTAAAACAAATAAGTTTAGCAGAGAAATTAAATTTACCATTAATTATTCATTCAAGAAATTCTTTTGACGATGTGTATGACCTTGTGAAAGATAAAAAAATAAAAGCAGTTTTGCATTGTTTTACTGGAAATTTAAAAGATTTAAAAAAGTTTTTAGATTTAGGATATTATATTGGTTTTAACGGTATAATTTTTAAAGCTGATTTAGATGCAGTTATTAAAAATACTCCAAATGATAAAATTTTATTTGAAACAGATTGTCCGTTTTTAACTCCATCTAGTTTTTCTGAAAAAAGAAATAATCCAATGAGCTTAAAAATTATTAAAGATAGGATTTGTGAAATAAAAGAAAAGGATATAGGAAAACAAGTTTACGAGAATAGTTTAAAATTATTTAATATATGAGTATTTTAATTAAAAATGTAATTTTAGAAAATAAAAAACAGGATATTTTAATCGAAGGAAATGAAATAAAAAAGATAGATGATGAAATTAATATTGAGGTTGATGAAATAATTGATGCTAAAGAAAAAAAGATGATACTTCCTGGTTTTATTAATTGTCATACACATTCAGCAATGACACTTTTACGTGGATTTGCAGATGATCTTCCATTAAATGAATGGCTATTTAATAAAATAATACCTGTTGAAGAAAAATTAACAGACGAGGATATTTATTGGGGGACAAAACTGGCTTTAATTGAAATGATAAAATCAGGCACAACATTTATTAACGAGATGTATTTATTTAGAGGGTTAAATAGTACTGCCAAAGCAGTTGAAGAAATGGGAATAAGAGCCAATATTGGTATTTGCTTGGATAATTCCAATTTTGAAAAGATTAAGAGTTCTAAAATTCCAAAAAATACTGAATTAATTGATTATTCTCTTGCGCCACATGCAATATACACAACCTCTCCAGAACTTTTAAAATGGGTAAAAGAAGTTTCTGATAAAAATGATATGCTAATTCATATGCATTTGTCTGAAACTCAAAAAGAGGTTCAGGATTCAATTGAAAATTATGGTAAGCGTCCAGTTAATTATTTAAATGATCTAGGTTTATTAAGTGATAAGTGTGTTTTTGCGCATTCGGTTTGGCTTAACAATGAGGAACTTGAAATTTTAAAAGATAAAGAATGTTCGCTTGTATATAACCCATGCTCTAATATGAAATTAGCTTCAGGAGTTTTTAGATTTGATGATATAAAAAATAAAGGAATAAATATTTGTCTTGGAACTGATGGAGCTGCTTCAAATAATAGTTTAAACATGATCGAAGAGATGAAAATAGGAGCATTGCTTCAAAAAATAAATAACATCGATCCAATTGCGGCAAGGGCTGATGGTATTATTAAAGCTGCTACTCAAAATGGAGCCAAGGCTCTTCATAAGAAAACTGGAAAAATAGAAGAAGGTTATTTAGCAGATTTGATTTTAATTGATCTTGAGAATACATACTTTAATCCTTGCTTTAATTTTACTTCTTCTTTAGTTTACGCTGCTAACAGTGAATGTGTAAAAGATGTAATTTGCAACGGTAAGATTATAATGAGGGATAGGAAAATAGATGGAGAGGAAAAAGTATATGAAAAGATAAGAGAAATTTCTACAAAGTTTAACTAAAACTTGAATTTATTATATTTTGTGCTATTTTTATTACAGATCAACATGATAAAAGAAGATGTTGCCTTAAGGGCTAAGTATAGGGTTCAGGGTGTGCTTTATAAAATTAGGTATGGTCTTTACGAGAAAGTGACTTTAGAAGAAGTAAAAATTGCTGAAGATTTTAATGAAGAAATTATTAAAGCCTATCACGAAGGCAAGTATGATGTTGTTTTAAAAAAAGTAAAAGGGGCTAATAGGTTTATACAAAATTTATCAGAGAGACTTAATCAAAAATAGAAGTTTTAAACTTCTTTTTTAATTTTAAAAACATCTTGACAATAATTATATTTTATGTTTATATACGCTTACAAGCGATGTTTTTAAGCATTGCTGAAGTACCTTCAAAAGGAGGAGGATTGTAAATGCACACAAGAAAACAGGCGGCAGATGCCAAAAGAGTTATCGAGGGACCTCTTGCTATAATGAGGTTCATAAGGGAAGATCGCCTTTGGATCAACGATGATCTCAGGCGTGATGCCGCAAACCTTCTCAACGACATAATGAGTTCGTTTGAGGACGGCGACCACGATTATGTTGTTGGTCGCGTAGAAATGGCAAAGTCATTTCTAGCAATGCTCGATAATTTCGAGGCGTGGCTCAAGGAGACCATCTCAAACGAGTATGCGATTTGTCCTATATGTGGACAAATTCTTACAAAAGAGCATTTTTGTTCTGACGTATGGCAGGAGATCATAATTTCAAGAGCAGGAGATTTGCCAGCTATTGAAATAAAAACGACTGAAAATGAGGCAGGTTGTCCGATCATCTGTCTTACTGCCCAAAGGGTGGAAGAGAAATTTGAGCTGAGGATGGTTGTTAATTACTATCCTTGGCATGAGACCATCACCACCACTTCATGGTTTGGGGTTACTCAGGAGGAGCGTGAGCTCTTAGATCAAATAAAGAATTTAAGAAAGCTCGAAATGATCACCTTCCAGAATGGAAGTGATCCCAAAGGGGGGGGTCAGCTCAAAATGGTGGGCGAGGATGAAATTTTTGTCTGCCATAGAAGTTACGACAAAATTACAGACACAGGTGTACCTTATCTGTGTCGAAGGGAGAGGCTTATCGGAACCAATAATGGTGTTCGAGTTGTGGCTGTAATCCCTATCTGTTCAATCACAAAAATGGAGGAATTACAAAATAAGCTCATTACACTTCGCGAGAAGGAGAGGGAGAAGCGAGTAAGACCGCTCATTGAAAATCTTCAAGAGAAGTTCTTGAGTGCTATAAAGGTTTAGAGTTATCCTTAAAAACTCTTTTTTTGTTGATTTACTAAAATGCTTTTTTTTGATATGCTCTAAGCATGAAATATGAACCTAAAAATTTTGAAAAGAAATGGCAGTTAAAATGGGAAGAGGATAATGTTTTTAAAACAAACGAAAATTCAAACATCCCAAAATGTTATATTTTGGACATGTTTCCCTACCCTTCTGGAGCTGGTCTTCATGTAGGTCATTTTAAGGGTTATGTTGCTACCGATATTATTTCAAGACTAAGAAGGATGCAGGGTTATAATGTACTTCATCCAATGGGCTGGGACGCTTTTGGGCTTCCAGCAGAAAACTATGCTATCAGAACTGGAACCCACCCTGAAATTGTAACTAAACAAAATATTAGTAATATTAAAAGACAAATGAGAGATGCTGGCTTATCTTATGATTGGTCAAGGGAAATTGATACAACAGACCCTGATTATTATAAATGGACTCAATGGATATTTTTAAAGATGTTTGAAAAAGGGTTAGCTTATGAAGCTGAAATGCCTATTAATTGGTGTCCATCATGTAAAACTGGGCTTGCTAATGAGGAAGTTGTAAACGGAGAATGTGAAAGGTGTGGAACCACTGTAGAACAAAAAAACATTAGGCAATGGATTTTAAAAATCACTAATTATGCGGAAAGATTGCTTGAAGATTTAGATGAACTAGATTGGCCAGATAAAATAAAGGAAATGCAAAGGAACTGGATTGGAAAATCAGAAGGGGCAGAAATTACCTTTAAGATAGATAATGAGAATGTAAAAGTTTTTACAACAAGACCTGATACATTATTTGGATGTACATACATTGTTCTTGCTCCGGAAAATGAGCTAGTTTTAAAATTAAAAAATAAGATATTAAATAAAACCGATCTCGAAGATTATTTAAGTAAAACAAAGTTAAAGACAGAAAGAGAAAGGATTTCGGAAGTTAAAGACAAAACAGGAGTCGAGCTTAAGGGTATTAAAGCGATAAATCCAATTAATCAAAAAGAAGTTCCTATTTTTGTTGCTGATTATGTTTTAGCACATTATGGAACAGGAGCTGTGATGGCTGTTCCAGCACATGATGAAAGGGATTTTGAATTTGCAAAAAAATTTGACCAAGAAATTATAGAAGTTATTTCTGGAGGAGAGATTTCAAAAGAAGCATATGTAGGTGATGGATTATTAATAAATTCTTGTGAATTTAATAATTTAACTTCTAGTAAGGCTAAAGAAGAAATTGTTAAGTATTTAGAAGAAAAAGGATTAGCCAAAAAAGAGGTTAAATATAAATTAAGAGATTGGGTTTTTTCTCGTCAACGTTATTGGGGAGAACCTATTCCTTTAATTCATTGTCCTAAGTGTGGTATTGTTCCAATTTCTTTTAGCGAACTTCCTTTAAAATTACCACAAATTGAAAGTTATGAGCCGACTGGTACAGGCGAGTCACCCTTAGCTAATGTTTCTGATTGGGTTAATGTTAAATGTCCAGTTTGTAATGAGAACGCTACAAGGGAAACCAATACAATGCCTCAATGGGCTGGTTCATGTTGGTATTATTTAAGATTTATTGATCCAAAAAATAAAGATGAACTTATTGGTCAAAAAAATGAAAAACATTTTATGCCAGTTGATCTATATGTGGGAGGAGCTGAACATGCGGTACTTCATTTATTATATGCACGTTTTTGGCACAAGTTTTTATATGATATTGGTGTGGTTTCTGAAAAAGAACCTTTTAAAAAATTAAGAAATGTTGGCCTTATTTTAGCTGAAGATGGACAAAAAATGAGTAAGTCAAAAGGTAATACAGTTTCATCAGAAGATATTATTAATGAATATGGTGTAGATACTTTAAGAGTTTATGAAATGTTTATGGGACCATTCTTCGATGCAATCGCTTGGAATATGCAAGGCGTCAAAGGTGTTTCAAGGTTTTTAAATAGATTTTGGGATCTATGCATTGAATTTAGGGATAATAATACAGAATCCTCAAAAGATATTTTAAGAGAAGAAAACATTTTAATTAAAAAAGTAACAGAAGATTTAGAGGAAATGAAATTTAATACAGCCATTGCTTCTTTTATGGAATTTTTAAATTTTGCAGAAAAAAAGAAAAAAGAAATTTCTAAAAGAACAATTGAAAATATTTTAAAAATATTTTATCCATTTACCCCTCATATGGTGGAGGAGTTATGGAGCGTTTTAGGAAATGAAAAATATATTCATACAGAAAAGTGGCCTCAGTACAAAGAAGATTTAATTGTTAAAGACAAGATAGAACTTGTTATTCAAATTAATGGAAAAGTAAGAGATAAGATAGAGGTTGATGCAAGTCTTTCTAAAGATGAATTAGAAAAAATTGCTCTAAATAGTGAAAAGGTTATAAAATGGATTGAAGGAAAAGAAATTAAAAAATTGATTTTTATTCCTCCAAAATTAATTAGTATAGTTATTTAATTTTATGTGTGGAATTATTGGTTATATAGGTAAAAAACAAGCTTATCCAATTATTGTTAACGGATTAAAAAAATTAGAATACAGAGGATATGATTCATATGGAATTTGTGTTTTTAATAATGATAATGTTTTTTTAAAAAAAAGAGTTGGAAAAATTTCAAATGAAAACAGTGAAAATGAATGTGAAGGAAGTATTGGAATAGGTCATAGTCGCTGGGCAACCACTGGCGGTGTTTGTGAAAAAAACGCCCACCCTCATGAATATAATGGATTTTATGTTGTTCATAATGGAATAGTTGAGAATTATAAAGAGCTTAAAGAAGAATTAATCAAAAAAGGACATGAATTTAATTCAGAGACTGATACAGAAGTTATTGCTCATTTAATATCCGAAGAATTTAAGGGTAATTTAGAGGATGCTGTAAGGAAGGCATTAAAAAAAATTATTGGAAGCTATGGTATCGCAGTAATATCTCCTAAAGATAATAATAAAATAGTGATAGCTAAATTATCCTCTCCCATTATTATAGGAATATGTAAAGATGGTCACATTGTAGCTTCTGATCCTTCAGCGATTATTGATCACACAAAACAAATTGTGACATTAGATGATAATGAAATTGCTGTATTAAGAAATGATGGATATATGATTTTAAAAGAAAAGAAGATCGAAACAATAGATTGGGAAAGTGATGCTGTTTGCAAGGGGGATTATGAACATTTTATGATCAAAGAAATCATGGAAGAACCTAAGGTAATAGAAAATGCAATACAAGGAAGACTGCTTGATGACGGGGTTAAGTTAGGAGGATTGGAAGGATCAAAAGAAAGATTAAGAAAAACCAATAAGGTATATTTAGTAGGATGTGGAACTGGTTTTTACGCTACTAAAATCGGAGAATGTTTGATAGAGGAAATTGGAGGCGTGGATGCAGAAGCTCACATGGGTTCAGAAATACGTTATAGAAATGTAAGATTAAATTCAAATCAAACAGCTATTTTTGTCTCTCAATCAGGAGAAACAGCTGATAATTTGGCTTGCTTAAAAAAAATGAAAGAGCAAGGAGTTTTAACACTAGGAGTCACCAATGTTGTCGGTTCTACACAAACAAGAGAAACAGAGGGGGGAGTTTATACTAGATGTGGTCCAGAAATTGCTGTTGCTTCAACCAAAGCTTTTATAGGACAACTAACAGTATTAGTAATGATAGCAATATTTTTAGGAAGACAAAGAGATTTGAAAATCGAGAAAGCCAAACAAATAATTTTAGAATTAAAAAATATACCTCAAAAAAGTGATTTGATTTTTCAAGAATGTGATAAAATTAAAGAAATAGCAAATAAATATTCTAAGTTTAATAATTTTTGGTTTATCGGTAGAAAGTTTAATTATCCAATTGCAATGGAAGGAGCATTGAAATTAAAAGAAATTTCATATGTCCATGCAGAAGGAACTCCGGGTGGAGAATTAAAACATGGCCCGCTTGCTTTAATAGATGAAAATTGTCCTACAATTGCTATATGTCCAAAAGATTCTGTATATGATAAAATGCTTTCGAATATAGAGGAGGTGAAAGCAAGAAACGGAAAAGTTATTGCAATTGCAACAAGAGGTGATGAAAAAATAAAGGATTTAGTAGATGATGTTATATATATTCCAGAAACAATAGAATGTCTAACTCCAATATTATCAGTTATGCCTCTTCATTTATTTGCCTATTATTTTGCTTTGGCACTTAAAAAAGATATTGATAAACCTAGAAATTTAGCTAAGAGTGTAACGGTAGAATAAAAAAAGATTAAGTTTTTACTTAATCATTTTATATTGCTCTATTACACTCCTGTATGAAGGAATGTATCTTTTTGAAACATAATATAGACTATGTTTTCCTTTAATAGAAATAGGATTATTTCCATCTTTTTGGAATGACAATATTTCCATATCACACAAAACTTGGTTGATTTCCTCAATTTTTTCAGGATGTAATTTAATTATTTTAAAATATTTTTTAAAGCTTATGCTGACTTTTTTGTGTTTTAAATAAAATCTTTTTCGTTTAATTCTTATTAAATTTCCTATTTCTAAAGAATCAAATTTTTGTAACCATTCTTCTATCGCGCATTTAATGCATATGAATTTTGGCTTAAAGATTTTTATTAGAATCTTGTTCTTTTTACTTAAAACAAAAGTTAGATCGTAAATTACATCGTTTTCTTGTCCTCTTGTTCCGCACTTATAGCACACTAGTCGTTGATTGGGAAAATAGTGGTTATGTAGTATGGGATAATCGCTTGAAATGGCCCTATTTCTTATCAAACTTTGGAGAGCCATAAATATATTATACCTGTTAATATATTTTTTTCAATAATTTCGTTGATTTTTTTTATAAAAAAGTTATTATTATACTAATGAATAAATATATTTTATATTTTTTAACAATAGGACTTTTGATTTTTTTAGGGATAAATTTATTAGTAGTAAGTTATTCAAAACTAATTTACAATAGCGACGATATCCAAAATGCTCAAGTAGGTTTAGTTTTAGGCGCAAAAGTAAGGGCAGATAATTTGAGTCCTATTTTTAGAGACAGACTAGACTCGGCATTTGAATTATATAAAAAAGGCAAAATAAATAAAATTTTGGTTAGTGGAGATCATGGTACAAAAACATATGATGAGGTTAATGTGGCTAAAGAGTATTTGCTAAGTAAAAAAGTTGAAGAAACCGATATTTTTTTAGATCATGCTGGATTTGATACATATGATAGCCTCTATAGAGCAAAAGAGGTTTTTGGTCTTGATGATTTGATTATTATTTCTCAAAGTTTTCATTTAAAAAGAGCTTTGTATATTGCTTATAGTCTTGATCTTGAAGCGCAAGGATTTGGTGCTGATCTACATCTCTATGCATATTCTTTAAAAAATTATGCTCGAGAATCTTTTGCATCTCTGAAAGCTTTTTATGAGGTAAATACAAAATCTTTACCCAAGTTTTTGGGCCCTAAAATAGATATTTACGGAGATGGAAGACAGAGTTGGGATTAATTTAATGAGAAAATATAAATTAAGTTTTGTATAATAAAAATAGTACCAAAAAGCAAATGGTTGCTTTTTTATTTTTTTATAATTAAAATAGTCTTAAGATAAGTAATATAAAAAACATGAAAGATTTTACGATTTTAGTAGGAGGACAGGCTGGCCAAGGTTCAAGAAAGGCTGGGCTTGTTGTCGCAAAAATTCTAAATAATTTAGGTTATAGAATTTTTATTTATGATGATTACGAATCCTTAATTAAAGGGGGACATTCTTTTTCAAAAATTAGAGCATCTCAAGAAAAAGTTTTAACTCAAGAAGATAAAGTAGATTTTATACTTGCATTGAATGAGGAAACGTTAAATAAACACAGAAGTAAGTTAAAAGATAATGGAATTATTATTTTTAATGCTGATAAAATTAAATCTCAAGATGGAATAGGGATTAATATAGAAACTATTACCAAGGAAGAAGGTGGATCTCCGATTATGGCAAATACAGCTATGATTGCTGCTTTTGCAAAAACTGTAGGAATTGAGTTTAATTTATTCAAAGCTATTCTTGAGAAAGAAATAAAAAAATATTTAGATCTTAATTTTAAAATTGCTGAGAGAATCTATAATGATGTCGAACAAAAATTAAAGCTAGAAAAATTAGACAATAAGCCACTTCCTTTAATCACAGGCAATGAGGCACTTGCGCTGGGAGCTACCAAGGCTGGACTTGATATATATTATGCTTACCCAATGACACCAGCTACTTCCATTTTACATTTTTTAGCAGAGCATAAGTTGGGGGTTAATACCATTCAACTTGAGAATGAAATTTCTGTTATTATATCAGCACTAGGCTCTGCATATGCTGGCAAAAGAACTATGATTGGAACATCTGGTGGTGGATTTGCCTTAATGACAGAAGGAATTAGTTTAGCAGCTATTGCAGAGCTTCCACTTGTTATAGTTAATAGTCAAAGAACTGGTCCAGCGACAGGGGTTCCTACATATACAGGACAATCAGATCTTAATTTTGTTTTAAATGCAGGGCATGGGGATATCGTTAAATTTACTGTAGCACCAAGTAATGCTGAGGAATGTTATGAATGGGGAGGTAGGTTGCTAAATCTTGCATGGAAATATCAAACACCAGCAGTTTTACTAATTGATAAAGAAATTTCAGAAAGCACTTTTAATTTAGAAGTTAAAAAAGAAATAAAAAAGGAAGAAGCTTTTTTATGGAATAGGCAAGGTGATTATAAAAGATATGAAATAACAGAGAATGGTATTTCTGCTCTAGCTTTTCCAGGAGATGAAGCTGTTGTTAAAGTAACTTCTTATGAGCATGATGAATTTGGCTTTACTGCTGAAGATAAAGAAGGAGATATTGTAGCAATGCAGGAAAAAAGATTAAGAAAATATGAGTCAATGCAAGAAGAGGTTGATCAAATGGAAGATGCTATTAAAATTTACGGGAAAAAAGATTCAAAAAATGTTTTAATTACATGGGGATCAAGCACTGCTCCATCAATTGAAGCGGCTATGAATTTTGATTTAAAGGTAATTCAAGTTATTGTTTTAGAGCCATTTCCAATTGTTCAAATTTTAAAAGAGCTAGAAGATACTGAGCTAATAATTTGTGTTGAACAAAACGCCTTAGGGCAACTAGCTTCACTTTTATCAAAGAACGGCATTGATGCTAGTGAATTAATTTTAAAATACTCTTCAAGAGTATTACAAAAAGAAGAAGTAGAAGATTTATTAAAAGAAATTATATGAATAAATTAGATACAAATTATAAAAATACATGGTGTCCAGGATGTGGTAATTTTGGAATTTTGGTAGCATTTAAAAAAGCAATTGAAAATGAAGACTTAAGTAAAATTGTAATTACAGCGGGAATTGGGTGTCATGCTAAAATAGCGGATTATATTAATGTAAGTTCTTTTTATTCTCTACATGGAAGATCTATTCCTGCAGCAGAGGGTATAAAATTAGCTAATCCTGATTTAAAAGTAATAGTATTTAGTGGTGATGGAGATTCTCTTAATGAAGGAATAAGTCATTTGATTCATGCCGCAAAAAGAAATGCTGATATAACCGTTATACTACACAATAATAGATTATTTGCTTTAACTACTGGACAATTTACAGCAGTTTCCGAAGAAGATTTTAAGGGTAAGTCAACTCCTATGGGTTCTCCGGAAAGTCCTATTAATCCTCTTGAGCTTCTTCTTGCTGCTAACGCAACTTTTATAGCTAGAAGTTATAGTGGAAATATTAAACATTTGGAAGAAACAATTAAAAAAGGTATAGCTCATAAAGGTTTTTCTATTATAGAGGTTTTAGAAACTTGCGTTTCTTTTTATGACATGACTGATGTATATAATAAAAATACATACGTTATACCTGATAGTAATTTAGAATCTAGGGAAGAAGCTCTTAAAAAGATAAAAGAATGGAACTATGATGCACTAGATAAAAAAATTCCTCTTGGTGTTTTTTATAAAGTTCAAAAGCCTGCCTATTTTGAAAGAGCATTAATTTCCAAAAAAGAAGAAACAGTAGAACAAATTTTAGAAAAACTTATATGAAAAAAGTAGTTTGTCTTGGAGGGGGTAACGCCATGCCAAACGTAGTTTTAAAAGAAATAAAAAATAAAGAAATTGATCTTTCTGTAATTTCTGCTGTTTTAGATTCTGGTGGTTCTTCTGGTAAGTTAAGAGAAAACTACAATATAATCGCAGTTGGAGATATGAGGCGAGCACTTCTTGAATTATCTCAATTAGATAATGAGGTAAAGGAAATTTTTAAATATAGATTTGAAGGTGGGGATTTAGAGGGACATAATCTTGGAAATTTAATTATTACCTCAATTCTATTAAAAGAAAAAAATCCTATAGAATTTTTAAATAATTTTTTTAAAACACAATTTGAAGTTTTTCCAGCCACACTTGAAACAGCAAATTTATGCGCTGAACTTGAAAATGGAGAAATAATTATTGGGGAAACCAATATCGATATTCCAAAGCATAGTTCTAAAGTGAAAAAAGTATTTTTAGATAAAAAAGTTCATATTTTTGAACAAGCACGATTAAAAATACTTAACGCAGACACCATAATCATTGGTCCAGGAGACTTATACTCTTCTCTTATTCAGATTTTACTTGTTTTAGGAATGAAAGATGCTATTAAAAAAAGTAATGCTAAAATAATTTATATTTGTAATCTAAAAAATAAAAAAGGAGAAACAGATAATTTTGAAGTTTCTGACTTTGAAAAAGAAATAGAAAAATATTTGGATAAAAAAATAGATTATATTATTTTTAATAATAAAAAAGGAATTGATTTAGTTCCTTTTAGCGAGTATAATGACTCTAAGCACATAGGATTAGACTTGCTTAGAAATGGAGAAGCAATTCATGATTCTAAAAAGCTTGTTAATGAATTAATGAAAATAATATGAAAGCTATTATTCTAGCGTCTGGGAATGGGGTAAGGTTTTTACCTTTATCCAAAACAACCCCTAAGCCTTTAACCAAATTATTGGGAAAATCTATTTTAGAATATAATATTAAAAGTTTGAAGGGCATAGTCGATGAAGTTTTTATTGTTATAGGATATTTAGGAGATAAAATAAAACAGGCTATTGGAGAAAATTATGAAGGTGTAAAAGTGAGCTATATTATTGATAATGAAGTTATAGGAACTGGTAATTCTGCTAAATTGGCTGTATCTCAAATTAATGATGACAAAGTCATTATAATGAATGGAGATGATCTTTACGATAAAGAAGATATTAAGAATTTGATCGAAAAATGTCCATCAATTGCTGTTAAAAAGGTTTTAAATCCTAGCAGTTTTGGTATTATTGAAATTGAAAATAATAAAGTTATTGGTATTGAAGAAAAACCTCAGGATCCAAAAAGCGATCTTGCAAACATAGGTCTTTATTGTTTACCAAAAGTAATTTTTAATGAATCAATTGAAAGATCAAAAAGAGGAGAATATGAAATTACGGATTACATTAAGAAATTAATAGACAAAAATAATTTTAATTTTATAGAAGCTAATTTTTGGATTCCCGCATCTTATCCTTGGGATTTATTTAATATGACAGAAGCTTTGTTTCAAAAATTGGAGTATAAAAATTTAGGAAAAATCGAAGAGAATGTAATTATTAAAGGGGGTGTGCACATAGGAGAAAACTCAGTAATTAAAAGTGGTACATATATCGAAGGACCAGTATATATTGGAAGTAACACAAAAATTGGTCCAAACGCATACCTAAGACCATACAGTGTGATCGAAGATAATTGCTCCATCGGTACATCAGTTGAAATTAAAAATTCGATGATTAATTCTTGCACCAATATTAATCATTTATCTTATATTGGAGATTCTATTATTGGATCAAATGTAAATTTGGGAGCTGGTTTTATTACTGCCAATTTAAGACACGATGACGAAACAGTAAAGAGTTTGGTTAAGGATGTATTAATAGATACACATAGGAAAAAATTCGGAACTATTATTGGAGATAATGTTAAGACTGGCATAGGTACCATTATTTATCCTGGTAGAAAAATATGGCCAGACAAAACAACGCTTCCTCAGGAGAAAGTAGACAAAGATTTAATATAGTTTTGATGGTATTTAACTTTTCAATATGGATTGGAAAGTTGATATATTTGTGATATACTAATAAACAATGACTAAAGTAATTGCAGTTGCAAATCAAAAAGGTGGCGTTGGAAAAACCTCGATAGCCGTTAATTTGCCTGTGTTTTTAACTGCTTATGGAAAGCGTGTTCTTTTGGTTGACTTTGACTCACAAGCGAATGCAACATTTTCACTGGGGATAAATCCAAAAACACTGAGAAAATCAGTATACGAAGCCATATTGGGAGAAGTTCATCCACAAGAAGTAATTAAAAGAACTGTTTTTTTAGGTTATGATGTATTACCTACTTCTCACGATCTTGCTGGTGCGGCAATCGATTTAGTTTCTATGAAAGATAGAGAATATAGGCTTAAAAAAGTTATTGATTCAGTTAAGGATAATTACGATTTAGTATTTATTGACTGCCCACCGTCTTTAGGACTTCCTACCTTAAATGCACTTGTTGCAGCAGATAATGTCTTAATTCCAGCTCAAGCAGAATATTTGTCAGTTGAAGGTTTGGGGCAGCTTTTATCAAATATTAAGCTAATAAATAATAATTTAGAAAGCAATATTAATGTTTTAGGTGCAGTATTAACGATGTATCAAAGAAGAAATAAGGTAAGTAGGGATGTTGAAAAAGAACTTAGAAGAAATTTTCCTAATTATGTCTTTGATGCAGTTATTCCAAGAGCAACCGCTCTTGCAGAATCGCCTAAATATGGAAGAACAGTTTTAAGGCATGCTCCGAATTCAAAAGCAGTAAATGCTTTTAGAGAGCTTGCAGAAGAATTTATTAAAAAATTATGAGCAGAGGTTTAGAATCTTTAATACCAAAAAAAGGTAGGCAAAATTATGATGATAGTCCTTCTAAAAAAGAAAGTATTTTTTGGATTGAAACAAATAAGATAAAAGAGAATCCATATCAACCAAGAGTACTTTTTAAGGAAGAAGAAATAAACAGTTTGGCAGAATCAATAAAAAAATATGGAGTTTTGCAGCCACTTATTGTTACTAAAATTGAAAAGGATTCTGAAGAAGGTATTAAAATAGAATATGAACTTATTGCGGGGGAAAGAAGACTAAGGGCATGTCAAAAAGTAAATATTGATAGAGTTCCCGTGATAATAAGGGAGCCTACAATTCAAGAAAAATTAGAATTAGCTTTAATTGAAAATGTACAAAGAAAAAATTTAAATCCAATGGAAAAAGCTGAGGCCTATTTACGCTTGAAAGAAGAGTTTGGTTTACTTGAAAGAGAAATAGCAGAAATTACTGGAAAAAGTAGAGAGGCTGTATCAAACGGGCTTCGTTTGTTAAATCTACCTTTAAGTGTTAAGCAGGCTTTAAAAAATGAAGTAATTTCAGAAGGGCACGCTAAAGTATTGCTTGCACTTGAAAACGAGGAAGAGCAAAATAGATTTTTAAAATTAATTATAGAAGAAAATTGGTCTGTTAGAAAGTTAGAACAAGAAATAAAAGCATTTAAAAATCCAAAAAAGGAGTTAAGTTTAAGAGACAACACTTACTTAGAGGAATTTGAAAATAGATTTAAACAATTTTTTAAATACAATGATCTTAAAGTTAAAAACAGTAACAAAAATTACCAAGTTATAATTAACTTTAAATCAAAAGAAGAAATGGAAAATTATTTAAAGAATTTATGAGCATTCTTTATTTGAACAAATAATTTTTTTTCCTTTTTCGACCATAAGAGAACCACATCTTTTACAATTTTCTCCTGTTGGTTTATCCCAGAGGGCAAAATCACAATCTGGCCATTTTGAGCATGAATAAAATATTTTACCTTTTTTTGTTTTCTTTTGCATTATTTCTCCGATACCGCATTTTGGACAAACAATGTTTAAGCTAACATTTTTATTTTCAAGTGGTTCGGTGTGTTTACATTCAGGGAAACCTGTACAAGCTAAAAATTTTCCAAACCTTCCAGATTTAATAGCTAAAGGTTTTTGACATTTAGGACATAGTTTGTCCGTTATTTCTTCTTTTGGTTTTTGTTTTTCTACTTCTTCGTATTTTTTTTCTAAATTTTCGTTAAAAGGGAAATAGAATTTTTTAACAATTTCTCTCCAATTTTCTTTTCCTTCTGAAATATCATCTAATTCTTTTTCCATTTCAGCAGTAAACTTGTAATCAACAATATTTTCAAAGTTTTTCTCAAGCATACTATTAACCGTCTTTCCTATTTCAGTTGGAATGAACTTCTTGTCTTCATTTTTGTCAACATAATTTCTTTCTTGAATAGTTGAAATAATAGTTGCATAAGTTGATGGCCTTCCTATTTCATATTCCTCTAGTTTTTTAATAAGAGAAGCTTCAGTATATCTAGCGGGAGGCATTGTGAAATGTTGTTCTTTTTTTAATTCTTTTAAGTTTAAAACTTCATTTTCTTCAAGTTTTGGAAGTTCATTTTCTTCTATTTTAATTTCATACATCTTTAAAAATCCATCAAATTTTAGAGTTGAGCCATGAGCTTCAAAAGTATATTTATTTGTAACTATGTCTATTTTTTGAGAATTAAAAATAGCTGAAGACATTTGACTTGCCATAAATCTTTTATAGATTAAATTGTATAGTTTTTCTTGCCTGGCATCCAATTTTACACTATTTTGCATTGTTGGTCTTATTGCTTCATGTGCTTCTTGAGCTCTTCCTTTTGTTTTAAAGACTCTTCTCTCGTAATAATTATTTCCAAATTTTTCTTTTATTATTCCTTCAGCTTTATTTAGGGCTTCAGCTGATATATTTAAAGAGTCTGTTCTATGATAAGTAATATATCCTCTCTCATATAATTGCTGAGCTAGGGTCATTGTTGTCTTGGCTGGCATTCTTAATTTCTTCCATGCTTCTTGCTGGAGCGAAGAAGTTGTAAAAGGAGCCTGAGGATATCTTTTTACTTCCTTTTTTTCTATAGAATTAATAACGTATCTAGCATTATTTAAATCGTTTTCTATTTTCTCTGCTTCTTCTTTGTTTTTTATATATAATTTATCAATTTTTTTATCATCAATTTTAGACAACAAAGCCTCAAAATTTATTTTGTCTTTTTCAAATAAAGTTTTAATTGTCCAATACTCTTCTGGAATAAATTTTTCAATTTCTTCCTCTCTTTCGCAAATCAATCTAACTGCAACAGATTGCACTCTTCCAGCAGATAAATGTCTTGCGATTTTCTTCCATAAAAAGGGGGAGAGTTTATATCCTACAATTCTATCTAAAACTCTTCTTGCTTGCTGAGCATCGGCTAAGTCTTCATTTAACTTGACTGGGTTTTGAATAGCATTTTCAATTGCTGATTTGGTGATTTCGTGAAAAACAACTCTTTTATAATCTTTTAATTTAAGAGCATTAATTAAATGCCAAGAAATTGCTTCTCCTTCTCTATCAGGATCAGTTGCGAGTATGACTTCATCAGCATTTTCAACTTCTTTTTTAAGAAGATTTAAATTTTTTCTTGATTTTGTAGGAATAACATATTTAGGTTCAAAATTATTTTCAATATCAATTCCAAAATCTCCCTTAGGCAAATCTCTAATATGTCCATAAGAAGATAAGACTTTAAAATCGGATCCCAAAAATTTTTCAATTGTTTTAGCTTTTGTTGGACTTTCTACAATTACAAGTTTCATGGCTTTGGATTATATTTTAATATTACCTGTTCTATACTATTTTTTATAGCTTCGTCAAGCGTTTCAGTAACTTTATATATTATTTCATCAATTATTTCTTGTTCGTTTTTCGAGAATGGTTTTAAAACATAATCCATTAGATCATGCTTTTCTTTATTATTAATACCTATTCTAAATCTTACAAAATCCTGAGTTCCCAATTTTTCTATAACTGATTTGACGCCATTATGTCCTTTAGCTGCTATATTTTTATTAATATCTATTTCTCCTAATTTAAGATTATTTTCGTCATGAATAACCCAAATATCATCATTTTTTATTTTATAGTAAGAGGCTACTTGCTTTACTCCGATTCCGGAATTATTCATATATGTTTGGGGTTTAATTAAAATAATATTGTCTTTTTTTGATATTAAAACATTTTCATCAATAATAAATTGAGGAAAATTAAATCGTTCCTTAAATAAATCAATTACTCTAAATCCAACATTGTGAGGAGTATTTTCGTATTTCTTTTCTGGATTTCCAAGCCCTACTATTAAAATCATATTTTCATTATACATTAAGATAAAAAAAATTAAAGTAAGGTTGTTTTATTTTATTGATTTCTGTATAATTATCTTAATATGACTAAAAACAAATCTTTTACTTTAATTGAGTTATTAGTAGTTATAGTAATTATAGGAATACTAGCAGGAGTAATAGTAATATCTACTTCTTCTTCAATTGATAAAGCTAATATAGCTAAATTAAAAACGTTTTCTGAAAGCATAAAAAATAACTTAATACTTGATTTGGTTTCAGAATGGAAATTTGATGAAGGTTCAGGGGTACAGATTAAAGATTCTTGGGGAAATAATAATGGAACGTTGACTGGTGGTAGGTGGAAGAATGATAGTAATTGCATCTCTAAATCATGTTTGGAGTTTAATACGAATCTTGATTATGTTGCTATTCCAGCAGATGAGTCTTTTAAAATTGTAGATAATCTTACATTAGAAGCATGGATTAATCCAACGAGCTGGCAAGGAGAAGGAGTAAATATTATAAATAATAGTATCTATAGATTTTATCATAGGTTAGGAACAAATATTTATTTTTTTTATAGGATACAGGAGCAAGCAAACCCATGTAATTCGTCTTGGAATTATTGGACAGGTTTAATAGGATATATTTCAGAGAATAAATTTCATCATGTTGTTGGAACAATGGAAGGGACATATATGAAATTATATATTGATGGGGTTTTAGCAAGAGAGAATGGAACTTGCTTTGATGGATATACTAAATCTCCTTCTTCTGTAGGGGACTTAATAATGGGATTTACCACAAATAACAATCAAGGGATTTTAGATGAAGTAAAAATTTACAAACAAGCTGTTACTGGCTTACAGATTAGACAGAATTATGTTGCGGGATTAGATTCGTTATTAAATAAAAATTTAATTTCTAAACAAGAACACAATGAAAGAATAAACGAACTAGCCTATGATAAAGAATAAATCTTTTACTTTAATAGAACTTCTTGTTGTTATAGTAATAATAGGAATACTAGCAGGAGTAATAATGATCTCTACTTCTTCTTCAATTGATAAAGCTAACTTTGCTAAAGCTCAAACATTCTCAAACACTGTTCAAGAGGAGCTATTGCTAAATCTAGTATCTGAATGGACATTTGATAATTTATCTCAAAATGCAGGAGTCGCACTTCCACTAGATACTATAATAGAGGACGAGTGGGGAAGTTTTGATGGACTATCAAAAGGTGATGCAATAGTTCGAGGTGGTGTTGAATGTATCAAAGGAAAATGCTTAGACTTTTCAAGTGACTGGATTGAAATTCCTAACTTTAACATAGGCAATTCTGCGACAGTTTCTTTCTGGGCAAAAAGTAGGAGTTACAACAATAGCATGTCTTTTTCTTTTAATACCGATGTTAACGTATATGGCCCCGATTTGTTTTTTACTGGAAATAATATATGCTGGAATACTGGAGATAGTAGCAGTAATTATTTTACTAATAACGGTCTCCCTAATAGTAATTGGCATCATTTTGTTGTCGCAAATGATGAATTTAATGTAGCAAAATTGTATATTGATGGACTAACGGTTGGTACTGCTGTATATAAAAGCGTAAAAACAACTGCAAAAAGTTTTTATATTGCAAAATTTAACACAGGAAGCCCTTATTATTTTACAGGGTTAATGGATGAGTTTATTATATATGATAAACCTTTAAGCGCAAAACAAGTTAAAAGACTTTATGCATATTATAATAACTTCGCTTTTAAATAGTAAAAAACAATAAGTTCATTGGTGATTTATTTTTTATTGCCAAAAACAATATTTTAGTATATTATTTAGTTATGGAAATTAAAAAGATATTAAATTCAATTTTAGAAATGGCGCTCCTTATTGTCGTTGCTCTTGCAATAGTTTTACCAATAAGAACTTATGTATTTCAGCCATTCATAGTAAATGGAAGTTCAATGGAGCCTAATTTTTATTCAGGAGATTATTTGATAGTAGATGAATTTACATATAATTTTATAAGTAAACCAGAAAGAGGAGATGTTGTGGTTTTTGATTATCCATTAAATCCAAACTTTAAATATATTAAAAGAGTAGTAGGACTTCCAAAAGAATCTATATTAATTCAAGATGGAAAAATAACAATTACATCAGAAAATGGAGAAGAGTTTGTCTTAGATGAGAAAGAATATTTAAATGATGATAATTTAAAAGAGTGGGTGTATTTAAACAACTTAAGACAGGAACAATTAGGAGAAAATGAATATTTTGTTTTAGGAGACAATAGAAACGGATCTTCTGATTCAAGAAAATGGGGGACACTTCCTTTAAAAAATATTGATGGAAAGGTTTTTTTAAGATTCTCCCCAACAGAGCCGACCAGTCAAAAAATTTATGACTAAGATTAGATATCAGACAGTAACAGGAATGCATGATGTTTTCGGAAGAGAACAAGTTTTTTATGAAAAGGTAGAAGATACAGCAAAAAAAATAGCTGAGTTTTATGCTTTTCAAAAAATAACAACACCAATACTTGAAGATCAAGAACTTTTTATAAGATCTGTTGGAGAGACTACAGACATTGTTGAAAAAGAAATGTTTACTTTAAAAACAAAAGGAAAAGATCTTTTAGTTTTACGTCCAGAAGGAACAGCTTCTGTTTTTAGAGCTTATCTTGAAAATGGAATGCAGTCACTTTCTCAGCCAGTTAAATTATGGTATTACGGTCCTTTTTTTAGATATGAAAGACCTCAGGCAGGAAGATATCGTCAATTTTGGCAAATAGGATTTGAAATTTTAGGAGATGCTTCTCCAGTATTAGATGCAGAAGCTATATTGATTGCACATAATTTACTTAGTGATTTAGGTTTTAAAAAAACAATTGTAAATATAAATTCGATAGGATGCGAAGAATGTAGAAAGGATTATAAAAAAGCATTGTCTTCTTTTTTGAAAAACAAAAAAAATTTAATTTGTGGCGATTGTAAAAGAAGAGCAGAAAAAAATATATTAAGAGTTTTAGATTGCAAAAATCCTAAATGTCAACAAATTTTAAGTGAAGCTCCACAGGTTGTTGATTATTTATGTCCTGATTGTAAAAATCATTTTAAACAAGTATTAGAATTTTTAGATGAAATATCAATTCCTTATAGATTAGATCCTTTTTTAGTAAGAGGCCTTGATTATTATAGTAAAACAGTATTTGAAATCGGTTTTGAAGAAAGCCCCGAAGAAGAGGCTATCGGTTCTCTTTTGGGTGGTGGAAGATATGATCTTTTGGGAAAGGCTTTAAAGACAGATGTTATTCCTGCTGTTGGTTTTTCGATGGGGGTAGAAAGGTTGATTGCTTTAATGAAATTAAAGAAAATTGAACTTAAAACAAAGAAAAAAGATGGAATTTTTATAGTTCAAGTTGGAGATTTGGCTAAAAGGAAAGCTTTAAAAATAATGGATGAGCTGAGAAAGGCAAAAATCAATGTTTATGAGGCAATATCAAAAGATTCAATGAAGCTCCAGTTGACAAAAGCAAATAAATTAGCCATAAATATAGTATTAATAATTGGACAAAAAGAAGCCCTTGATAATACTGTTATCATAAAAGATATGAAAACGGGTAAACAGTCCGAAGTTAAACAAGAAAACATTGTAAAAGAAATTAAGAAAAGATTTAAATAAGTTATGTTAATTAAACCAAAAACACAGAAAGAAACATCACAATCACTTGTGTATAGATTCACTCAAGCTATTAAAAAGAGCGGGATTTTAGTTGAAGCAAGAAAGAGGCAATTTAATGAAAGAAAACTTTCAAAAAATATCTTAAAAAGAAAAGCAGTTATAAGAGAGGAAAAGAAAAAGGAATACTTAAGAAATAAAAAATTAGGTAAATGATCGTTGATCAAATAAAAAAAGATTTAATTAGTTTTCAAAAAGAGAAGAGACAAGAGGAGGTCTCTTCTTTAAGAATGCTCTTATCTTCGATAGTAAATAAGGAAAAGGATAAGAGGCTCAAATTATCTTCTCAATATTTAGGTGAAGAATTGGATTTAAAATCGAAATTGACAGATGAAGAAGTTTTGGAAGTTATATCTTCTGAGGCAAAAAAAAGAAAAGATGCTATTAATGAATTTAAAAAAGCCGAGAGAATAGATTTGTTACAAAAAGAAGAAATAGAACTAAAAACTCTTCAAAAATATCTTCCTCCTGAAATGGAAGAAGATGAAATTAGAGAAATTGTAAAAAAAGTAATAGAAGAACAAAAAATAACAGACATGAAAGGTATAGGAATATTAATGAAGGAGGTGCTTAAAAGAACAAAAGGGTTGGCTGATGGAAAGAAAATTAATAATATTGCTAAAGAATTATTAAACTAAATAAAGGTTCCCGGGTGGGAACCTTTTTTAAAAACATTTTACCCAATTGAGCAAGAGTTGCAGAAAAAAAATGATCTGTTAAAATGGATATACATATGATTGAAGTTAATAATTTAACCTCTAATAAAATTGATTCAGAGAGAGTAAAATCAATTATTTTAGAGACTCTTGCGCAAGAAAATAAAAATATAGATGAGGATATTTCGGTTGCATTTATAAATAGCGACGAAATAAGAAGAATCAATAAAAAGTATAGAAATATTGATGATTCAACCGATGTTTTATCTTTTGAAGGAGACGATAATGTTTTGGGAGAAATTATTATTTGCGAAGAAGAGGTTCAAAAAAATGGTGAAAACTTTAATGATGAATTAAAAAGAGTTTTAATTCATGGAACACTTCATCTTTTAGGCTATGATCATGAAAAAGATCAGGGTGAGATGATTAAAAAACAAGAGGAATATTTTTCTTTAATTAAAAAATAATTAATACCATTATGGCAAAAGAACCAGTTATTATTGGTTTAGATATAGGATCTCAAACCATTAAAATTTTAGGAGTCCTAAGGGATAATAATAGTGATTTATTTAGGGTGCGATTTTTTGAAGAAATTCCTGTTTTTGGTTTTAGCAGAGGGAGAATTAAAGATGACAAACTTTTGACCAAAAGGATTATAGAATTATTTAATAAAGTTGAAGAAAAGTATGATACACAGATACAATCAGTAATTACTAATATATCTGGTAGTAGATTAGAGCTTTTAAACAATAAGGCATCAGTTTCTGTTAGTGGTGCTAACGGAAGGGTGTCCGAACTAGACAAGGAAAGAGTTTTTGAAGATGTTAAAACAATTGTTTTAGGAAATAATAAAAAAGTTTTAAAAGTTTTTCCAAAAGAATGGTGCCTTGATGGTGAAAAAGATATTTCAGATCCATTTGGACTTCAAGGAATTAGGTTGGAGTTGGAGGCATCAATATTAACTTGTTTTTCATCTGATAGAGAGCTTTTAGAAATGGTTATCAATAATAGTGGTGTTGCTATTGAAGATATAATCCCAACTCCTTTTGCAGATGCTACAGCACTATTAGATGATACTCAAAAAGAGCTTGGGGCTATGGTAATTAATATTGGTTTTGGGACCACAAGTATGATTGTTTATGAGGATGGTAAAATAGTGGATTTAGCGGTTTTTCCTGTAGGGTCTTCACATATTACAAACGATATTGCTATCGGACTTCAAACAGAAATTAATATTGCCGAGAAAATAAAATTAGATTATGGACTTCCTGAATCTAGCAATAAAAAAATTGAAATTAATTTAAAAACATTTTTAGGAGGATTGGATATTGAAGAAGAGGAAGAGGAGCAAATCAAAAAAAGTAAAAAGCAAAAAAATAATAAAGATTATTTAACTTTTACTGAGAAGAATCTAAAGGATATAATTGCTCCAAGATTAACTGAGATATTTGGTTTAATTAAAGAAAGATTAAAAAAATCAGGCAAATACGAAAAACTTCCAGCAGGTATTGTTTTAACAGGAGGCGGTTCAAAACTTAAAGGACTCGAAGATTTTGCAAAAAAGGAATTTAAACTTCCCTGTAAAATTGGATGTTCTGCTAAGTTCATTGGTCTTGAGAAAAAAGATCCCTCATACACAACTGTTTGTGGGCTTGTTTTGATAGACAATGAATTTGAGGAGGATAGAGTTCCTTCTAAAAATAATATAATAGAAAAAATTAAAGGTTTTTTCTCTAATTTTACACCTTAAATTTATGAACAATATTTTGACAAAAATTAAAGTAATCGGCGTTGGCGGGGCTGGTTGTAATACTATTCACAGATTATATAGCACAGGAGTAAATATAGATTTTATTTCCTTAAATACAGATATTCAAGATCTTCAAAAAAAGAAATCAAGCAAAAAAATTAGAATAGGTAAGAAAGCCACTAGAGGACTTGGTGCTGGAATGTATCCAGAACTTGGTAAGCTTAGCGCACAAGAAAATTATACAGAAATAGAAGAAGCAATTAAAGATGCAGATATTCTCTTTATAACAGCAGGACTTGGGGGCGGTACTGGTTCAGGGGCAATGCCAATAGTAGCTGAAATAGCGAAAAAAAATAATATATTAACGATTGGTGTAGTCACGCTTCCTTTTTCTTTTGAGGGAAAGAAAAGAAAAAAAATAGCAATGGATTCATTGAGTGAAATTGAGAATCATATTGATACGCTTGTAGTAATCCCAAATGATAAATTATTTGAAATTATTCCAAAAGAATCAACTATAGAAAGTGCTTTTGAAAAATGTGATGATTTGCTTAAAGAGGCTGTTGAAAGTATATCAAATGTTATTTTAAATCCAGGTATATTAAATTTAGATTTTTCAGATATAAAACGAGTTTTAAAGGAAGGTGGAGCTGCTTTTTTTGGAATTGGAAAAGCAAAAGGAGAGAATAGGGCTATTGAGGCGACTAAAATGGCTTTATCCTCGCAAATAACACGTTTTCCACTCGAAAAAGCTGAGGGGATTCTGTTTAATGTAACGTCGGGGGAAAATAATTTTTCTTTATCAGAAGTGAAACAAGTTTCAAAACTTGTTAAAGAAAAAACATCCCCTTCAACTAAAATTATTTTTGGAGCATCGTTTGATAATAATTTAGTTAAAGATGAAATGAGGGTTACTATAATAGCGACATCAGCAAATATAAAATAATTAGCTTTAATAAGAAGAAAAACATGGTTATAAAAGTGCAAAAAAGAGATAAAACAAAAGAAGATTTTAATGCTGAAAAGATTAGAATCGCAATTTGGAAAGCTTTAACTGCTACAAAACAAGGGAATGGAGAAAAGTCTCAAAAAATAGCTGAAAAAGTTAATCAACTTGTAAATATAAGATTTAAGGAGAATGAAGTTCCAACAGTTGAACAAATTCAAGACATTGTAGAAGAGGCTCTTATTCTCGAAGACGAGGTGGAGGCAGCTAAGGCATATATTTTATATAGGGAACAACGAAGAAGAATTAGAGAGCAAGAAGTTGTTAGTGAACAGGCTGTAGATAGAGTTGATGATTATTTAGAAAAGTTGGATTGGGAGGTTCGTGAGAATTCTAATATGACTTTTTCTCTTCAGGGGATGAATCATTATGGTGTTTCTTATATCATTAAAAAATATTGGTTAAATAAAATTTATCCAAAGGAAATTAGAGAAGCAAACGAAAAAGGTTTGTTTCATTTGCATAATTTAGATACACTTGCTTGTTATTGTGTTGGATGGGATTTGTATGATTTACTTTTAAAAGGTTTTGGAGGTGTTCCAGGTAAAATAGAGTCTAATCCTCCTAAACATTTCAGAGCGGCATTAGGGCAAATAGTTAACTTTATGTACACTCTTCAAGGAGAAGCAGCTGGTGCAGTTTCTTTTTCAAATTTTGATACCTTACTTGCCCCTTTTATTAGACACGATAATTTAAATTACAATCAAGTAGAACAAGCCTTGCAAGAATTTTTATACAATATGGCTGTTCCAACAAGAGTTGGTTTTCAATGTCCATTTACTAATATTACATTAGACTTAACTCCTTCTGATAATTTTAAAGATCAACCAGTAATTATTGGTGGAGAACCTCAGAAAGAAACCTATGGGGAGTTTGAAGCAGAAATGAAAATGTTTATAAAAGCTTTTTATACGGTAATGATCAGGGGTGATAAGAGTGGAAGACCATTTTCTTTTCCAATTCCAACTGTAAATATTACTAAAGATTTTCCATGGAATGATCCAGAATTAGATAAATTATGGGAAGCATCTGCAAAGTATGGTATAAATAATTTTGCAAATTATATTAATTCAGACATGAGTCCTAGTGATTCACGATCAATGTGTTGTAGGTTAAGACTTGACTTAACCCAATTAAGCAATAGGGGAGGAGGAAGTCTTTTTGGTTCAGGATCTCTTACAGGAAGTATAGGTGTTGTAACAATAAATCTTCCTAGAATAGGCTATTCTTCTAAAACTAAAACAGAATTTTTGAAAAAATTGGAGGAAATAATGGATATTGCAAAAGAAAGTCTTGAGATAAAAAGAAAAACCATTGAAAATTATACAGAAAAAGGATTGTATCCTTATTCCAAATATTATTTAGCAGGGGTTAAAAAAGCTAGAGGTCAATATTTCGCTAATCATTTTGCAACCATTGGAATTATTGGCATGCACGAAGCACTTCTTAATTTTTTGGGAGAGGGTATTAATACTTCTAGAGGACAGAAATTTGCACTCGAAGTCATGGATTTCATGAGAGATCGTTTAATAAAATACCAGACAGAAACTGGAAATCTTTACAACCTAGAAGCAACTCCAGCAGAATCTACAGCATATCGTTTGGCTAAGAAAGATAGAGAAGTTTTTCCTGATATTATAACTAATGGAACTAAAAAAATTCCTTATTACACTAACTCAACACAACTTCCAGTAAATTATACTGATGATATTTTTGAGGAATTTGATCTTCAAGACGAAATTCAATGTAAATATACAGGAGGAACTACAGAACATATATTTTTAGGTGAAGAAATCTCTGATATCGATACAACAAAAAAATTAGTTAAAAAAGTTTTTGAAAAATACCATTTACCGTTTATTACTTTAACTCCAACATTCTCTGTTTGCCCTACACATGGTTATGTTTCTGGAAAACATTTCACATGTCCAAAATGTACCATTGAACAACCTTGTGAAGTTTACTCAAGAGTTGTTGGTTATTTAAGACCGGTATCTCAATGGAATGAGGCAAAGCAACAAGAATTTAAAGATAGAAAAGTTTTTAAAATTAAACAAAACGATTACAAAAACTAAATTTTGATTTGTGAGAATTGGTGGGCTTCATAAAACAACTTTAATTGATTACCCAGGAGAAATTGCTTGCATAGTATTTTTAGTTGGTTGCAATTTTAGATGTCCTTTTTGTTATTCCAAAGAATTAGTTGATAAAAATATTGATCTTTTTGAAACAAAGGAAGATGAGTTTTTTGATTTTTTGAAAAAAAGAAAAGGGCAATTAGATGCTTGTGTTATTTGTGGGGGTGAACCAACTGTAAACAAGGAAATTTTTGATTTTTGTAAAAAAATTAAGGAGTTGGGTTATAAAATTAAATTAGATACAAACGGATCTAATCCAGACGTTATAGAAAAATTAATTCAAAAAGACTTGATTGATTATGTGGCAATGGATATTAAAGCGCCTTTTTCGAAATATAGTAAAGCTATTGGGGTTAGGATTGATATTGAAAAGATTAAACAATCTATAAATATAATTAAAAATTCAGGAATAGATTATGAATTTAGAACAACTGTAGTTCCAGAAATTCATGAGCTTGAAGATATTAAAATTATTGCAAAACAAATAGCACCTGCAAAAAAATTTTTTATACAGAATTTTAGAAATGATAAAGAATGTTTAAGTCATCATTTCAATGAAGTAAATCCCTTTAATGAATTTGAACTGCAAAAAATTGTTAATGAAATAAAAAAAGATTTTGATATTTGTTATTTAAGATGATTCCACTTTTTGACAAAAAAATATCGAAAAAAACTCCATATGTAACAATTCTTTTAGTTTCTGTTAATATTCTTTTATTTTTTTTATTTAAAGAAAACCTAACAGATATTATATTTTTATATGGTTTTATACCAGGGGAGTTTAATTTTATTCACATATTAACAGCAATGTTTTTGCATGTTAATTTTTGGCACTTGATTGTTAATATGTGGTTTTTATGGGTTTTTGGGGACAATGTTGAAGCAAGAATCGGACATATAAAATTTTTATTTTTTTATATTTTGTGTGGCATTTTTTCAACCTTAATTTATTTTTTGGCTGGACAAAATTTAAATATTCCTCTTGTTGGCGCCTCTGGAGCGATCTCTGGAATTTTGGGCAGCTATATTATTTTATTTCCCAAGAATAAGTTAAGAGTATTCCCTAATATTACTTTCTCAAGTTTTGCATATATATTATTGTGGTTTTGCATTCAATTATTTTTTATGTATTTAGGGGGAGGAAATGTTGCTTATTTAGGGCATATTGGCGGATTTATATCTGGAATTATTTTAATTTTGTTTTTAAAATGAATAACAAATCCTTCACTCTAATCGAACTTCTTGTTGTTATAGTAATAATAGGAATACTAGCAGGAGTAATAATGATCTCTACTTCTTCTTCAATTGGTAAAGCTGGTATAGCTAAAGTAAAAGTATTTGAAGAAAGTGTTCAAAATAATCTAGCAGCTAATATGATTTCTAAATGGGCGCTAGATGGAGACACTAATGATATGTGGGGTGAAAACAATGCTTTATGGGGAGGAATAGGCGGCAGTAATACATTTGCTAATTATCGTACGGAATCTGAATGTATTTCGGGAAAATGTTTCGATTTTGATGGGTATGATGACTATTTAGAAATTCCTCATAACTTAAATTTATCTCCAGATGAAGTAACGATTTCTTTTTGGATAAAACTAACTTCTGATCCCAACACTTCAACTGATAATAATTTCAGAAGGATTTATACGGCCATCTCTACTTATGCACCTTTTTATTTATATTTAGAAGAAAATAAAAGTATTAATTTTTCTGTTATAGTTTCTGGAATGGATTATAGATATATTGGAAATAACTTTTCGGGCGAGACATTAACTATTGGAAAGTGGACCTTATTAACATATGTTTATAGCAAAGATGGTTATGGAAAAGCATATAAAAACTCCGATATATCCCGTAGTGGAAAAATGAAAACATCTGCAGCGTTAGAATGTCCAGGTGGAATACTTTCAAAAAATACATCTTCTAATTATAGAATTTCTTGGCCTGCAGGAACAAGCACTCCTAATGGAAATGGGGCTATTCCTGGTTTAATAGATGATGTTAAAATATATGGAGCTCCATTAAGTCAGGCTTATATTAAAAAAGAATATATTACAGGATTAAATAGTTTATTCTATAAAGGTTTAATGTCTAAAGATGAGTATAATGAAAGAATTTTAAATATAGGTCTTCAAAAATGATCACGCATCCTCAAGCTTTTATATATTTTTGTTTAAGCTTTATTTTAGGAATTTTTATTGGATCCTTTTTTCATTCAGATTATATTATATATTTTTTAATAATCATTTCTCTTTCTTTAATTGGAATTTTATGGAAAAAGAAACACGTCTTAATGGCCGTGTTTTTAATTTTAATCTTTATATCAGGATATTTTTATATTAATAAAGAAATAAAAAATATTTTAGAAAATGAAATTACTAAATATTTTAACTCAGAAGTATTAATTAAAGGAAAAGTCGCGAGATACCCAAAAGATGATTTAGAAATAAAAAAAGTAGTTATAAAAATAAACGAAGTTAATGAAGAAAAAAACAATGCAAATATCTTAATCTATACAAATCAAAATTTAAATTTTAATGATGAGGTTGTGATTAGGGGGAAGTTAGAAAAACCAGAAAATTTTAGTAATTTTAATTACGAGATGTACTTAGCAAATCAAGGAATAAGCGGAATTATTAAAAAGTCAGAAGTAGAAGTAATTTCTAAACATAATTTTTTTATTTTTGATTTTAAGAAACAGGCAGAAGAAATTGTTTTAAAAAATTTATCTATAAGTAAAGCAGGGATGCTTAATGCAACCATCTTAGGAGAGACCGATAATATGAATTCGGAATTAAAACAAAAACTAGGTTTTACTGGCATTAGTCATGTTATAGCAATTTCAGGACAACATATAGTTCTTTTATGCGTTATAATGTTAAGCTTTTTAAGTTATATAAAGATAGAAAGAAAAAAATCTATTATTATAACTTTTTTATTTATACTTTTTTATGTTATTTTAATTGATTTTCCAGCTTCTGCCTTAAGAGCTTTTATTATGATGTCATTTGTTTTGTTTGCGGAACTTTTGGGAAGACAATCAGACAGTCTGCGAAGTTTGGTTATTGCAGCTTTATTAATTTTAATTTTTAATCCTTTAGCACTTGTTTATGATTTAGGATTTCAGTTATCTTTTCTTGCGGTTTTAGGTATTATATTTTTTAACAGATTCTTTAAATCAAAATTAAATTTTATTAAAAATCAATTTTTAAATGATCTGATTGCTGTAAATTTTTCTGCTCAGGTTTTTGTTTTGCCTCTTTTGATTTATACATTTGAATATATATCCTTATCCTCATTTATTACAAATATTTTAATTGTTCCTATTTCAACGATATTACTTATTTTAGGGTTTTTGTGTGTGGTGTTGTCGTTAATTTTTCCAGGTTTTTCTTTTTTGTTTTTCTTTCCGATTTCGATTATATTAGGATATATACTTTTTATAATTAATATCTTCTCTTTTATGATTGTTGAGATAAATAATATTCCATTAATCTTTATTTTTATAACTTATTTAATATTAGGATTTTTAGCTTATAAATTAAGAAAAAATAAATTTGAATTTTATTTCTAAACTAAGTATAATATTTATATGAAAGACTGTTTAGAGAAAAGAAAATCTTTTACCTTAATCGAACTTCTTGTTGTTATAGTAATAATAGGAATACTAGCAGGAGTAATAATGATCTCTACTTCTTCTTCGATTAATAAAGCTGATTTGGCAAAAGGTCAGGCTTTTTCTTCTACTCTAAATAATGAGTTGTTCTCTGATTTAGTTTCAGAGTGGACATTTGAAGAAGATTCTGGAACATTAATTAAAGATACATGGGGCTCCAATAATGGAACGGCTTATAATACCCCTCAATCATTGAGTGGAAGTAAGTGTGTATTTGGTAAGTGTTTACAATTTTCTGGATCTACTAGTTATGTAGAAGTTGCCGATAGTAATAGTTTAGATATTCAAAATGCAATTACTCTTGCTGCTTGGATAAAAACTACTTCAACTGCCCAACAATTAATAATTCAAAAATCCGCCAATAGTACTTTTGTCGATCCATGGAGACTTTATTCGTTGTTATTAACAGATGAATCTTCCAAGCTTAAAAGCAGATTTAGTTTGAGTACTGGCGTCGCTGGTTCTCAAATCCAACTTAAGGGTAATACTGGTTTGAATTTGAATGAATGGTATTTTATCGTAGGAACTTGGCAAAGTGGTTCTAAGGCTAGAATCTTTTTAAATGGTAAAGAAGATTATCCTGGAGGCATGACTTTTGCTGGGCCAATAGCTGTAAATTCTGAACTTTTTCGTATGGCTAATAGTCCTACAAATACAGAAAGGTTTTATGGAGTTATCGATGATACTAGAATATATAATAAGATGTTTACCACTGCCGAAGTTAAACAAAATTATATTGCTGGTTTAAATTCTTTATTGAGTAAAAATTTGATTTCAAAAGAAGATTATAATGAAAAAATAAATGCATTAGCTTATGAAGAGTAAATCTTTTACTTTAATAGAACTTCTTGTTGTTATAGTAATAATAGGAATACTAGCAGGAGTAATAATGATCTCTACTTCTTCTTCAATCGATAAGGCAAGTTTGGCTAAGGGTCAGGTTTTTTCTGAAAACATTAAAAAAGACTTATTTTTTAATATCGTATCTGAGTGGACTTTTGATGATTCTTCTAATATTGGAAAAGATGAAGTGTCTACCAATAATTTAACTTTTTATAACTATTCTTCAGAAAACGAAAATAATTGTTTATTTACAAAATGCATTTATAACGGAACAGCAAGTGTAGCAAATTACGGAATCAATAATTCTTTTCCTATGCCAATATCTGAACTAACAATAGATATATGGTTTAAAATGGCAACTAGCGTAAACTCTGGCTCTTTTATTTTGTCTTATGCTGTAGATACTTCAGATAATGAATTTCTTTTAGGAAAAGAAGGATCGGGTTTATCAGTTTATGTTAATGGTCTTAGTCGTAATTATAATGCTAAAACAAACGATGATAAATGGCACAACGCAGTATTTGTAAGACAATTAGCGACAGGAACCACCGCAAATAATTTTTTATACTTGGACGGGGCTTACATTTCAAATATAACTGATACGACAGGAAATTTAACTTCAAATGGTTATTTAGTTATAGGTCAAGATCAGGATGGTTCTGGTGTAGGATTTGATGCTACACAGGCATATAAAGGATATTTAGATGATATAAGAATTTATAATACGGTTTTAAGTTCATCTTATATTAAAAGTAATTATATTGCAGGATTAAATAAATTATTAGCAAGTGAAAAAATTTCAAAAATAGAGTATAATGAAAGAATAAATATTAAATAAACAAAATGTCAAAAAAAGTTTGGGTAGTTTCAATTGATATGGGTTATGGCCATCAAAGAACAGCCTATGCCTTAAAAAAGATTGCTGAAAGTGACCAAATAATAACAGCAAATAATTATAAAGGAATACCAGAAAAAGATAAGGACCTATGGAGACAGTCTCGTTCTTTTTATGAGTTTATTTCAAGATTTAAAAATATTCCTTTACTCGGAGACCTCGTTTTTTCTATCTATGACAGGTTTCAAATAATCGTAAATTTTTATCCTAAAAGAGATTTGTCTAAAATAGGACTTGTTCAAAAATCTATTTATTCTTTATTAGAACGTAACTGGGGAAGACATTTAATTCTTAAGTTGGATAAAAAAAAGATACCCTTAGTTACTACATTTTTTAATGTAGCTTTTATGGCGGAATATTTTAATTATTCATGTAATATATTTTGCATTGTTTGTGATACTGACATTTCGAGAGGTTGGGCTCCTCTTAATCCTAATCAAACAAGAATTAAGTATTTTGCTCCAACAATGAGGGCTGCAGAAAGATTAATGCTTTATGGTATTAAAAAAGAAAATATATATTTAACAGGATATCCTCTTCCAGAAGAAAATATTGGCATTAAGGATAGTATTTTAAAACAAGATTTAAGAATGAGACTTGTTAATTTAGATCCTAAAAAAGCTTATTTAAAAAAATATAAAGCTCTTATTGCTGATAAACTAAAAGAACTTCCTTCAAAGTCTGATCATCCTCTTACTATATTATATTCTGTTGGTGGTGCTGGGGCACAAGCTAGCACAGGAATTAAAATTATCCATAGTCTTAGAGAAAGGCTTGATAAAGGAGAGGTAAAAGTGATTTTGTCTGCAGGAATAAGAGAGGGTGTAAAAAGCTTTTTTGAAGAAAATGTAAAAGGAATAAAAAATGTCGAAATAATCTATGAAAAAGATTTTGAAACATATTATAATAGTTTTAATAAAGCTTTAAGAAAAACCGACATATTATGGACAAAGCCATCAGAACTTTCATTTTATGCTATGCTCGCAATTCCAATAATTATTGCTCCTGAAATTGGTTCTCAAGAAAAATTTAATAAAAGATGGATACAGAATTCTGGCTTTGGTATGGAAGAGCAAAATCCAGAATATATAAATGAATGGTTTTTTGATTGGATTGATAGGGGTTATTTTGCAGAAATGGCTATGAATGGTTTTATAAAAGGAGAACGAGACGGAATTAAAAACATTAAAAGACATATTATAAGATGTTCTGGCTTGTAATAATAATTTTAGCTTACTTTTTTTTAGCACTATCTTCTTTGGGGGATAAAATATTTTTAAAGGGTAAAGAAGATGCTAAAACATATGTATTTTATGTTGGACTTTTAAGTGGACTTGTTGTTCTGCTAATTCCTTTTATAGATTTTAATATTCCTCCTATTAATATTTTAATGTGGCCTTTTTTGGAAGGTATAGTATATATAGCTGCATTATATACAATGTATTATGCATTAGATAGATTCGAAGTCTCAACTATCGTGCCAATATTGGGAGGGTTTCAACCAATATTTATATTTCTTTTAAGCATTGTCTTTTTTCAAATTACGGAGTTGTCATTAAAAAATATTTTGGCTTTAGTAATTTTAATCATAGGAACATTTTTAATTTCTTTAAATAAGGATAGGGTTAAGGTTAAAAGTAAAGAAATACTATTTGCAGTATTTCCCGCTTTTTTATTTGGTTTAGATTTTATTTTAACAAAACAAGTTTTTAATTCACAACCTTTTTTGGAAGGGCTTATATATATGAGAGTAGCTTCTTTTATTGTTGTTCTTTTATTTTTATTAAATAATAAATTTAGAAAAAATATTTTTAAAAAAAATAAAAATAAAAATAATAATAGCAAGGGTTTTGTTTTTATAGGAACGCAAACTGCAGGAGCAATAGGTATTTTACTTCAAAGTTATGCCATTAGTTTAGTCCCAGTTTACAGTCTTGCTATTTTGAATGCACTTAAGGGAATTCAATATATATTTTTATTTATCGTAACATTCTTAATATCTATTTTTCATTCTAAAGTTTTAAAAGAAAATTTTGATAAAAAAAGTATAACTTTAAAAATTGCCTCTATTCTTATAATAGCAATTGGAATTGCCTTGTTAGCAATATAGCTTTATGATATATTTAAATTATGAATAAACATGTTTTATGGTTTTTTGTAGTAGTATTAATTATAATTATTTGTTTGTTTCTTTTTTTCTTTACTGGAAAAAAGACATTAGCAGATAATATTAATTGGGGGGTTAATTTTTCTCATAAGCAGGCAAGTGATTTAGGGTTAGACCCTAAAAAAACATATCTTTCGATGATAAAAGATCTTAAAGTTGATAATATTAAAATAGCAGTTCATTGGGATCTTATTGAAAAAGAAAAAGATATTTTTGACATGACAGATTTTGATTTTTATATGGAGGAAGCGAAAAAAAACAATGTTAATGTTATTCTAGCGCTAGGAATGAAAACACCGAGATGGCCAGAATATCATATTCCGTTATGGGCAAATAATTTAAGCAAAGAGAATCAGCAAAAAGAAATTTTAGAAATGCTTACCTTTGTTGTTGATAGATACAAGAGTTATCCCAACTTAATTGCATGGCAAGTTGAAAATGAGCCCTTTTTTAATTTTGGCAAAGCTCCGTGGAAAGATAACGATTTTTTAAAAAAAGAAATAGACTTAGTTAAAAGTTTAGACACTGGTCGTAACGTTATAATAAGTGATAGCGGCGAGATGTCATTTTGGTTTAAAGCTGCAAACTTTGGTGACATTATTGGGATAACAATGTATACTAAAGTGTGGTCAAAACCCTTAAGTAATGATTTTGATTACCCATTCCCCTCAGTTTTTTATGGGAAGAAGGCCGACTTAATTAAATCTTTTTTTAATAAGGATGTGTGGTGCTTAGAACTACAAGCGGAACCATGGGGGAAAGAATTAATACAAAACTCTACATTAGAAGATCAAACTGAGAGCATGAGTTTAGAAAGATTAAAGTATAATATAGAATATGCTAAAAAAACAGGATTGAACACTTTCTATTTTTGGGGAGCTGAGTGGTGGTATTACATGAAAGAAAAACATAACGATCCTTCTTTTTTAAATGAAGTAAAAAAATTATGGAATTAAGTATTATTATACCAACGTTAAATGAAGAAAAATTATTACCTTTTCTTTTAGAATTAATAAAGCAAGAAAACATAAAAAGTAATATAGAAGTTATTGTTGCAGATGCTGGTTCTTCTGATAAAACAGTGCAAATTGCAAAGTTTTATGGATGTAAGGTAGTTCCTGGAGGACTTCCTGCCAGAGGAAGAAATAGTGGGGCAAAATATGCAACATCTAATATTTTATTTTTTATGGATGCAGATGTTTTATTTAAAAAAGGGACGATTGAAAAAAGTTTAAAACAATTTAAAAAAAGAAAACTTGATGCGGCATCTTTTGGCATATATACACAAGAAAAAAATCTATATATGAATAGAGCAACTATGAATTTGTTTTACAATTATCCGCAAAGGATTTTAAAAAAAATAAGTCCAATGGGAGCTATGGGTATAATGGTTAAGAAAGATATGTTTGAAAAAATTGGAGGATTCGATGAAGATATAAAGCTTGCAGAAGATCATTATTTTGTTCAAAAGGTTAGCAAAATCGGAAAATATGATATAATAAAGGATATAAAGCTATATATGCCTCTTAGAAGGTTTAGACAAGATGGATATATGAAAACTTTTTTGAAATACGCCTTTTGTTTTCTGCATATGAATATTAAAGGACCCATAAAAAAAGATATAGTACATTACAAATTTGATCATTATAATAAGAATAAAATTACAAGAAAAAAATATGTCAATTTACGATTTACCAAAAACAAAAAATAATGAGCAAAATAAAGAAATCTTTAAAAACTCTTGGAATATTATTTTTCTTATTTTTGCTTTTTTATTAAGTATTTTTCTAGGTCTTAACATTGGAATGGCTTTTGTTTCAGATGAAAAGCTAATTAATACAACAGATAGCGAAGTTCTTGAAAATAATGGCGTTAATCTTGCTTATAATGAATATGTAATGCAAACAGAACAGGAGAGAACGGTCGTTAATGCTGTGGAAAAAAGTATGTCTTCAGTAGTTAGCGTTATTGTTAAGAAAACATCAGGAGAGATTTATGACGAATACCTTAAAAGTGATCCTTTTGAAGACTTTTTTAAAAATTTAATTCCAGATTATGGAGAATTAAATCTTCCAAAGGATAAAAACGCTCTAGAACAAGTTGGTGCAGGAACAGGTTTTATTGTTTCTGAGGATGGCTTAATTATTACTAATAAGCATGTTGTAGAAGATAAAACAGCTACTTATACTATATTAACAAATGATGGGGAAGAATATGCTGTTGAAATTTTATCTAAAAATCCTGTTCAAGATATTGCTATATTAAAAATTAAAGATGCTCAAAATAAAAAGTTTGAAACTTTAAAATTAGGGGATTCATCTTCGCTTAGACTAGGGCAAAGTGTTATTGCAATAGGGAATGCTCTTGGTGAGTTTCAAAATAGTGTTTCTGTTGGTGTTGTTTCAGGGCTTTCAAGAAATGTTTTAGCGCAAGGTAATGGTACATTTGAGAATTTAGAGGATATTATTCAAACAGATACAGCTATAAATAGAGGAAACTCAGGTGGCCCACTTTTAAATTTGAGAGGAGAAGTTATTGGTATTAATACAGCAGTTTCTCAAGGAGGAGAAAATATCGGTTTTGCCATTCCTATTAATAGAGCGAAAAGAGATTTAAAACAAGTTTTAAGTCAAGGAAAAATTTCGTATCCATTTGTTGGAATTAAATATATTATACTTAACCAAGAAAATGCTAAAGAAGGAGAGCTTCCAGTGAATTATGGAGCATATATTGTAAAATCTGAAGGCGGAGAAGCATCTATTAAAACTGATTCTCCTGCAGAAAAAGCAGGTCTTAAAGAAGAAGATATTATTTTAGAAGTTGACGGAAAAAAGATAAGTGAAAATAATACTTTAAAAACAGTAATACAGGATTATTTTCCAGGAGATATAATAACTTTAAAAGTTTTAAGAAGTGGTAATGAGTTTTCTTTAAAGATTGCCTTAGGAGAATGGGTTGATTCAAAATAGATAAGTCATGCAATTTTACATAAATAAGAATAAATCTTTATATAATACTGATTTATCACAAACAGAAATTAAAAAAAATTATATTCAGGACTAGATTGCTTATTAAAGAATAAATCGATATCAATAAATGAATATATTCGAAGAATAAAATGAAAAACTTGTTTTTTTAAAACTTAATTGCTAGTATCTAATTAATGAATGAACTAGATGAAATTAAAAATCGCCTTGATATAGTTGATGTTATTTCAGGCTATATAAAGCTTGAAAAAGCCGGAGCTAATTATAGGGCACGTTGTCCTTTTCACGATGAAAAAACAGCTTCTTTAATGATTTCACCTGGGAAGCAAATTTGGCATTGTTTTGGATGTTCAAAAGGTGGAGATATGTTTGAGTTCGTTAAAGAAATGGAAGGCGTTGATTTTAGGGATGCTCTTGAAATTTTAGCAAAAAAAGCAGGTGTTGAACTAAAAAATTATGATAAAAGTAGTCTGCAAAACAAAGGTGAAAAACAAAAAATAGGAGAAGTTTTAGAACAGGCTTTAAAATTTTTTGAATATTATCTTCAAAAATCACAAAGAGGAAAAATGGCTAAAGAGTATTTGTTAAAAAGAGGTTTGAGCGAGGATTTGATTAAAGATTGGAGGATAGGATATGCGCCAGATAATTTTGATAAACTTTCTAAATTTTTAGAAGATAGAGGATATAATAAAACATTTATTGAAAAAGCTGGTTTAGCATTTTTAAAATCAAACGGAGGTTTATGCGACAGATTTAGATCACGTATAATCTTTCCTTTTTTTAATTTAAATTCAGAAATAATTGGTTTTACTGGAAGAATTTTTGGCAAAGAAGATAATACGGCTAAATATTTAAATACTCCTTCCACAATTTTGTATGATAAAAGTAGAGCACTTTTTGGTATAGATAAGGCTAAAATAGAAATAAAAAAAGAGGATAAATGTATTTTAGTTGAAGGGAACGTTGATTGTATTATGGCTCATGGTGCTGGTACTAAAAATGTTGTAGCTGTCTCTGGGACCGCCTTAACAGACCTTCATTTAAAAATTATAAAGAGGTATACGTTAAATTTGGTTTTTGCATTTGATATGGATAATGCAGGAGCAAAAGCGACCGAAAGAGCTATTGATTTAGCAAGACAAATAGGATTTAATGTAAGTATTCTTGATTTAGGCAAAGAAAAAGACCCTGCAGATATAATTTTAAAGCAAGGGGGTAAAAGGTGGCTTGAAATAATTAATAAAGCTGAGAAAGTAATGGATTTCTATTTTAGAAAAGCTTTTTCAAATAGAGATATAAATAATGTTGACGATAAGAAAAAAATAACAGAAGAAATTTTACCACAAATAAAAAAAATAGAAAATACTATTGAACAAGCCTATTTTATACAAAAATTAGCTCAAAATTTAATGGTTAGAGAAGATGATGTTAGGAAAGAATTAGCTAAGACAAAAATTGAAAAAAAAGAAGAAGAAAAAATAGTTGAAGCCAAAGAACATTTATCACAAAAACAAAAAATAGAAAAAAAATTTTTAAAACTTTATTTAATAAACACTGTAGATTTAAAAGATAATATTCATTTATTTTCAAAAAAGTATAGAACTATTTTAGAAAAACTAAATGGTAAAGACGATGTGTACAATGAATTAAATAATATTATAGAAGATAAAAAATTTTTAAGTGAGATTATTTTAGGAGCTGAACGCGAAAAAGATTTATTAAAAGAAAATGATATTTCTGTAATAGAAGAAATAGAGACTTGCCTTTTAAATTTAAGAAAAATATTTGAAGAAGACAAAAAAAGAAATTTAAGCTTAAAAATAAAAAACGAAAAAGATCCCTTAGAGGCAAATAAATTAATAGAAGAATATTTGAATTTAATTAATCAAAGTTATGGTAAAAACAAATAAAACCAAAACAATAAAAGGAAAGGTTCTAGGTGAAGAAAAGTTAGAACAAATTTTAAGAAAAGGTAGAGCAAAAGGATTTGTTACTTTTTCTGAAATTTTATATTTTTTTCCAAACATAGAAGACAGTATTTCTGAACTAGAAGATCTTTTGGCCACACTTGAAAGTAATGGAATTGATGTTAAAGAATCTAGGGGTTATTTAGAAGGGGAAGAATCTTTAAAAAGGAAGGTTAGATCTATTAGTGGCCTTCCTAGGGTTGATTCCATTCAAACTTATTTAAAAGAAATAGGGAAAATTAAACCAATTACAGCAAGGGAAGAAAAAGAACTTGCAAAAAAAATTGAAGCCGGCGATTTGGAGGCAAAAAAGAAAATGGCTGAAGCAAATTTAAGACTTGTTGTTTCTATTGCTAAAAAATATGTTGGAAGATCTCCCAACTTAACACTTCTAGATTTGATTCAGGAAGGCAATTTAGGATTATTTAGGGCAGTTGAAAAATTTGATTGGAGAAAAGGGTTTAAATTTTCGACTTATGCAACTTGGTGGATTAGGCAAACTATTACTCGTGCTCTAGCCGACCAGGCAAGAACAATTAGAATTCCAGTTCATATGATTGAAACATTGACTAAATACACTCAAGCAAAAAGAAGATTACTTCAGGATCTAGGCAGAGAGCCTTTAACAGAGGAAATTGCCGCAGAGATGGAAATGGAGGTAGATAAAGTAAGATATTTAGAAAAAATATCACAAAAAGCTGTTTCCTTAGAAACTCCGGTTGGAGAAGATGATAAAGATAGTGTTCTTGGAGAATTTATTAAAGATGAAAAACAAGAATCTCCTGCCATTAAAGCAGGAAGAAGTTTACTAAAAGAACATTTAGAAGAAATTTTTAAAGATTTAACTGATAGAGAGCAAGAAATACTTAAAATGAGGTTTGGCTTAAAAGATGGGGCTACTTATACATTAGAAGAAGTTGGTCAAAAATTTAATGTTACACGTGAAAGAATAAGACAAATTGAAGCAAAAGCACTTGAAAAAATTAGGAAGCATGAAGGAATTAAAAAATTAAGAGGATATTGATGCTTAAAAAAATTAAAACAAAAAAAGGAAAAGAAGTTTGCATTAATTATCTTTGCCAAGATGACACAAAAGATTTATTAGAACTATATAATTCTCTAGTTGATGAAAAGTCTTATACAGTAGCAGCAAAAAAATTAACCTTAGGAGATGAAAAAATCTTTATTAAAGAGTCTTTAAAAAAAATTGAAAAAGGTGATGCTATATTTTTAGTGGCAGAATATGCTGACCGTGTTATTGGAATTGCTAGTATTACAAAAGAAGATTCTAAATTAATGAACCATAGAGGAGATTTTGGCATTATTCTAAGTAAGGAAATACGAGGTGAGGGGGTTGGTACAGAATTAATGGAATGCGTTATAAAAGAGGCTAAAAAATTTTTAAAAATAAAAATAGTTACATTGCATGTATTTGAAGAAAATATTGTGGCTATTAATTTATACAAAAAATTGGATTTTATCCAAGTTGGAAAAATTGAAAAAGGCTTAAAGCATTTTGGGAAATATAAAAATGAAGTTATAATGGCTAAATATATTTAATAATCAAAAAGTCTTTCTTTTAAAAAAAGATTGTGATAATATCAGAAATGCAAAAAATACAAATTATAATTTATAGTTGATAAAAATATGTTTTTAAAATCGAAGAAATTTTGGATAGTAGCAGTTATTATTTTAGTTGTGATGATGATCTTGGTGAATTTTCTGTCTTCAGACAATCAAGCCACACAATACGAAGTTATTAAAGTTAAAAAAGGTGATTTAATTCAAACAGTAGATATTACAGGAAAGATAAAATCGGAGAACAATGTTTCACTTCATTTTGAGACAAGTGGTGTGGTTGATAAAATTTATGTAGTTGAAGGGGAGGAAGTTAGAGAAGGAGATATTCTTGCAAAATTAAATTTAGAAAGTTTAAATACTTTAATAAAACAAGCGGAAGCTAATTTAGAACAAAAAATTGCTGGAGCATCGGAAGAACAAATTAATGTATCTAAGAAACAAGTTGATGCAGCAGAGGTGGCATATAAAAAAGCTGAAACAAATTTAAACAGTGTTCAAGTTTTGGCTAATGAAAACTTAGAAAATAAATACACATCGGCTTTAAATCTTTTAGACGATATTTATATTAAGCTTTTTAATAATCTAAAATTTTGCGAAGATTTGAAAGATAAATATTTTACATCTTTAACTCAGGAGAGCATAAGCGTGAAAAATAAAATAGAATATGATATTAAGGATCCTCTTACTGAAACTAAAGAAATTCTTGATATTGCAAAAAACACTCAGTCTTTTATTGATATAGATAAGGCTATGTCTAAAATGAATCTAAATATTAAAAGTACTTTAGACGCTCTTTTGTTTATTAAAAACACGTCTGAGAATATAAATTATAAAAATGTTATATCGAGCTTAGATAAATCAACACTAGATCAAAACAAATTGACTTTAAGCACTTCTCAAATTTCTTTAACAAATTTTCAAAATGAACTTTCTTTGTTAATTATTCAGAATAAAAATAATATCATCTCTTCAGAACTTTCGGTTAAGGAAGCCTTAGTTAATTTAGAGCTTCAAAAAGCTAATTACAATTCTCTCATCGCTTCTCCAAGAGATGTTGATTTAGCGTACTTAAGAACAACATTAACTCAAGCAATTACAAATAGAGAAAAGGCAATTATAAAATCTCCAATAAATGGAATTGTAACTAAAGTAAATAAAAAAACAGGAGAATTAATTTCTTCTGCAGAAGCGTTGATTGAAGTTTTATCTCCAAAATACCAAATTGAAGTAAATGTTCCAGAAATAGATGTTACAAAAATAAGTGTCGGGGATAAAGCAGATATTGAACTTGATGCTATAGAAAATAAAACTTTTAAGGCACAAATTATATCTATTAACCCTGCTGCAAACACAATACAAGATGTGGTTTATTATAAAGTTGTTTTAAGTATTTTAGACGAAGACGATAGAATAAGACCAGGCATGACAGCCGATATTTTAATATTTACTGATGAAAAATTTGATGCGCTTTATCTTCCTTCAAGAAGTATTTTATCTGATAAGGATAGGAAATATGTAAGAATATTGGAAAATGGGAACGTTATAGAAAAAGATGTCGAAATTGGTTTAAATGCTGATGACAGCAAAAAAGAAATATTGAGCGGACTTAGTGAGGGCGAAGAGGTGATTTTAAAAATTAATAAATAGTATGCTAATTCAATTAAAAGATTTAAAAAAAGAGTACTTAAACGAAGAAATTTGTACAAAAGTTCTTCATGGTATTTCTTTTAATATTGAAAAGGGTGAGTTTGTTTCTATAATGGGGCCATCTGGATCAGGAAAATCAACCTTAATGCATATTTTAGGTTTTTTAGATAAAGCGAGTAGTGGAGATTATTTTTTTGAAGATGAAAATGTTTCTAAATTATCAGATGATAAATTAGCAGAAAAAAGAGCTAAAAAAGTTGGTTTCATTTTTCAATCATTTAATTTGCTTTCAACTTTAACAGTTCTTGAAAATGTTACTCTTCCGTTAGTTTATTCAAATGCATCTAAAGAAGAAAAAGACAAAAGAGGAAAATATCTCTTAGAACAGGTAGGGTTAAGTCATAGATTAAACTATAATCCTAATAAATTATCTGGTGGGGAAAAACAAAGAGTGGCTATTGCTAGAGCTCTTATTAACAACCCTGAAGTTATTTTTGCAGATGAGCCTACGGGGAATTTAGACTCTAAATCAGGATTCCAAGTCATGAATATTTTGCAAGAATTAAATAACAAAGATAACACTATTATTTTAGTTACTCATGAAAAAATTACTGCAGAATATGCAAAAAGAATTATAACGATTAAAGATGGTTTAATTGTGAGTGATCAAAAAGTTGTAAATAGACAAATCGCAAAAGAGAATAGTGAGTTAGTAAAATAATGAATATTTTAGAAGCTATAAAAGTATCACTTCAAATGCTCTTAAGAAATAAGATGCAATCTTTTTTGACTATGTTAGGTATAGTTATTGGTGTTATGGCTGTTGTAATTGTTATGTCAATTGGAGCAAGCGCTCAAGAATTTATTTTAAGTGAAGTTAAAACAATAGGAACTGATTTAATCGGAGTTTTACCAGGTAAATCTGATAAAAATGCTCCTCCCTCAGGAGTTATGGGAATAGTAAACACAAGTTTAAAGTATGAGGATGGGGAAGATATTTTAAAAAAGAATTATCAAAATATTGATAGTCTTGCTATGTATGTACAAGGAAATAGTAATATTATTTTTGAAGACAATTCAACAAATGCTTCCTTTACCGGCTCTACAGAAAGTTATCTTGTTGTAGAAAAAGCTAAAATAGCTTCTGGTAGATTTTTCACAAAAGAAGAGGAAAAAAATTTTTCTAGAGTTGCGGTATTAGGATCAAATTTAGCTAAAGAATTATTTGGGGATCAGGATCCTGTTAATAAAAGGGTAAAGATTAAAAAATTAAATTTTAAGGTTATTGGTGTTTTTGAAGAAAAGGGTAGTAGCTTTGTTCAAGATCAAGATAAGTCAGTTATTATCCCGATTAAAACAGCTCAAAAACTTTTACTTGGCATAGATTACATTAGTTTGATGAGAATAAAATTATCAAACGAAGCCTTTATTAGTTCAACTATTGAGGAAATAGAAAGTTCATTAAGAGAGAGCCATAACATAAATGATCCTAAAGATGATGATTTTACAATAAGCAGTGCAGCAGAAGCTCTTAATTCTCTTCGTGCAATTACAGACGCTTTAAAATTTTTTTTAATTGCGGTATCAGCAATATCACTTATCGTGGGAGGTTTCGGAATAATGAATATTATGCTTGCTACAGTTGAAGAAAGAGTTGGTGAAATAGGTTTAAGAAAGGCTTTGGGTGCAAAAAACCATCAAATAACCCTTCAATTTTTGATAGAAACGGTGGTAATAACTTTTTTAAGTGGAATAATAGGAATTATTTTAGGAACAGTTGTATCTTTTATTGCATACAAGGTAATTATTGCTCTTGGAATAAAATGGTTTTTTATGATGCCAATTCCTTCAATAATAGTTGCGGCACTTGTTTCTATAAGTATTGGTCTTATATTTGGTATTGTGCCAGCTCAAAAGGCAAGTAAATTAAATCCAATTGAAGCATTACATTATGAATAGTCTCAAAATAGCTTACGATAATTTAAAAAGGAATAAAACAAGGATGATATTAACTATGATTGCGATAGCACTAGGTGTTTCTATTTTAATAATCATGATGGCTGCTGGAGCTGGACTTAAAAAAATGATTTTAGGTGAGATTGATTATTATGGTTCTGATGTAATTAATATTGAAACAAGAGTTCCTGGAAAAAACGGTACAGATTCTTCTACTGATATGGCAAAAGGAGTTGTAGTTACCACATTAAAAAATAAAAATGTTGAGAAGCTTAAAAAACATGAAAATGTAGAATTTATTTACAGCTATGTAACAGGACAAGAAGTTATTAAACATGAGGGAGAAAATAAAAATACATTGATTTTTGGTTATGGTGCAGATGCTCCTAAGGTAGAAAAATTAGAGTTGGAAGAAGGTAGGTTTTATACAGAAGAAGAAGAAGTTGCCGCGGAGTCAGTGATTGTTTTAGGTTATGATTTAAAGCAAGATCTTTTTGGAGAAAACGATGCTATTTCAGAAATAGTATATGTTAAAAATATGCCTTTTAGAGTTGTTGGAGTAGTGGAAAAAAGGGGTGGAGGCTCTTTTATGAATATGGATTCTATTGCATATATTCCTACAATAACAATGCAGAAAAAAATACTTGGAACAGACTATGTTTTAGGGCTTTCTCTTAAGGTAAAAGATGTGTCTAGGCTAGACGAAACCAAAGAAGATTTAATGTATATTTTAAGAGAAGAGCATGATATTGAAAATCCAGAAAAAGAAGATGATTTTGAAATTGCCACCATGGTTGAAATGATTGAAATGGTTAGTAATATTATTAATGGAGTTAATGCATTTTTAATAGTTTTAGCATTAATCTCTCTTGTCGTTGGAGGAATCGGCATTATGAATATTATGTATGTTTCTGTTACAGAGAGAATTTTTGAAATAGGTCTTAGAATGGCAGTAGGTGCAAACAAGAATCATATATTAAAGCAATTTTTATTTGAAGCCCTTTTATTAACATTAATTGGAGGAATTGCAGGTGTTATATTAGGAATTTCAGTCTGTTTATTTTTCAATTATATTGCTTCTATTCTTAATATTGGTATTAGCACAATTATATCTCCTTCATCTATAATTTTTTCATTATTGTTTGCAACCTTTTTAGGTCTTTTGTCAGGAATTTATCCTGCTAAAAAAGCTTCTAATTTAGATCCAATAGTTGCTCTAAAAAAATAGTGTTTTATACCTGTAAATTATTGAAAGAAAGTTAAATAAAAGTTATAATTAATATATAAGATAAGTTAAAAATTAATAATATGAAATATAAATTATTAATCTTTTTAACCATCTTTTTATTAAGCATTTCATCTAATATTGTTTCAGCAAAAAGCGTATGTCTTTTAAGTGAAAATTTAGACGAAATTAAATGTAGTAGAGAAATATATTTGCAGAATAATATCTCAAATATTGCAAATGATGAAGGTATTGAGTTAAACGAAGACAAAAAATTCTACATTAATAGTATAGATTGGATCAGTAGAGATTCTGTACTAGTGGAATTTGAGGATGGAAATAGAATATATTTAGCACTTATTGATTTTGATAGTTCAACTAATGATATAAAGTATGTACAAATGTTTGAGCCTGGAGTAATAGATGCTCTTGTTTTAAAAGATTCTATAACAGTTCACAAAACACAAGGTTTTTTAAAAGATGTTTATGCAAAAATAAAGGATTGGTTTTCAAAATTTAGGAAATAAAAAATGCAAACATATATTATGTTTGCTTTTTTAGAGAAAAGATTTTGCATTGGATTGTGTAAAGAAGCCTTGCAATGAATCTTCTTCTTTCGCGATGAAATTCAAACATTTGAGATGAGAAAGAACTAGCACTTGCTTTTTCATACTCTTTATCAATTTTTTTCTTTAGTTCATCAAGATTGTCTCTACATGGCTTGATTTCATCAATAAATCCCTTACTAAGAACATCTTCGTATGATTCAAGCATTTCTAAAAGCTCATCAAGAGTTTTTCTATACATATCTTTTTTCTCCTAAAATTACTTACTTAAGTATACATATTTTTTCTTTTTTGACAATATTAAATTACTTTGTTAGTATAATAACGTCTTGAAAAAAAATTTATTTTAATATATATTTAAAACATCCATTCTGGTGTGGCGCAATGGTAGCGCAACTCCCTGTTAAGGAGTGGGTTGTAGGTTCGAATCCTACCACCAGAGCCACTGTGTATTTAGAGAGGCTAATGCCTCTTTTTTGCTTGAATTATCAAGGTTTTTGTCTAGTTCTAACCTTTCATATTCTTTCTTTAGAGCAGGATACCCTTTTTTGATAGGAATTAGCCAATCACTTATCTCGATACTAAGCTTTTGGTCTTTAATTATAAAGGTTTTTCCAAGAGTCCTCATTATTTCTTTTTTTAGTTCTAACCCTCCTTCAGAAAATTCTTTTTTGGCATAAGTTATGAAGTTGAATGCTTCTTCAGTTAACTTCAACCAATTTTCTGCTCTTAGTTCAGTTTTGGAGATTTCTTTTTTTAATTTTTCTATCTTTGTCTGTAAGCCATCTTTCTCCTTAAGGAATGTTTTATCATCAATTAAGTTTCTGTATCTCATTTTGGTCAATTCATCTAATTCTTTTTGAAGGGAAGATGAGGTTTTCTGCTGGTTATTAAATATTTGAGTACGTGTTTGAATTTCTTCATCATTACTTTCGTTTAGAATTTTTAATGCCCATTTTTGGAATTGTGGTGCGATTTCATATTTTTCTAATTCTTTTTTCATTTCTTCTTCTAATACATCTTCTCTTACTGATTTGTTTTGAGTGCATTTAATTTTTTGTGTTTTTCTCGTGCAATGATAATATGTATATTCTCTTATTTCTCCAGTTTTCTTGATTAGTTTCTTTTTTGTTTCGGCTGTATATAGACAACCACACTCCTCACATTTAATAAGTCCAGTAAAAGCAAAAGCATGCTTTTTAGGCCTTATTTTGCCTTTCTTGCCTAATAAAAACTGCACTCTGTCATATTCTTCTAAAGTAATCATTGCTTCATGTTTTCCTTTGTATTCTTTTCCATTAAACTCAAAGTATCCTGTGTAAAAAGGGTTAGTAAAGATTTTATAAATTCCGCTTCTTGATAATGGGCCTCCGCCAATTTTTCTAAACTTTCTAGTTCTAAAACCCCATTCTTCATTTGCTATTTCTAGAATTTGGGGAGGGGTATAGTTTCCAGTAAGCATTAAATCCCACATTCTCCTAACTAATTTGAACCTCTGAGAGTCTTTCTTAATGATTTTGGTGCCCTTTCTCTTGTCAGGAGTATTTAGATAGCCTAAAGGAGCAACTCCGGGTCTCCAGCCCATTTTAACCTTTGTATCGAATCCTCGTTTAACTCCAGCAGAGAGTTCCTTGATAAATTGATTTGCTACACCAAATTCAACCGTCATTAGCATGACATTGTCTGTTGGAAGATATTCTTTCTCAAGCGCTCTTATGCTTGCAATAGTTCCTTGTTGCAAGGCCCAACTAATTTGACCTCCATCTACTGGGTTTCTAGCAAGACGGTCTAGTTTCCAGCAGATAATTCCTTGAGCTTCTCCTTTATAAATCCTTTCCATCATCTTATTAAAAATGGGTCTTCCCGGAGATTTAGCAGATTTTGATTCTGATAAAACTTCTACAACATTTAATTTGTATTTTTCTGCTATCTCTTTAGCTTCTCTTATTTGAGAGTCAATTGATAGCACTTGTCTATCTTCATTTTCTGAAGATTTTCTTGCATAAATAAAATATTTAATTTGATTTGCGTTTTCCATATTTTGTAAATTAAAGGGACGGTCATAGTTGACCCAAATCAACCTTCGTTTCATTGGTATGACCGCCCCTTTAAGGGAATGAAAAGAAGGTGTATTTAATTTGGGTCAACGTGTTTATTATATCATTTTTACCACCAAATACCACCATGTTATATACCACCATTTGCAACCATGTTTATACCCACCATTTCCATCCATGTTTATAACCGCCATTTACCGCCAAGTTTATATTTATATGCTACTATTTGCTACCAAATTAAAATGTTAAATTTTAGTAGTTATTTTGAGATATGGTAGTATCTTTCAGCATCTTTTTAGAGGAAAATAAGTTTATGTTATTAAATTAATATTATTTATTAATATTATTAATTTATATTATTAGTGGATATGTCGCACCTTATAACTAGTTCTTATGTGACTAATTGATGTGTTTAAAATGTCTTTAATAAAGGTTTTTAACGCCTTATTAAAATAATACATCGTAAAAATTACTTCTATGATGTGGGTGCCTTCTTTTGCGTATTAAAAATTTGGATTCTATTTTTTTAATTGCTTTTTTAACAGTTGTCTCCGAGCAATTAACTTCTTTAGCCATTTTTTTAATAGAAGGCCAACATTCAGTTTTATTCATGGCATGTTTCTTTAAAATAATACCCACCATTTTTTCATGAACGTTTAAATCATTCCTAATCAGAAAAGAATTATTAATTTGAGTAAATCCATAGACTTCTTTTTTATTATTAATATTATTACTTTTATCTACAATGTACTCAAATTTGTCTTTAAGTGTTGTTTTTATCTGTTGCATTTTTGTATTCATCCTTTTTATCCTTATAACATCGACCATTTTCTATATCCTTTTTTATAGATGGGATAATCAATTCAAAAAGTCGGATAAGTTTTTCACCTTCTTCAAAAGCGTTTTCTTTGCTGATTTCTTTTCCGTAAATCTCTCTGTAAATATTTTGGAATTCTTTTATTTGTGCTTCTGTAAGCATATTTCCGAATTAAAAATTGATTATGAGCCCATAATAGAAAAATCACCTAAATTCTGTCTTTAAGGTGATTAAATGTGATTTTTTTTAGAAAATGATGCTTTTTTTGTAAATAAAATAAAGGCCTAATATTTAGCCTTTATGAACTAACTTATGCCTAGTTGGATTTTTGTCACTTTTGGGGTTTATACAATATCAAATCTAACGGTTTTTCTAGTTTTATTAAATCTGCATCGTATTTTTCCTTCTAGTCCTTTAATTTGTCGAAGTCTTCTAAGAGTATCTTTAATTATTTGTGTTTTTTCGTCGAAATGATAAGTGTCGTCTTCTGGACACCAAGATTCATCGTCTTCTATTTTAATATTTTCGAAAACAACATGGATATTCCTTTCTAGTCCAATGGAAATTAGCATAGCTTGCATTAATTTAAATCTTCTAGTTTCTGTTTTTGCAATTTTTATTTTTTCACCCTCTTTATAGAGTTTTAAATAGCCAATTCCTTTTTCTATTAAAGTATATGGTTGAAGATTTTTCTTTTTTGAGCCAGGGGAAGGAACAATATCATTATAGTCCATTTGAATATTGTCGAATTTTAACCAATTCTTATATTGATTAAAAGTTTTTTGGGCTTCATCTTCGTTTTTAAAAAATAGGGGATGTAGAAGTCTATTAATAATTTTAATCGTAATTCCATTATCTTCTTCTGATATAGAAGTTGAAAAATATGAAAGTATGTAAAAAATTGTGTACTCTACATTACTTTCTACATCAAACATGGTTTCAGGGATTTTTAATTCTTCTGTTAATAATTGATAAAGTTTATCTAAATCAATTCTTGTAGAAATGTCTTTAGAGATTAATTCCAAAGTCTCTCTTTTGATAAATCCATTGTTTCCGTAAACACGATTATATACCTCTAGAAGTTTGTTTCCTTTAATTTCAAATCTTATATATCTACGTCCTATCGTTGGTGAGTACTTTTCATCCCAATCGTAATTTGTAATAATTTTTGCAAAGCTTAAGGAGTGAACAAGATAATCACATTGTTCTTTTATTGAAAAAATATAAGTTGTTTCTGGATTTACTTCACTAATATTTTGAGATAAATTAATAAAACGAAAAAATCTTCTAATTAATGCTTGGTTTTTTAGAAAATCATCAATTGTTTTAATATTATAAGGATTAAAAGGCATATTGTTTATTATGTATTATATTAACATCAAAGCATCGTGGGGTAAAGTTTTATTTTTTTGTAATAATTGTTATACTTTAATAAATATGTCAAAATACAATAAAATTAATAGGTTAGATGAAAAAGCTATTTCTATAATTGCAGACTATTTTCTTTATGATTATGGTCAGTATTTTGATTTACAATTTCATGGAGTAAAAGATAATACTCCCGATACAGATGGTTTTATCAGATTAAGGAAACCGTTAAACACAGAAGAAAATAGTAAAAAGGGCAGTAGAAATTTAAATCAAGTTGTTTTCTTTCAATTAAAGGGATTTGGGAAGATTATTAAAGACCATTCATATAAATGCGACAAAGATTTATTTGATTTTTGTAAAGAGATTAATCTTCCAACTATTTTATTAGTTGTTTCTGGATTAGATTCAGAAAACAAAGAAGATGTTGTTATATATTGGTATTATTTTAATAATGCTAACATAAGAATAACAGAAAGTATTAACTCTAAAGAGAATAAGAAGGAGATTAAGATTCCTAATCTATCTTTGTTAAAAAATGTAAAAGTAGATAATGCAAAAATTTTATATAAATTTATACAAGACCTAGCAGGAAGAAATTACTTTATTGACTTACCTAAAGAATTACTTGAGCTATCTATAGACTATAAAGATAATCTTGTTATTGTAACTGGAGCAATTTATCTTATTGGGGAAATTGAAAAAAGTGATTTTAAGGACATATTTACTCTGTTGCAAGTTGAAGAAAAAGCTTGGAATGACTGTTTATCAGTTTTAAGCAATAAAGATTTAATTCATTTTTCAAATACGAGAAGCGTCATATTTAAAGGAGGAGAAGATGAGTTTAATAGAAATAAAGGAATGATGATGTTGTATGAGTGTGTTGAGCTTATTGATTTTAATAGGCTGGTGAATATTTATAGAAAAAAGCATGATAAATTGATGATTATTTTTAAGCATTTGGGAGCAATAGAACATGTTCATGTAAATAGTTTCTGTGAGAAAAAAGCAGATGTCGTATTAAAATTAATTGATAAAAAAATTACGAATAATTATATATTAGAAGAACTTCAGCTTTTAAAATGTTTTTGTTTAAAAGTGCCGTTAGTTTCTTTTGAGATAATAGAAAAGATTTTAAATGTTTGGAAAAAACAAAAGAATAAAAGGGTAAATATTAATACAAAAAAAATCATTGAGGAAATTTTTTCTATTATCTTAGAATTGTGGTATTTAAATCCGACAAAAAAAATAATTAACATGATTTTTAATAATTTAGATATTTTTAAAAGAAATGGTGCAAACATTAAAGTTTTTTTTAGTAGAGTAGCAAAGTTTAATCTTTATGACGTTAATTATAAAAGGCAAACAATATTATTGGATAAAATTAGAAAAATTGATATAAAAAATAATTTTGATTTAATACGTATTATAATAAAAGAGATATTCAAGGAGCATATAGAATTTATGAGAGAGGATACGATTTATAAAATTTCTTATCATCAATATAATTTGTTTTTTAATGATAATTTATTAGAGATACGGTTTAATTTTTTGAATTATATTATCTATTTATTGAACAATAAAATTTTAACAAATAAACAAAAAGAAGATATTATTATTGTTTTAAAAGAAATAAAGCTTTTTGAAAATGAAGCTATTTTAGTTTTAGATTTCTATACGAAAAATTTATTAAATTTGGATAATATTATAATAAGAGCGATTGAGGAACATTTGGATTTACTAAGAAGAAATTTTATTGATAATAAAAAAATTAAGAATGAAATAAAAAAGATAGAAAAATTGATTGATAAAAAAAATGGATACCTTGATTTCAAAACTTTGTATGGTTTTGATGTTGAATTTGATAGAATGTTGGACGTAGAAGATTCTATTAAGGCAAGAAATCAGAGGATAGATTATCTTGTAAATAAAAAGAATTTTGATGAATTAAAATCTATTATTTCTGAGATAGTTAAGCACTCTAATGAATTAGGAGAAAATCGCGGGGAGTTTGAAGGATTTAATAAGTTTTTATATGAATTGGGGTTAAAAAGACCCGAAGTTGCACAAAGAATAATTAACGAAAATGAGGAAGAACTCGAAGTATTTTTAATTCATTTAATTTCTGGTATTTGGAAAAGTAGTGAAAAAGATTTAGCAAAAAAAATAATTAAAAAATGGGTTAAAAAAGGAAATTATTTAAGGACAAGCGCTTATATTTTTAGATATGTTAATGAAATAGATGAAGAATTGTTAGATTTGATATATAAGAAGGCTCAAGTAAAAAATGATTTTGATGCTTTGAAATTAATTATTACCTCTATTGTGCATAATTTTAATAATGGCAATTTAGGAAAAAAATTATTTGTTGATATTATATGTATTTTAAATAAAAATAATAGATATGATTGGATTGATGTTGTTTGGTATAGGGGAAATAGTCTTCTAAATAAATTAAACATAAAAGATTGGGATAGAATAATGGAGGGATTGATAGCTTGTAGAAAAATGAGTTATTATTGGCAAGAATTTTTATTAAATTTAGCCAAAAAGAATCCTCGAAAAATAATTAATTTTCTACAAAAAAGAGTGGAATATAATAAAAAATTACCCCATGAATTGAAAGATTTTAAAGATTCTTACTTTGTTTTCCCCTTTGAATTAGAAAGAGTAAAACCTTTTCTGCAAAAACAGATTGTTATTAAAGAACTTAAAAAATGGTTCAATAAGGGTAATGATTGGTATTTTTGGGCCAGCGAATTATTAGAAGATATTTTTCCTATTAATAATGGGGAGTTAAAAGAATTTTTATTAGAATTGAGTAAGTCTAAAAAAAAGAAAGATAATGAAATTTTATTTGAAATATTAGGTAGATATGAGGTTGAATATGAAACTTATGAATTGTTAAAAATTTTTATCGAAAATCATCCTAACAGTAAAAAAGATTGGGATAGAATAAACAATATTCTCTCGAGGATTCATTCTTTTAGAGGAGAATATGGACAAGTTGATATATACAATGAAAGATTGGCAATAATTAAGAAGTGGAAAATAGTTAAGAATAAGGATGTTAAATTATTTGCTAGAAAGCATGAAGAATATTTATTAAAAAGAATTGATTATGAAAAAAAAGTTGCGGATGATAGTGTAATAAGAATGAAAATGAATTTTAATTAGTATGTACAATTAAGACTTTTTAAGTTATTATAATTTTACAATTTAATAATATTTCCTAACCCCTATAGCAATATAGGATATGGAATAAAAACGCATTACCATAAAGGACTCTTCGTCAGTGTCTATGGTAATGCGTCATATCTCGAAAGGGGTATGGGTAAGGGAAACCTTGCCAGCCTGGCGGAGAGTTTTTTGTATCTCCAAAGGCTTAAAATATAAATAATATGTTTAAAAAGAAATTATTTTTAATAAGTACTATATTTATTTTTTGTTTTTGTTTTATTATTAGCGCTGAGGCTGGTTTAGGTATTACCACTATCCCCATTATCCCCAGTGTGCTAGGAGAACCAGTTAATCAATGTTCTGATGCATTTAATCGGTCTGTATGTAAGGAGGGATACGAGAAAGTTAATTGCGAATGTGTTAAGAAGTGCGAATTTGGAAGCGTTAGAAGTACAAATAATGTTTGTGAAAAGGTAAATGTTCCTAATAATGCAAAATTAACAGAGGATGGAAAAAGCTGGGAGTGTTTAGAAGGATATGACAGTTTCAATGGAGAATGTTTAACTAGTTGTGGTTCTTGGGAATATAGAGATAGTAATGGAAATTGTGAATATATTACTTATTCATCAATTCCAGAAAATAGCTATCCATTACCCATAGAGGGAAAGTGTGCTAGAGGATATATCCTAAAGGGAACAATACCCTTTAAAATGATACTAAATAATTATAATTCTGTATGGTGTGAGCCTGTAGTTTTACCTCATTATGCTTATTATTTTGATAATGAGAATGGTTGGATGTGTAAAGATGGTTTTGTAGAACAAGGTGAAGAATGCGTTTGTCCTTCTGGGACAGAATTGATTAATGGACTTTGTTCTAAAACAAAAGAGGAGAATACAGCAACTATTATCAATGAAAAGACAGGGTCTAATACAGTATCTAATTTAAATAGTTTATCAAGAAGTCAGTTGATAGCTATTCTATTAAAATTATTAATAAATAAGAACAATTAAATATATGTCAGATAAGAAAAATAAAAGGAAAATAGACTGGATAGCTGTCATCTTCAGCTTTATAATATTTGCTATCTTTTTAACAATTTGGAACGTTGGATTTATTCCAGCAATGGTAATTTGGTTTGCTGTTTATTTCTTTTTTAATTGGCTAGCAAAAGGTTCTACAAATAAAGAGAAGATAATAGGCTTTTCTTCTGTTATCGCTTTATTGATTTTTATAATTTTTTTATTTAATTTTTAATTGAAAGTTATTAATTATTAAGTTATTATTTAAAATAATAATGTTTTTTTGGTATAAATTAAATATTCAATGAATGTTTTTTATGAAGATTACAAGCCATTAAGAAATCATTTAAGGAAGCTCAACGTAGAGGACTCGTTTTATGTTGTTTGGAACTATTTTTATTATTTACAATTTAATAAGATTTTATCTAATGACATCGATATTCCTATAGTTTTATTGAATGAAAAAGAATGTAAAGAAAAATTTTGCTCTAGATGGGAATTAGAATTGTTAACTAGAGAAGTTTTATTAAATGCTGATTATACTAGTTATGTTAATAAAACACTAAGAAAGGCAAATTATTTTGCTGGAGCTATTAATAAAATAAAAAGTCTAGACAGCAGAATAGCAGAGAAGTTTCTCAATACTAATAATATTAAAAATGAAATTCTTAGAATAGGCTATAGGCAATTTCCTTGGCAGGTTATTCCGAATGGAGAGTATTTTATGCGTTATTACAAGATATTTAATAGAAGGTTTTTTGATAAAATATTTTTAGAAACTTTTAATATTACAATTAGGGAGTTCTATTTGATTAGCATGTTGCTTTTTGGATTTTTTTCGAAGAATGTAGCCGCTAAAATACCAATAACAGGGATTGATATAATTGAAAATAAAAAAATAGATTTATTTTTAGATAGATTTTCAATAGATATACTAGCCTTAAGAGATAGAATTAAAAGGCAATGCCATTATGATGATAGATTTTTTTATACATTTTTTCCATTGAGAGCTTTTCCAATAGTAAATATGGATTACGGGGGAGAAGAGTGTTTAGTTTGTCCGATACCAACTTTATTATTTTGGCAGATAACAGATGGAATTTACTATAAAATTATAGATTATGGAAAGGAGATAAAAAAGAAGGGGGAGCAAAAAGAATTTTTTGGAAAATTTGGAAATTTGCTTGGAGAATCTTTTGAAGATTATATTGGAGAAATCAATAAAAAAGTATGCAAGAATAATCTGAAATACAAAAAGGCGGATGAGTATTTTGTAGGTAAAGATAGAAAAGATTCTGTGGATTGGTTGATAATGGATAAGAAGGCTATTATTTTTTTAGAGTGTAAAACTAAAAGAATAAATTTTTTGGCTAAAACAGAATTATTAAGCGAGAAATATTTAGAGGATGAATTTGAAAAAATGGCAGAATATGTAATTCAAGTTTATAAAAATATTGAAGATTATAAGAATAATAGGTATCTTAATTTAAGGTATGAAAAAAATAAAAAGATTTTTCCCATAATACTAACGCTTGAGAAATGGTATTTTTTTGATAAAATTGCTAAATTAGACGAATTGATTACTTTGAAAATGAGAAAAAGTAGATTAAATGATAGTTACATAAAAGATTACCCTTATTCTATCTGCTCAAGTGATGAATTCGAAAAGATGATTCAAATTATAGAAAAAAATGGTATTGATAATTTTCTTTCTAATAAATTAAATGATACAGAGAAGCGCTTGTGGGACTATACAAGTTTTATGAAAAATGAATTTGAAGAAGATTATAAAAAAACAAAAAATATTTTTGAAGAAGAATACAAGGCATTATTTGATTTAAAAAGATACATATAATATGCAACAGTTAATTCAATTTTTAAAAGAGTGGCAAACATTAATCGGTGTTTTCTGTGCCGCAATGTTATCTATTTTTATTTTTATTTTTAAAGATATTTTTAATAATATAAAAAAATACAAAGAGCGTTTAAGACAGATAGAGATAAGTACAGTTCAAAGTTTAAATGATGTATATGAGCTGCGTAATCAATTAGAATATTTTATGGAAAGAATAAAAGATTTGGAGGAAGATATAGATTCCACTCCATCAAAACAGTTTTTTCTTAGTGAGATTAATTTTCCAATAGTAAGAGAGATTTATTGGAATAAGAATCTTTCGATTTTTAAAGTAAAAAGTTATTATTTGCATAATAAAATTTTATGGATAGGAGTTGGAATAAAAGATATAAATAAGATAATGAAAAATTTAGGTAATGATTTTAATGAAATGAAAGCAAGGAGTAGAGAGTTGGCCTTATTGGGAAAGGCTACCCCTGCAAATCAAAAAGAGACTTATAAAAAAGGGCTTATAAGCTTTAGGGAAGCAATTAATAAGTTTAATTTAGAGACGTTACCTTTTTTTATCGAATCTTTAGCCCAAATAAATTTTTACAATATGAAAATGCGTAAAAAAAATGGTAATTGGTTTATATGGAGAATGGAAAAAAGGGATTTTAAGTATTTTAGACGAAAAAAAGATTTTGATTCTTTCCATGTTGAGAATCTCGAAAGTATTGAACGAATAGATGAAAGTATAAAAAATGAAGTAATAGATATTATACAAAGGGCGGATGACAACGCAAGTAAAAAATTGGTTAATTGATAAGTTTAGAAATATAAATGCATTTATTATTATCTAAACATTGGTTTATTTTTAAAGATTGGGCAATAAGAAATAATGAACAATTTTTTTAGAAAGAGTTAATAGTTATCTGGCTGATATGAAATTTTATAGACGAATTAATGAAAAGAAAAATTGCTAAATTGTATTATTTTTATTATAATTGATGTAATAATTAAATTAATATTTATTAAATATGAGTATTAAGACTAGATTGGAATTATACAAAAAATTAGAGGAAAAGAGAGGTAATCCTTTAATAGTATATGTAACTTCTCAAAGAATGGGGGCGAGAGGAGGTATGGCAGCTGATGTTATTGACCAAATAATTGACCAAATTGAAGCATTACCAAGCGGTAAGAAGGAGATTGATTTTTTAATCGAATCAACTGGTGGAGACGGGTTAGTTTCTTGGAGGGCAATTTCTTTATTGAGAAGTGTAGTTGATAAAATAAATATTTTGGTTCCACATTCTGCTTTTAGTGCAGCAACATTATTATCTCTTGGTGGCGATGAAATAATCATGGGAAAATATGGATGCCTTGGCCCCATTGACCCGCAAATAACAATTACTAAAAAGGATGGAACTACTCAACAGTTTGCATATGAAGATATTGTGGCTTTTATAAATTTTGCACAAGGAGAAGTAGGGTTAACAGAGCAAGAGTATAAAGAAAGTGCTTTTAAGATTTTGTGTGAAACAGTGGAGCCTTCTGCTCTAGGTTTTTCTAACAGGTCTTCTAAGTTATCCGTATCAATTGCCGAAAAATTATTACAAAGTCATATGTCAACAGCCGAAGAGAAGGCAAGGGCTAAAACTATAGCTGATAATTTAAATAAAAAGTTTTTTAATCACAGCCATGCTTTAGGAAGAGATGATGCAAAGAGTATTGGTTTGAATGTAAAAGAACCGGAGAAAAATGTTGAAAAATTAATGTGGGAGATTCATAAAGACTTTGAGGAAGACTTTCAAACAAGAAAGGCATTTAATCCGTTATCGGAATTTTTATCAGAATCGGGAGCGGAAATTTATCTCCAATCACCTCCACCTTTAAATATTTCATCGAGCATAAATCAACAATTATTGATTCAGATAGTTCAACAACATATTCAAACTCAATTAGATGCAAATGTGCCAGAGGTGATTAGAGAGATAAAGCATGCAGCAGTAGAAAGTTTAAGAGTTGCAAGTCAATTTATCTCAAAAAATAAAATTATCGTTTCTCGAACACCAGATTTAAATTTTACATGCAATATGATACAATTGAAATCTTCATGGGATAATATCGATGTTGAAGATAAAAAAAAATCCGAAGAAGGCGAATCGTCTTCAGAAAAATAATATTTATATTTATGAGAAATTTAAATAGCTCTATAGATAAAGAAAATGGGCCTTATAGAATTTTTATTACAAATGCTTTTAATGATTATGGAATTGCAAAAAAAATAGATGGAGAGATTATCAGAAGCATTTCTTCAAAAAATAATCAACAAGAAAAAGGTTTGAGAAAGAAAGGTTTAATCTAATTGTTAGTTGGTTAAGGTTGTTTAAGCATTAATTTAATTTAGAGATGTAAATATATTCATCAGTATTTTGAATTATGGTTCTAACATTATTTACAATTGAGAGCCAACTTAGGAAGCCTTTGTTCACAAGGCTTCTTTTAATACCCCTTACCAATGTTCGAACCTCTTCATTGCACAAAAATACAACTTAGTTTAAAATATATTTAATATGAAAAACAAATCATTTACTTTAATAGAACTTCTTGTTGTTATAGTAATAATAGGAATACTAGCAGGAGTAATAATGATCTCTACTTCTTCTTCAATTGATAAAGCTAGTATAGCTAAATCAAAAGTATTTGAAGAAAGTGTACAAAACAATCTAGCAGTTAGTATGGTTCCTAAATGGGCATTAGACGGGAATACCAAAGACATGTGGGGTGATAATGGAACATGGAATGGTGCAGTGGCTGGAAACAATAGATCTGCTAATTATAGACCAGTATCTGAGTGTATATCTGGACAATGTTTAAATTTTGATGGAACGGATGATTATATTATAATTCCTTCTTTTAGTAGTTTGCAAGGAGCCGATGCTTTTACATTTTCTTTATGGGCTTATAAAATTAATACGATAGGTGGACAAATTTTTTGGCGTGAAAGTGGTTTTTTAATAGATGATCTTCATGAGCTTGGAGTAAAATACAGATTCAGATTTAATTTGGATAGTGCGTGGAGATCGGATCATAGTTTTTCATACAGTCTTAATCGATGGGAGCACATAGTTTTGTCTTGGGATGGAATAAACACATTTGCGTATTTGAATGGTCGTGAAGTTGTTAATGATACATTAGATTCAGCATATGAAAAAATGTCTGATTTATCGAGTACCTTATATATTGGTATAAGATCTGGCCAAGCAATTTTCGAAGGGAACATTGATGATATAAGAATATACAACGCAGCCTTATCTACCTCTCAAATCAAACAAAACTACATCGCAGGACTAAACTCAATGCTAAGTAATGGAAACATATCTAACAAAGAATACAATGAAAGAATAAACGAACTAGCCTATGGTAAATAGAAACAAACAATAATCATTTACTTTGATTGAAATTATATAGTTTAATTTTAAAAAATAGTTTTATGGATTATAAAGAAGCAATTGAAATCTTATTAAATTTAATAAAAAAATATTCACTCGAGGGGGAGGAAAAGGATGCTATTGTAATGGCGATAGGAACTTTAGATTGTGGTGCACTTGCTCATAATAGATTCAAAAGTGTGATGAAGTCTATAAAGGAGAAGAAAAATAATTCTTAAAGTAGGGATGGTTTTAATTTTTTTGATGTGATATAATTATTTAAAATAATTAATAAATATAAAATATATGTTAAGTTTTATAGTTTTCGTAGTATTATTAATTTGGGTAATATCTCTTAATGATAAAGTTAACAAATTAGAAAGAAAAATAAAAAATAATCTTTGTACGAAGACTATAGAACAAGTTCCTAAAGCAGAAGAAGAATATAGCTCTCATCTAGAGGAAACCAATAATGCGCAACATAGTATTGTAGAAAATAACACTTTTTGGAATTGGCTTAAGGAAAATTGGATTATGAAATTAGGAGCTTTATTGCTTTTAATGGGTTTTGGATGGTTAGCCACATATGCGTTTATGAATAATTGGGTTGGTCCCGCTGGAAGAATACTTTTGGGAATAACCGCAGGGGTTGTTTTTCTTATTATTGGAACAATGGTAATAAGGAAACGTCAAAACCAAGGGGAAGTTTTTTTAGCACTTGGATCAGGTATTGTATTAATAACAACATATGCCGCTAGAGTATTCTATGATTTTTTTGATCCATTTTCATCTTTAGGTATAATGTTTTTAAGCATTGTATTTGTGGCTTTTGTTGGCGTAAAATATAAAAGTAAATATTTACCAACAATTAGCCTCATTTTTGCTGGACTAGCCCCATTATTAACAGGGTCTTCTGCAACAGATTATATTTTATTGTTTACATACTTATTAATTATCATACTAGGAGTAAACTGGGTTGTTGCTATTAATGGTCAAAGAGGTTTAATCTTAAGCTCATTAATATTAGTTATTTTTTACAGCATTCCATGTTTATTTAATCATTACGAGCCACTATTATCATTTGCATATATTTTTACAATTATATTCTTTATATCAAATATAATTAGTATTCTTAAGTTAGAAAATGACAAACACGGTATTAACATGTTAACTGCTGGAATTAATACACTTTATCTACTTGGTTCTATTTTAGTGTTGGGTAAAGAAGAATTTAAAGTATTAATTTTATCCTCATGGATGATAGTATTCGCTATAGCTGCTTTTATAGTTTTTCAAAAAACCGGTAAAAAAGAACCATTTTATATTTATGGGTTGAGTAGTACTGCGTTACTTGCTGCAGCAACTGCTTTGCAATTAAAAGGAGAATCATTAATGATTGCGTATATAGTAGAAAGTGTAATAATTTGCTTATCCACATATTTAATAACTAATAATTTAAATATCGCAAAAAGATTCAGTTGCCTATTAGTAGGTCCTATCTTTTTATCGTTTGGAATATTTTTTTCTTATCTTTTACAAAGTAATCCTTTTTCAAAACATTTGTTTTCTTTACTATTTTTAATATTAGTAATATTATTTGTAGGATTATTTTTTTGGAAGATTTCTCAAAAAATAGACTTTAAAAAAAGTTTAGTTGGTGCTACATGGATTAATGTAGGAGCGATTTTTGGTTATGCTTTAATATGGGTTTTCTTTCATAAATTATTTACTGGTGGGGATATAGCCACAACGATCGTTTTAATAATTTATACTTTAATAGCTTTAATCGTTTACGTATATGGTATAAGAAATGGAAGAAAAGGATTTCGTATACATGGACAAATCTTGGTTGGGCTAGTAGTTTTGAGATTGCTTTTAGTTGATATTTCCCATATGGAAATTACTGGTAAAATCATAACTTTCTTCTTAATTGGTGTATTGTTAATTGGAACAGCATTTTTAGAAAAAAATAAATCTTAAATAATATGAGTTTTAAAAAAAATAATTTATCAATACTTTTTTTATTATTAGTTTTTCCTTTTTTTGTTTTTTCTCAAACAGAAAATGATTCTTTTATTAGTGCCTTTCAAGATAAAAAAATTATAAAAATTGATCATCTTTCAAACCCTACAGTAGTTGAAATTTCTCTTAATGGAGATTATAACAATAAGGATATTTTTGCTGTTTATAATAAAACAACTTCATCTTTTGAACCATATTATATAAAGAGTGAGATTTTGGATGAGTTAAACCATATTACTTTGATGATGGATAATGGTGTATATAGCCATAAATTAAACGACAACGATCTTTATACATATGAAGAGTTTGATGCATTAGGGGATAGCATGGAAGAGGTAATGATAACACTAAAAAGCGATAAAGTAATAACATCTGATTCATTGACTGTTTTGTTAGATAAACATGTTGCGCTTCCAAATAAAATAAAGATAAGTGTTTTAGCTGATGGTAGAGAAAAAAACATTATCAATAAGGAAATGAATGATTATAAAGTTTATTTTCCAAAAACTTCTTCAAATGAATGGTTAATACATTTTTATTATAGTCAACCACTAAGAATAGCTGAAATAAAATTACATCAAATTGATAAAATTAGTATTAATAGTTTAAGATTTTTAGCACAACCAGAGAATGATTATATTCTTTATTTAAATCCAGATAGAGTCGTTGATATAAAAGTTGGAGAGGCAGGCAATTTGTTTTCTGATGATAGTATATTAATTTTGGATGGGAATAGTTTGCAGTCATTACCTAATTCGGATTATATATTAGCAGATATAGATAATGATGGCGTTCCAGATATTCGAGATAACTGTATTAATGTTCCTAATCCAGAACAGGAAGATTTAAATAATAACGGAAAGGGTGATGTCTGTGAGGATTATGATAAAGATGGTGTTATTAATAAATATGATAATTGTCCAAACACTCCAAATAAAAATCAATTAGACTCAGACAATGATAACATCGGTGATGTTTGTGATAATGAAGAAAGCCGATTCACTGAAAAATATGCTTTTATTCCTTGGCTTGGTATAATTTTTGCTTTTGTAACAATTATCATATTGTTTATGATAACTTATAAAAAAGATTAAATCATGATATTTGAACTTCTATCGAAAAATAAAAAAACTTTATTAATTATTTTTATTTTAATTTTAGTTATTGGGATTTTCTTTGTCTGGATAAGGAATGGATATAAGACCGAAACATTATCTTGTGATGAGGAGAAAAAAATTTGTTTAGATGGTTCATATGTAGGTAAAGTTTTGCCCGATTGTAATTTCGAAACTTGTCCAAAAATCGATTTACCGGAAGGATATACACTTGAGGCTTATTCTATAGAAAAAGTTTTAGAAACTAATTGTATTAAAAATATCGATTGTCAAACACCGGGAGAATATCTCATCTTGTCACGTTGTCCTTTTACATCGATGTGTTTGGCGGATAAATGTACTGTAGTTTGCCCTGCATATAAGGACTTAGAATGGGAAGAGGCAGAAAAATTGATAAATAATTGCAAGGTAAAAAAAATATTTCAAGGTCATAATAGATTAGTGACTCTTTTTTTAGAAGATGGCAGTCAACTAAGCACCATTGAACCTAAAATAGATATGGTAATTAATCTTGCTGAAAGTTTAAAAACTAAATGTGGTAAAATAGTAGTGGGAACAGAATAGTAACTTTATATAAATTTTTATAATAAAGTTTGAATATAAATTGTTTTAACTTTGTAATAATTATTGGTAATTAATATTTAAAATTATGGAACAAAATAAATTTTATACATTGCCAAAAATGCCTTATGGATACAAAGAATTGGAACCATATATTTCCGAAGAACAATTACTCACACATCATCAAAAACATCATATATCCTATGTAAACGGAGCTAATAGAGTTTTAGAAGAAATAGAAAGGGCTAGGGAAGAAAGCATTGATTTAGATATGGGAGCAAAATTAAAAGAGTTATCATTTTATATTGGTGGTCATATTTTACATTCTTTGTTTTGGAATAATATGGCTCCTAATAATAAAGGAGGGGGTGGAGAGCCCACGGGTGAACTTTTGCAATTTATTACAAAAGAATTTGGTAATTTTGACAGATTTAAAAAAGAATTTATTTTATCTACACTAAACATAGAAGGATCGGGTTGGTCAGCTTTAACTTATGATAAAAATACTGACAGGCTTATAATAATGCAAATAGAAAAACATAATTTAAATATTTATCCTACATTTAGTATTTTGATGGTTTTTGATTTTTGGGAACACGCCTATTATATTGATTGTAAAAGTGAAAAAAGTAAATTTATTGACGCTTTTTGGAATATAATAAACTGGACGGAAGTTAACAAAAGATTAAATGAATCTAAAAAATGACAGAAATTTTATTCTTGACTATGTTTGGTTATGAAGGTAATATTTACTAAGGTGTTTTTAATATAAAAAATATGAAAAAAAAATTATACAAAAATAAAGAAAATAAGATTTTTTGTGGGATAATAGGAGGATTAGGGGATTATTTAAATATTGACCCAACAATTCTAAGATTAATATGGCTTTTAGTTATAGTATTCACTGGTTTTTTCCCAGGATTATTTATATATATAATCGCCTGTTTTATTATTCCAGATAAATTAGGAAAATAAATATAGATTGCTATGATTAATAAAAACATAGGGAAAAAGAAAGTTTTATTTTTAACAAAGTTTAAATATAAAGATTCGCAGATAACAAAATCAGCGCTTCATGAATATATTAAAGAGCAAGGACATGAAGTTTACTATGCTGATCCAGGAGAGATTAATATTATTTTAAAAAACGAAAGTGTAAACGTTTTTTTTAATGACATTGATATTTCTGATGTTGATATAGTTATTTCTAGAAATTCAAGAGGGGTGGTTGAAAAAGTAGATCAGATAACAAAAATATTAAAATTGAAAGGGGCAGTCGTTTTTGGACACGAAGAGGAAACTCCTTTTTCATACAGAAAATTTGGGAATCATTTTAAGTTATTAAAACATTTTCCAAAAACAATATATTTTACAAAAAATAACAAAGATGAAGCATTAAAATTAATTGAAAAAGCAGAGATTTCGATGCCATTTATTTTAAAGCCAGAAGGTTCTAGTAGGGGTGTTGGGGTTATTCTCGTTAAAGATAAAAAAGATTATGATGCTTATTTTAATAGTGAACAAGTGAAAATATTTCAAGATTTTATAATTCAGGAATATTTAGATATTAAAAACGAATACAGGGTTTTTGTATTGGGAAAAAAATCATTGGGAGTTTGTGAAAAAAAAGGTGAAGGCTTGATCGCTAAAAATTTAGCTCAAGGAAGTGAATTTTTTTATTTAAGAGATGAAAACTTAGAATCTTTAGCTGAAACTCTTGCATTAGAATTAAATCATCATACTTTAGGATTTGATATTGTAAAAACAAAAAATGACGAACTTAAATTATTAGAAGTTAATTCGTGGGCAAATTTTGAAGGATTTGGAAGGGCTTCTAATATAAATATGCCAGAAAAAATTTTTAATTATTATCTAGAATTTACAGAATTAACCAAAAGTTATAAAAATTGAAACATTTAAAAAAGAAGTTGTGTTAAAGACAACAAAATTTTAGCACTCTAGATAGATTATTCTAGTTCCATAATATTTGCATTAATGTTAAAATTAATATATCTTTAAATAAAATATAATATTAATCATTATGAGTATTAAAAAGATTATTTTATTATCTATATTTTTAAACTTAATATACATTAAACAGGTTTCTGCAGTTTGTCCTGTTTGCACTGTTGCAGTTGGTGCAGGAGTTGGTTTGTCTAGATGGCTTGGAATAGATGATTTAATAACGGGACTTTGGGTGGGTGGATTAGTTGTTTCTTTAATAGTGTGGATACTTAATTTTTTTGAAAAAAGAAATATAAATTTTAAAGGCAAAGAAATAGTTACTAGTTTGTTATTTTATTTAATAACAATACTACCATTATATTCTATGGGCGTAATAGGTCACCCATTAAACGTTTTTATATTTGGAATAGACAAACTTTTATTTAGTATAATTATTGGAAGTGTAAGTTTTTACATAGGAGTTAATTTTCACGAATTTTTAAAGGATAAAAACAAAGGCCATGTATATTTTCCTTTTCAAAAAGTTGTTATGCCTATAGTTCCTTTAATTATTTTAAGTATATTTTTTTATTTTCTAACAAAATAAACATATGGAAGAACAAAAAATTAAAAAACTGAATGAATTTATTAAAAAAGTTGATGATGTGAAAAAACAGGAAAAAATGGATCTATCATCTGATCAAGATTTGAGTATAGCTATAATGAATTTAATCAGCATAGAGGAACATTTCTTCTTTACAGGAGCGAAGCTTGGTAAAACCGAATATTATGATCTGATAAAAGATGTAAGAGAAATGAGGAAAGATCTTCTTCAAAATATAATTAAAGATTATGAAGGAGAAGTTTGGTGCATTTCAAAACATCTTCTCGCAGCTTCAATGAGGTTGATGGAAGTTGGTACAAAGCAACTTGGTATAGGAAAGGAAAAAGAAGCTTATGATTTATTTGACAAAGCGTATAATCTTTACTCCTTATTTTGGGGATTAAATATGAAACTTATTGATGTAAGTAATATTAAGAAGATTGATAGTAAAGCTTTGAATAAAGAAGATAAAGAAAAAAAAGGTTTAATGGGAAAACTTGGAGATCTTGTAAAAAAAGCAATAGATTGTTGTATTGAATAATAATAAATAATTTTAATAAAAAATGAAAAAAATAAAAATTCTTTTATTTATCTTAATAATTGGCTTGATTAGTTTATTCTTTATAAATAGCTCAAATAAAGACACATCAAAAAATCAAGATTTAATTAGAGTTGATTCACCTTCATTTAATCAAAAAATTAGTAATCCTTTGATTATAAAAGGGGAAGCCCGCGGATCTTGGTTCTTTGAGGCATCCTTCCCAGTTAAATTATATGATGGCGACGACCAATTAATTGGCACGGGAGTTGCTCAAGCACAAAGTGATTGGATGACAAATGATTTTGTACCCTTTGAAGCATCGATTTATTTTAATAATCCTAAAACTAAAAAAGGTGTACTTGTTTTAGAAAAGGATAATCCATCTGGGCTTATTGAAAATTATGATGAAGTAAAAATTGATGTATTGTTTTCACAAGAAGAACAGAGTAGCGTTGATCTTTATTATTATAATAGTTCATTAGATAAAGATGAGTATGGAAATGTTTTGTGTTCAAAACAAGGGTTGGTTAAAGTTCAAAGAAACATTCCTTTAACTAATACACCTATTCAGAGCACAGTAAAATTATTGTTACAGGGAGAGCTCACACAAGAAGAAATAAATTCTGGTATAGCAACAGAATATCCTTTGGAGGGATTAGACTTAAGGGGTGCTACCCTTAAAGATGGGGTATTATTATTAGAGTTTGATGATCCTAATAATAAAACAAGCGGAGGATCTTGTCGTGCAAATGTTTTATGGCTTCAAATCAGCGAAACTGCAAAGCAATTTTCTAATGTTGAATCAGTTAAGTTTATTCCAGACTATTTATTTCAACCCTAATCAAAAATTAGGTAGCGCAGGGGGTATTATTAAAAGGGAATAAACTTGTAATATATCATTTTGTTTTATCCCTTCTACTTCTACTCGGTCACCAGTCTGGAATTTTATTTCATCACAGTTTAAAGTTTTATTAACAGAAGAAATACAAGTACTAAATGAGCTAAAGATTAACCTCGTTTTTATGGAAGGCTTTCCAGGTTCTTCATAAAGAAAATCAATATTACTATTTTCTAAAATAATATTTCCTTGTTTTTTAAAATTTGTTTCCGTAAAAGAAGAAGTCTCTTCTTCGCTGCATTTAATTTGATCAATTTTCCATTTGTTTCCTGTTTTTTTTAAAAAAACATTTATATTTTTAATACCTTGGTCAAAATTCTCTATAACAATTAAACTAGCCTCATTATCATGAATTAAAACATTTTCTATTTTAAACTCTTTTGGATTACTTTGATTACATAAAACTGGATCATATGTTTTTATAGAATCTACATAAGATATAAAATTATTAGTTACTAATTTAGTGTTTTTATAAAGTTTATCGTTGATTGGATCTCCTTTATAATTTATCCAATTTGTATAAAATTCTCTCGTTACTTTTTCTGGGGTATTTCTTTGATAAAAAAGAATAAAACCAATGGTTATTAATATTAATGTAATAAAAATTAGTATTTTATTATTCATAAATTTAATAGTAAGGATTTGTTATATAATACCTATGGTTAAATTATCAATTATATCAACCACTCCTGATGTGTAGGCAGCTGCATTATATGCTGCTCGATATGAAGTAAATGTTGGAACATTCCCAGAAATTGTAGCAATTCCATTTTCTACCTTAACGTCAATAAGTTCTACATCCACATTTAAATTTCTATCCATTGCAGAAATAATATTATTTGCGATTTGTTCATCAACAAAATCTTTTGTAGGAACTATTGATAATTTATTACTAATTTGATTTACTCCCTTAATATCGAAAATTGTATCTTCGATTCTTATTTTTTTCCAGTATGTATCTACCGAGCCTTCTAATGTCACAAGACCACCATCTACAGAAATATTTATTTTAGAGGAATCAATATAAGGAATCCAAGCTAAAAGATTTTCTATCGTATTTAAAATTTCATCATCTATCGGAGTTTCGGATAAGACTACCATTAATTCATTATTAACTTCGATTACCCCAGGAATATTCCAAGCATCGTTTTCGGCATCAAACATTTGAGAGCAAGAAGGGACCTCACCTTTTAATATTGCAACTCCATTTTGAACATCTACATTTATTTTAGAGTCATCTATTCTTGAATCCCAAAAAAGTTCATCGGTAACTCTTTTTTTAATTTGTTCATCCGTTGTCATAATAATTTAATTTATTTTTATTATGCAGCCGACTTACTGCTTTTTTCATAATATCATGCATTTGTACATTTTGTCAATTTTGTTCAATTTGACAAAATATGCAGTTCTAATATAAAATAGAATTAAGATTAATTGAATAAATACAAAACATGAAAAAAGTTAAAGCTACGATAGCAAGAAATAATTTTCAAGACATACTAGATGAAGTACATTATAAAAAAGAACCGATTATAATAACTAAAAGAAATAAACCATGGGCAATAATTACTGCATTGCCCGATAAAAAAAATGAATATTATAATTAATTTAATAATATTAATTTTATCAATTTTAGGAGCATCATATATTTTACCTGGAGTTAAAGTTGCTAGTTTATGGACAATCATAATACTAGCTCTTGTGATTAGTTTATTGAATGTAGTTGTAAAACCAATTCTTCTTATATTAATGCTACCAATTAATATATTAACTCTTGGTCTTTTTACCTTTATAATAAACGCATTCATTATTATGATTGCGTCTTTTATTACTAAAGGATTTTCAGTTGATAATTTTTGGTGGGCACTTTTATTTAGCATCCTTATTTCAATAATTACTTATTTTTTAGAGAAAATTATTAAATAATATATTGATAAAAAATATTTTTAGGTATATTCTTTAATAAATAAGAGTTTAGCTTTGCAATAAGCTTTAAATTTAAGAGAAGAATTAATTAATAAAAAATATGAAATTAGAAAATAAAGTAGCAATAGTAACTGGCGCGTCTTCTGGTCTTGGACTAGCTATTGCAAATAAATTTTTAAAAGAAGGGGCAAAAGTGGTATTTTCAGATATTAATGAAGAAAAGGGAAACGAAATTATTTCTCAAATTGATAATGCAATTTTTGTAAAATGCAATGTTTCAAAATCTAGTGAAGTAAATGAGCTTATTCAAAGAACAGTTAAAGAATTCGGTAAATTAGATATTATTGTAAATAATGCTGGAACTGCAACAATGGCGAGTGTTGATTCTATGAGTGACGAAGATTGGCAAAAGGTAATAGATGTTAATTTAACTGGTGTTTTTTATGGCGTAAGAGCCGCTTGTAATTATATGAAAGATAATGATATTAAGGGATCAATAATTAATATGTCCTCTATCTTAGGAATAAATGGCTTTAGTGGTGCTATTTCTTATTGTGCTGCTAAGGGTGGCGTGAATCAAGTAACACGAACAGCTGCTATGGAACTCGCACCTTTGGGTATAAGAGTTAATGCCATTGCTCCAGGATTTATTAAAACAGAAATGACAAAAGGAATTTTAGTTAACGAAGAGTATAAAAAGTTTTTAGAAGGCTCTACTCCATTAGGATATATTGGGGAACCAGAAGATATTGCCAATGCTGCACTATATTTAGCTTCAGATGATTCTAAATACGTTACAGGGACTATTCTTTATGTTGATGGTGGATGGACTGCGAGATAGGTATTGACAAATATTTAAAAATATAACATAATTAAAACAATATTGAGAAACAAGATCTCTGTATTAATGAGGTCTTGTTTTTTAATTTTTAGACTATGAAAACATTAAACAAAGAAAAAAGAGGATTTAGATTAAGAAAGAAATTTAACAATAGAAATTCTTTTAATAAAAAAAATAAAAGTTTTAGTAATAAAAAAATTGATATTTCTAGATTTATCGAAGAAAGTTCAACAAATGAAAAAACACAAAAAGAATATGTATCAAAGCATAAATTTATTGATTTTCAGATAGAAGAAAGGCTTAAAAACAACATTACTAGAAAAGGATACAATATTCCAACTCCTATTCAAGATCAGGCCATTCCTTGTATTTTAAATAAAAAAGATGTGTTGGGTGTTGCTAATACTGGAACAGGTAAAACAGCAGCTTTTTTAATTCCTAAAATAAACCATACAATTTTAGATAAAAGTAAAAAGACTATAATATTAGCACCAACTAGGGAATTGGCCCTACAAATAGAAAAGGAATTTATTAATTTTTCAAAAGGATTAAATATTTTTTCTGTTTCTTGTATAGGTGGTGCTAGCATTAGAAAACAAATTTTTGATTTAAAAAGAAATCACAATTTTGTAATTGGTACACCAGGAAGAATTAAAGATTTAATTCAAAGAAAATGTTTAAATTTATTATCTTTTGATACTATTATTTTAGATGAGGCTGACAGGATGCTTGATATGGGATTTATAAATGATATCACATTTATATTAGAAAAAATGTCTAAAGAAAAACAAGTTCTTTGTTTTTCAGCTACTATATCTAGTGAAGTAGAAAAGATTGTTGATAAATTCTTAAAATCTCCAATTAAAATTTCTGTAAAAACAAGAGAATCTTCTGAAAATGTTGATCAAACTACTATTAAAACAAAAGATAAGTTAGAAACTTTGTGTGAGCTTTTAAATAAAGAGAATTTTAGCAAGGTACTTATATTTGGTAAAACCAAACATGGGGTAGAAAAACTTTCGAAAACTTTAAAAATAAAAGGTTTTAAAACTGAATCAATACACGGAGATAAAACTCAAGCAAAAAGGCAGAAAGCTTTATCATTATTTAAAGAGAATAAGGTAAAAGTATTAGTTGCTACAGATGTTGCTGCAAGAGGTTTAGATATCAATGACATTACTCATGTTATTAATTATGATATGCCAGCAACTTATGAGGACTATATTCACAGAATTGGAAGAACAGGTAGATGTCAAAAAAGGGGAAGCGCTATAACTTTTTTGTAAAGATAATATTAAAGCCACGAGAGAACGTGGTTTTTTGTTTGCTAAGGAACTGTTAATAAGATGCTTTTTATATCAAAATGTGGTAACATCTACACATGATCGAAATATTTTTTAAGGATATAAAAAGCAAAAAAATACAGAAACTAAAAAAAGTTAAAAGTGGGGCATGGATAAATATTGAAGATGCGACTACAGATGATCTACTTTTTGTTAAAGATATTACAAAACTAAATTATAGTGACCTAGAGGATATTTTAGATATTCATGAACTTCCTCGTATCGAAAGAAAAAATGATGCAGTGATTGTATTTGTTCGTGACGCACAATTTTTCAATGGAAATAATGATATCTTTACAACTCCTTTAACAATTATTTCAACCGGAAAATACATTTTTACAATTTCTGTTTCAAAAAGTGATCTTATAGAAAATTTAGTAAATAATGGATTTGATTTTTCTACAACACAAAGGAGTAAATTCTTGATAAATATTTTACTTAATATTTCAAAAAATTTTACAAAAGCAGTAAAAGCTATTCATAATAATGTAGAGGATCAAAAAAATAAATCAGATAGAATTACTAATTCAGATATTTTAAAGTTAATAAAAAATGAAGAATTATTGGGTGGTTATATTTCAGCATTAAATCCAATGAAGATTGTTTTCGAAGCAATAGAAACAGGCAAATACATTCCTATGTATAGTCATGATGAAGATTTGATAGAAGATATGATTATTAGTATGAGGCAATCATTTGAAATATGTTCAACAAATTTAAGAAGCATTCGAAGTTTGAGACAATCATATCAAATTATTTTTACTAATAATTTAAATAAAACAATAAGACTTTTAACTTTTTTTACAATTCCAACTATGATAGCTAGTTTTTTTGGAATGAATGTTTCTTTACCATTAGAAAATAATCCTTGGGGATTTATTTATATTCTTTTAATGGCCTCTATTATTTCTTTTCTATTTCTCTGTTTTTTTAGAATTAAAAAATGGTTTTGATTATATAAATAATATTTTATAGATTGCTATAAATTGAGAAATTGTTCCTAAAAGTACAAATATGTGAAAAAGTTCATGAAAACCAAAACCAGGAAAAAGGTTTGGCTTTTTTATAATATAAATTACTGCTCCTAATGTATAAAACAGTCCTCCAATAAATACGAAAAAGAGTATGTCAGGGTAAGATCTCATTGGGTAAATTAATAAAATAGCGATCCAACCCATTAGAATGTAAAGCCCTGTTGATGCCCATCTTGGAAAATGCTTCCAAAAAGAATTTATAAACACAGCAGCAGTTCCAATAATGGCTAAAATCCAGATAAGTATCAAAATCACTAATCCCAAAATACCTTTTACAACTAAAAAGCAGAAAGGAGTGAAGCTGCCTGCAATTAAAAAATAAATTGATGCGTGATCTAATTTTCGTAAAATACTTATTTCTGAGGCAGGTTTTCCAAATAAATGATAAAGAGTGCTTGTACTATATAGTATAAATGCGGTTAAACCAAAAATAAGGAAACAAATTATTTGTGCTGTATTTTGTGCATTTGCCAAAAGAAAGTAACTTCCCATAACAGACAATACAACTCCAACTAAGTGAGAAAATCCACTAACAGGGTCTTTTATTTTTATCATATTAATAGTATAACACAAATTTAAAAAAGCTAGAATTATCTAGCTTTTCTACCTTCTCTTATTCTTTCCACTTCTTTTAAATATTTTTTTCTTAGACGGATGCTTGTTGGAGTAATTTCTAAATATTCATCATCATTCATAACACTCATTCCTCTTTCTAAAGTTAATTCAATAGGCGGAGTTAATGTAATGGCATCATCAGAACCAGACGCTCTCATGTTTGTTAATTCTTTTCCCTTAATTGGATTTACAGTAAGGTCATTTCCTTTAGAAACATTACCAATAACCATACCTTCATAAACTTGCGTAGCTGGATGTATATAAAGAGATCCTCTTTCTTGAAGATTCCATAAAGAAAAACCAAGTGCTTTTCCAGTTGCCATTGAAACCATTGATCCAACTTTATTCTTTTCGATTTTTCCAACATGCGGTTTAAATCCTATCACTCTTGAGTAAATTATTCCTTCTCCCTTTGTGTCTATTATAAAATCATTTCTATATCCCAAAAGACCTCTTGTAGGTATTTCAAAAATAATTTTAGATTGTTTATTCTCGGTTAAAAGAGAGGTCATAGTGCCAGCACGTTTAGATAATTTTTCAATTATAGTTCCTGCATTTTCTTCTGGGACAATAATAGTAACTTCCTCAAAAGGTTCAAATTTAATATCATTCTCTTCTTTAATAATTACGGTTGGTTCTGATATTTGAAGTTCGTATCCTTCGCGACGCATATTTTCTATTAGAATAGCGATATGCATTTCACCTCTACCATAAACCTTATAATATTCTGGTGAAGAAAAATCGATTTTTAATCCTACATTAACTTCGAGTTCTTTTTCAAGTCTTTCTTTTAATTGTCTATTTGTTACAAACTTACCTTCGCGTCCCGCAAAAGGAGAGTTATTAACAAGAAAATTTAAAGAAATAGTTGGTTCGTCTATATTAATAGAAGGAAGTTGTTCTTGTTCTTCGTTTTCGCAAAGAGTTTCTCCTATATATATATCAGGTAGACCTGCAATCATGACGATATCTCCAGCAATAGCCTCTTTTACCTCTTTTCTTAAGAATCCTTCAAAAGTAAATAATTTTGTTATTTTTCCTTTGTAATTTTCGTTATTATTATTTTTTAGGATAACATTCATTCCATCCTTAAGCACTCCTTCATATATTCTGCATATAGCTAAACGTCCTAGAAAATTATCATAAGCAAGATTAAATGATTGAGCAAGTAAGGGTTTTTTACTTTTTTCTGGGTCAGATGCTGATACTACTTCTGATAATATAGTATCTAATAAAGGTGTTAAATCTCTAGAATCATCTTCTATGTTTTTTTTAGCAATTCCATCTCTTGTAATAGCATAAAGAGTAGTAAAATCTAATTGCTCATCGTTAGCTCCCAAGTCAAGAAATAATTCATAAATCATTTCTTTAACCTCATTTATTCTTGCAGCCGGTTTATCTATTTTATTAATAACTACAATTGGCTTTAATCCAAGAGCAAGAGACTTTCTTAAAACAGATTTTGTTTGAGGCATTGGCCCTTCTTGAGCATCAACAAGTAAGATTACTGAATCAATAGAACGCAAAACACGTTCAACTTCTGAACCAAAATCAGCATGGCCTGGAGTATCTACAATATTTATTTTAGTATCCTTATAATAAATAGAGGTATTTTTAGAATAAATAGTGATACCTCTTTCTTGTTCTAATGCATTACTATCCATACTCATACCTTCTTCAGACATTCCGCATTGACGCATAAGAGCATCTGTTAATGTTGTCTTTCCATGATCTACATGGGCAATTATTGCTATATTTCTTATTTCCATATTTATCTTATAAAAAATTAAAACCCGCTCATAAGCGGAATAATATATTAATACTATATTTTTAAAGACTAGTCAAGCAATTCAATGCTGAATTCAAGAATCTATTGCAACTTTTTTCTTGGCAATTAATCTGTAAAAT
>DAOSDM010000002.1:0-89069 GCA_035362415.1 Candidatus Pacearchaeota archaeon
TCTCAAATCAAACAAAACTACATCGCAGGACTAAACTCAATGCTAAGTAATGGAAACATATCTAATGAAGAATACAATGAAAGAATAAACGAACTAGCCTATGATAAATAGAAACAAACAACAATCATTTACTTTAATAGAACTTCTTGTTGTTATAGTAATAATAGGAATACTAGCAGGAGTAATAATGATCTCTACTTCTTCTTCAATTGATAAAGCTAATATAGCTAAATTAAAAACATTTTCTGAAAGCATAAAAAACAACTTAATGCTTAATCTAGTATCTGAATGGAAATTTGATGAAAGCTCGGGAACAGAATCCAAAGATAGCTGGGGAAATAGTAATTTTATATTTGGCACATCACCGAATAATCCGGCATGGGTTCTAAATAATTGCGCTTCAAAAAATTGCTTAAGTTTTGATGGGGCTGGAGATTTCGCTAAAGCTGCAGGATTTTCTGATCTTGGAACTAAAGAAAAGCCCTACACTCTAGAGGGTTGGGTTCTAATTGAAAATGGGGAAGAAAATGGAAATATTATTTTTATGTCAAGCTTATCCGATGACACAGGTTGGTGTTTACCTCCCATGACTATTTCAAGTAAAAGATTAAAGCTATTAGCTATAATAATTTAGGCATGGTTTCTGCCACAGATATTAGAGACATAGAATATGACAAATGGTATCATTTTGTTCATGTTTGGGATAATATAAATGGATTAATTTTATATGTAAACGAAGAAAAAGTAGCCACAACTTCAATGGATAATTATAAGGCTAGCACATATTCTAACTATATTTGGTTAGGATATAGCCCTAATAATTGCGTAGGAGACGCAGGATTTTTTAAAGGAAAAATTGATGATATTCGTATTTATAATACATCACTATCCTCATCCAAAATCAGGCAAAATTATGTTGCAGGCTTAAACTTAATTTTATCAAAGAAAGCTATTTCAAACGGAGAATATAGCCAACGAATAAACGAATTATTTTAATGCCTATGTATTACTTTCTTTCCAACCATTGACATAAATTAAATTTATATTATTATTAAAAAAGCTCCTGATGGAGGAATGTAAATGCTTATCAGTGTGTTAAGAAAAATAACGGGAAAAACAGAAGATGAAATGGCGCTAGAAGAATTAAAAAGCGCTAATAACGAGGCAGAGATCTTTCTATTCTTAAGTATTAAAAAAATTGACGAAAGAGACTTAGAAGCAGTAAAAAGGGGATGCAAAAATGTACTCACTGCTTTAGACCAAAAAGCAGAAAAAGTAGAAAAAATATTTCATAAAAATTTAGAACAGGGCACACATAAGAATAACTTCGAGATAAGCCTGAAAAACGCTAGAGAGCTCAAGCAAAAGCTTGAAGCAAAAATTGCGACATTCTCATAAAAACCAGAGACAACCTAAAGTAGAGGTGATAGTCTCTTTTTTTATTATTCTCTTTTTAATTTAAAATATTTATGTTATTCTAAAGTTATGAAAAAACCAGAAGTAATGAGCCCTATAAAAAACTGGGCAAGTTTAGAAGCATGCAAAAATTATGCTGATGCAGTATATTTTGGTATTGCTGACTTAAGCTTAAGAGCTAGAACAAATAGTTTAACTTTAAAAGACGTTCCTAAGTTTGTTTTAAAATGTCATGAGTATGGAATTAAAGCATATATGACTATTAATTCCGTAATATATAATAATGATCTTAAGATAGCCGAAAAGTTAATAAAAAAAGCAAAAGAGGCTAAGGTTGATGCAGTAATTGTTTGGGATTTAGCAGTTATTGAAATTGCAAAAAAAGAAAAAATACCTTTTATTATCTCAACTCAAGCCAATGTATCGAATTATAAGACAGCTGAATTTTATAAAAAACTTGGAGCAAAAAGAGTTGTTCTTGCAAGAGAATTAACTTTAAAACAAATAAAAGAAATTAAACAAAAAGTTAATATTGAAATTGAAACATTTGTTCATGGCGCAATGTGTGTTGCAATATCAGGAAGATGTGTCTTGTCTGCCTATTTATTTAATAAATCTTCTAATTGTGGAGCATGCGCTCAACCTTGCAGAAAATTATGGAAACTAAGTGATGATAAGGGAAATGAATTTGAAACAGAAGGTAAGTATTTTTTAAATGCAAAAGATCTTTGCATGATTGAATTTGTTCCTGAACTTATTAAAGCTGGAATAGATTCTTTCAAGATAGAAGGAAGACGAAGAGATCCTAAATACATTGAAGTAACTGCAAAATGTTACAGAGAAGCAGTTGATGCATATTATAATAAAACATTTACAAAAGAAAAAGTTGAGGCATGGAAAGAACAACTTGTAAAAGTATACAATAGAGGATTTTCAACAGGTTTTTATTTTGGGGAACCAGGAAAAGAAGGAATTAGTTATGATCAAGCAGACAATATTTCTAAATATGAAAAGGTGCTTGTAGGACATATTACTCATTATTATCCTAAAATAGGAGTTGCTTTAATTGATTTAAAACATAAAGGTCTTAATGTAAATGAAAATATTCAGATAGAGGGAGAGAAAACTTTTATTGAACAAAAAGTTGATTCAATGGAAATGAAAAACAAAGAAATCAAAAAATCTAAAAAAGGGGAAGAAATTGGAATTAAAGTAAAAGAAAGAGTATATAATAACGATAATGTCTTTGTTTTAAAAGAAAGAATATGACAATAGACACCATTATTTTAATAAGTTTTGGAATTTTAATTATTGCAACATTGTTTATTTTTCTTTATAAAATAAAAAAAGAAAAAGAACTTTTATTTGAACAATTTAATTTAAAACAAGAAGTAATGGATTCTAAAAAAGACTATATTAAAGAATTGACAGATCAAATTAGAAGGGAACTAGAAAAAAGCCAAAAACAAATCGAAGTTTTAGAGAAAGATAGAATAGGTGAGTTTAGTTCTCTTAAAACAATTATTGAAGAACATAAAATTTTAACTAATGAACTTAAAGAATCTACCGATGGGTTAAGAAATATTTTATCTAACAATCAAATGAGGGGAAGATATGGAGAAGAAGTTGCTGAAGAGCTTTTAAAATCAGTTGGTTTTGTAAAAGGGGAAAACTATATCGTAAACACAGCCCAAGACACTAATTTTAATCGTCCTGATTTTACAATATTTTTACCTGATAAAACAAAAATTAATGTTGATGTTAAGTTTCCCCTAAGCGCGCTTGTTAAATTTGAAGAGGCAAAAGATAAACAAGAAAAAGATAGATATTTAAACGAGTTTAAAAAAGATGTAAAAGATAAAATCAAACAAGCATCTTCAAGAGATTACATTAACCCAGAAGAAAAAACAGTTGATTTTGTTATCTTATTTATTCCAAATGAGATGATCTTTAGCTTTATATACGATAAGCTCCACGATACTTGGCAAGAAGCAATGGCTAAAAAAGTAATACTTGCTGGACCATTTAGTTTTACTGCAATATTAAGAATGATATTTCAATCTTATAAAAATTTTGTTATTCAAGAAAATCTTTATAACATTGTTAAGCTTATTAAAATATTTGAAGGAGAATACGAAAAATATAATAAAGAACTTAACGTCTTAGGAGATAGAATTGCAGGTGTTTCAAAAAAATACGATGAAGTCTCAACTACAAGAACAAAAAAATTAACTCAAGTAATCGAAAAGATAAAAGGCGAAAACCTATTAGAAAATGATTCTAATAAGTTAGAATAATATTGTAAAAGTTTAAAATTAGTGTTAATATGGTATATAGCTAAAATCAGCCTAAACCATATTAAGAAAATATGAACTATTTAACTGCAGAAGTAAAAAATAGAATAAATGAAAAGTTAAAATTATTAAACTCATATAGACCTCTTAGAGAATCTGTTGTCAAAAAAATAAGGGAGCAGTTTGAGCTTGAAATGACGTACAATTCAAATGCTATGGAGGGTAATAGTTTGACTTTAAAAGAAACTTTTCTTGTAATAAACGAAGGTATCACTATTAAGGGAAAACCTTTAAAAGATCACTTAGAGGCTAAAAATCATAAAGAAGCCCTAGATTATTTATATGAATTAATGAATAAGGGGAATAATACAATTATTACTGAAACTTTAATAAGATCTCTAAACTACATAGTTGTACAAAATACCGATAAAATTTTCGCAGGAAAGTATAGGGACGGAAATGTTATAATCGCAGGAGCAGATCATAAACCCCCTAAAGCAATAGATGTGCCAAAACTTATGAATGAGCTTATTCTTTCTATTAGAAAAAATAAAAAGAAATTACACCCTGTTGAGCTTGCAGCTATAGCACATCATAAATTAGTTTTTATCCATCCCTTTTTCGATGGAAATGGTAGGACTGCAAGACTTATCCAAAACATAATAACTATGCAAGAAGGATATCCATTAACAATAATTTTAAAAAATGATAGAAAAAAATACTATAACACTTTATCTCAAGCAGATAAAGGAGATTTTATACCATTTTTAAATTTCATAGCTAAAGCTGTTGAAAGATCTTTAGATATTTATCTCGATGTTTTGATTCCATCAAAATTAAAAAAAGAGAAATTCATTTCACTTAGAGAATTAAGCGAAACAAGTTCTTTTTCTCCAAAATATCTTAACTTACTTGCAAGAAATGGAAGATTGGAAGCGCATAAAGAGGGAAGAGATTGGGTTTCTTCAAAAGAAGCTCTTGAAAGATACCTAGAGAACAGAACAAGAAAACGTGAATCTAAAAGTAATTAAAAAATTATACCTATCTTTATCTGTAAATATGAACAATAAATCCTTCACATTAATAGAACTACTAGTGGTAATAGTAATCATTGGAATACTAGCAGGAGTAATAATGATCTCTACTTCTTCTTCAATTGATAAAGCTAACCTTGCTAAAGCTCAAGCATTTTCTTCTACTGTTCAAGAAAAATTATTATCTAATCTAGTATCTGAATGGACATTTGATGAAGGAGTTAATCAAACGGTTAATAGAATAGCTACCAATAACGATGTTGAGGATGTTTGGGGAATTAATAATGGAACAATAGTTGCTACGCATGAGCCAATAGTGATAGGGAATAATGATTGCATTTTTGGTAAATGTTTAAGTTTTAACGGAAATCAATATATTAATATTCCTTATGTTCCAGTTATAAAAATAAATGGAACATACGCAGTTAGTTTATGGTTTAATAATTTGAATTCCGCTGGCGCACTTTTAACTATTTCACAAAATTCTTCAAACAGACATGGTATTGGCATTGAGTCAAATAAATTAATTGCTGCTTATTATAATGGTAGCGTGTATACAGGGATAGGATCTGTATCAACCATATCTACTAATGTTTGGCATCATGTTGTTTATGAAAATAATTTAGGAAATTTAAACATATATTTAGATGGGGTTGATATTTCAACAATTTCTCAAAACATTCAACTAGCTATTGATGGCGGTTTCATTGGATATGATACAAATAGCCATTACTATTTAAACGGTAAAATAGACGAAGTAAGATTGTACTCAGACGCTCTTTCCTCCTCAGAAATCAAACAAAACTACATCGCAGGACTAAACTCAATGCTAAGTAATGGAAATATATCTAAGGAGGAATACAATGAAAGAATAAATGAACTAGCTTATGACAAATAGAAAGAAACAACAATCATTTACGCTAATAGAACTACTAGTAGTAATAGTAATTATTGGAATACTAGCAGGAGTAATAATGATCTCTACTTCTTCTTCAATTGATAAAGCTAGTATAGCTAAATCAAAGGTATTTGAGGAGAATGTGCTTAATAACTTATCAGCAAATATGGTATCTAGATGGAAATTAGATGAAATAAATAAGCCAGCAGCAAATCAAACTCCTGATGAATGGGGTAATAATACGGGCACGCTGACTGGGATAAATGGTCTTCCAGTTCTTCAAACTAATGGATGTATTTCTAATAATTGTTTACTATTTGATGGAACTGATGATTATGTTGATTTTGGGAACAATTCTTCCTTATGGATAAAAACAGATGATTATACGATTTCTTTATGGGCTAAATTTACGAATTTAAATGCTGTAGATTACGAAACAATGATAAGAACGGGACTAATAGTAACTGGAGCAGGAGGGCCTGGATATTGGATTTTTAGAAATTTAGGAACAAACGAACTAGCGTTATCTTTTTCGGATGGAAGCGCTACAAGAATTTCTGGAGTATTATCTTCTAGCAATTATCTGAAACCAAATATTTGGTATAATGTAGTTGTTATATTTGATAGAGATTTAGTTGCGGGAGCATACATAAATGGAATAAAAACCGCACAATCGGTAAACATTAGTCCTCAGCAAGGAAGTGTTAATCACTTTGAAAACCTAAAAGTAGGATCATACTCCTCAACATCTGGACGCTTAAGGGGATTGATGGATGATGTTAGATTATATAATTCAAAATTATCTAGCTCTCAAATTAAGCAAAACTACATTACAGGTCTAGATTCATTACTTAAAAATAATGGAATATCTAAGGAAGAATATAATGAAAAAATAGATAGCTTAGCTAAAAAATAGTGTAAATATTATTAAATATGATATAGTCTACAAAACAGATTATACTATAATAAGAATTATGAATTTAGAAAATTTAAAAAAAATAATTGAGAAAGAACCTGCTTTTAGAAAAAAGCAAATCGAAAAATTGATCTATCAAGACGCAATTGATAATTGGGATGAAGCAACTGTCCTTTCTTTAAAATTAAGAGAAGAATTAAAGAAAGAAACATCTCTTGAAATTAAAGCTGAAATTTTCGAAAGTAAAGAAACAAAAAAAGCTTTGATTACATTAAAAGATGGTTCGCAAATAGAAACTGTTTTAATGAAACATGATGATAGGACAACTGTTTGTGTTTCTTCTCAGGTTGGATGTGCTCTAGGTTGCAAATTTTGTGCTACAGGAAAATTAGGATTCAAAAGAAGTCTTGAAGTAGGAGAAATATTAGAACAAGTACTTGTTTTCAAAAGAAAGGAAAAAGTAAATAATATTGTATTTATGGGAATGGGAGAACCATTCTTAAACTACGATAATGTTCTTGAGGCTATTAGAATATTAAATAATGAAAATGCTTTTAATATTGGAGCAAGGCATATTTCCATTTCAACGGTTGGTATAATAGAGGGAATTCAAAAACTAAGCAATGAAAATTTGCAAGTTAATTTAGCAATTTCTCTTCATGCTCCAAATAATAATCTTAGAACAAAGATAATGCCTGTTTCAAAAAAATATTCATTAGAAAATGTTTTGGAAACAGTCAATGAATATATTAGAAAGACAAATAGAAAAGTAATGTTTGAATACACTTTAATTGATGAAATAAATGATTCATTAGAGAATGCAAAAGAACTTGCTAAAATAACGAGACACTCGCTATATATGGTTAACTTAATTAAGTATAATGATACAGAAGAATTTAAAGCTCCCTCAAATGAAAAAATTAAAAAGTTTAAAAATTATTTAGAAAAAGCAGGAATCGTTGTTACAGAAAGATATAGATTTGGTGGAGATATCCATGCAGCTTGCGGACAACTTTGTTTAAAAAAATAATTTATGTTAAAATATTAAACAATATGGATGATAAAATACAAAAACTGATAAAAGAGTACGAAGAGTACGCAAAAGAAAAAGGATTAAAATTAAATCCTGATAAAAAAATAATAGAAAATATTATTAAAATAATTCTTAAAAGAGAAGAAAGCTTTGGAGAAAGATATTGTCCTTGTAGAAGAATACTAGAAGACAAAGAAAAAAATAAAGAAATTATTTGTCCTTGTAAATTTCATTTAGAAGAAATAGAAAAAGAAGGCCATTGCCATTGCCTTTTATTTTTTAAATAATCATGAGAAATAAATCCTTCACTTTAATAGAACTACTAGTAGTAATAGTAATCATTGGAATATTAGCAGGAGTAATAATGATCTCTACGTCTTCTTCAATTGATAAAGCTAATATTGCTAAATTAAAAGTATTTGAAGAAAATATGGCTAATAATTTAGCTGCCAACATGGTTTCTAGATGGAAGCTAGACGGAAATACTAACGATTCATGGGGATCCAATAACGGAACTCCGACAAATGTTATCTATGGATTAGGGTATGACGGAACAAATAACGGAGCCGCTATTTTTGATGGGGCTGGTTATATTGATTGTAGTAATAATAACAACTTAAATCCTAATTTTATAACAAATTCAGTGTGGATAAAAACAAACAACACTATTGCAGGAGATTATAATTTTTTAAGTAGAAATTCTGCTTATTTGCTAAGAATAAATGTATCGGATCCTGGAAAAGCAAGACTTATTTTATATATAAACGGGGGATGGCGATATTCAAATTTATCTAATAACCGTGTAGATGATAATTTATGGCACAATATAGTTGGCACATACGATGGTAATAGCATTGGATTATATATAGATGGCATAAAACAAGGAGTTAATACTATATATGCTGGAACAATTAATGTAACAGCGAATGGAACATATATTGGAGCGAGAGCAGCTGCATCTGAAAGATTTATTGGATTGTTAGATGAGGCAAGAATATACGATGCGGCCCTATCCACTTCTCAGATCAAACAAAACTACATCGCGGGATTAAATTCTCTTTTAGCAAATGGAAATATTTCTAAAAAAGAATATAATGAAAGAATAAATAGTTTGTCTACTATTAAATATTAATTAAACTTAACATGAATAAAAAAAGAATTCTACTTAAACTAACCGGTGAATTATTTGGAAATAAAGATAGGGCCATATCTCTTTTAGAATCAAAGGAGATTGCAAAAAAAATAATTAAATTAAAAAAAATTGGTATAGATCTTGCAATAGTTATTGGAGGAGGGAACATATTTAGAGGAAGAGAAGTTGGTGCAGAAAAATTTGATAGAGCAGTAGCAGATAATATGGGAATGCTTGCCACTATAATTAATGGATTATCTCTTCAAGAGTCTCTTGAGGGGCTTGGAGCAAAAACAAGAATGTTAACAGCTATTGAAATGCCAAAAGTTGCTGAACCATTTTACAGAAGAAGAGCATTACACCATCTTGAAAAAAACCGCATAATTATTTTCTCAGGAGGAACGGGAAATCCATTTTTTACAACCGATACTGCAGCTGTTTTGAGAGCTTGTGAAATAAATGCAGACTATATTTTAAAAGCAACTGATGTTGATGGAGTATATGACAAAGATCCTGATACAAATAAAGATGCAAAAATGTATAAAACAATTTCTTTTAAAGAAGTTATAGAAAAAGATTTAAAAGTAATGGATTCAACCGCCTTTACTTTATGTAGAGATAATAATATCCCTTTAATTGTTTTTAATGTTAAATATTTGGATAAAATAGAAGATATATTAAAAAATAAAATAGGGACTTTAGTAAAATAGCTTATGAGTAATTATTATAACGCAAAAAGAACGACTGGATTATTTGATCCAAAATCAACAAGACCTTTTAAATTAAGTAGATCTAAGATAGATCTCTTTGTCGAATGTCCACAATGCTTTTATCTAGACAGAAGGCTTGGAGTAGGAAGACCTCCTGGCTTTCCTTTTACTTTAAATAGTGCTGTGGATACTCTTCTTAAAAAAGAGTTTGATTTATTAAGAAAAGATGGTATACCACATCCATTGTTTGAGGAATACGGGATAGAAGCTATTCCTTTTTATTGTGATAAACTAGATGATTATAGAAACACTTTTATTGGTGTTCAATATTTACATGAGCCTTCTAATTTTCTAGTATTTGGAGGGGTTGATGATTTATGGATTAATCCAAACAATGAAATCATTATTGTTGATTATAAGGCAACTGCCAAACAAGGAGAAGTCAATTTAGATGCTGAGTGGCAAAATGGATATAAAAGACAAATGGAAATTTACCAATGGCTTGTAAGAAATAATGGTTACGAAGTTTCTAATACTGGATATTTTGTATATTGTAATGGAGATGTAGGGCAAGAAAAATTTGATGCTAAACTAGATTTTAATATTAAGATCATTCCGTACACTGGAGATGCATCATGGATCGAACCAAAATTAATGGAAATAAAGGAATGTTTGATGAAAGACGAAATTCCTGAAATGAATCCCAATTGTGATTATTGTAGTTATAGAAAAGAAGCAGTTATTTCTAAAATTAAATTTGAAAAACAATTTAAAAAGTGATATATTTTTTTTAGAACTTACGGAGGATTAAATGGAGAAAGAAGTGCTTGAAATAGCTATAACGGATATTAATCGATTAAAAGACTATGATCCAGAAAGAAAAACTATTTATAAAAAACAAGATTTTCACATCTCAACAGTTGAAAGAGAAACTAGTATTAAACACGAAAACGGAAAATTGATTGGATTAATTACTTTCTTCAGACGCTCGTCCAAAAAACGAGCTTAATTTTTTAAAATGTATAAAGAAATATTAAAAAACAACATATTTACAGTTTCAGAATATATTGAATTTATAAACAATATTCTTTTAAGCTGTGAAGCAAAAATAGAAGGAGAAGTTGACCAAGTTAAAAAAAGCAGTAAAGGACATGTATATTTTTCTCTTAAAGATAAAAATGGAAGTATACTAGATTGTGTAATATGGAATTACTATTACAGAATATGCAGTATTAATTTAGAAGAAGGAATGCATGTAGTCATAACAGGAGCCCCTAGTGTTTATGCTCCTACTGGTAGAATGAGTTTTAAAGCATCTCTAATTGAACTTGTTGGAGAGGGGGCTCTTAAAAAACAATACGAAGAACTTAAAAAGAAATTAGAAAAAGAAGGATTATTCAATAGACAACTAGAACTTAAAAAATATCCTAAAGTAATAGGTGTAATTACTTCAAAACACGGTGCAGTTATTCATGATTTTTTAAATAATTTAGGAAAATATAATTTTAAAATAGAATTCATTGATTCAAGAGTGGAAGGTGTAGAAGCAATTGAAGATCTGATCTTTTCCATTAAAACTTTTAAAAAAAGAATTATTGATTGTCTTGTTGTTATGAGAGGCGGGGGATCTAAAAACTCTTTTGATGTTTTTAATAACGAAACCGTCATCCGAGAAATTATTGATTTTCCATGTCCAATAATTTCTGGACTAGGACATCATGAAGATGAGCCTCTTTTTGCATTAGCTTCTGATTATTCTGTTTCTACACCTACTGCGGCCGCACATCTTTTAAATTCATCATGGAATGAATTAATTTATGAACTTAAAAAACATGAACAATATGTTTTTGAAAAATACAACAATTTATTGAATACTATTAATTTTAAAATAGAAAGCAGTTCGAAAAATTTATTGATTTTAGAAAATGAAATTAAAAATAAAAAAGTATTTATAGATAATTTAAAAATTAATTTAATTAACAATTTTTATTTAAAATTAAAAGAAACAAAAGAAAAAGTTAATTACATTGAAAAACAAATTGCATATTGTGACCCTAAAAAACAACTTAAACTTGGTTATTCTATTTTAAGAAAAGATAATAAAATAATTAAAAGTATAGAACAAATTGAAAAAGGAGACTTAATTGACTTAGAGGTTTTAGATGGTATAATTAAATCAAAGATATATGACAAAAAAAGAAAATAATAATTTGGGGGAATTAATTAATAAACTTTCAAAAATATCTGAATGGTTCGAATGCCAAAAAGAAATCGATATCGAGGCTGGGCTTCAAAAAATTAAAGAAGCTACTTCTTTAATTAAGGAAAGTAAAAAAAGATTAAAAGAAGTTGAAAACGAATTTGAAGAAATTAAAAAAGACTTATGAGAAACAAGTCCTTTACTTTAATAGAACTTCTTGTTGTTATAGTAATAATAGGAATACTAACAGGAGTAATAATGATCTCTACTTCTTCTTCAATTGATAAAGCTAGTATTGCTAAATCAAAAGTATTCGAAGAAAGTGTACAAAACAATTTAGCAGCTAATATGGTATCAAGATGGAAATTAGATGGTAACGCTAATGATTCTTGGGGAAATAGGTATGGAACAGCTACTGATATTACTTTTGCAAATGAGTCGCAATGTGTTACTGGAGTATGTGCAAGCTTTAATGGTTTAACTAGCTATATTGATTGTGGCAATGTTAAGATAGGAGATAATGATTTCGCAGTCTCTGTTTGGGCGAAATCAAATGGATTTATTAGTGGAGCTGGTATTGTAGGTAAAAAGTCATGGTACAATAATAATGGAAATGGGTTTTTTATAGCCTATCCAAGTAGTCCACAAGATATTTATGTTGGAGTAACTGAAGAATTAACTTATCGAGCACCCAACATGGGATTAGGACCAGTTTTTGATTGGAACCATATTACTTTAATTCGTAACAAAAATCGCGTTAATGTTTATCTAAATGGTAATTTTAAAGCTTATTCTTCAGTTCAAACATCATCCAGTTTTGATAGTGATCGTCCAATATTAATTGGAAAAAATGAATACACGGGCAAAATATTTAATGGTTTAATAGACGATGTAAGGATTTACAACGCAGCCCTGTCCTCCTCCCAAATCAAACAAAACTATATTGCAGGCTTAAACTCAATGCTTGCAAATGGAAATATATCAAAAAAAGAATATAATCAAAGAATAAATAATTTATCAATAAAATAATATGGAACATTTAACAGATCAAAATTTTGAACAAACTATTTTAAATGCAGACAAACCTGTAGTTGTTGATTTTTGGGCAGAATGGTGTCCACCTTGTAAGAAGCTAGGACCTGTCATTGAAAAAGTTGCAGAGGATTATAAAGATAAAGTAATGATGTATAAAGTTAACGTTGATGAAAATCCATCACTAAGCCAAATGTTTAGCATTGAAGTAATTCCAACTGTAATATTTTTTGAAGGTAATAATGCCAAAAGTGGTTTTGTAGGTTTCAGAGAAGAAGAAGAAATTAAAAAATGGATAGATAATAACATTAAAAACTAAAACACTTTTTAAACAATTTTCAATATTGTTTTTGATGTATATTTGTGATATATATGAATAAAATTATGAACATTAAACTTTCAAAAGAAATAATAATAGTATTGGTCTTATGCTTTGGCTTTGGGGCTGGTTTTTTTATAAACCAAAAACTCAATGAAGGATTGTATAATGATCTATATACACACGATACTGTAAACTTTTCTATGCTTGCAGAAGTTTGGAAGAAAATAAATGAAAACTTTGTTTTTGAAGACAAAATTGATAGCGAAGCAATGGTTTATGAGGCTGTAAAAGGTTTTGTTTCTGCTTTGGGTGATCCATATACTTCATTTTTTGATCCAGAAGAAGCTGAAATATTTCAAAAAGATTTAGAAGGAACTTTTGATGGTATAGGTATACAAATAGCAAAAAAAGATGGAGTGGTTAAAGTTGTTGCTCCTATAAAAAACACACCAGCACAAAAAGCTGGAATTCTTGCAGGCGATATAATTGAAAAAATTAATGATGAAGATATATCTAATATAGAATTAGATAAAGTCGTTGAAAAAATTAGAGGTGAAAGTGGAACAATAGTTACTTTAAATATTAAAAGAGATAACGAACAAAAAATATTTGAAGTTAGAAGGGAAACAATTAAAGTTCCAAGTTCTGAACTTGAATTCATTAACGCTAAAAATGGAAACAAAATAGCTATTTTATCAATATTTCAATTTACAGAAACAACATCAAGGGATGTTAAGCTTGAAACAAATAAAATACTAAATGAAAATAATGTCGAAGCCATTATTTTAGATCTAAGAAATAATCCAGGCGGACTAGTAAGTGAAACTAAAAATGTTGCCTCATTATTTTTAGAAAAAAACTTACCAATAGTTAAAGAATGTGACAAAAAAGAAGAATGTACTTGGCTTAACTCTGATGGTCCAGGAAAATTAGCTAATTATCCTATAATAATTTTAATAAACGAAGGAACAGCATCAGCAGCCGAAATTTTAACTGGGGCATTAGAATCAAATCTTGAAAATGTTATTGTTTTAGGAAACACTTCTTTTGGAAAAGGACTTGTTCAAAGAGTTGTATATTTAAGTGATGGTTCAATTATTAAAATTACAACAGAAAAATGGCATACTCCAAAAGGAGAACAAATTAACGAAATAGGAATAGAACCTGATATTAAAGTGGAAGTAACAAAAGAAGATATTGAAAAAGAAAGAGATCCTCAACTTCAAAAAGCCATAGAAATAATAGATAATAAAGAATTTAATAACTAAAACTATGTTAGTATTACTACTTCAAAATGTAAGCAAATTAGGACTTAAAAATGAAATTAAAAATGTAAACGATGGTTACGCTAAAAACTTTCTATTTCCTAAAAAATTAGCTATAAAAGCTACTCCTGAACTTATTAAAAAAGCAGAAGCTGAGAAAGCGTTAGAAGAAAATAAGCAAAAACAGAACATCGAGCTAACAAAAAAATTAGCTAATGATATAGAGGGTAAAAGATTTATTATTAAAGCAAAAGCAGGAGAGGAAGGACAATTATTTCAAGCAATTTCAACAGAAAAAATAGCTGAGAAAATAAATCAAAATGGTTTTGCCATAGAACAAAAACAAATATTTATTAAGGAACCAATTAAAAAAATAGGTGATCATAAAGTAAAAATTAAATTCGGAACCGGATTAGAATCTACAATCAATGTAGTCATAGATAAAGAGGATAAATAAAAACAAATATGGCTAAATATATCTTTATAGGAGGGGGGGTAATGTCTTCTGTTGGAAAAGGGATTACAACAGCCTCAATAGGAAAAGTTTTACAATCAAAAGGATATACCGTAACTGCTGTCAAAATAGATCCATACATCAATGTTGACGCAGGAACTATGAATCCTATTGAACATGGAGAAGTTTTTGTAACTGATGATGGAACTGAATGTGATCAAGATATTGGAAACTACGAAAGGTTCTTAGATCAAAATCTTTCAAGAGATAATTATATGACAACAGGCAGTGTTTATCTGTCTGTTATTCAAAAAGAAAGAAATTTAGAATTCCAGGGAAAATGTGTTGAAGTTGTTCCGGATATTCCAAACGAAGTCATATCAAGAATTAAGAAAGTTGAGGAAAAAACAGGAGCAGATTTTGTTCTGATCGAAATCGGAGGAACGGTAGGAGAATATCAAAATATGTTATTTTTAGAAACCGCAAGAATAATGAAATTACAAGAGCCAAAAAATGTTTTATTTGCTCTTGTTAGTTATTTGCCAATACCATCAGTTGTTGGAGAAATGAAAACTAAACCCACTCAAACAGCTGCTAGAATGTTAAATGAGGCAGGCATTCAACCAGACTTTATTTTTGGAAGATCAACCAGACCACTTGACGAACCAAGAAAAAGAAAAATATCAATATTTTGTAATCTTAGGGAGGAAGATATAATATCTTCTCCAGATGTTGATTCTATTTACGAAATTCCAGTAAACTTTGATGATCAAGGTCTTGGAGATAGAATTTTAGAAAAATTCAATATAGAACAAAAATCAAAAAACCTAGAAGATTGGAGAGATTTAATTAATAGAATAAAAACTAACACAAAAGAACTTCAGATAGGAATTGTTGGTAAATATTTTGAAACAGGTGAGTTTAACTTATTAGACTCATATATTTCTGTAATTGAAGCAGTTAAACATGCGGCATGGTTCCATAATGTTAAACCAGTAATAACATGGCTTTCATCTTCTAAATATGAAAATGGAGAAAATTTAGATGAACTAAATAAATTTGATGCTATTATTGTCCCTGGTGGATTTGGAACAAGGGGAACAGAGGGTAAGATAAAGGTTATTGAATATGTAAGAAAAAATAATATTCCTTTTTTAGGATTATGTTTAGGTCTTCAATTATCTGTTATTGAATATGCAAGAAATGTTTGCAATATAAAAGAAGCTACATCAAGAGAGTTTAATGAAAATGCTAAAGATTTGGTGATTGACATAATGGAAGAACAAAAACAACTTCTCGAAAATAATAAATATGGAGGAACCATGAGATTAGGCTCTTGGAATTGTAATATAAAGAAAGATACTCTAGCCTATAATTTATATAATAAAGAAGAAATTCAAGAAAGACATAGACACAGATATGAAGTAAATAATGATTATAGAAATATATTAGAAGAAAAAGGACTTATTTTTTCAGGAATTAATAAAGATAAAGATCTTGTAGAAATAATTGAATTAAAGAATCATCCATACTTTATAGCTTGTCAGTTCCATCCAGAGCTTAAATCAAGACCATTAAACCCTCATCCTTTATTTAATGGATTAATTAAAAGTGCAAAAGAGAGATCTTAGTCGATCTCTCCATACTTTGAGCACTCCTCAGATAACTCTCCTACGTGAGAGTTTTCTGATATATAATAATGAACGCGTTCCATTATTGATTTTTTTGAAGTAATTGCGTTGAAAATATCTTCTAATACGCCATTCATTATACCACCTACTTTTAGTCTAATACAACTTATTAGTTCGGTCAATTATAAAAGAGGTTAAAATACAACCTCTTTTTAAAGTTTTTTTTAAAACTTAAATATTATTTCTTTATCACATTAACAACTTTTGCAGTTCTTTGAGACCCATCAAAATTCTTTTTTGTTTTCGTAGAAAATTTAATAACTCCTTCATTAATAGCATAAATGCTATCATCTCTAGCTATTCTTACGTTTTCTCCAGCTAAAAACTTAGATCCTCTCTGGCGAACAATAATATTCCCAGCTTTAACCTTTTGGCCATCATAAAGTTTAACCCCCAAATATTGTGGTTGCGAATCTCTTCCTAGTTTAGTTGTTCCTGATGCTTTCGTTTTTGACATTTTTGTTATAAACTGATTTAATGTATAATAGAAATACATTAAAAAACAGCATTTAATTTTATATGAAAATAATAGCAAAAATTAAACTTTTTGTCAAAACATATGAGAAAGAAATAGTGCTTTTTATTGCTGTTTTTTTAATTTCACTTTTATCTTTTGCTTTGGGATATTTATCAGCAACAGAAAATTTTAAAGAACCTATTAAAATACAAAAAATTAACTATGAAATTAAAACACCTTGTAATCATTCCTGACGGGAATAGACGTTGGGCTAAAAAGAAAGCTTTGGATGGTAAAATAGGGCATGAAAAAGGAGCGGAAAGATTTGAAAAGCTTTACGAAAAAATCGCAGAAATGAAAATTCCATATTTTTCTTTTTGGGGAGCCTCATATGATAATTTAACAAAAAGAAGCAAAACAGAAATTAAAAATCTTTTAAAATTAATACATAAAGAATTTGAAAGACTTGCAAGTGATGACAGAGTAATGGAAAGTAAAATAAAGATTAATGTAATAGGAAGATGGAAAGAAATCTTTCCAGATGATACTAAAAAATTAATTAATGAATGTATTGATAAAACTAAAAATAACGATAAATTATTTTTAACCTTTCTCTTGGCTTATAATGGAACAGATGAAATGATTCATGCTATTAATCAAATTAAAGAAAAAAATTTAAAAGTTACTGAGGAAAATATAAAAAATAATCTATGGACCAAAAATCTTCCTAAAGTTGATTTTATAATTAGAACTGGAGTAAATGAAGATCCTCATAATTCAGCTGGATTTATGATGTGGGATACAACTTACTCCCAACTTTATTTTACAAAAACGCTTTTTCCTGATTTTAACGAAAATGAACTTGAAAAAGCTATAAATAATTTTGAGTTAAGAGAAAGAAGACATGGTAAGTAATGCAAAAAAAAGAATTTTTATTGCCGTTAATTTTAATGAATTAATTAAGGAAAAATTAGTTAAAATTCAAAATAAGATAGATTTTCTATTTTTAGATAATAATCCTATTAAATGGACTAAAAAAGAAAATCTTCATGTCACAGTCTTTTTTATTGGCTATGTATATGATACTGATTTGCTCGAAATATTTGATCAAATAGAAAATGCTGTTAAAGGTTATGAACCATTTATGCTTAAATTTAATGAAATTGATTTTATGCCAAAGGAAGAGAATAAAAAAATGGTTTGGGTTTTTGGAGAAAAAAATCAAATATTAGAATCTATTAGACAAAAAATTAAACAAAATATATTAAGTACAGAAAATAAAACAGAAGCCTTCACTCCTCATATTACAATGGGAAGGATTAACCAGTTTCAATTTAGAAAGATAAATAAAGAAGAAATCCCCAACATTAATGACGAAATTTTAATTGATTTTGAAACAATTGTTGATTCTATAGATATTATGGAAAGCGAACTTAAAAAAGGTGGGGCAGAATATACAATTTTAAAAAGCATAAAATTATGAAAATATATTTTATAGGTATAGGTGGGATAGGGGTTTCAGCCATAGCAAAATATTATCTTAAAAATGGACATGAAGTTTTGGGCTCTGATTTATATAATTCAGAAATAATAGAGACTCTAAAAAACGAAGGTGCTAAAATATTTGTTGGAAATCAGATAAAAGAACATATACAAGATGACGTAGATCTTGTTATATACAGTCCTGCTGTTCAAGAAAATAATGAAGAAATTATAAAAGCTAAGAGTAAAGGAATTGAAACTTTGAATTATCCCCAAGCATTAGGAAAACTATCTCAAAACTTTTTTACAATCGCTGTTTCTGGAACTCATGGAAAATCTACTACAACAACTATGATTGCCTTTATATTAATTGAGGCAGGATTAAACCCTACAGTTATTGTTGGAACAAAAGTTAAAGAGTTTGGCGATTCCAATTTAAGAATAGGTAAATCTAATTATTTAATAATTGAAGCCTGCGAATATGAGGATTCATTTTTAAATTACAATCCTGATATCGGAGTCATATTAAATATCGAACCAGATCATTTAGACTATTTTAAGACTTTTGAAAAAATAAAAGAAAGCTTCAATAAATTCGCACATCAATCAAAAAAAATTATTGTTGAAAATCAATATAGTGACATAATAATAAACAGCAGTAATAAAATGGTTTTTGATAGAAATAACATGATAAAGCCCAATCTTAGCATCCCAGGAGAATTTAATGTAGTTAATGCAATGTATGCAATTAATGTAGCAAGAGAGCTTAAAATAGATGATGAAATATCTTTAAGAGCTTTATCAAAATTTAAGGGAACTTGGAGAAGAATGGATATTGATGACGAATCATTTAATTTTACAATTATAAATGATTATGCTCATCATCCAACAGAAATTAAAGCAACGCTCAAAGCTATTAGGGAAAAATATAGAGATAAGAATATATATTGCGTTTTTCAACCTCACCAATATGAAAGAACTTTTAACCTGTTTGATGACTTTGTAAAAGTTTTTAATGAAGCCCTTTCTTTAAATTATTTAAATCATCTATTTATTTATCCAATCTATACAGTAGAGGGCAGGGAGTCTGAAGAAGTTAAAAATAAAGTCAGTTCAGAAAAACTTGTTGAAAAAATTAAAAATAGTAATTTAGTCAAAGACTATGAAGAAGTAAAAAAAATTACTTTAAACTTAAACAAAGACGATGTTTTGATCATTATGGGCGCAGGAAATATTTATAATCTTTATAAATATCTTTTGGATAAAAGATTGTAAAAAGTTTTAATATACCTTAAAATATATTTAACATGAACAAACAACAATCATTTACTTTAATAGAACTTCTTGTTGTTATAGTAATAATAGGAATACTAGCAGGAGTAATAATGATCTCTACTTCTTCTTCAATTGATAAAGCTAATATAGCTAAATCAAAAGTATTTGAAGAAAGTGTACAAAACAATTTAGTGGTAAATATGGTATCTTCATGGAATGCCAATAATGTTACTAAAAATGGAACTAGCTGGATACTAATTGATGAGTGGGGTAATGATATCAATGGAACATTTTATAATGCCGAATCTATAATATGTGCCGAAGGAACAGCTTGTCCTCAAATTATATTTGATACTCAAATGGGAAATGTTTTGTCTTTTGATGGAGTTGATGATTCTATAAGAATAAGTCGTATTTCTTCTTTTCCAAGAGGAGATAGAGATGTTACTTATTCTGCATATATTAATATTCATTCATATACTGACAATTATTATGACATAATTATAGGATGGCCATGGACAGATGAAACTGCCTTATGCATCAGTGCTGAAAATAAATTATCCTTTGATATGTATGGCCAAGATGTTAATCGTTATTCATATAGAACACTTTCGACTGTAAGTTTAAATAAATGGTACTATTTTGTTGCAAGCTATAATAGTGCCGATGATAGTATAAATTTATATATTGATGGTAAACTAGATAAAAGATACGAAACAATAATCTCTCCTCCCAGAATTGCAGGATATACTGCCTTTTATATAGGAACAGGAGCAGCAACTACATACGTTGGTACACATGCATTTAATGGTTTAATCGGAGAAATGAAAGTGTATGACGGGGCTTTGTCCTCTGCTCAAATCAAAAAGAAATATATTACTAATTTGAATTCAATGTTTGTAAAGGGAACTATATCTAATAAAGAATACAATGAAAGAATAAACGAACTAGCCTATGATAAATAGAAACAAACAACAATCATTTACTTTAATAGAACTTCTTGTTGTTATAGTAATAATAGGAATACTAGCAGGAGTAATAATGATCTCTACCTCTTCTTCAATTGATAAAGCTAATTTAACTAGAATTAATTCTTTTTCTGAAAGTATAAAAAATCGCTTTATGATTAATCTCGTTGGAAACTGGAAATTAGACGAGGGGTCTGGCACAAATATATTGGATTCATGGAATAGTAATAATGGAACCTTAAGCGAAACTGCTATTTGGCAGACTGGAACGAATTGCATTTCAGGATCGTGCCTAAGGTTTCCTGCCACTGGGATGATAACTATTCCTCATAGCAATAACTTTTCTAATCTTAATGAGTTAACAGTTGAAATGTGGGTTAAGATATTTTCACAAGATCAAGAATGGGAAGAATTTTTTGTGAAAGATCCCGAGAACGATAGGATAGAAACAGCCACAATCGGAGGCAGGGGTTTGTGGATAAATGGTACTAATTACAATAATTTATATAATTATGCAGAATGGTTTCATTTGGTGTATTCTTCAAGCGCAACCCTAACACAAACAAGCTTATACATAAATGGCAAACCAATTGTAGAAAAAGCTAATTTTAGTAGACTTCCATATGGAACAGGAAACATTAAGTTTGGCACATGTTACTCTACTCAAAGTTTTGATGGAGCCCTAGATGAAATAAAAATATATGATAAATATATAAGTGCTGACGAGGCAAGCGCCATATATCTTTCGTGGATAAAATAAACTTGTATTTTTACCTTTTTAATGCTATTTTAAAACTATAAAACTAATTTATAACTTTAAGATTTTTATCTTAATTTTATAAAAAAGCAATATGAGCACACTTTGGACAGTCGTCATAATCGTTATTATCTTAGCTATAATATTTTGGCTAGTTTTAAGTCAAAATAAAGAAGATACAAGCGAAGAAAATAAAATAAATTTGAACGAACCAATGGAGGGGGTGGAAGAAAAAGAAGAACAAGAAGATAAAGAAGAAAAATAAAGCAAGAAAGACCCCACACGGGGTCTTTTATCTTTTTAATTTTTGTATATAATAAACCTATGGAAAATTGGCACGAAATAGAGAAAAAATGGCAGAAATACTGGGAAGATAACCATATATATAAGTATGATGAAAATTCTCAAGGAGAAATATACTCTGTAGATACTCCACCACCAACAATTAGTGGAAAAATGCACATTGGACACGCATCATCTTATACACATGAAGATGTGGTTGTTAGGTTTGAAAGAATGAAAGGCAAGAAAGTTATTTTTCCTTTTGGAACAGATGACAATGGACTTCCTACAGAAAGATTTGTTGAAAAAGAGAAAAATGTTTCTTTAAAAAAAATGCAAAGAAGTGAGTTTATTGAACTTTGCAATAAAACCCTTGAAGAAATAAGACCTCAATTTATTCAGAACTGGAAAGACATAGGAATGTCATGTGATTTTACTTTAGAATATTCGACCATAAACAAAGAGTGTCAGAAAATATCGCAAAAATATTTTATTGATTTATTTAATAAAGATCTTGCATATAAAAAAGAAACACCTATTTTATGGTGTCCACTTTGTGGAACCGCTGTTGCTCAAGCCGAACTTGAAGATAAAAATATTCCTTCTGTTTTTTATAGTATTAATTTTGATTTAGAAGATGGTGAGTATATAACTATTGCAACAACAAGACCAGAACTTTTATCGTCTTGTGTTGCCATTTTTGTTAATCCAGAAGATGAAAGATATAAAAACCTAATTGGTAAAAAAGTTATCACACCTATTTTTAATGATGAAGTAGAGATTAAAGCTGATGGAAAAGTAGACAAAGAAAAAGGAACAGGAATTGTAATGTGTTGCACATTTGGAGATACAACAGATATTGAATGGTATATGGAACACAATCTTCCACTCAAAACTTCGATTTCAAAAGAAGGTAGAATGACAGAACTTGCAAAAGAATTTGAAGGTCTAAAAATAAAAGAAGCGAGACAAAAAATTATTGAAAAATTAAAGAACGAAGGAAGAATTGTAGAAGAAAAACCAATTGAACATTTAGTAAATATTCACGAAAGATGTGGAACTGAAATAGAGATATTACCAACAAGCCAATGGTTTATTAAAATACTTGAAAACAAAGCAAGGTTTATCGAAAGAGGTAGAGAAATAAATTGGAACCCAAATCATTTAGTACATAGATATGAAAACTGGATTAATAATTTAAAGTGGGATTGGTGCATATCAAGACAAAGATTTTTTGGAATACCTTTTCCAGTCTGGTTTTGCGAAAAATGTGGAGAAATTATAATAGCAGATGAAAATGATTTGCCAGTAGATCCACTTAAGCAAAAGCCAAACAAAAAATGTAAATGTGGCAGTGAATCTTTTATAGGAGAAAAAGATGTAATGGATACTTGGGCAACAAGTTCTTTAACGCCTCAGATTTTAGAAAACTTAGTTCATAAAAAATTAATACCAACGAATTTAAGAGCTCAGGCTCATGATATTATTTCAACTTGGTTGTTTTATACAGTTGTAAGATCAGAATATATAGAAAATAAAATTCCTTGGAAAGAAGTATTAATTTCCGGTTTTGTTTTAGATCCAAAAGGAGAAAAGATGAGTAAATCAAAGGGGAATATTGTTGAACCAAAAACAGTGATTGAAAAATATGGAGCGGATGCTTTAAGATATTGGGCAACTAATACTGGATGGGGAAAAGATATTAAATATGATGAAAATGAATTAAAAAATGGCAGAAAATTAATTACTAAAATTATAAATGCATCTAATTTTGCTTCAAAAAATTTAAGCAAAGTAAAACCAAATAAATTATATATATTAGATCAATATTTTTTAATAAAATTAAATAAAGTAATTAAAGAGATTGATGGCTTATTTGAAAAAAGAGAAATATCTCAAGTAAGAACGCTTATTGAAAAATTCTTTTGGAATAGTTTCTGCGATAACTATTTAGAATTATCAAAGTGGAGAGTTTATGGGGAAAATGAAGAATTAAAAGATTCTGCTAAATATACTTTATATCATTCACTATTAACGATAATAAAGATGTTTGCACCAATTATCCCATTTACAACAGAAGAAATTTATCAAAATTACTTTATAGAACAAGAGAAAACAAAAAGTATTCATTTAACTCGCTTTCCCGAATTTGATAATACTCTAATTGACCAAGAATTAGAGAAAAAAGGTGATTTGTTGATTAAATACTTAGAAGAGGTTAGAAAAATAAAATCAGAAAAAGGAGTTTCTCAAAAAACAGAAATTGACGAATTTAAAATAATCGATGATATTGGAGAGCTTGAAAAAGATTTAAAAGAAACCGGAAATATTAAAAATATTATTAAGGCATAATTTTATGAAAAGAACATTAAACATTGAAACTGTTAAAAAAATAGGAGAAGAAGTGTTGCTTAAAGGATGGGTTAATAGCATAAGAGCACATGGAAAAATCATATTTATTGATTTAAGAGATAGCAGCGGTGTAACACAAGTAGTTTTCACTCCTAAAATGAATGAAGCAGCATATAATTTAGTTAAGGATGAAATAAAGCCTGAATATGTTGTTGAGATCTTGGGGGAAGTAAACGAAAGGCCTGAAAACATGAAAAATATTGAAATTCCTACTGGCTCAATAGAAATTAAAGCAAAAGATATTAAAATATTATCAAAAGCTAAAACAATGCCTTTTCCTATTGATACAGATGGTTATGACATTAATGAAAAAACTAGACTCGAATATAGATATATTGATTTAAGAAGAGAACGTTTAAAAAGAAACCTTAAAAAAAGATTTGAAGTTATTAGTTTAATGAGAGCTATTTTAAAAGAAAAAGACTTTATTGAAATTGAAACTCCGATCTTAACTAAATCCACTCCAGAAGGAGCTAGAGATTTTGTGGTTCCTTCAAGGAACTTTAAGGGTAAATTTTATGCTCTACCACAAAGTCCTCAACAATATAAACAACTTTTAATTTCTGCTGGATATGAAAAATATTTTCAAATTGCAAGATGTTTAAGAGATGAAGATCCAAGGGGAGATAGACAACCAGAATTTACTCAACTTGATTTAGAAATGGCTTTTCCTGAATCAAAAGAAGAGATTATGGATCTTATGGAAGAAATATATATTAAAATTGTAGAGACTTTGTTTCCAGAAAAACACATTACTCAAATCCCTTTTCCTAGAATGACCTACAAAGAAGCTATGGAAAAATATGGATCAGATAAACCAGATATGAGGAGGGATAAAAATGATGAGAATGAATTAGCATTTTGGTATATAACTGATTTTCCAATGTTTGACTGGAAAGAAGAATATGGATGTTGGGGTGCCTGTCATCATCCTTTTACACTTCCACAAGAAAAAGACTTAGAAAAAATAAAGAACAATCCAGAAAATATTTTAGCACACCAATTTGATTTAGTTTTAAATGGATTTGAAATTGCGGGAGGATCATTAAGAACTCATGATATCGAACTTTTAAAGACATGCTTCCTTGTGATGGGTAATAATGAAGAAGATATAAAAAAGCAGTTTAAGCATTATTTTGATGCATTTGAGTATGGAATCCCACCACATGGGGGTATGGCGTCAGGCATAGATAGATTCTTTGCCGTAGTATTAAATGAAGAATCTATTAGAGAAGTAATTGCTTTCCCTAAAACAGGAGATAATAAAGATCTTATGATGGATGCTCCTGCACCTATTTCGGAAAGTCAATTAAAAGAACTTGGAATTAAAATTAAGAATGAAGAATAGTTTAATATTAATACCAACCCTTACTATACTAATATTTTTAGGCTGTTTTCATTTTGTTAAAAATGAAACCTATTCAAAAGAAAATATTGTATCTTTAATCGATAACGTTAACTTGTTTAAACCTTTTGAAACTAAAATTGAACCCTTAAATCTTCAAGCCAATATAGCTTCATCCGTTTTACTTAATAATGACAAAAAAATAATTCTTTATAAAAAGAATTTAGATCAAAAAACAGCCATAGCATCTCTAACAAAATTAATGACTGCGGTTGTTGTTATCGATAATTACCCATTAGACTCTAAAATATTAATAGATGAAGAAATGCTTAAGGCTTGGGGAACTTCTGGAAGTTTAAAATTGGGAGAACATGTTACTATTCAAGATCTTTTATATATTATGCTCATAGAGTCTAGCAATGATGCTGCAGAATGTTTAGCTTCAAAATTAGATAGAATTAATTTTATGATATTAATGAATGAAAAAGCTAAGAAATTAAAAATGAAAAATACACATTTTATAAATCCAAGCGGATTAGATGAAGATAATGGTAGCTGTAATGTCTCTTCAGCAAAAGATTTAACTATATTAGTTTCAGAGATTATAAAAAAATATCCTATAATAGCAGAAATTTTATCAAAAAAAGAACATTATGTAGTAAGTGAAGAAGGAATAAAACATAAGATTACAAATACTAATATTTTATTAAAGGAAATCCCTTATCAAACATGGGGGAAAACTGGATACACGGTAAAAGCAAATGAATGCCTAATATTAATGACAAAAACTCCGTTTGATGATATAATTGTAAATATTATAATAAACTCCAATGATAGATTCGGTGAAATGAAAAATCTAATAAATTGGACCGAAAAATCCTTTTCTTTTTAAAACATGACACTTGAAATTTATAACGCAATTAGACTTCTTGGATTAACTGCTTTAGGGTCAATAATATCTATTATTTTTGCTCATTTTTTAATTCCTTATTTAAATAAAAAACAATTTTGGAAAAAGAAAGTTAGAGCACTTACAATTGATGGAAAGGAAGCAGAAGTTTTTGCAAAACTACATAAAGACAAGGAAACAAGCACTCCACGAGGAGGCGGTATTATAATTTGGGGGACTATTTTTATAATAGCAATATTTTTAGCTTTTTTATCTAAAATAACAGACATCTGGTGGCTTGAAAACTTAAGGTTCATTACAAGAACTGAAACGTGGCTTCCTTTTTTTACATTGATTATAGCCTCTATTATTGGACTTGCAGATGATATGGCTGTTGTATGGGGAAAGGGAAAGTATATTGGAGGAGGATTAAAATTTTCGTTAAGATTTGTTCTTGTTTCTACAATTGGACTTATAGGAGGTCTTTGGTTTTTCCTAAAATTAGATTGGACTAGTGTTCATATACCACTTCTCTTTAATTTTCCTCAAGGAATAGATTTAAACTTAGGAATATTTTTTATTCTTCTTTTTATTATAGTTTGTTTAGCATCATGGGCAGGTGGAGTAGTTGATGGAATTGATGGGCTTGCAGGCGGTACTTTTGCTTCAATTTTTGCTGCTTTTGCAATTATTGCTTTTACTCAAGATAAATATGATTTGGCTATCTTTTGCTCAATTATTGCTGGAACATTATTTAGCTTCTTGTGGTTTAATATCCCTCCAGCCAAATTCTATATGGGGGAAACTGGTGTTTTGGGATTATCAATGACAATGGCTGTTGTAGCATTTTTAACAAATTCTATTGCCGTTCTTCCAATTATTGCCGGAATCTTAGTTATTGAAGCAGGATCAGTTATTATCCAACTTATTTCAAAGAAATTTAGAGGTAAGAAAATATGGCAATCAACTCCTATTCATCACCATCTAGAAGCCATAGGATGGACTCAGCCACAAATTACAATGAGATTTTGGTTACTTGGTGTTGTTCTTGCAATAATAGGAACAGCTATTCAATTGCTATGGACTTAAGAAAAAAACATCCAATTTTTAGATATATAAATTACGAATATATTTTTAAAGAAGGAGATTTAAATATTTCTTTTAATTTTTTAATAGAACCAAATATAAGTTTAAAACCAAAATTAAAAATTAAAAATGTTTCAGACAAAAATGTTAGTAAAGATGTTTTAGAAAACTTAATATTTAATTTAGGAATGATTGAACTTGTAAGTTATTACAAGGCAACCTGTTCACCTAAAATTATAATAGAATGCGGAAAACTAAACTTAAAACAAAAAAACTTTTGGAAAAAAATATATTTAAAGGGATTGGGGGAATTTTTCTTTCAAAACAAAATAAATTTTACAAATAAAAATTTTTTAGAAATTGAGTGTAATTCGAACAAAACATTTAAAAAGAAAAAAATAAAAGCAGAAGAAAAAATTCTTTTACCTATTGGTGGTGGTAAAGATTCAATTGTTTCTTTAAATTTATTAAAAGATGAAAATATTTATTGCTTAGGCCTAAACAAAACTAAAGAAATAGAAAACACTATAGGAAAAAATAAACATATATATGTAGAAAGAAAAATAGATGATAAGCTTTTAGAATTAAATAGAAAAGGCTATTATAATGGCCACACTCCTTTTTCTGCTTATTTAGCTTTTTTAAGTCTAATTGTAGCTTATATAATTAATGCAAGATACATTGTTTTATCAAACGAAAGAAGTTCCAATGAAGAAACTACTGTTTATCTAAACAAAAAAATAAACCATCAATATTCAAAGACTTTTGAATTTGAAAATGATTTTAGAAAATATTCGAAAGAGTTTATATTAGAAGGTATAGAATATTTTAGTTTTTTAAGACCCTTATATGAAATACAGATAGCAAAGATATTTTCTAAATTTAAAAAATATCATACTATATTTTTAAGCTGTAACGAAGCCAATAAAACTTATTCTGGAACAAAAGAAAAAACTTTTAAATGGTGTGGAAGCTGTCCTAAGTGTTTATTTGTTTTTGCAATATTATACCCATTTATAAAAGAAGAAGAATTATTAAAAATATTTAATAAAAATCTTTTTGAAGATAAAAATCTTAAAGATGAAATGCTTAAATTAATTGGTTTTAAAAAGAATAAACCTTTTGAATGTATAGGAACAAAAAAAGAATCACTTTTAGCATTTTATTTAAGTTTTAAAAAAGCAAAAGATAAAAATTATTATCTTTTAAATTATTTAAATAAAAATAATTATTTTAAAAATATAAAAGAAAAAGAGATTTTATATGATTTTAATGAAAAGAATAATCTTCCACAAAAATTTAAAAAAATATTAAAAAATGAAATTACAAGATCTTAAAGATAAAAAAATTATTATTCTTGGTTTTGGAAGAGAGGGAAAGAATACTTACAAAACATTAAAAAAACTTTTTCCAATAAAGTCTATTGCTTTGGCTGATAAAAATAATATAAAAGCTGATGAAAAAGAAATCTTTGTCGGAGAAAACTATTTAAGTAATCTAAAGAATTACGATGTCATCATTAAAACTCCGGGGATCCCTTTTGCTAAAATTAAAGAAATTGCTGGTGATGCAAAAATAACTTCACAAACTGAATTGTTTTTAGAAAATTGTCCTGGAAAAATTATTGGAGTAACTGGAACAAAAGGAAAAAGCACCACTTCTGCCTTAATTTATAAAATACTAAAAGAATTTTTTAAGAATGTAAAACTTGTAGGTAATGTGGGCAAACCATGCTTGTCATATCTTCTTACCGCAAAACCAAAAGACATATTTGTTTTTGAAATGTCATGTCATCAATTAGATCACATTTCAAAAAGTCCTCACATCTCTGTTTTTATAAATATATACCCAGAGCATTTAGATTATTATAAAACATTTTTAAAATATTTTAACGCCAAAAAAAATATATCTAAATTTCAAAGCAAAAATGATTTTTTTGTGTATAATCCTAAATTTAAGGAAATACAAAATATAAAAACGAAGGCTCATAAAATTCCTTTTGTAGAATTATTTACGAAAAATAATATTCACAATGATAGCATTGCCGCAGCAATAGCCGTTGCAAAAATATTTGGTTTAACAGAAAAAGAAATCAAAAAAAGTATAGATACTTTTAACACTTTAGATTCTCGAATTGAATTTGTGGGGAATTATAATGGAATCGATTTTTATAATGATTCATTAGCAACTATACCAGAAGCAACAATTTTTGCATTAAATGAAATCAAAAATGTTGATACATTAATATTGGGAGGGCTTGATAGAGGAATTAAATTCAATAAATTAACAGATGAGATTAAAAATAAAAAAATAAGAAATATTGTTCTTTTTCCAAATACTGATAAAAAGATATATAAAGAACTTAAGAATGAAAATATTAATTTCTTTTTTACAAATAAAATGAAAGATGCTGTGTTATTTGCTAAGAAAAATACGAAGAAGGGAAGTGTGTGTTTATTATCTCCAGCTGCTCCAAGTTATAATCTTTTTAAGGATTACAAAGATAGAGCTAATCAATTTAAAAAATATTTAAAAAATGAGAACAATAAAAAATAATTCGTTTTTGCCAAATATACCTCTTTTGATATGCTCTCTTTTGTTTATTTTAATAGGGATTATTACTATTGCTACAGCATCACCTCCTTTTGCTATAAATGAAGGATTGGCTCCACACTATTATTTGAATCATCAATTATTATTTGGATTTTTGCCTGGAATATTTTTAGGTGCATTAGCTTTTTTAATTCCTTTAAACTTTTTTAAAAAATATGCTTTTTGGTTATTTGTTTTTTCGTGCATTTTAATGTTTTCAGTTCTTATTCCTGGTGTTAGTATTTGTGAAGGAGGAGCTTGTAGGTGGGTTAATTTTTTTGGTATTAGTTTGCAGCCATCCGAATTTTTAAAAATAACATCAATACTTTATTTAGCAGCTCTATTTAGTAGTGAAAAAATCAAAAAACCTCTTTTAAATTTTTTTATAAGCATGTTTTTTATTTTTTTGGCTTTCAATATCCAATCCGATTTAAGCACTTTTGTTGTAGTCTTTATTACCGCTGCTGCTATATTTTTTACTGCCAACACAAAAATAAAAGAAGTGGTTTGGGTTGGCTTAGGAGGTTTGTCGCTATTTTTAATTATGATATTAATAGCTCCATATAGAATGGAAAGAATTATGACATTATTCAATCCTCTTAACGATACATTGGGTGATGCATATCATATAAATCAATCTTTAATATCTATAGGATCAGGAGGTTTAAATGGTTCAGGACTAGGATTGAGTGCGCAAAAGTTTGGTTTTATTCCAGAATCAATGTCAGACTCTATATTTACTATTTATGCTGAAGAATTAGGTTTTTTAGGATGTGCTTTTTTAATACTACTTCTAATCTTTTTTGTTATTTACGCATTCCAAATAGCGAAAAAATCTAATTTATTTGGTAAACTTTTAGCAATTGGTATATGTACATGGATTGTTTCACAATCTTTTGTTAATATAGCTGCGATGACTGGACTTATTCCATTAACTGGAATCCCTCTTCCATTTCTAAGTTACGGAGGAACACATCTTTTTGTAGAGCTAATAGCATTGGGATTGCTCTTAAATGTATCTAGGCCTGTTAACAATAATTGAAATTTAATATATAATAAAATCATGAAAATTATATTAGCTGGTGGAGGAACAGGTGGTCACACCTTTCCACTTATAGCGGTTTTAAGAGAAATAAAAAAACATTCATTAAACACTGTTGATTTTTTATACATAGGACCGAAAGATGAATTTACTCGTCATTATTTTGCAAAAGAAGGGGTTGAAACAAACTTTTGTTTTACTGGGAAGATAAGAAGATATGGAGGCATATCTACTTTTTTTCAAAATATAAACGATGTATTTTTTAACATACCAATAGGCATTATACAATCTTTTATTTCAATGTTTTTTTATGCTCCTGACATTATTTTTAGTAAGGGTGGTTACGGTTCACTTCCAGTTGTGATTGCAGGAATGCTTTTAGGGGTTCCTATTGTTATGCATGAATCCGATGCTGTTCCTGGACAAGCAAACAAAATATTATCTTCATTTGCTTTTAAAATATATGTAGCTTTTGAGGAAAAGGGTGTAAGCTATTTTCCTTTAAGAAAAATGATGTACACAGGAAATCCAATTAGAGAAACAATCCTTAATGGAAGTCAAAACAAAGCAAAAGAAGTACTTAAATTAAATTTTAAAAAACCAACCATATTATTTTTAGGAGGATCTCAGGGGTCTACTAGAATTAATGAATTAATTATTCAAATAGCTCCTCAAATGCTTGAGTTTTTCGAGGTTATACATCAAACCGGACAAAAAGACTTTGAAAGAGTAAAAGAGTATACATCTGCACTTATTCCTGAAAATTTACAACCTGAATATCATGTATATCCTTTTTTTAGTGAAGAAGAAATGCAAAATATATATGCAGCATCAGATGCAATTGTGGCAAGGGCAGGAGCGGGGACAATTTTTGAAATCAGTGCCATAGGAAGACCAAGTATTTTAATACCACTTCCTGAAGCAGCACAAGATCATCAATTGAAAAATGCCTTAACCTATGCTAAATTAACACAATCAGCAATAGTTATTGAAGAAAAAAATCTTACACCAAACTTCTTTTTAGCTGAACTAAAAAATATGTTTCAATTCAAAGACATTAGGGAGCTTGGTAGAAGAGCAAAGGAATTTTCTATACCAAACAGTGCTGAATTAATAGCAAAAGATATTATTAAATTTTTAGAATCATGAGAACAAGATTTGCACCATCTCCAACAGGAGCCTTACATATAGGTGGTTTAAGAACTGCACTTTTTAACTTTTTGTTTGCTAAGAAAAACAATGGAGAATTTTTTTTAAGAATCGAAGACACAGACAAAGAAAGGTCAAAAAAAGAATGGGAAATAGAAATATTCGATAATTTAAAAAAATTAGGATTAAACTGGGACAATAGAGCAGAAAGACAAAGCGAAAGAGGAGAAATATATAAAAGATATTTAGAAAAAATGCTTAAAGAGGGAACTGCTTATTATTGTTTCTGCACAAAAGAAGAATTAGACAAAGAGCGAGAAGACTTAATGAAACTAGAAAAAGCTCCAATACATCAAGGTAAGTATAGAGATTTAGGATTAGAAAATACATTAAAAAAAATAGAAGCAGGCGAGAAATGTGTTATTAGATTTAAGTGTCCACCAAATAAAGATGTTGTTTTTAATGATTTAATTCGAGGAGAAATTAAAATACACACAAGTGATGTTGGGGATTTTGTTATTGCTAAAGATTTAAATAATCCTTTATATAATTTTACTTGTGTTGTTGATGATTTTGAAATGGGGGTTACACACATAATCAGAGGAGAAGAACATATACCAAACACCCCAAAACAAATACTTTTAGGAGAAGTATTAGGATTTACTATTCCGGAATTTGCTCACCTTTCTTTAATTTTAGGAAAAGATAAGAAAAAGCTTTCAAAGAGAGAGGGGTCAACTGCTGTATCAGACTATTTAAAACAAGGATATTTACCAGAAGCAATTATTAATTTTATTGCATTTTTAGGTTGGAATCCAGGAACTGAAAAAGAAATCTATTCAATGGACGAACTTATTCAAGATTTTTCTATTGAAAAAATATCTAAGTCAGGTGCTGTATTTAATATTGATAAATTAGATTGGATGAATGGTATATATATTAGAAATATAGATATAGATGAATTAACTCAAAAATGTCTTCCTTACTTAAAACAAAAAGAAGGAATAGATAATAAAAAAGTTGTTAAAGCTTATAGGGATAGATTAAAAAAATTATCTGAAATAACTGAAATAACTTCTTATTTATATGAAGAAGAATTAAATTATGATAAAAATCTCTTAATATGGAAAGATATGACAGTTGAAGAAGTAAAAGATTCATTAAAGAAAGCCTTACAATTAGTTGAAAATGTAGAAGACATAAGTAGTGAAAATATTCAAAAACAATTAGTAGAAGAAGCAAAGAAAGCTCCTTCTGTCGGAAGCTTTATGTGGCCACTTAGAGTATCATTAAGTGGAAAAAAAGCTTCTGCTGGTCCAGCTGAAATTATAGAAATTATAGGAAAAGAAAAATCAATTAAAAGAATAAACCAAGCTATTAATTCATTATAATGAAAAATAAATCCTTTACCCTAATCGAACTTCTTGTTGTTATAGTAATAATAGGAATACTAGCAGGAGTAATAATGATCTCTACTTCTTCTTCAATTGATAAAGCTAGTATAGCTAAATCAAAAGTATTTGAAGAAAGTGTACAAAACAATCTAGCAGCTAACATGGTATCTAGATGGAGGCTAGATGAAATAATTAATACAAACAAAACTCCCGATCAATGGGGAAGTAATACAGGAACTCTTTATGGAACAAATGGATTACCACAATTAAGACCTTCTTCTGAATGTGTTACAGATGGTTGTTTTAAGTTTGATGGAGTGGATGATTATGTCAGTCAAGATAATGTTTATTTTGATCAGAAAAATATAAGCGCATGTGTTTGGGCAAAACAGGACTCCTATAAAGTAGCAAGAATACTTGGAAATACGTGGGAAATGGATATTGAAAGCGATTTATATATGGTTAGATTATATAATAGCACAACGTATGCTTTTTACTTTTCTTCAGTATACCATCCAACAGATTATGTTAACAAATGGATTCATTGGTGCTTTTCCTCTAATGGAATAAATCTAAAAATATATTTTAATGGTTCAGAAGTTTTCAAAGATTTAATATCTTCAAAATTAACATTACCAGTAACATACGGTGTATCAAATTTTTATATAGGAAGGTATATTAGTGGAGCATATTTTAATGGATTCATAGACGATGTAAAAATATATAATGCGGGACTATCTTTATCTGAAATAAAACAAAATTATACGACCGGATTAAATTCACTTTTGCATAAAGGAAGTATTTCTAGAGAGGAATATAATCAGAGGCTAAATATTCTAAGCCAAAAATAATTATGTTAAAAAAAATAATATTTTCTTTCTTTATTTTGCTAGTATTATTTCTAAGCACTAATATTTGTAAAGCTGAGACTTCTAAGGACTTGAATGACACATCTATAAATGTGACAATTAATAATGATTTATTTAAAGAAATTAAACGATATTATAATGATAATATCGCTGTACATTTAAATTGGTTTAAAGATAACGTTAAACCAAAAATAGAAAATGTATTCAATAAAATAACATCTACGGAAGAATTTTCAAAAGAAAAAGAAGAGATTAAAAATGAACTTCCTAGCTTTATAGAACAGATATTTAATTTTTTTAAAAGTTTTACAAATTAAATTTTGACTTTAATACTTTTTTTATATAAACTAAAAACAGTAAATTTTAATTTTCTAAAATAAAGGAGGTTGTATTTTGAGTTGTTGTCTTACAAACATAAAGTACTCATCTTGCCAATTATGTGGTAATCCAAATGCTGATCTTTATTCTTTACTTCCCGAATCTTATTTTAAAAAAAGAAAATCTCCCCATTGGTTTTTATGCAAAGAATGTCAACATAAATTTTCAGTTCTAGTAAGGTATGTTGGAAATAAAATACTTTATTTACATAAAGCAGATTATGCCAATATTAATCTATGCGCCATGATCATAAAAGATAGAGCTGATCAAACCATTGAAGGAATAGAAATAAAGACTGCTCCAACAAACTCTATATTTATAGAATTTAATCCTTATTTAATTACTAAATATAATTATAGAAACGGGAGCAGAAAGGGAAATAATGGAGATTTGAGAGATACGAAATGCGCTATTTGCAACGAAGAAGAGAACCTGACTGCACATCATTTATTCAAAAGAGCTGTTTTTGGAGAAAGTAATAATGATTACATTATTACTTTGTGTACTAACTGCCATACAAGAATAGAGGAAAAAATAACTCAAATGGAAAAACAGATCCTTGAACCATTAGAAGGAATTTATTATTTTATTCAAGATTTATTATATTTTGAAAAAATAAAATTCGAAGATGATAAATATTTTATCATCCATGCAAATAAAGGTGAACAAGAATATTCTTTTGTTTTAGAAAATAAAAAAAATAGAATCATCTGATTCTAATTTTTTTTACAAGGGAAGAGGTGTTTTCTATTTTCACCGTCTTAACTACAATGTCGTACAATGTAGGTTAAGCGACATATCAGGGGGCTTTCTTTTAATTAAGCCTAGAAGTTCATTTAGTTTCTTAAAACGCATTTTACGGCTTTATATTATTTAAAAAATAATTAATATTTAAATTCTTCATTATCCTCTAATTTACGCTTGTAGAAAAATAAATTTCAATGACCTATTTATCATCTATTTTCTTAAAACGCATTTTACGGCTTCATTATTTTTGATATTTAATGTATAATCTAAATAATGAATGAATCTAATATACCAATTATAAATCACATTACTAGCTTCTTAGATTATCTAGAAATTGAACGTGGATTATCTGACAACACTCAAAAAAACTATTCTAGATATTTAAATAAGTTTTCTCTATATCTTAAATTAAAAAACAAAGAAAAAATGCTTCCTTCTGAGCTTACTTCAGAAGATGTTTGGGATTATAGATTGTACTTAGCTAGATTTACTAATAAAAATGGTAAACCTTTAAGCAAGCTCACACAAAATTACTATTTAATAGCCCTAAGAAGCCTTTTAAGCTATTTTTCTGATAAAGACATACAAAGTATCCCAGCTGATAAAATAAAGCTTCCTAAAGATGCTCAAAAAGAAAAAACTGTGAAGTTCCTATCATTGGATCAGATAGAACGCCTTTTAACAGCTCCTGATATATCAAAAATTCAAGGTTTAAGAGATCGTGCTATACTTGAATCATTATTTTCTACAGGACTTCGTATAGCAGAACTTGTTGCCTTAAATACTGAACAATTTAAGAATATAAAAAATAAAAAAGATCTTGAAATTAGTGTTATTGGTAAAGGAAAACATCCAAGAGTTGTCTATTTTTCAGAAAGAGCCCTATTATGGCTTAAGAAGTATTTAGACTTAAGAAATGATGATTATAAACCTTTATTTATAAACTACAGATCAAGAAAAGACGCTGACAAGCGCTTAACAGTTAGATCCATAGAAAGGCTTGTAAAGCATTATTCTACGCTAGCTAATGTACCATACTTTACAACGCCTCACACATTAAGACATTCAATGGCCACTGATTTATTGAATCAAGGTGTTGATTTAAGAATCATTCAGGAATTCTTAGGACATAGAAACATTGCAACTACTCAAATATATACTCACGTAACAAATAAAAAGCTTCGAGATATTCATAAAAAATATCATTCTGGAAAAGATTTAAAAAATTAAATAAAAAAGGAGTAAATGTCGTACAACATTAACTCCTTCCAGAAGCCCTTCTCATTTGATGAAGAAGATTGGAATTGTAGATCTCATCCGGAGTAAGATTAGTGCTCTTAATGCTTTTCCTCATTACGGGGTTTTTATCATACACCCTTCCCTTCAAACCTGTTTCGCACAAGTCCACCCTCATGTTTGACCTTTTCATATTTACCTTATTTAATATAAAATATTATTATATAAATGTCAATATCCACTAATTTTTTATTAAATGATAGTATCAACATATGAAGATAGATTTACATTGTCACACAAATTATTCAAATGATGCAATATCAACTCCATATAATGTTATAAAGCAAGCTTTAAAAAAGGGATTGAATGGCATTGCAATAACTGATCATGATACTACTGATGGCTGGACTGAAGCAATAGAGGCCGCAAAAGAACTTAACGCTCATCTGATTTTAGGAGAAGAAATAAAATCAAACAAGGGCGATATTTTAGGATTATTTCTTAAAGAAGAAATAAAAATGAAAGGATGTGATCCTATTCAAATTATAAATGAAATACATAGACAAAAAGGGTTAGCTATTATTCCCCACCCTTTTCATTTACCTAAACATTTTAGAGACGTAAAAGAGTATTTACATTTAATAGACGGTATAGAAGTTTCTAATGCACGAAGACTGTTGAATCATTTTGATAAAAAAGCTCTTGATTTAGCAGAAGAAAATAATCTAATAATGACCGCTGGTTCAGATTGCCATATAGATAAATCTTGTGGATATACTTACATTGAATGTGACGCTCATAATATAAATGATTTTAAAGAAAAGCTTTTAAAAAAAGAAATAAAAATACACGGAGAAAAATCACCGTGTATTTATACTTTTATTCCCGTTATTTCAAGAATAAAAAATTATTTTTGATATCTAATAAAAGCTAGAATTTTTCTTACAGCCGTTATGTTTGTTAAGATTGCAAACAATATTAAAATAATAACTGCTATATATAATTGATTAAATACAATTGCTAAATAAATTGAGAAATACAGAATAGCTCTTTCTGCTCTTTTTACTAATAAACTTTTTTGCAATGTTTTTTGAATAGCTTTTTCATCTAATTGCTTTTCGTATGCAGCAGCTTTTGAATATGTTGTGATTAGGAATCCAAATACCGCTAATGTGATCCAAATCTCAATAGGTAATATAATTGTTGGGAGACTAGGTATAAAAAGCAATCCAAAAAGCATTACACCCTCTACATACCTATCCACAATAGTATCAATATATGCTCCTTTATTAGAAACTAAATTTTTTGCCCTTGCGATAGCGCCATCAACCAAATCAAGAAATAAAGAGATTATAAAAAAGATTAATGCTAAAATAAAGTTTTGCGTAATTACAAAGCATAATCCAATAAGCACAAACGCTAAACTTATTAATGTCCATTGATTAGGAGTTATTAAAAGTTTTCCTAATATTGATGCAATGAACTTTTCCTGAAATTTAAATTTTTCCCTTCTTTTGTGTAGCATTTATTTACTTAGCTTTTCTGTTAATTCAATTGTATAAGAAAGCATTTTTTTGAGCTCTTCTTTTCCTTTTTCTGTAGTTTCATATGCCTTCTTTCCTTTTAATTTTTCCTTTTGAATATATCCCTCTTGTTCTAATCTATATAATACTTTTTGAACTGTAAAAAAGTTAGGCAAAAAATCAAATTTTTCTAAGACTGTTGCTCTTATATAATCCTTAATAAATTCCTGATCTTTCCCTAAGAAAAGAATATAAACCCAAAGATTTTTTTCTTTTGTAGAATCTTTAAATCTTTTAAATGGAGTTCTTAACATGTTTTTAAAATTTATTTAATTATCTTTCTCTTTTATTTAAAATAAATTCTTCAACCATTTCTCTGGCCTTATCATCTGTAATTTGTTCCATAGGATGTTTCATAAAATATGCAGATGGAGATAATAGTACACCAGCAGTTCCTCTATCTAAAGCTAATTTCATCATTCTAACAGCATCAATAATAACTCCTGCTGAATTTGGAGAATCTTCTACAGATAATTTTAGTTCTACTGAAACTGGAATGTTACCGAACTTTCTTCCCTCAATTCTCAAAAAACAAATCTTATTATCTTTTAGAAAAGGAATATAGTCAGATGGCCCTACGTGCAAATTATTGTAATCTAATCTTTGAGATAACTCTGATTCTACGGCTTCAGTTTTAGAAACTTTTTTAGATTTTAATCTCTTTCTCTCAAGCATGTTTAAAAAATCAGTGTTTCCTCCAAAATTTAGTTGGTATGATTTATCAATTACAACTCCTCTTTGAGAAAATAAGTGTGCCAAAGTTCTGTGAGTAATTGTTGCACCAACTTGTGCTTTTATATCATCTCCTAAACATGGAAGACCCTTTTCTTCAAACTTAGATGCCCATTCTTTTTCAGAACATATAAACACTGGCATAGCATTAATAAATCCAATTCCTGCCTCAAGACAAGCCTCAGCATAAAACTCAGTAGCTTTTTGTGATCCTACTGGCATGTAGTTAATAAGCATCTCTGCTCCTGATTTTTTAAGTTCTTCTACTACATTACAAGGCTTTTCATCTGCGATAACGAATCTTTCCTCTTCGGTATATTCAGACATATGTTCTGCAACTCCATCAAGCACTGGACCCATTTTTACTATCACTCCGCTTTTTGGAACGTTAGGACAAAATACAGTAGTATTGTTTGGTTTTTCAAAAATCGCTTCTGCAAAATCTTTACCCACCTTTCTCTTATCAATATCAAATACTGCTACAACTTCGATATCAGATATTTTATAATCACCAATTATATTATGCATTAGACCAGGAACAAGTTCGTCGTCATTATCAACGTTTTTGTAATACTCTAATCCTTGAATAAGTGAGCTTGCACAATTGCCAAGTCCCGCAATCGCAACTTTAATTTTTTTATCCATATATTTACTTATTTCAAATTTTTACTTATTATTAATGTATAGGGTTTACCTAAATATATTTTATAGCTGTAAAATATAAATGTCAACTATTATGGATCCATTTTTAAGACTCAAAAAATATAATACAAAAGGAAATCTATGGATATATATCTTAATGATATTAAAAAAAGGGCCTGACCATGGCTGGGATTTTCCGTCTCTTATTGAAAAAGAATATGGTTTTAGGCCTGGTAAAATAACCCCCTACCGCGTATTATACACACTTGAATTAGAAGGATTTGTTCAAAGCAAACAAATTGATCGAAGAAGAGTATATTCAATTACTAAAAAAGGTGTAAAAGAACTTGAAAAAGTTAAAGATTTTTATAATAATATTATACGTGCCCTATGAAGGAAAGAAAAGAAACAGATATTCAAGAAGTGATAAATCATTTTTTTTATACCAAAGGATACACTCTTGAAGAAATAAAAGAAGATGCAAAAAAGAAAAAGATTGTATATTCTAGATTTACGAGACCTGCAAAAGAATTAATTGAACTTGCTGGTTCAAAAAAGAAAGCCAAAGAAGCAATTACTATTGTTTCAGAATGGGCAAAATCTAGAAACTTAGATTACGCTATTGAAACTGTTTTTAAAAAATGGTTAGAATTAGATAAACTTAAACCAAAAGAAATTGTTAAAAAACCTTTTTATAATAATCAGCCAATGGTATGGTCACAAATAAAGAAAAAATGGTTTGTAGTTAACGATGATGGTGAATGGCTTGAGTTTGCGGGAGACGAAAAAGATATAAAATGGAAAATAATAAAGTAAAATTAATAAAATTATGGTATCATATTCAGAACTTGTAAAAGGAAAAATTATTATAATCAATGATCAACCTTACGAAATCGTGGAGGCTCAATCTGTGTTTAAAGGAAGAGGACATTCTTATCTTCAAACAAAATTAAAAAACTTAGCAAGTGGTGCCGTTATAGCTAAAACTATTCAACCAAGAGAAGAGTTCGAAGAAGCTGATATTGAAAAAAAAGAAGCAAAATATGTTTATAACAATAAAGGTAAATTTGTTTTTTCTGAAGTAGATAATCCTTCAAATAGATTTGAGTTAACAGTAGAACAAATTGGCTCAGCATCTAAATTTTTAAAACCCGATGAAATAGTTGAAACTATTGTTTTTGATGATAAAATTATTAACGTTAGTCTTCCAATTAAAGTACAATTAAAAGTTATAGAAGTGACTCCAGGAGTTAAAGGAGATAGAGCCGCTTCAGGAAGTAAGACAATCACTCTTGAAAATGGAACAATAATGAATGCTCCTCTTTTTATTAATGAAGGAGATGTTATAGAAATTAATACAGAAAGAGAAGAATACGTTAGAAGAATTAATGAATAAAATTAAATAAATAGTTGATATTTAAAAAACCTTTAATAAGGTTTTTTATTTTTGTGCCAATTTTTCAATTCTTTGATTATATTCTTCATTAGACATGTTTCCATTACCTAACATTGAGTTTAGTCCTGCGATGTAGTTTTGTTTGATTTGGGAGAAAGAGAGGGCGACGTTATATATTCTTACATCGTCTATTAAGCTATTAAAACGAGAAACTGAATTTCCTCCAAGCAATAAATTGCCTACGGTAAAGTTTAATACTTTTGGTTGTAATCCATTTGAATCTGCCACCCCGTCTCTATATATCAAAACTTGAGAACCATTGTAAGTTATTATCCAGTGATGCCAAATATTAAAATCTTTGACAAAAGATGTACTATAATCATATGAAGCATTAGCCCATCCAGTAAATTTTACATAACTCTCGGTTGTCCTATAATACAAACCTGCGCATTCTCCTGGTACTCCATTATTTCCATATACAACCAACACATCATCTCCTGATTGATTAGCTATTGATTTTGCCCAAAAAGACATGGTGAGTGAAACATTTCCAATTATTGTTATTCCCATTACTTCAACATAATCATCCACCCCATCAAACTTGAAACATCCATCAGTAACACATTCAGAAGCAGGTCTTAATTGTGGTAATCCATTTGTTCCATAAAGAGTTCCTGTATTACTTCCCCATTGGTCAGGAGTTTTGTTTGTATTAATTATTTCATCTAGTGTCCATCTAGATACCATATTAGCTGCTAAATTGTTTTGTACACTTTCTTCAAATACTTTTGATTTAGCTATATTAGCTTTATCAATTGAAGAAGAAGTAGAGATCATTATTACTCCTGCTAGTATTCCTATTATTACTATAACAACAAGAAGTTCTATTAAAGTAAATGATTTTTGTTTAGTCATTACAATAATTATAATCTAACAATGTTTAAAAAACAAGTTACTCTCCTATTAAATAATTCCAATTACAATTAACGATTTTTACTTTTTTAAACTCCCCTGCTTTTCCATTTTTAACAATCACGGCTCTTCCAGAACTTGTTCTTGCTAAATTATTATCTTCAATAACTAAAACCTCTAATTCCTTATTTAAAAATTCTTTATTTTTTTCTAAATTATATTTCTGAAATAAATCGACTAAAATTCTCGATCTTTCTTTTTTTGTTTGAGTTTTTAATTCTTTTAACCCTGAGTCTTGAGTTCCTTCTCTTTTTGAATATCTAAAAACATGAAGCACATCAGGCTTAACCTTTTCAATAATTTTAATTGTGTTTTGAAAAGCTTCTTCTTTTTCTTTTGGATGACCCACAATAATATCAGTTGCCAAAATTGTATCTGTATCAATTTTTCTAAACCTAGAAATAATATCTAGAAATTCATTTACTGTATATCCTCTATTCATTTCGTTAAGCAAACAATCATCACCTGTTTGTAAAGGAAGATGAATAAACTTATACATTTTTTTATTTTTATACAATTTTATTAAATCATCTATAATATTTTTTGCATGCTTAGGACTCATCATTCCCAATCTTAATCTGAAATCTTTTTCAATCATTAAGATTTTTTCAATAAGTTGAGGCAACTCTTGTTTTCCGTTATCTAATCCATAAGCTGCAAGTCCTTGCGAAGTTAAAAGTATTTCTTTTGCTCCTTTATTTAAAATATTATTAACTTCTTTTAAAATATTTTCTTGAGAAAAAGAGTAAAGTCTTTTTCTTGCAAATTTAGATCCACAATAAGAACAATTCCCCAAACATCCTTCTGATATAGGGACTATTTGAGAAACTTCGTTTTTCGTTTTTTTTAAATTACACAAAGCTGCTTTATCGATTTTTTCATTATTATGAATATGAACATTATCTTTAATTGCTTTTTTGATATCTAACAAATTATTTGGTCCAATAGAACCATTAGAAATATTTGTTTTAGTAATTAAAGGAAGACAACCAGTCCAAAATACTTTTTTACCTTGTTCTTGAAAATATTTAGTTCTATCAATTATCTTTTTTTCTGTCTTGTCTATGACACCACAAGTATTTAAAACAATAAAATCAGCACTATTAAAATCTAGCACCTCTTCATATTCATCAGTTAATAAACCTTTTACAATTTCCGCGTCTGATTCATTTAATTTACAGCCGTATGTTTCTAAATAGAATTTCATTTGTATATAATAAGGCCTCACACGGATGTGGAGGCCATCTCACCATTATAAGATACATAATGATAAGCGTAAGAACGATAACTTCTTCCGTTTTAATCACCTCTACTTAAAGTATAAATTATAATCTATTTTTTTTCAATAATTCAAAAAAGATTGGAACCTAATCCAATCTTTCCTATTTTTGTGCCCCCAACAGGATTTGAACCTGTGACCTTCAACTTAAAAGGTTGCTGCTCTACCAACTGAGCTATGAGGGCATAAGAAGGATTATAATCCTTCTTGTTTTAACTTCTTGAACAATTCTTTTTGTTCTTTTGTTAAATTTTTAGGGGTTTGAACTATAAGTTCGATATATAGATCTCCCCTACCAAAACCTGAAAAGTGTGGTATTCCTTTATTTGATATTTTCAAAACTTTTCCTGTTTGAACACTATCTGGTATTTTAACAAAGATTTCTTTTTTTTCAAGTGTCTTAATTTTTATTTTATCTCCAAGCGTTGCCTGAGACATCGAAATAGGTAATTCCATATAGAGATCATCACCATTTCTTTTGAAAACAGGGTCTTCTTCTACAATAACTCGTATATATAAATCACCTGCTTCTCCTCCTTTTCTCCCTGCGTCACCTTTTCCTTTTAACCTAATTACTTGGTTTGTGTCAATACCCCTAGGAATTTTCATCTCGATAGTTTCTTCTTTTTTTACTCTTCCTTCCCCCTCACAAACATTACACAACTTTTCAGGAATAGATCCTTCTCCTGAACATTCAGGACAAGTTCTTACTTGAGCAAAATTACCTAAGAATGTTTTTCTAACTTCCTCTATTCTTCCAGAACCACCACAAGTTGGACACTTTTTCATAGAAGCTCCTGGTTCTTTTCCAGTCCCATTACATCTTGCACAAGAAACGAATTTATTAATTTTTATTTTCCTTAATTGATCGTCTAAAATAGAATCTAAAGAAACTCTTATTTCTACTTCAATATCACTTCCTTTTTTAGGATTTCTTTTTTGAGAAGTTCTACCAAAACCTCCACCTTGAAACATATCAAACAAATCTTCAAGATTAAAGTCTTGAGTACCTCCAAAGTTAGAAGCAAAGTCTTGCCAATTTGCATTATTAAATCCCTGAGAAGAAAATCCTTGACCATTATTAAAAGCACTACCAAATTGATCATATTGAGCCCTTTTGTTTTTATCTGACAAAACTTGATACGCTTCATTGACTTCTTTAAATTTCGCCTCATCTCCACCCTTTTTATCAGGATGATATTCATGGGCTAGCTTGTAATAAGCTTTTTTTATTTCTTCTTGAGTGGCATCTTTTGATACTCCTAAAATTTTATAATAATCCTTATTAGCCATTATTTATTATCTTTATTTTCGTCATTATCTTTAACTTCTTCTGTTTCAGCTTCTTCAACATTGTTTTCTTCTTTTTTTTCTTGCTCTGCAGTCTGCTGCTCTTGATACATCTTAGCTCCAATTTGCTGAATTAAAGTTGATAATTCTTCTGTTTTACTTTTTATTTCCTCAAGATTATCAGTATCTTTTATTTTTTTAAGTTCTTCTACTTTATCAGTAACAGGCTTCTTTTCTTCTTCTTTAATCTTATCACCCGCATCTTTAAGAGTTTTCTCAACAGTGTATATTAAGTTCTCAGCATTGTTCTTAGCCTCAATTAGATCTCTTTTTTTCTTATCTTCAGTAGCGTGTAATTCTGCTTCTTTTTTCATTTTATCTATCTCTTCATCAGATAATCCAAGAGATCCTTCAATTCTAATCGATTGAGATTTATTAGAAGCTTTATCCTTAGCTGTTACGGTTAAAATACCGTTTGCATCAATATCAAAGATTACCTCGACTTGAGGCACCCCTCTTGGTGCTGGTGGAAGTCCGTTTAAAATAAATCTTCCTAGGGATCTATTATCGCTTGCAAGTGGACGTTCTCCTTGAAGTACATTAATTTCTACAGATGGTTGATTATCAACTGCTGTTGAGAATGTTTGTGAGTTTGAAGTTGGAATTGTAGTATTCTTTTGAATCATTGGTGTGCTAACTCCTCCCAATGTTTCGATTCCAAGAGTTAGTGGAAGTACGTCTAATAAAAGAACACTTTTAATGTCTCCTTCTGGAGCTCTTCCTTCTTCTTTAGCTGTTAAGATTTCTGCTTGAATAGCTGCTCCGATACAGACTACTTCTTCTGGATTAATTGATTTGTTTGGTTCTTTGCCAAAGAAATTTTTAACTTCTTCTCTTACTTGAGGAACTAAAGTTGTTCCTCCAACAAGAACTACTTCATCAATATCTTCTTTATTTAAATCTGCTTCTTTTAGGGTTGCTTCCACTCTTTTTATAGATTTCTCTATAAATTGATGTGTCATTGAATTAAACTCTGATCTAGATATTTTATAATATAAGTGTTTTGGACCACCTTCACCTGAAGAGACAAATGGAAGATTGATTTCTGTTTCTTGAGCTGATGATAATTCTTGTTTTGCTCTTTCTGCAGCCTCCTTTAATCTTTGAAGTGCTAAAACATCTTTTGACAAATCAACTCCTTCATCTTTTTTGAATTTATCGATAAGCCAGTTAATAATAGCTTGATCAAAATCATTTCCACCAAGGTGTGGTTCTCCACCTGTTGCAATAACTTCGACTGTATCTGGAGAACTGTCTAATATTGTTACATCGAATGTACCTCCTCCAAAATCATAAACCAAAACTTTTTTCTGTTCTGTTTTACCAAGACCGTAAGCTAATGCTGCAGCTGTTGGTTCATTAATAATTCTAAGAACGTTAAATCCAGCAATTTCTCCAGCAGCTTTAGTTGCCTTTCTTTGAGAATCGTCAAAGTTAGCAGGACAAGTAATAACTACATTCTTAATTTGCTCTCCTATTTTTTCTTCTGCATCAGCCTTAACTTTTTGTAAAATCATTGAAGAAATTTCAATAGGAGTATACCATTTATCTCCAAGCATAACCTCTACTCCCCCATCTTTTCTTTCTCTTGTTTCATAGGGTAAAAGTTTTAACTCATTTTGAACTTCGGGATCATTATATTTTCTTCCAATAAATCTTTTTACTGCATAAATTGTATTTTTTGGATTTGTAATAGCTTGTCTTTGAGCAAGTATTCCAACAACTCTTTCTCCACTTTTTGTTAATGCTACAATGGATGGAGTTAAAATAGATCCTTCTCTATTTTCCATTGCTTTCGGATCTCCATCTATAATGGATGCAAATTTTGTAATAGCTGTTCCTAAATCGATACCTAATATTTTTGACATATGCTTTTTAAAATAGATTATTAATTTTTAAATTAATAAAATATTATCTTTACTTTATTATCTTTACTTTAGCTGGCCTTAAAACCTTGCCATTAATCTTATAACCTTTTTGAATAATTTCTATAACTTTTTGAGAATCTCCTACAGATTCTACTTCTTCTAAAACTTCATGTATTTCTGGATTAAAATTTATCTCTGTTTCGTTAATTTCTTCAAGCCCCTCGCTTCTAAAAAAATCTTCCAATTGTTTTTTAACTAATAAGAGTCCTTTTACACTTATATTATCTTTTAAGTTTTCATCTATCGATTTTTCTGCAAGCGACATATTATCTAAAATAGAAATTAATCTTTCAAACATTATTTCTTTAACAGAGATTATTAGATCTTGAGTTCTTTCACACTCTTTATTCTTATAATTAATATAATTTGCAAGATCTCTTTTCCAAGAATTTAAATATTCTTCTTTTTCCTTTATCGCTACTTCTAATTGTTCCTCTAACTCCTTAACTTCTTTTTCTTTATTTTCTTTTTTCATATTCTTTCATCAATTACTTTTAATAAAGAATTAACCAACTTCATATTTTTATAATAATCCATTCTCTTTGGTCCTATTAATGATAATCTAAATTTTTCTTTATTATTTAAAATATTTTCTAAACAGATTAAACTAAGATCATGAGCTCCTTTAAATGGATTTTCATCACCAATAAATACTTTGAGACGATCCTCTAAATTTAATATATCTTGTTCATTAGTAAATTCTTCAAGAAAAGATAAAAAATTTACTACAAAGTCTTTATTAGAAAATTCTGGTTCTTTAATAATATCATTAAAGCCTGCCTGCCAATAAACGTTCCTTTGTGGAAAAGACATTATTATATAACTAGATGACATGCTAGCCAAAAAATCTGTCAATTCTTTCGCCATTTTAAATTCTGTAACATCATTATTAAGAATATCACATAATTCATCTAGCTCGTCATGAAAGTTTAAATCTTCAAAAATTCCATTTACAAATATTCTATATGCTTTATCTGTAGGAATCCTGCCAGAAGATATGTATGGTTTTTCAAGAAAACCAAGCTCTGTAAGATTTTTCATTTCAATCCTCATAGAGGCTGAACAAATTCCAAAATCATGTTTTTGCGCTAAAAATTGCGAACTTACAGGTTCGGCTGAACTTATATACTCTTCTATAATTACATTTAATATTTTCTTCTGCCTATCTGTAATCATAACTTGAGTATATCATAATTATTTTAGCAGTCAATATCACTGTCTGCTAATTATGGTAATTCTTTTAAAAAGTCTTTCTCAAATAAAAATATTCTACTCCAAGGCAAAACTTCTTTTGCTTTAAAAGTGTCCTCACTTACTTGATTTCCAAGTATTTTAACCCCTTCTTCTGTATAAGGAGTTATATTTGCTTCTATCACATCAATTGTCCATAGCTTCCCCTCAAAATCAATAAGTTTTAAACTATCTTCATTTTTTTCTATAACTTCCCCTGCTAAAAACCCTTTATCAGGATTTATCCATAATACTTTTCTTTGGTTAAATATTTTACTCTGTTCTAAATCAATTGCATCAATAGCATTTCCAAGTCCAAAAGAACAAAAAACAAAAGCTAAGAATAAAATGGTTAATATATTTATAGTTATTAGCTTTCTATGCCTAATCCTATAACCCTTTTCAGTATGTTTAAAGTTTTGATAACTAATTATTAAAAAAACAACCGTAAACACAAACCAAATATGAGGAAAAGATGCTATCCAATAATCCCAAAAACTTCCGGCTATTAATTTAGAATGCTCCCAATCATTATTTATAACAAGATACAAGAGAAGGGCGCATGCAAATGAAGAGAATATTAAAAACAAAATACCAAGAGACCATATTAAATAATTTTTAAATAAAAATTTCCATTTAGCTATTGGCTTTAAATCTTTTATTTGATCTAATATTTGTTTATCTAGATTTGTCATATTTTTTAATTTTTTGCTTCAATTCTTTTTTCCCTCTATTTATGTATGTAGCAACAGTTCCCATAGGAATTTTAAGGATATCTGATATTTCTCTATAATCTTTTTCTTCTAAAAATTTAAGAACTAAAACTTCTTTATATTTATCGTTTATCTCATTCAAAATCTGTTTAATATTATCGAGATCAACTTTGTTATTAATTTCGTGTTCTAAATCAAGCCCAGACCTTATTCTTGACATAAAATCATCTTCTGGATCAATTCTTGCAATTTGAGGTCTTCTTTTGAATTTTCTAAAATTATTAATAACCTCATTTCTTGTTATTCTATAAATCCATGAAGAAAACTTAAGGTCTGAATTAAAACTATTTAAATTAACATAGACTTTTACAAAAACATCCTGAAGAATGTCTTCTTTTTCTTGATCGTTAAAGTTTGAAATCCTTGAAATATATCTGTATAGTTTTGTCTCATATCTTTTAACTAAAATGATGAAATATTTCTGATCATTCAAAACTAGTTTTACCACCTCTTCATCGGATGTATTTTCAAATTCTTTTATAATCATGTTAATAAATTTAAATATAACGTGACCAGTTTAATCGCTAATAAAAAGAAGTGTTGAATTTTGCTTTACCTTCTCAAGAGCCTTTTGCCATTCTTCTATTAATTTATCTGGATAAGTTTTAGAAAAAGCGATGTAAAACTGATTAAATGAAATATTGAACTTTTTTTCAATTAATTCAAGGGGTAGGCCCCTATCTTCCATAAGCTCATCCATAATAACATTAGAGGTTAAATAAAGATCTGCTTCGCCCTCCAGCAACTTATTTAACGCTTCTTTTTCGTTGCTACACTCTATTATATTGTTAAATCCTAAGTTAATTAAATCTTGTGTGTAAGAATAATCTTTAACAGCACTTATCTTATAATTCTTTGCATTATCAAGAGATTTTATTTCTATATTATTTGGAATACTCGCATAAAGATTTACTTTTAGTGTTCCAATAGGACCAACCCATTTAAACTTATCTTTTCTTTCATTATTTTTAGCTGTTGAAAAAAGAGCAATACTATCTTCGTTTAAGGCTAAATCGTATGCACTATCCCAATCTGTAAGTTCTATTTCTTTAGGAATATTTAGTTCTTTTAAAATATCTTTAACCACACTTACTGCATATCCATCCAATTCTCCGTCTTCGTTTAAATATTGAAGTGGCTTGTATTCTTCCGTAAGTATTCTTATATTGTTCTTATTATTTGGGTTGTTATAAGCAAAAATTATTCCCACTAAAAAAATAACCGCTAAGACAAAAAATCTTTTTTTCATATTGTTTAAGAAGAAAAACTCTAAAAATGATTTTTCCAATAATTCAACTGCATTTCTTTCATTTTTTCAAATCTTTCTTCGGTCATGTTATTTATCTTGATCTGAATTTTTTTAACTTGTTTCTCTTGTGCATTTTTCCAATCAGTATAACTTAGCTTTTTATAGTATTCAACTTTTTCCACACTTAGATTTACGTATTGAGCATCAACCTTTAATGCGTTTAAGGTTACTCCTAAAGTGACGATTGCTAAAATTATTAAAATGTCTTTTTTCTTCATATTTTTATATTTTTTAAATATATAACACGTAAGAGATACTACGAAAAGGTATTTTTATTTCTTTCAACAAATTCCTTCGTAATTTAATTTTAACAAAAATATAATAAATTTACAAATTTAGTCGTCAAAAACAAAGACATCTTCTATATTGCTTTTTAAAACTTTTGCAACATCATAAGCAAGCTTTAAAGAAGGCATATACTTGCCTTTTTCTAAAAAAAGAATAGTTTCCCTTCTAACACCTACCATCCTTGCAAGATCTTCCTGGGTTAAATTGTATTTTACTCTTAACTCTTTAATATTTGTTCTCATATTTTATTTTTATAATAAAAGCTTGCAATAAAATATGTTAAAAGCATGCTAAAAAATAATGTTATTAAAAACATTTGATAATCAAAATTAATATTAAAAAAATAGCTTAATTGCCATAAAACAGCTATAGCTAAAAAAGTGATATAAAATGTTAAATATCCTGCATAAGCAGCTATTTTATTTGTTCTCTCATCCTTTTTGGGTTCGTTTTCCAATCTTTTTTCTCTTATTCCCAAAACAATAAAAAATACTGCCAACCCTGTTAAAATAGAATAAATAAATTCATTCAAACTAAGAAATTGTAAAAGTATATTAAAAATAAATATTAAAAAACCGATATATAGTTTTGTTTTATAATCAATTTTTGACATTTTTAATTAATGTTAACTATTTATAACTTAATGTTATATCTTTTTAACATTTTTGTCAAATTAATTTCTAAAATATTTACCCATTAATTCCCCTTGCTCAATAATATGATTTTCCATTGCTTTTTCTATTTCCGATCTTTGAGAACCTTCAGTTAATAAACTTAAAGTATTATCCATAGCATAAATTCTAAAAAAATAACGATGTGTTTCTCCTTTTGGAGGACACGGTCCTTCGTACCCAATTTTTCCAGAAGTATTAGCACCTAAAATGCTGTTAAGAGGCAAGTTATTTTCTTCTATTTCACATGTATCAGGATTAATATTAAAAACGATCCAATGAGTCCATAATCTTAAAGCATCAGGATCTTCAACAATCAAAACCAAACTTTTAGTGTCTTTAGGCACATTCTGAATGTAAAGCTGAGGACTAACATCCTTTCCATCACAAGTGTATTTTTCGGGAATCAATTCATTATTTGAAAATGCAAGACTTTTTATTGTTATCATAATTAAATTATATCATTAACTAGTCTTATTATAAATATTTTACAAGTATAAAATTTTAAGATAATATTAAAATATGAACTGGCCAAAATATTACAGTAATCAATTAATTATTAATAAGAATACAAATGCAAGTATTGCTGTTGTGACTGGATGGACAAAAAAAGAAGATGTTTACAATTCTCTTTCTCCTGAATCAAAAGAAAAAGTATGTATCATTGGACAGCTCTACTCTAAAGAAGGAATAAATTATATAATTAGAAATTTATTTCTTAACCCTAATATTAATTATTTAATAATTACTGGAAAAGATCTGTCTCAAAGCATAAAAGAATTTAAAAGTTTTTTAGAAAAAGAAGAAAAAGATTTTATTCATCAAGAAATTTCAAAAGAAAAAATATCTGAATTTATAAACTACTTTAATAAACATTCACTTGCTGTTGAAATTTCAGAAATAGATTCTGCTATTAAAAAAATAGATTTATCATTACTCCCTCAAAAATGGACACAAGAACCTCTTGATTTTGAAGATCATTTAGCTAAAGAAACAAATACTTTTCCATCTGAAAAAGTTGGTTTTAGACTTGAGGGAAAAAAGGTTTCCGAAGTATGGCTTAAAGTTTTGGATAGAATATTTAAGTTTGGTTATGAAAAAATGAGTTCTTATAGTGAAAAGCAAAAGGAATTAATAAATGTTATAACAGTTATTAATGACGACGATCCTGATAATCCTTCACTTCCACCATACTTATACTTTAATAAAAATGATTTGATTAATTATTATCCTCAAATAATGACTGACCATGTTTTTGAAGGGGTAGAATATACTTATGGAAGTAGGCTAAGAAATCATAATGGGATTAATCAAATTAAATGCATTATTGAAGAATTAAAAAAAGAAAATTATTCTAGAAGAGCAATTGCTTTTACGTGGAATGTAGAAAAAGATTGTAATAATGTAAAACCTCCTTGCCTTGATTTAGTACAAGCACTTATTCAAAATAATACTCTTTATGTTAGCGCATATTTTCGTTCTAATGATATGTTTAAAGCATGGCCGCAAAATGCTTATGGTCTTTTAAAAATTCAAAAAGAAATAGCAGAAGCTTTAAATCTTAAAATTGGTAAATTAATTATTACTTCTTGTTCTGCTCATATATATGAAAGAGATTATTTAGATGCTCAAAAAATAATTGAAAAATACAAATCAAAATTAGAGTGTGAAATTGATCCAAGAGGAAATTTTGTAATAGAAGTTAATAATAAAGAAATATTTGTTAAACATATTAATGCAAATGGAGACTTCCTTCAAGAATTTAAAGGAAAGAATGCACAGGAAATTAGAGATCAAATTAGCACATTTATTACAGATGTTGCACATGCAATTTACTTAGGCACTGAACTTCATAAGGCTGAGCTTGCTTTAAAAAATAATTCTAAATATATACAAGATCAAGACTAAAAAAGAGTAATTAAATAATTACTCCCATAGATTCTAGCTTTGTGTTTTTTGTAGACAAAAACCATTTGCTAAATTCTCTTCCATATTTCCATTTTTGTCTTTCAAGAAGAATAAGGTCTTTCTTAGAAACCTTTTCTTTGCTTGCTTTAATTACAGCCTCTACACTAGACGAAAAACAAGCTCTTCCTCTTCTGTTTTTCTTAAGAAGATAATGCTTTTCAATGTTGTCTACTAGCCTAATTAATTCTAAAGGTTTTTCTTGCATACATTCCACCTCTTTTTAAATGAACAAAAACCGCCTCAAGGAGACAGTTTTTAAAATTTACTAAATACACAAAACGCCTCCTAAGGAATTAGGTAGAAAAATCCAAAATAGAATTTTCCATAAAGGTTTTGCATAAGTATATTATATTTAATTTTTTAAAAAAGTAAATAATTAAAAAAGAGTAAAACTCAAAAGTTAAACTCTTTAGATGGAAATAAAGATAAGTAATGCAATTATAAGCAAAGGAACAGCACAAGTTATAAAGTAAGATAGTTTTATGAAAACAATGTTCTGAGATCGCCTACATTCACCTTCTTCTAAAAAGTCACTTACCGCAGTTGATGAAAAAAATAAATTATAAGTAACGGCGATCATAAGCATTACTGCTCCAAACGTCCTATCAATGTGGGATAATTCCCCCTTTAAAAAAAGACAAAGAGCAAAGGAATTTACTATTAAGGGAAAAACTAAAATAATCAAAATTCCAGTTAGTTTTTTCTTTACTTTTTTAAAGCGCATCTCTTCCTCCATTTATACATTCATCTCCATTAAGCTTCTTACAAAATATATAAATTTGTCTGCTTTGTCAATTATTTAAAATTAACATATCAGAAAAATAATAAAAAAAAGTCAGTTTTTTATATTTTTTAAAATCTAAAGAAAGTATCTATTAACGCATCCCGTACAGCGCTCAAAGTGGCCGAACCTATATATCATAAACTAAATGCATCCAAGATCATGATCAAAAATTCTTTTTATTAGTAGAATTAGCATGGCTCTAGCCCTTCAATCTCCAAAATCTTAAACATCTTAAATTCCGTTGAATAATCTATAGTTGGTCGTGGCAAACAGCCAACAGGCGAAGGAATATGAAGATCTAAATTGTTTATTGTTTCTTTATATAACCCCAGCTTTCCACCTTGATCAGAATTGCGTGTGTATTCTATTAGAAACGAATCTAAAGGACCCTTTTCAATTATTCTGTTCCCATTATCAGTAACAATCTCTATCTTATTTCCATTGTCTATCTCCTTTATATATGCTATGCTTTCTTTTATATATCTTGATCCTATATTAAATCTAATAGGTTCGTTATTAATTAAAGATAAAGATAAGTTTAAACTAGAAATCTTATTATCTTTAGAATAATTAAATGATTCTATTCCCATAGAAACCCTTTCAGTAGATTTTAAGCTGGCAACTTCTGTTTCGATTGAAAATTCTCTGACTTCTCCAGGCTTAATAATGATATTAAATTCATCGGTTTCTTCTCTAAAATCATTATTAATAAGCTTGCTATTCATAAAATGAATATCTTTAGAATCGAAAATAAATATCTTACCAACTGATGTTGTTGGAATTTTAATATCACTACGACTTTTATTCTCTATTTCAAAACTAAAATTAACTTTATTTAAGAAATTGTTTGGATTAACTATTTTCTTTAAATTGAGTATAGTTAAAGTAATATCACTATTATCAAAACTTTCCATAAAAGATTCCTCTTCTTCATGAAGTGTCGCATGAGTCACTTCCTGCAAAGACTCTTCGTCTAATTCTAATACTCTTAAACAATCAGCCTTAAAAAGCCCTACTTTTTCACATAAAAATGGATCCTTAGTTGCTATTGAAACTTTTTCGTAACATTCCTTTTCTGAATATTCGCCACCAATTTCTCCTGCTTTTTTACATAACTCCGGATCTTTCTTTGCTGCCGCAACATATTTATAACATCCAGACTTCCAGTCGGTTCCTATGGTAGGTATTTTTTCGCAAAATTCTTCGTTTTGATATTTAACAGCTACATCCTTTATACAACTATAACGCTCATTGCCAATATTCTTATAACACTCATAGAAAAGATCTTCTTGTTCTTGTGTGATATTTGGAAGAGAAGAAATATACAATCGAGGGAAAAAACTATAAATCACACCTCCTATAACAAGAATTCCTGTTATAATTAACAATACCCTTCTGTTAATTTTTTTCTCTCCATCTAATTTTTCTTGTAAGTCCTCTTTTTTAATCAAAAAAATTCTTTTTACGGCAAGAATCAATAAAAATATTCCTATTACCAATAAAAAAGGATATCCTAAAAAAAACATAAATAAAAATCCTTGAATACCACCCGTTAAACTTATGCAAGTAAAATACCCCCCAATAATGATGCAGGGAACTGATACTAATAAAAATATAATTGAAAATAGTATTTTAATAGAATTATTTATACTCGACCTTATCTTATTTTTAAACAAAAGTTTAACAAGTATTTTGTAAATACAAAAAGCTATTAAAATAAATACCCCCACACCAAAAAGATTCTCTAAGCTAAATCCTCTAATTAGAGTTAAAAAAAAGATTAAACCTATTACAGTTAAAACTATTGTTATGACATTTAATATTTTTTGATTCATGTTTTTTTAAAATACTTTAAGTTAGTATGTTAATGATTAAAAGTTATTTATTATCCTGATTATAAACAATCTCTCTTCTCAAAAAAGGTTTATATATTTCTAATATTTCTTCATTGCTCATTGAAAGTAATTTTTTAAAATTTTCTGGCTGTAAAATTTCTTCATATTCTTCCAGTATAAGTTCTGCAATAGAATATCCTGTCACGTGTCCATACATCTCATTAAAAAAATCTTTTATATTAGAAAATTTGTTAGTAGCATATGAAATTACCATGCTTCTATTTGGTTCATATATTTCCTCCATTTCCATGCCATATCCTTCTAGTTTACGTTTTTGTTCTTCCCATCTTCCCGCTACTGGTTTTAAAAGCTGCATTTCTTTTATTAATAATTTTACAACATCTTTATATAAACCAGAAGGGTCTATCTTTTCTGGATCATTTAAATAATTTAAATGAATTTCTTCCCATATTGAAAAATCTTTTTTAATTTCTGGAATCTTTGAAAAAATCTCTTGTATATTTGAAAAAAAACAATTATAAGATCTACTTAAAAATCCATCCAAATCTTTATTTGTTTTAACGTCTAAAAAACGAGCAAGATACTTCATGTTTTCTTCGTCCTGAATAACCCTTCTCTCATTGTAATGAGGCTCTTTAAGTTCCGGAAAATGTCTTGCAACAAATGCCTCGCCTAATCTACCAAAGATTTCGCTAACAGCAATATCTTCAAAAAGATCACTCTTTGCATCCGAATCTAGTTTTTTTATTTTCGAACGATAAAAATGCATAATTTCCTCACCAAGCGTCATAATATCGCTTGCTTTTCCTTCTTCGATAACAATTAAATTATTTGTAAAATTATAAAAACTGTTAGGGTTATTAAAAAAGCTTACAATTTTAGGAAGCTTATCTTTCTCTAGAGATAATTCTAATTTCGTATTTATTTCATTTAAAATCATTACTGGCATCGAATCTTCTTTCTCTATTAATATCTTTTTGCCGAATTTTTTCTCTAATTTTTCTATTTCCTCTTCTCTATTTATCTCTTTAGGTATTAAATTAGAAAAATTTTTAAATTCATAATTTTCTACAAATGAAATAAGTTTTTCCTTAGTTACTCCTTTAATTTTTTGCTGAAAGTCAATGATATCTTCTTTCCCCATTGTATCTATTCCAAAAATTTCTCTTACTTGCTCACTTGAATTGAGATCATTCTTAGCTTCATTGTATTTATTTGACATCTGTTCAAATTTCATATTTTCATTTTAGACAAAAACTCCCAAATTAAAAGGCGTTTCCATCATAATTAGTTATTAATAGACTTTGTATTATCCCTAATCATATATTTTTTGTAATTTCAAAGCGTTTCGTAAGGCGCTCAAAGGGCTGAACACTTCAAGCTAGAAATTTTATCCTTTTGGTTGATCATCGTTATGAACGCATTCTATATCATTTATCTTCCATAAACCATCAATTAGCTTGAGATAAACCATAATTGAATTAGGCTTCAAATGATTATAATCTATTACATTTACCTTTGCAGAATTAATTGTTTTTTCTAGCTCCTTAAACTCTGTCTTTTCGGTATTAAATGGGGGATCTTGTGAGCATGTGATAGGATCGTAACCAATAGGTCCACCGTACATTTTATCCATCTTTAATATAAATGATTCTGTAACATCTAGGCTGTTTCTATAAATTTGATCTGCATTTGGATTTTTAGATCCCTGATCATAAGACAGCCAAAAAGTATAAAATCGTTCAACTACAATCTCTGTATCACTAAACCCTTCCCTTTTATCACCCACAACTTTTTCCCTTTCGTTTATATTAATATCTTTTAAAAACATAAGTTCTCCATTCTCCTTCATTAAATAATAAGCTTCTTCAGACGGAAAATAAATTTTTGTAGGAATTCCTTCACTTTTAAAATGTGCAATGCACTCTTTGCCATCAATAATTAACAAATTACTGTCAACACTATAATCAATACAAGGAGAAGAACTTTCCAATGTTTTAATTTCACCTGTTTTTAAATTTATATAATTATTTTCTTGACACATTGTTCCACAATGATTTGTGTAAAAATAATAGTGACCTGCAAAATTTGGACCATTCTTAATTATTTTTTCTTTATAAAAATTATCTATTTCTCCAAAAATATAGTCTCCTTCATAAATATCTGCCCTATATTCTTTAAACACAATGTCTCCTGAAGACATTTTTTCAATATTATCTTTTTTGTCTTCTTCTTGCGTAGCCACACTTTTTAAATTTAAAAATACTGCAACTACAACTGATAAAATACTTATCCATACTCCTAAATATATTAATGTTTTTTTGTTCATATTTTATAATTTACGACGCCGCGAACTACTTTTTCTTAATTTATGATCTTCGTGCGTGTTTTATTATAGCAAATAAATAAGATTTAATAAAATTATAATTTCACTAAAAATTTAATAAAATTATAAATTTCATATTTATGTTTCTTTTTAGAATTAACAATACCATCCCAATTTTCATATAACAATTCATCTATTTCCCCTCCTAAAATTTCTGCTAACTTTACTTTTGATAATTCTATGTCGTATTTTATTTTAAAATTATCAACAAATGGATTATTATTTTTCATTAATGAATTAACTACTTCTTCAGAAATATGAATATCTTTTTCAATATTATATTTATTAATATATTTCTTAATAGCACTATATAATATGTTAGGAGGAAAAGAATCCTCAAAATCCTTTGAAAAAGCAAAGTCTTTATAAACATCACACCTTTCTTTTAATTTTTTAACATTTAAAGTTTTTCCTGAACCATCGAGATCATAGATTACAACAGATTTTATGCCTTCCTTGCTTTTTGATTTGACATAATGTACAAGATTCTGTAAAGCACCTTTTCCACCATAAGAATAAATATCAAAAGAAAAATTAGCTGAATGTTGCTGTAAAATTTCTAAAAAAGCAATTTCGCTATCACCCTCAACTAAAATTACTTTTGACTGTACTTCATTTATATCTACCAATGACAACTCTTTGTTCATCTCTTTAATATTATCTATTAAAGATAGAGGAAGTTTAAAATAAAAAGGATAATCTTTCCAATACTGCGGATCTCTTGTAAATTCAAACTCGTAAAGTTTGATAGAAAGAGCAATATCAAAGAAACAGCTTATAGCTTTTAGAAAATGTATTTTTTTGTCCTTTTTCAAGCTTAAATAATAATCAGAAGAAATTTCTATAAAATTATCGAGAACTTTATTACTAAAATCAACCTCTATGTCTGGATGAATAAAATTCCACTCTATAAAACTACGCAAAGCATTCTTATTCTGTTTTTCTTCTTCCACAAATTTTTTGATAATACCATCTCTTTCTATTTTAAATTTTAAATTCATTCCTTCAACATCTTACCAATTATATATAGTTCCATCTACATTTATATCTCCATCTATATCAACATCTCCATCTAACTGATTATCTATATGTCCTCTTATGTATGTATATGTATTAATTTCTAAATTACCAGCAATAAGATTAAATAAAGATATTATTATTAGAATATATATAATTTTCAATAAAAAATCATTTGAAAATACGAATTTAAAAAATGGTTTTATTCTTTCTATGTTCTTATTCATATGTTTGCATAAACAAAAACATCCAAATCAAAGGATGTTCCCGTCATAATTAATTATTAATAATTTACTTAATATCTTAATCATAAATGTATATTTTAACGCGTCTTGTACCGCGCTCAAAGTGGCTGAGCGTTTCGTAATAGAAATATTTGAGAACTAAACCCAATAAGGCTTTCTCAATTATTTCTACTTTTACAATTTCTATGCTCTTTGAGCGCATTATATCAAAAAGTGATAAAAATGACAATCATATTATATTTTATTGTATTCTTTTTTTATTATCTACAATTACTCTATTAAATATATAAAAACCCATTACTTTTACAAAAAATAAATCTATATTCAAAAACTTGTAAAAATTAAATATATTTCTTATAGTCCAAGAAAGTAATAAAAATTTACTAGTAAAAAGTCTTTTAATATTTTTATTATTAAAATCATTTATACAAAACTCGCAAAATAACATTAAATACTCAATTGCATCAACATTTATCCATGGCAAACAAAAAGGTGATATTGTCCCTACATTTTTATCAATCTGTGCATCCCAAGATCTTAAAGATCGGGGAAAAGAATATCCCAAAGATATCGCTTTCTCACTTTCTATGTTTTTGCCTAAGGGTTGATAAAATTGATATGTTATTAAAACATTATGATATTGCTCCTTAATCTTTCTTATAAAATTCATATTTTTAAAATAATGATAAATATTTTCTTCTGGCAAGCCAATCATAAAAGAAAGACCCAATTTAACATTTTCTTTTTTAACAATTTCTATAGCGTAAGATAAATTATCCACATCAATATTTTTATTAATACTTTTTAGAACGCCTTTATCACAATTCTCTACACCAAAATCCCATATAAATATTAAATCTTTATATCTATCAACAAAATTAGAAGTTATATAATTTTCATTAAAAAAATTCAAACGTGTAGTGCAAATAATTTTAAATCTGTATCCTTTTTCTTTAATATAATCCAAAAAATCAACAACTAAATCTTTTTTATAAAAAAAAGTAGCATCCTCTAAATATAATAAATCTGGGTTAAATAACTCAACGATTATATCTATTTCTTTTCTCATTCTTTGTAGGGACATTGTTCTATAAGCATAGGTTTTATATTGACAAAAAGAACAGTTAAATGGACACCCCCTACTAAATGAAAATCTAAACACTTTCTTAAGGGAGTCGTCTCCATTAATAAAAGATACGCTTCTATAAAGATACTTATCCATATCTATCAAGGAATAATCTATAAAAGGAAGGTCATCCATATTAATCGGAGAAATCTGTTTATTTTTAATAATTTTATTATTATCTAAAAAAGCGATTCCTGGAATATTTATCAAACTCTCTTTATTTAATATTTTTTTAGCTAAATCGACTATAATTGTTTCCGCCTCCCCCAACAAAGCTACATCAAAAGATTTATCCATAACAACTTGTTCGGGAAAATTAATTGAATGAAGTCCCTCCATTACAATCTTAATCTTGTCATTATTTTTTTTAATTACATCTGCAATATTTATTGCGTCTAATAAATTTTTTGTATTACAACAAATTATGACCATAAAAGGATCTTCTTTTTTAATCTCTTTTTCTAAATCAATATTGAAATCAATAAAAAAATCAAAAATCTTAACTAAAAATGAGTTATTTTTTAAAATAGTTGCTAAATATAATAATTTCAAAGGAAATTCTATTCTATATCTTTGAGATTCTTTTTTATTGCTTCTTGGATTTATTAATAAAATCTTTCTCATAAAACTTTATTTTATTACTTATTTCGACACCATCATCATAAGATGATATAGGAATCCTTTTTAATCTAAATTTTTTAAAATTTTTATAATTAATTCCTGTATCCGTAGTACAGGCATATTTATATTTTTTATCGCGCAATATATTAAACATCTTTTCTTCATAGTAACCATAAGGATAACAAAAAATATTAATATCTTTTTTAAATATTTTTTCTAAAAAAGTTTTACTTTTTAGAAAATTATTCTCGTAATTATCTTTTATGACCAGATGATCATATCCATGATTTTGAATATCAACTATATTTTTTTCAAAATGCAATAAATCTTTTTTATTTAAATATTTTATACTCTTTTTTAAATCTTTTTCATAAATTTTCTTTCCTATTTTATTTTTTGAAACGAAAAGAGTGACCGGAATGTTTCTTTTTAGAAAAATTTTATATCCTAAATTAAAATTATCACATCCATCGTCCACCGTAATAGCTATATATACATTTGAATCTAAAATTTTTTCATCAGTAATATCTTTTAAAAATTCAAAATTTCTACTAAATTTTTTCAATAAAAATTTTAATTGTTTTTCTAAATTACTTATACTCACATAAAGATTGGTATCCAATCCATTGTATTTTAGACAAAAATTATGATAAGCAAAAATTATTAACATATTTCTTCTATATATTCATAAATCAATTTTATACTGTTACCCCAATTCCAATCTTTTCTAATTTTATAACTATTATCAATTGCTTGCTTACTATAAACTTTTTGACACTTTAAAAATTCCTTCATAATCATCGCAATATCCTTAATTTTTCCCTCCCTACAAAAGCACTTTCTATTCTCTCTCCAACTATTTTTATTTATAATAACCTCATGAGTTGGATATAATAAAGATGATTTTTTATTTAAAAAATCTAATTGACCACCAAAATTAGGAGAAATTACAGGAAGTCCGATAGATGAAGCTTCTAATAAAGGAAGTCCAAATGTTTCAATCCTAGAGCATTGAATATAACAGTCAAATTTTTTTAAAAAATTAAAAATTTCTTTATTTTTTATTATTTCAGCATCTACAATTATTTTAGGATAATTAAAAATATTTAATTCTTCTCTTTTTTTATAAATAAAATCTTTAATTTTTTTGACATAACCATTCTTATCTTTTGTTTTAATGTGAAGTTCAACGTTTTTATTGTTTCTAAAACAAATCAAAAATGATTCGATCAATAAATCTAAGCCTTTTATAAAAAACATATCGTGACCAGAAATATTCACAAATTTTATTTTTTTAGTGGAACGAGAATCATTGTTTTTCTTTACAATATCCTGATTAGAAACACCAAGCTTTAATAATCTTATCTTATCATTATCTATTCCTGCTTTTATTGCTTGATTTATTGTAAATTGAGAATCACACCATATCTGTAAAAAATTTCTATTTATTTGATTAATTTTATCTTTGCTAATCATGTTTGGATCAAACGATAGTAAAAAAACATTCTTATTTTTTGGGTTAATATTATGTGAAATATCTGGATCGGCAAAAGTTTGATAGTAATCTTGCCTCCATCCATATCTTAAAAAAATACCCTTTCTATCAATAATCTTTATATCATTTTTATCTTCTAAAATCTTAATATTGCACCTTTTATCTTTATTAAGATATTTCAATAAATTATGTGAAACTGTTCCCATTCCTCCACTCCCTTTTATATTTGTCATTAAATAAATATTCATTATCTTATAACAAAATTATAATTATATTTATATTCGTTACACCAATATTTTTTATAACTCTCATTTCCTCTCATGAAATCGACTGTATTAAATTTGTTTTCTTTCAATATTTTTTTTAATAAAATATATAAATGTGCTTTTCCCACTCCATTTTTTTTAAAATTAATATCATGTGCTCCAGCATAATAATAAACCTTTTTATCTTTTTTAAAAAAAATTAAAATAGAGCAAATTTTTTTTTCGAGTTCAAGTACCGAAAAAAAAGCCATATTCTCAATAAACATTTTTGATAAAGTTTTATTAAAGAAAGTAAATTGTTGTTCATTCTCGATGATTCCTGGGTAACCTTTTTCGTTCCACCACTCTTTATTAAATTTATAAAATAAATTAAGTATAAACAAATTATAATCATCTATAATTCTATGGTTAAAATTTGAAAAATTAACATTCTTCTCAATAGCTTTAAAATATTTATCTTCTCCATTAAATTTAAAATTTGAGGAATTTAAAAAGGGGCAAGCCAATCTTTCGCAATAGTCTGTTTTTTCTTTAAGAAACTCAAAAAATAATGTATCCCCTGGAATATTTTTCAAATCTAAAATAATTCTTTTATTCTTTATATATTTAAAAAAAAACTCATACATCTGTCGAGTTTCTTTTTTAAAAATTATTGGATAATTATAATCAGTTTTATGAGAACATATAAATTCCGCCCCTGTTTTATTTTTCTTGAATGGAAAAATTATAGCACCTTCTTCTGAATCTACTGAAAGCAAAAAAGGCTCCTCGTTATCTTTTTTAAAAAAAGACCAATAATTATCAACCCAAGTTTGAGAAGAAAATGGCGAATAATAAAACGCCCCCTCATTTTTTAAAAATTCCTCTCTATTAATTGTTTTTATTCTGTAGTTCATTATTGCTTATGGCGCTTTTAATTACCCCTCTCATTAATTCAACATTGTTAATTCTGCTATAAATTTCCAAAAAATCCAACGGATTCATAAATTTTCTATCTAAGGATTCTTTATTTTTATTGAATTCATATATTTTTCCAACTTTTGCTGATAAAATTAACATATATGTTGGCTCTCTATAATAATAGGATCTAATAATTGTTAATATATTACAATCTTTAATTTCAACACAAGCTTCTTCCATAACTTCTCTTTCGGCAGTTTCAAAAACATCCCTATCTCTATCTTCTACATGTCCTCCTGGAATATCCCATCCTCGTTTTAATAACCTTACCACTAAAATTTCTTTAGAATCATTAAAAATAACAACCGAAACGCTCGTTATTTTCTTGTTTTTAATTTTCTTAGTTTTAAGTAACTTAAAAAGCATTTTATATTTTTATATAATATATTTATTAATATGTCAATAGCAAACTCGAAAAACCCCCTAAGAATTATTCAAATATATTTTTATTTATTAAATTATACTTCCATATTATCACGAAACTTTTAATATATAAATAAAAAAACAAACTAAAAACCCCATTCTATGGGGCTTCTGACGCGTCTCGTGCCGCGCTCAAAGTGGCTGAGCACTTCAAGTTAGAAATATTAAATCTCTAATACCTGTAATGCTTTCTCAAGCTTTTTTATTTTTTCTTATTCTACGCTCTTCGTGCGCATATTTATTATAGTAAAAAAGTGACAAAAATAACTTTTTTTATAATTTTCCATTCTTATAATCATCTTCTAATGCTAAATAAGCTTTTGTAATTCTCTCTTTATCTTCTAATCCTAGTCTTACTATTACATTCTCTATGTCTTTCTTCTCTCCTTCTATCTCTATAAAATTCCCAAAATATAATTCATCCAATGTAATCTTTGTATTAAATAACTCACCCTCTTGTCTCATTTTTTCAAATACTCTTATATCATCAAATCCAAGCACCCTTAAAATATCCTCTCCCTCTTTTGCATTACCAATCTTCATAGAATATTCCATTCTTTCAAAATAATCAGTTTCTTTTTTTGGTTTAACTTTTACCGTTAAAACGATATCATCCCTTTCATCCCTAATCCTAGGAAATATACCTCTCTCAATAGAATCAATTGAAAAAAACCATATGTTGTTTGTTTGTATGGTTCACATAAAGATACGCCTAAATTCATAAGTTTTTCTTTAATTTTGTCTTCTTCATCTATTTTAAATTTTACCTCTATTTCTTTTTCCATATTTTTATTTTCATTTTATATTTTTTTCTTTTAAAGAAACTATTGAAATAGGTGATTTTTGATAAATAACAGCAATAGCAACAATCGGAACCCCTTGATCTCTAGCTAAAATGATTTGGTTTCCACTTGTAATCCCAAAATCATCTGTGCCATTTATTACCATTTGAATAGGTGAAATATTTGGTCCCCCTGGATTTATTTCTACGCTGAGGCCATTATCTTTATAATAACCCTTACTATCTGCAACATAATATCCAGCAAATTGAGCTTGGTCTAGCCATTTAAGCCTTATTGAAACCTCTTTCAAACCATCGTCTCTATTTTTATCTTTATTTATTAATAAAAAGAATGCAATAGAGATAATTACGATACAAACTATAGATATTAATAAAAATTTTTTCATATAATTATTTTTTAAAATTATAAATTTTTTATTATTAAAAAATCTAATAAGTATATTAGATTTTAATATTTTTAAAACCTTGTTTAATATATTCTTTTACGTTAGGAGAAAATCATAAGATTCTAGATCCTCTTCAGCTATCCAGGCTACATCCTCAGTATCTTCGCATGGCTCAGCAATACCACTTACCCAATAACAAAGAAAAGTTAAGGCTATAACATGCTGTCCACCAGTCCTTATAAAAGTATTATTTAAAATAAGTTTGACGTTATCATCAATTATTATCCCAACTTCTTCCCTTACCTCTCTTTTAAGAGTTTTTTCTAAAATATTCCAAACATTTCCCTCCGTTTGCTCTACTTTACCCCCAGGTATTGTCCATTTAAGAGGATCGTGTTTTTCATTAAAACTTCTTTGAGAAATTAATATTTTGTTATCTTTTACAATTAAAGCGTTTGTGATTATAGAGTGAAGCATAATATAAAATTTATCAATTCTTATTATATAAACTATAACATAAAATAATATTATTTAAAATATTCAATTACTTCTCCTAAAGAATTTTTTATCTTTCTGTTAAATATTTTTATATAATTATTTTCAATTTTAAATTAAATCTTTTTTAATACATCTTTTAAATAATTCTTCGCCTATCCCTTGTTTTTGATATTCAGAATCAATAACTTTCTTAATCATTTTTATTTCTTCCTATTCTACGCTCTTCGTGCGTATGTTTATTATAACAAAAAATATATTTTATTTTTTTAAATTTAATAAATAAAAATAAAAAAATAAAGATAAAATAATTATTAATCCTGATGCTAAAATACCTATTTTTATAGATATTACACTAGCAATTAACCCTAAAAAGGGGCCAAATACAATTTGTCCAAATGAATCCATTTGACTAGAAAAAGAAAATACTGTGGCACGTGTTTTTGATTCAAGGCTTTGATTTATAAGTGCGTTAGAAAGTGGTACAAAGCTCTCTTTAAGTATAAAAATGAGACAATAAGCAAAAACTGCAATAATAAAATTAAAAGCTAAAGCAAAAACAAAAACCATTAACATTAAAAACATATTAATGAAAAAAAGAGATTTAATTACTTCTTTTTGGTTATTCATATCTATTTTCCGATCAATAAATTCAATCGTAAGTGTTGTTAAGGAAGTGGCAATCAAACTTATAATTCCAAACCAAACAACGGGTTCAAAATTTAAAAAACTAGGAAAAACAAAATCATTTATAAGAAAAGGTGTCCACAATCTATCGAATCCCTCACTAAACATGCCAAAAACCATTACTATCCCTATTAAAGATAAGATAATTTTATTATTTTTAACTAAATTTAAACCATTTAAGAAAGTTTTTTTTACATTTTTAAAAGTTTCTCTTTTTTCCATGGGAACAGGTTTGAAATTATTTTCAGACATAAATTTACAAAGATAAATCGCTTGCAAGGCATATAAAGCTCCACCTAATATAATAGGTAGTCTAATGTCTATATTTGCTAAAAATATAGCTATAATTATCCCAAAGAACATTCCTATTTGATTCATTTTTTGACCTCTTACAAAGGCTTTTCCAGCCTTATGTTCTCCTAATTCATCAGCGATCCAAGCTTCTCTAGCACCACTTATAAAAGTATAACCAATGCCCCAAATAATTTGCGCAATAAGCACTCCTAAAAAAGTTGCAAAAACTCCTTCAAAAATAAAACCTAAACCAACCAAAAAAACACCAATAATTACGGAAAGCTTTCGACTATATAAATCGGCCACTATTCCTGTAGGAATTTCAAAAATAAAACAAACACTCTCAAGTAAAGTGCCTACTAAAACTAGCTGTAATGGATTTAATCCTACTACCATTACATGGTAAACTAAATTAACAGTAATAATAGCAGAAAAAAATAAAGCAGAAAAAAATCTAAGTTTTAAATAAACATCAATTGAATTATTTTTACTTATAGGATACATGATTCTATTAGCATAGTATTTAATACGTCTCGTAAAGCACTCAAATTGGCTGAGCGTTTCGTGGTAGAACTATTTGAAAGTTAGACCACGTAAAGCTTTCTCAATTATTTCTACTTTTATAATTTCTACGCTCTTTGAGTGCATTATATCAAAAAGTGTCAAAAGTGACGATTTTACTAAAGATTAAAACCCGAATTCATACTCTTTTTTTCAGATTTTACTTTTTTCTCCGAAAACTGGGAAACTATAAATTAATTTTTCACCAAGACCCTCATTTCTTTGATAAAAATTTAACATTGCTATAGTGTCTTTTATTTTTTCTTGTTCAAATGATAAATCAACTTCAAAATTACACCATTCGCCCACTATCCAATCACAATTTTCTACCTTAATAATTTTTTCAATTAATAGCGTGCCAGATTGATCAGTAGAACGAAGAATAAACTCACCCTCGCTTAAAATTTTACGCACCTTTCCCGAAACCTTTAAAGAATTTGTTGTAATTTCTTCTAATGGTTGAGGGCTATTAATTATAATAAAGGGTTCACCTGTAATAGAAAAAAATTCATTACTTCGACCAGTAAGAGGACGATCACCCTCAGGATAAACTTCTATTTTATATCTATTGCCGATCATCTCCGATGTCACAGTCCAATTATAACTTCCAGATTCAGCTGCAGGAATATTTTCAGCAATTCTCTTCTGATATTTTGCTCCATTTGGGGTTGTAACCTCTATAGCAATAGTTAATGGTTCATTCCAAATATAATTCTCCCAACTTATATTATAACTTTTCCCAATTTCCAAAACCTCGCCTCCATTAGGAAAAACTATCCTAATAATATCTTCTGATGAAGGTATATATGCCCCTGTATCGATATGGTTTTCTAAATCTCCTAATTGTTCTTGAATCTTTACATTTTCTTCAAGAGATGAATAATCAACTGATTTTATGTTCTTATCTGATGACCAAAAAGTCCAAGTACCAACAATCGCTAAGATTAATACCACCAAAATAGCCAAAGATACATTTATTTTATTTTTCATATTTTTTATTATATTATTGTAACCTATTTTATAAAATTAAAACACCCAAATCAAAGGGTGTTTCCATCATAATTAGTTATTAATAAGTTGTTTATTATCTTAATCATATAATTTATATATTTTAACGCATCTCGTACCGCGCTCAAAGTGGCTGTGGGACTAGGATTCGAACCTAGATTAATGGGACCAAAACCCATCGTCCTACCGTTAGACGATCCCACAATGTTTGTTTTTCAACGAATCTATCTTAATGTATTTTATTAAAAAAATCAACTTTTTTTAGATTGATAAAAATAATCTATTAAAGCTAACTCAAATGGAAGCTGAGGAATAGAAGAAAACTTTCTTTTATTTTCTGCTTCTAAAAGTAAATTTAATATTGTTTTTAAATCTTCTCCTGTAAATCTTTCTGATTGGCTTACCATTCTATCTTTTGTCTCTTGAGTTTCCCCAACAATAATATCATTTATCAAATCTTTGTTAATTTTTAAAATAAGAAGCTTTCTTAAGAAATTAATAATAGTTTTACTAAACTCTTCAATATTTAATCCCCTTTCAATATTTTCATTTAAATATTTTATTGCCTGAGGAATATTTCTATCAATCAAAAACTCGGTAAAATCAAAGGCTAAACTTAAATCAACAAGTCCAAGCATGTTTTGAATATCCTCAACCTTTATTTCTTTTTTTGAAACAAAATTTAAAATTTGATCAAAAATTCCTTCTGCATCTCTAAGCGCTCCATCAGCTGAAGCAGCAATTAATTCTAGAGCTTCTTTTTCTACTGTCACTCCTTCTTTTTTAGCAATCTCTTCTAATTTAGAAACTATTTCTTTAATAGTAAGCTTATAGAAATCAAATCTCTGACACCTTGAAGCAATAGTTGAAATCATTTTATGGGCCTCAGTTGTTGCAAGTATAAAAATAACGTATTCTGGTGGCTCTTCTAATATTTTCAAAAGAGCATTAGCAGCATCTTTTGATAATTGATGAGCTTCATCTAAAATCAGAACTTTGTATTTTAATAAATTAGGTTTGTATCTAATTGAATCTCTAAGTGATCTAATATCATCTATTCCTCTATTTGAAGCAGCATCTATTTCAATTATATCAACCGCGCTTCCTTTATTGATCTCTCTACATGCAAGACATTCATTACATGGTTCAAATCCATTTCTATTCTGACAATTTATAGCTTTAGCAAAAAGACGTGCCATACTAGTTTTTCCAGTGCCTCTATGCCCACAAAATAAATAAGCATGGGCAATTTTGCCTAGCTCAATTTCATTAGCTAAAGTCTGAATAACATGGCTTTGTGCTGTAAAATCTTTAAATTGTTGTGGACGATATTTTCTGTATAATACTTGATTCATATTAATTTATTCTACTACTTTAAATAGCAAAAATCAATAAAAAAAAGAGTGTATGGACGTTTGGAGGAATATGGTTGTCGAAAGTTGTTCTCATGCACCCTTTTGTATAAAAAATAAGGGCTATTATTAGAGTAACATAAGTATGTGCTAAGTCAATAATTTGACAAAAAAATGAAAAGATATATCATTATAATAATGAATTACAAAAACAATATAATTTGTTGCTGTTGTTTAAACTCTTTTTAAAGAGGTTGGTTTTATATAATAACTAAACACTAACCTCTTTTAAAGAGGTTTTTTAATAAAAAAATATGAAAAGTTTACTTAATTTAATTGGAAATACACCCTTAATTGAAATTGAAGACAATATCTTTGCTAAAATGGAAGGATTTAACTTAACGGGTTCTATAAAAGATAGAACTGCTTTAGCTATGGTTGAAGCAGCTGAAAAAGAAGGAAGATTAAAAAAAGGTGTTCAAATAGCAGAACCAACATCAGGAAATACTGGCATTGCCCTTGCAATGATATCTGCTATTAAGGGTTATGAATTATCAGTAATTATTCCAGAATCTACAAGTGAAGAAAAGAAAAGAATGATTTTAACTTATGGAGCAAGAATTATATCTGTTCCTAATGAAAAATTCAGAGAACCTGTTATAAAAGAATTAAAAGAAAAAGAAGAAAGAGGAGAAATTGTTTTTTTAAATCAATATGAAAATATAAACAATAAAAAGGTTCATTATGAAAAAACTGGAGAAGAAATCTTAAATCAAATGGAAGGAAAAGAAATTAATTATTTTGTAGCAGGAATAGGAACAGGTGGCACAATTACAGGTATATCAAAAAAACTAAAAGAACATTTTCCTAATATTAAAATAATAGGAGTTCAGCCCAAAAAAGGAACAATTATTGAAGGGTTAAGATCTATAAAAGATGGGTACGTGCCTCCAGTATTAGAACTTGATTTAATAGATGAAATTATTGATTTAGATCCAGAAGAATCTGTGACTGGAAGAAATTATTTAGCTAAAAAAGGAATCTTAGTTGGCCTAAGTTCTGGTGCTGTTTTTAAAACGATTAAAAATCTTAATTTAAAGGGAAACGTCGTCACTATATTCCCAGATAGAGGTGAAAGGTATTTAAAATAATTTAATTTTTAATTATAATAAAACTATGATCAAACTATACAATACCCTTACAAGAAAATTAGAAGAATTTAAACCTATAAATGAAAAAGAAATTGGTCTCTACACTTGTGGACCAACAGTATATTGGTTTGCCCATATAGGAAATTTAAGAACATATATTTTTGAAGATATTTTAAAAAGAGTTTTAGAATATAATGGATATCGCGTAAATCATATAATGAATATTACAGATGTTGGTCATTTAACCTCAGACGAAGATATTGGTGAAGACAAGCTTGAAAAAAGTGCTGAAAAAGAAAAGAAAACAGTTTTAGACATTGCTGAATTTTATACCAATCACTTTAAAAAAGACATTGAAAAATTAAATATTGAATTCCCTACTCAATTCGTAAAAGCAACTGAGACAATCAAAGAACAAATAGAATTAATAAAATTACTTGAACAAAAAGGATTTACTTACAGAATATCTGACGGAATCTATTTTGATACACAAAAGCTAGATGATTATGGAGTACTTTGGGGTGAAAAAGAAAAAACGGATTTTAAATCTAGAATCGAAGAAAATGAAGAAAAGAAACATCCTGCTGATTTTGCACTTTGGAAATTTTCTCCAAAAGATAAAAAAAGACAAATGGAATGGGCTTCGCCTTGGGGTATTGGATTCCCTGGATGGCATACAGAATGTGTTGCTATAGGAATTAAATACTTAGGAATTCCTTTTGATATACATTGTGGAGGTATTGATCATATTTCAGTACACCATACTAACGAAATTGCTCAAGCCAAGGCAGCTTATGGAAATATCTTAGCAAACTATTGGCTTCATGGAGAATTTCTTATACTTAAAAATGATGATAAAATGAGTAAGTCAAAAGGAAATATTGTCACACTAGATAATATTGAAAATCCTCTTGCGTACAGATATTTATGTTTAGGAGCTCACTATAGATCAAAGTTAAATTATAGCAATGAAAGTTTAGAAGGAGCAAAAATCAGTTTAAATAATTTAAAAGACAGAATTAATGAGCTTGATTTATCTAGTAAAGCTAAAAATCTAGAATTAAAAAAAGATTATGATAAAAAGTTTTTAGATTATATTAATGACGATCTTGATATGCCAAAAGCGCTTGCTCTTACTTGGGAAGTATTTAAAGATAATAACATATCAGATAGTGAAAAATACGAACTAGTTCAAAACTTTGATAAAATCCTTGGATTAAATCTTAAGCAAGAAAAAATAAGGATACCAGAAGAGATTATAGAGCTCGCTAATGAACGAGAAATACAACGTAAAAATAAAAACTATCAAAAATCAGATGATCTCAGAAAAATAATTGAACAAAAAGGATATATTATTAAAGATGAAGAAAACGGTTTTGTAATTAAAAAAAGTGACCAGGGTCACTTATAGTAAACAATCAATTTCCCGCTAGCAGGTCCTTCCTGCCCCCTTTTGTTTTTTAAAGGAAAGCTTACGTTTTTACAATGAGGCAAAAAAAGTTTTGCAGATTCTTCTTCACAAAAAATCACTTTTGCTTTTGCAGGATTTAAGGATACAATCTCTAATCCCGCCACATCCCCATTAAATATATTTGACAACATCCTTATGCACCATATAAGGAATACCTTTATTTATGTTTTTAGTCAAGCTAAGTATAAAAAAAGAGCTCTTATTAAGCCTCATGCAAATTGGCTACCATTGCACAATAATGTTTAACAATAACTCTTTCACCTTGAAGGTTTTCCACAACCCCTTTTACTATAACTTCTATTCCTTCTGGCACTTCCTCAGTTTCATCTTCCAACACATTTGAAACAATTTTTATTTTTTCAACAAGCAGGAATTCTCCATTCCTCCTTCCCGGAATCCAGTGTCTTACCTTCATTTAATGACGCCAGGTCTAAGACTACTATGTCAACAAATTTTAGTCAATCCTATTCTTGCATTGACCATAAAATTCAAGCACTTGATCAGCAATTTTTTCCCAAGAATAATTTTGAGCAGTTTCATATCCCCACTCCCCCATTTCTTTTCTTAATTTTTCGTTTTTAATTAATTTTTCTAAAATTAATGCGAGTTTAGCAGAATCTCTTGGTTCGGCCAAAAATGACTCGCCCTTTGTTCCTTGCAAAAGCTCTTTATAACCTAAATTACTAAAACCGCAAATAGGTTTTTTGCATGCCATTGCTTCAAGTAGAACAATACCAAAACTTTCTCCAAAAATAGCTGGACTACAAAATATATGAGAACTGTTTAAATATTTTGCTATTGTGTCTCCAGCTCCTTGACCTTCAAAAACAACATTTGTAAGATCATTACATTTAACAAACTGCTGACAATCTTTTTTTAAAGGCCCTTCTCCTACGATTATTAATCTTATATTATCATTTTTTTCTTGAAGTAATTTGTATGCTTCAAGTAAATAAATCAAACCCTTCCTTTCTTCTATTCTACCAATAAAAAGAATATTTATTTTTCCATCATCAAACCTTTTATATCCCTCTATATTTGGATTAAACTGGTTAAGGTCTATTCCATTAGCAATTACCTTCATTGGTTTTTTGTATCCTCTAAAAAGTCTTAATATTAAATCTGCGACTCCAATAACTCCATCCATTTTCTCATTTAATTTACTAACAAATATTTTAGAAAAATATGGCACACTTCTAAATAAAGGCATGCCATCTAAATTTGCATGAAATGTTAGTATATTACAAGGAGGATTTTTTAAACTTTTTTGCATTTCTAAAATTTGCCAAGCTGATGGTACAACAAAATTATGAAAATGCAAAATATCAAATTTTTCTTTTTTCAAAATCTTATAAATTGAAAAAGGGTTTAAATTCATACAAAAATCCCCTTGAGTTCCCCCAATATTAAAAGGTAAAGACATTCCCATAATAATAACATTTTTACCATAGTTTTCTTTAAATTTTCTTCGAGGTATTATAATTTTCGTTTCAATTCCTCTTTTTTCAAATTCTTTTGATAAACCAAGTATGTGGTTTTTAACTCCTCCTGGATTAACAAAAGAGTGAAAACAAATAAAACCAACTTTCATTTATTTATTGAAAATTTTTAATTATATGCTATTATTATAAACGATGACAAACGAATTTGCAAACAAAGTTCCTCCTCATGATTTAGAGGCTGAAATGAGTGTATTGGGTTCCCTTATGCTTGACAAAGATGCAATTATAAAAGTAGCAGATTTTTTAAGACCTGAAGATTTTTATTATAAAAAACATGAAAATATTTATAAGGTACTAGAAGAACTTTTTTCTCACGGAGAACCAATAGATATTATCTCCGTTTCCTCTAAGTTAAAAGAGAAAAATCTAATAGACGGAATTGGAGGGGCTGCATATCTTACAGAACTAATAAATACTGTGCCTACTGCAAGTCATGTGATGACTTATGGTAAAATAGTGCAAAAAAAGAGAATTTTGAGAGATTTAATTTCTGTTGGGCAGGATATTGCATTATCAGGATATGAAGAAGAAAAAGAATCAGAGGAACTTTTGGATAATGCTGAAAGGAAAATATTTGAAATCACACAAAAAAGCATGACACAAGCTTTTACCTCTATTAAACCGTGTCTTAAGGAAGCATTTGAAAGAATGGAAAGAATATCAAATAAGGGTGGAAGACTAAGAGGTGTTACAACAGGATTTTTAGAATTAGATAATTATCTTTCTGGACTTCAAAATTCTGATTTAGTAATTTTAGCAGCAAGACCTTCTATGGGTAAATCTAGTTTAGCTCTAGATATAGCTAAAAATATAGCTCTAAAGGAGGGTGCGCCTATAGGATTTTTTTCTTTAGAAATGTCAAATGATCAACTTGTAGATAGAATGATTAGTTCTGAGGCAAATGTTGATGCATGGAAAATTAGACAAGGAACATTATCTTCATCTGGAGAGGATAATGATTTCATTAAAATACAACATGCTTTAGGTACTCTATCAGATGCTCCTATTTTTATAAATGACACATCGTCAATGACTGTGCTTCAAATGAGAGCAATGGCAAGAAGATTAAAATCTCAACACGGATTAGGATTAATTGTAATAGATTATTTACAGTTAATTGAGCCAAGTAATAAAAATATTGGAGCCGTACAGCAAATAACAGAAATATCAAGACAATTAAAAGGTCTTGCAAGAGAATTAAATGTACCAGTATTAGCTTTATCGCAATTATCAAGGGCTGTGGAGCAAAGAACGCCAAGTATTCCAAAATTATCAGATTTAAGAGATTCTGGTTCTATTGAGCAAGATGCAGATGTTGTTTTATTTATCTACAGAGAGGAAGTATATAGAAAAGAAACTCCAAGAAAAGGAATAGCAGATATAATTATTGCAAAACATAGAAATGGTCCTATTGGAAAAGTTGAATTATTTTTTGATAATTCAAAATCAAGTTTTAGAAATCTAGAAAGAACTGGAATGGATTATGATGAAAATGGTTTTGGAGGAAGTGCTAATAATGACATAGATATTGAATTTTAAAAGACCCTTTAAAGGGTCTTTTTTTTATTTTGAAATAATTTCAGATATCTCTACTTCTGTAAAAGGTTGTCTGTGTCCTTTTTTAACTTTGTATCTTTTTTTTGGTTTATATTTAAAAACAATAAGTTTTTCATGTCTATCTTGTTTTAAAACTTTCCCAGTAACAGCAGCACCTTTAATAAGAGGTTCTCCTATAACTGTTTTCTTTCCATCGTTAATAAGTAGTACACTTTCAAAAGTTACATCCTTTCCCTCCTCGATATCTAATTTTTCAACTTTAATTTTCTTTCCAGGGCTGACAATATATTGTTTTCCTCCTGTTTTAATTACTGCTAACATATTAATATTTTGATTAGTTTAATATTTAAATAACAAAAATATCTTAACAAGTTTTTGTTTATTCGTCAACCATTTTATTTTTATTTTCTGTGCAACCTTCTTTAAAATGCTTTTTAATTAAAGACTAATTACAATTTCAACTATCAAAAACAATACATAAAGAGCAATTAAAAACCAAGCCTCTTTTTTTGTTATTTTTTTGTCGCTCCTACTAAATATAAAGAAAAATATGCATGCAAGTAATAGAAACAATCTAGCAACAGTAAAATTATCTATTCCACCAATTTCAATAGGATGAATTAAGGATACTATTCCAAGCACAAGAGTTGCTGGAACAATAACACACCCCATAACATTTCCTAAAATCATATAGTTATTTTGTCTTTCAGAAGATTTTATTGCAAAATAAAGTTCTGGAGCTGCGTTTCCAAATCCTACAATAAAAATTCCTACTAAAATAAGTGGCATATTAAGTCCTAATGCCAAACCTTCTGCAGACCATACAATCCCCTGAGCTGCAATAATAATTAATACTATACCTAAAATTGTTTTTATTAAACTTTTAAAAAAAACAAGAAATGCTTGCCCCAAATCATCTGAAAGATTTTTTTTGTCATATACTTTACTAAATCTTTCTTTTTTTGCAAAAAGCCAAAATATATATGTAAAATAAAAAAATATTAAAATAACACCATCTACTCGTGATAATGTACCATCTAAACAAAGCATTAAAGGGAAAATAGTAGCACCCAAGGTAAAAAACAAGGTAATGTCTATTGTTTTACTCTCTACAGCTATAAATCTTCCCGTTAAAAGGATGGGAAGGGCCACAATAATGGTTAGATCAATAATATTTCCACTTATTACTTCACCGAGTGATAGTTCTGGAATGCCTTGCAATGCAGAAGATATTCCAACAAATAAATTTGGAAGAGATCCAAAAAAACCCATAATTAAAAAAGATAAAACAAATTCTTTCCATCCCAAATACTGTGCAACCTTCATAACTCCATCCACAACCCATTCCCCAGCAAAATAAATGAGCAAACAAGAAACTACAAAAACGGATACTAATATAATAAATGACATATTTATTAGCTATTTTAAAAAAGTAATTATTTCGTAAATTCCACCCAATACAAATAAAATAAGAAAAGGATACATCCAAAATCGTTTTCTTTTCTTAATTTTAGCATAAATTAAAAGAATTAAAATACCATCAATTCCAAACAAAAGACCACCTACAAAAGAAATAGTGCCAATAAAATTATTTAAACCTAATAAAAAAAGAATTATAGGTATCCCGCATGTTAGCAGTGTCGAAATATTTTTACTAATTTTTAAATCAAACCAAAATATTTTTTGAAGAGTTAACCCCATAGTTATAAAAGAAGTAAACGTTGTTACAATACCAAATAATATAGCAAGAACACCTACATCCACTCCAACAAAATTTTTTAAACTATTAAGTGATGCTTCCCCCACTTCTAACCCGCAAACAGATAAAACAAGAAAAATAAAAAAAGAATAAACTATAAAACATATTGTAAAAGATGACACTACAACCTTCTTAAGGCTTTTTCTTTCTTTACCTAAAAGTTCTTCGGCCTCAGGAACAATAGAAATTCCCCACAAAGAAAATAATACTGGACCATAGGGTAAAAAAAGAAATTCTGGATTAGTTAAAATGTTTAAATTCGATAAATCTATAAAATCTAAGGATTTAAAAAATATTAATCCCAAAAAAACAAAAAACAAAACAACTCCATATAATTCTATTTTTGATATAATTTTTATTCCAAAAATTATCAAAAGTGCTCCTAATGCAAAATAAATTAAGGTCGAAGTAAAAACATCTAAACCCAAAATAATAGATAAAAATTCTCCACCAATTATTAAATAAGCTAGCAATGTTCCAATAATCCCAAAAATACTAGAAAAAAGAGCTATTTTTTCTCCGTTTTTTCCTAAATATAATTTAGCGAAACCAGGAAGTCTCTTATTGTCAGGAGAATTAAGGGCTATTTCTGCAACCATAAGATGGATAATCATGGCAAATAAGCCCAAAAACACTAAATAAAAAGCCATTACTACTATACCAGATTTACTGGCTATATATGGTAATGAAAAAAGACCAGCTCCTATAATAGAGCCTGCTAAAATTGAGGTAGAATAAATTTGTTTGCTAATCATAATCCTCCTGTAATAAAGTTAGCTAAAATTATAGTTAAGCGATAAAGAAAGTCTAAAAGCGGTGTAAAAAATAAAAGAGCAATTAATATAAAAAATCCAAATCGATATAAATTAGCTTTTAATTCGTAATTTTTAATAAAAGAAAATAATATATGAGAACCATCTAATGGTGGTACTGGAACTAAGTTAAATAAAGCTAATAAAATATTATAAATAATAGCTAATGATAAGATTGCAGCAAGGCTTTCTGGTAATGGTAAAAATCTAATTAATAAACCGCAAACAATCGCTACGCTAAAATTAGCCACGGGTCCAGCGAGGGATACCTTAAGCTCTCCCCATCTTTTATCTTTTAAACTATTAAAATTAACAGGCACTGGTTTTGCCCATCCAATTACAACGGGCGAATGGGCTAAAAGTAAAAATAATGGCAAAAGTATAGTTCCCATTAAATCTATATGCTTTAAAGGGTTTAAACTTAACCTATCCTGATTTTTTGCAGTTTCATCTCCCAATTGATTTGCCATACTTCCATGAGATACTTCGTGTATTACAATTGAAAATATTAAAATAATAAAACTAGTTATAGCTACTTGAATATCCATATTTTAAATAATATCATAATTATAATTTTTGCAAAAGACTTGCAATTATTTTAATTTTTGATATAAATACTATTATATGGCAAAAATATGTAAAATTTGTGAAAAGAAATCAGCACTTGGAAGACAATACAAAAAGTTGATTTCAAAATATAATCCTAGTCCAAAGGAAAGAAAATATCCTAACTTACAATGGATTCTCGTTCCAAAGGATGTAACTAAAGAAGCTTACAAAGAATATGCAGGTAAGAGAATTTTAGCTTGCACTAAATGTATTAAAGCTTTGAGCAAGGAAAAATAATTTTTAAAATATTAAAAAGCCTCCTTAAAAGAGGTTTTTTTATGTAATTAAAAAGCGTTTATTGGCATCTTGTCACATTGCCAAATAAACGCTTTATGCTCACTTGCTGCTTAGCAGCTGCGAGCATAGATTTATATTTTCTTATCTCTCCGCTTTTCATCAGCATTTCGGCTGATTCTTTTACTATTTCTGCATATGACAACATACTTTTTAAAGAATAACATAAATTAATATTTTGTCAACTATAAAAAATCCCTAGATTTACATCTAGGGTTCTTCGATTGCTGCTGTTGTTACAACAGCTTGGACTCGCTTTGTTTCTCTGGCCTCGTAAAAGGACCAAACACTGGCCGTTAGTATAGCAAGCGTAGAAAGCATTGAAGCAAAAAGTCCTAGAATTGCACCCAGAATACCTGGAATGAAAATCAGGGCTACGATCGAGTAGAACGCTATACAGCAGTTGGGCTGTCCTGTGTTAAATTTATACAGGCCATAAGCAATTACTAGCGATACTAAAAAAGAAAGAACTATAGTCGTTGCTGGATCTAATGATAATGGCAAATTAAGAATCGAATTTGCAACTTCCATTTCAACCTCCGAGAATTTAATATATTTTTATTATATCAAATAAAAACTATAATTGCAACAAAAAAATACTTATTCAAAAGTATTTTAAAACCTCGCTCGAAATAAAAGAAATTCTGTATTGGCTCTAGTGGGTTTCTTACCTCAATTACCATAGTAATTAAAGAAAACAGAATCCCTCAAGAAAAAACGTTCAGAAAACTTTTAAAGAGCGAGGCAATGTAAGTATACTATTAATTATTTTCCAAATCAAGTTTTACAATTATAAAACCTCCATATAAATGGAGGCTTTATTGTTTACATCTCGTCCTCATCTTCTTGCTCTTCTGCAAGCATCGCATCTTGTTTTGTTTTATAAATAGTTCCATCTGGATGTTCTGGTGGAGCGTATATAGTATAAAGTTTTAAACTTTCATTAGAAGATGTGTTTATTATGTTATGGTTAGTTCCTGCTGGAATAATGACACTTGATCCATCCATAATCTCGTATTCTTCTCCATCTAATACAGCCTTGCCATTTCCTGCCTCAACTCTAATAAATTGATCTACATCATCATGCACTTCTTCGCCAATGTCATCATTTGGTTCAATTGACATTAGTACTAATTGCATATTTTCCGCAGTATATATAACTTTACGAAAATTTTCATTTTCTAAAGTATCTTTTTCAATGTTTGTTATGTGTCCGTTCATAGTTTTAAAATTTATATTGATTATAAAAACGACCTTTTTAAACTATTTACATTTTAAGTATATCATTTATAAATGATTAATGTCAAAGCTAATTTTTAACAAAAATTTCTTGTTTGTCAGAATAAAATACTATATCTCCATTAATATCAGTTCTAAATAACTTGATTTTATTATCTTTAATTAAATTTAAAACTCTTTCTGCTGGATGACCATAATTATTTTTACCCACAGAAATAATTGCGCAACTAGGAGAAACAGCCATTATAAAATTTTCTTCTGTAGAACTATTTGATCCATGATGTCCTACTTTTAAAATACTACTTTCAAGATCAAATCTTTCAATTAAATCATTTTCAATATTGGAGGAAATATCACCTGCTAATAAAAATTTAGAATTTCCATGCGTTAATTTAAAAGCAATAGATGTGTCATTTAAATTTTTTTGGTTATCGGTGATCTCGGTGGGATTATATATTTCAAACTCTATATCCCCTGCTAAAATTTTATCATAAGCATCAACTGTAATCACTTTTTTATTAGTTAGTAATTCTTGAAGCTCTTTGAATAATTCGGAATTGCTAGATACTCCATTCCATACAAAAGTATCTACTTCATATATTTTTAACACACTAATAAGTCCTGCTAAATGATCCTTATCTGCATGAGTTAAAATTATCATGTCTAAATTTTTATCAAAAGGACTCATAAATTTTTCTAAATTATTTAAAACAGTATTGTCTGGACCTCCATCTACCAAAATTTGGTGCCCCTGACTTGTTTCTATAAAAATAGAATCTCCCTGACCAACATCAAAAAAAATAACTTTTAAGTTACTATTTTTATTAACGATATAGGCAAAAACGATAATATTACATATTATTAAACTAAATAATATAAAAATTATTTTTTTATTCATAAATTATACCTCCCCCAATAAGCTTTTTATTTTTGTAAAAAACAATAGATTGTCCGCTTGTAACGGCATGTTGAGCTTTATTGAAAATAGCTTTATTTTTATACACAGTGCAAAGATAATCTTTTGCTCTATATCTAATTTTAGCACGAGCTAAAATAGGAAAATTTTCTTTAATGAGCCAATTAGCATTTTTAAATTTCACCTCTTTTTTAAGAAGTAGTTTTTTATCTTTAGTAACATATAAGATATTTTTTTTAATGTTTTTTTTAAAAATAAAAAATGGTCCTTGCGGTAAGTCTAATCCCTTTCTTTGTCCTATAGTATAAAACCATACACCTTCATGCTCTCCTAAAACAACCCCTTCATTATTAATGATTTTGCCCTTTTTAGGCTTTATTTTACTTTTTAAAAAATCATAAATATCATCTTCAACAAAACAGATTTCTTGAGATTCTTTAGATATTTTTACCCTGTCTTTTTTTATTATTTCTTTAATGTTTTCTTTATTTAAATTAGCAAGTGGAAATAAAGAATTTTTAATTTGTTTTTTAGAAAGACCCCACAAAAAATAAGACTGATCCTTTGTTTCATCGTTTGCTTTATATAAAAAATCACCTCTTTTTTTTACATAATGTCCTGTTGCAATAAAATCAGCCCCTCTTTTTTTAGCTTCCTCAAAAAATAATTTAAATTTTATATCTCTATTGCAACAAACGCAAGGATTGGGTGTGATCCCTTTTTTAAAGTCATTAATAAATTGATCTATAATTTGCTTTTTAAATGATTTTCTAAAATCAAATACAAGAAAAGGTGCTTTATAAAACTGAGCAATATCTTTTGCCTTTTTTTCACTTTCTTTCTCAGAATATGTATTTGATAAACGCATAAAAACAGCCGTTATATCATAACCTTTATCAATTAAAATTTTTAAAGCCATTGTTGAATCTACTCCAGAAGATATTCCAACAAAAACTTTTTTCATGAATTTAAAAAACTTTTAATTATTAATTCTGTTGCCTTTTTTTCAGAAAGACCTCTCATCCTTAAATACATTAATTTTTCTTCAGATATTTTACCTATAGATGCTTCGTGAGTTAACTCTGCCTTATTTGAATTGCAAATGATTCCTGGTATTGATGTTATTTTGGATTTTTTATCAATAATTAATCCTGAACATTCCAAATGTCCTTTCACCTCATCTTCACCATGCATATAACTTTCAGAAAAAAAAGTTCCTTTTTCCTTAGCTATCATTTTAATTCTAACATCAGCACTAGACCCTTTTCCTTTTAAATATATATTTTCTTTTGTGTTTATCTTAGCTCCATCACCTTGATTTGTTATAACAGTTTTAAGTTTTGCTCCTTTAGCTAGTATAAAACTATAATTAGCCTCAAACTCATCTTCTTTTCTCCATAAATTACCTTGAGAAAATTCTAGGTTGCTATTTTCTTTAATAATAATTTTAGCTAGTGCAAAATGTTTTCCCTTAACTCTTTTTACAGATCTACAAAAAGAAGCTAGTTCAGCATTAATTCCTTTTTCAATAATTATAAGATTTGTCATTTCTTGAATAATATTTTTTGAAGTAATTTCAATTAAAGTATTGAGCTTTTGTTTAGTATTTTTTTTTACCCATAAAAAAAATCCCTGTTTTGGTTTTCTATCAAAATACTCATGAGTCCAGATAAAATTTTTCCAAGCTAAATTACTTGGTAGAATAACCACTTCTTCTTTGCCCTGAATACGATCAATTTTATTATCAATCTGATAAAAATTTAGTGCACTTTCTGCATTTTTCATAATCATATTTCTTTATTGTCTTAAGAACATTTTTGTAATTTTCATCTTTTCCAACAATTTTACCATTGATAATAATATTAGTTCTCGAAGGCTTTAATAAATCTAAAATATCTCCATGATGTGTAATAATCAAAACAGCAACTCCTTTATTTATAAAATGTTCTTTTATAATATTTGCAGCTTCTTTTACTTTTTTAATATCCAACCCTGAGTCAATTTCATCCAATAATACCAATTTTAAATTTAAACAAGTTAATTGCATTAATTCTGATATTTTTCTTTCTCCTCCAGAAAATCCTTTATTTACATCTCTATTCAAAAACTTTTCCTCTGTAAAACATTCTTTTTTTTGTCTTATATTATCCAAAAAATAAGACATTTTAAGTCCCTCTATTGCTGGAGGATTCTGAAATGCTAAAGCTATTCCTTCTTCTACTCGTTTTTCAGGAGTTGAATTTGAAATATTCTTTTTATTAAAAATAATCTCTCCAGCCTTTAAATTAATTCTCAAATCCCCTGCAATAACTTTTGCTAAAGTACTTTTTCCACTTCCATTAGGTCCCATAAGGGCTACTACCTCCCCCTTTTCAATACTAAAATTCAATCTATCCAAGACTTTTTTTCCTTCTATTTCAACTTCTAAATTTTTAACTTCGAGTAAACTCATTTTAATAAGAAAAAGTATCTTCTCCCTCTATTTCCTCATCATCTAATACAATTTCTTCTTGCTCTAATATAATTGCACCGTAAGGACAAACATTATCTCCACCTGCTTTTACAAGCTCCTCTTCATCTATTATTTGCGCCTTACCATCAGAACCAATGTTAATTCCATTTGGACATGTTATATTACACCCACCACAACCCAAACATTTATCTTTATCTATTTGATACATAATTTATTTGTTATTATAATTATTAATTGTTTTTTCTACTTCTTTCCCAGCTTCTTTTCTTCCCACAAACTCCTTTACCTTAACCCATTTATTAGGTTCCATTCTTTTATAAATTTCAAAAAACTCTTTAACGCAATTTCTTTCATGCTCTGACAATTGTGATATATCATCAATATGTGCATAATAAGGATTAATTTTAGATGCTGGAACAGTAATAATTTTATTATCAATTCCTTTCTCGTCCTCCATTATAAGCATACCAATAATTTTTGTTTTTACTATACAACCAGGAAATGTAGCTTCGTTTGTAATAATTAATGCATCTAATGGATCGCCATCATCTGCTAGCGTGTGTTCAATATGTCCATATTCAAAAGGAAAAGAAACTGGTCCATAAATTGTTCTGTCTAACTCTATTCTTCCTGTTTCCTCGTTTAATTCATATTTTTGACGACTTCCTTTAGGAACTTCTACAAATACTTTAATTTCCATATTATTAAAATTATTAATTATTATATATATATTTTATAACAAAATAAATATTGATTGTCTAGCAAATTTTATTTCAAATTAACTCAATTCGAATATTAAATTAATATCACTACCACCCTCTTCTATATGTTTTTTCTTATCAATATTTTCAAGAGTAGACACTAACCCAATTACAAAAAGTATAAAAATAATAATACCTATAAATATATCTCTTTTAAGCATAACGAAATATTAAATTAATTATTCTCCTTTCTTTTCTCTAAGCATTAAATCTATTAATGCTTTTTTAGGATCTTTTGCATGATATAATATCATATAAACTTGATTCGTGATTGGCATTTCAACGTTAAATTTCTTACTTAAATTATAAACAGCCTCTGTTGTAGTAGCTCCTTCTATAACACTATTTGTAGAATTAATAATATCCTCAAATTTTTGTCCTTTTCCAATTTTTTCTCCTAAAGTTCTATTTCTACTTTCAGGACTAATGCAGGTTGTAGCTAAATCGCCAAGGCCCGCTACTCCATAAAAAGTTTTCTTTTTTGCTCCCATGGATTGACCCAATCTTGCTATTTCAACAATTCCTCTAGCTAAAATTGCAGACTTTGCATTTGCCCCAAAACCAAGTCCATCAGATATCCCAGCAACAATTGCAATTACATTTTTTAGCGCTCCACAAAGTTCAACTCCTAATGGATCATTATTTGTGTAGACCCTAAAGTTTTCATTAAAAAATATTTCTTGAATTGTTTTAGAAACCTTATAATCACTTGAAGCAGAAACTGCCACTGCAGGCATTTCGTGTGCAACCTCACCCGCAATAGTTGGACCAGATAAAACACAAGTTTTAACTTTTCCTAATTCTTCATGGATAATCTCTGTCATTTTTTTTAATGTTTTTTGTTCAATTCCTTTTGAAACATTAACAAATATTTTTTTAGAAACATCTACATTTATTTCCTTTAAAACACTTCTATAAAATTTAGAAGGAATAGCATCAACAATAATCTCACTTTCTGAAATAGCATTATTGATATCTTTATCGAACTTAATATTTTTGGGAATAGAAAAGTTAGGAAGATATTTTACATTAACTCTTTTAGAGTCAAGTTCTTCTAAATATTCAGGAAAAGCACTCCACATTGTTACATTATGTCCATTTTTATTTAATATCAGGGCAAGGGTTGTTGCCCAAGCACCATCTCCTAGAATTGTAATGTTTTTCATATTTTTTAAAATTTTCTATGAGGACAAATATTTTTATAATCACAATACTCACAATGCCAACCAGCCGTTGGTTTAAATTTACTTCTTTTGATTTTATCAATTATATTTAACACCTTTTCTTCTGTTTTTTCAATATCTTTTTCTTTTGGTTCAAACGAAGAATAGATCCCTCCTTCAACATAATAATAAGTCATTTTTTGTGGCCTTATCCCAAAAACTTTAGTTGCTGCTAAATTATATATCTGTAATTGAAATTTATCATCAGTTGATAGACTTTTTTTAGCAGTTCCTGTTTTATAATCTATAAGCTCTATTCCGTCTTTATTTTTATCAATTCTATCAATCGCTCCTATAAATTTATGACCGTTTAAATTAAGACTAAATGTTTTTTCAAGCGCAGGTTCGTTTTCTAAAAATAAAACATTAAAGTCTTTGTCTATAAAATCATTATAAAATTCTTGCAATATTTCTTTTCCCTTTGTTCTATACTCCTCTTTATGATCTTCTGTATCAAACCAAGCATCTATCCATTCTTCATTATATATTTTTATTAAATCTTCTAATCCTAAATTAAATTTTTTTCTTTCAGAATCAATTTCTTTAAATAAATCAACTTGTTCAGATTGGAGTATTTTAGCATTTAAACTAACAAATCTATGGAGTGTATTATGAACCGACTTACCAAAAGAAAAACTAGGCTTCCCTTTGATAGGAATTTTTAATATATGTCCATACTTATACTGTAATGGACATTTTTCAAATGAAGCCAATTGTGAAAATGAAAAATGAGATGGCAATAAATTATCATGCCTTATATTCAAAGTTTCTATTGATTCTTTTTTGAATCCATTAAAAACTTTTGAAAAATTAAAAGACTTTTTATCTATTTTTTGTTTTTTTGCATCTTCCTCATTAATAAGACCGCTTTCAATTAAAAATCTTGAAGGCTTTTTGAGTTGTTTTCCGCCATAATCATTTGCCCATGTCAAAAACAACCCCATCTTAGCTCTTGTTAAGGCAACATAAAATAACCTTCTTTCTTCTTCAATATGATAATCCCCTTCTGGTGATACTTCTTTTATGAAATCCTTTGGAAGTTCTATTTGAGCTCTTTTTTTATCTGTTGGAAATTTTCTATGAACTAAATTAACTACAAATACATATTTAAATTCTAATCCTTTTACAGAATGAATTGTCATTATTTTAACTGAGTCGCTATCATCAATTTGGTTATTCAAATCTCCTTCCTCCCCCGAATCTAATTCCATTTGAATTTGGTCTATAAATGTAACTAATTTTGCATCATATGATATACTTTCAAAATTTTTAATTTTTTGAAAAAATTGATAAATTACTTCCCAATTTCTTAAATTTTCCTCAGTGGAATCTTTTAAAAATTTTGCATAATGCAGATCGTTAATCATTCTAATGAAAATCTCGCCTGTATTTTTTTCTTTTGATAATTTAAAATGTTCTTCAAGAGAAAACAATAACTCATTTATTCTTAATTTTGTTTCTTCACTAAATTGATTTAAAAGATCTACTCTTTTTAGGGCATCAAACAATGGAATGCTATGTTCATCTGCAAACCAACTTATTTTAGCAACTTCTTCGGGACTAAAATCAAAAGGAAGTGATCGTAAAACTCTATACAAGCTTGGAGAATCATAAAAATCTAAAATTACTTTAAAGTATGCAATTATATCTAAAATAATTGGATGAGAATAAAGCCCTTTTGAAGAGATAAAAAAACAAGGCATGGATGCTCTTTCAAAACCTCTAATAAAATAATTTGCTGAATCATTTGTTCTAACTAAAACGCAAAAATCCGAAAACTTTGCTTCTTTATCAATCTCTTTTAATTCCCAGATTTTATCGATAATACCTAAAACTTCATCTTCAACTGTTTCAAAAGATAAAAGCTCTAAATGTCCCTCCTGGCTCAAATTACTTTTTAATTTTTTGCTAAATTTTTTAAAATTTGATATATCAACCCCTTTTTCTTTTGCATCATTCTTAATTTTTTTCTCTTTATTTAATTCATATTCTAATCTATTTGGATTATTAAACTGTATAAAATTATATGCTAAATCAAGAATATTTTGAGGTGATCTATAATTTTCAATCAATATAATATCTTTTGAATTTAAATAATCATTTTTAAATCTTAAAACATTATTAATTGAAGCACCACAAAAAGAAAATATATTTTGATCATCATCTCCCACAACCGTTAAATTATTTTTTGGATGAGCTATTTTTTTTATAAGTTCATATTGAACGAAATTAGTATCCTGGAATTCGTCAATTAATATATACTTAAACTGCTCTCTAATTTTTTTTAATATTTTAGGTCTTTTGTCAAAAAGCTTATTTGTATAATTTATTAAGTCTCCAAAATCTAATGAATTATTATTTAATAATAAATTTTGATAAGTATGATAAGCTTGTGCAACTTCACTTACTTGCAAATACTCTAAATCATCATTAATGATTGAATTTTCTTTTAATGAATCAGCATATTCTAAATAATCTTCAGGATAGATTCCTTCATTTTTACAAACATGAAAATGACTAATTAAAGCATGAATAAATTTAGATGGATTTCCAAGAGGTCTATATTCTTTTAAAAAAGAAAATTTATCAAAGTTTTTTTTGATTAAAATCCAAGCTCCAGTATCATCAATAAGTCTATAATTTATAGGAATGCCAATCTCGAGCCCATAATTTTTTAAAATTCTATCACAAAAAGAATGAAAAGTAGAAATCCAAAAATCATAATATCCATAATCTAAAAGTTTTTCTACTCTTTCTTCCATTTCGTTGGCTGCTTTTTCAGTGAAAGTTAAAGCTAATATTTCATTTGGTTTTAATCCTTTAGATATCAAATAAGCAATTCTTTTTGTTAAAACAGTTGTTTTTCCTGTTCCTGCCCCCGCAACAATTAAAAGAGGTCCATCTCCAAACGTAACTGCTTCTTTTTGTTCTTTATTTAAACCATCTAATAAATTCATGATTGTATTATATATAAAAAAAGGACTTTTAAAAAGTCTTTTTTATTTTAAAAATTATGTTTTAACTTTAATTAGTTTTTACTCAAAGAATCTATTCTTTGTTTATAATCATTTTCTGAAATAAAGCCTTTTGCTAAAAATTTATTTAGTTCATAAATATAGTTTTTCTTTATTTGTGCAGAAGAGAGTCCTGAATTATATATTCTAATATCATTTATATAGCCTTCATAATAACTTCCTCCTGAGCTTGATCCAATATAATGATTACTATTGCTTGATGTTTGTGGATAAGGATAATCTTCTCGATGGCCTTTTAGAACACCGTCTATCCATGTTTCCACAACATTATTTTTTATCGTTGCATTTACTAAATGCCAAACATTATCACTATAATTTGTAGCCGTGCCAACATAAAAAATACCATCTCCATCAATATTGGCTCCTCCATTTTTCCAAGGTTTAAAACCAAGACCACTACCATAAAATCCAAATTCAATCATATTATTTTGTTCTTTAAATATAAAAAAATTCCATGCTGATGCTGTTTGAGTAGAACATTTAAACCAAAGTGAATAAGTTAAATCATTATAATGATTTAAAGATGAACCAGAAATAAAAATCGAATCATTCACCCCATCAAAAAATAGGACATTACCCATATTCTTATCATTTACTATTTGAGGACAAGCAGTAGTAGAACAAG
>DAOSDM010000003.1:0-4298 GCA_035362415.1 Candidatus Pacearchaeota archaeon
TACTATAAAAAACATATCATAAATAAAAAAAGGGTTCAACCCCTTTTTAATTTATGCTTCTAAATGCTTTTTTAATTTTTTCATTCCTCTATGAAGTAACACTCTCGTTGCTCCTTCTGATTTCCCTAAACTTTTGGCTACATCTGAAATAGATTCTTGTTCAATATAATAAAGAGATATGGCTTGCCTATAAGAATCATTTAAAGATGTTAAGGCTGCTTTTACTTTAGTAAAATCATCGTTTTTAGAGACTTGTTCTTCAATTTCCTGAGAATCATCTTTCATAAAATTCATATCATCTAAACTAATAGCTCCTCTTTCTTTGTATCTATAATGATCAACTAAAAGATTCCTAACTGTTTTGTATAAAAAACCTGATGGATTTTTAATCTCAACATCTTTAAAAATTTGAGACCATAGCCTACTAAAAGCCTCAGCTGTTAAATCTTGAGCCAGAGGTTCTGAATCAGTTTTAAACAAAATAAAACGATATATCTTTTCGATATTTTGTTCATAGATTTGCGAAAAAAATTGTTCTTTAAAATTTTGTATATCCATTTTGCTATCAAACTATTTTGTCCGCATTCATGTCCGCATTTGTCCGCATTTGTTTCAATGTTTACAAGCATTTCTGCAATTTCTTGTCCGCATTCATGTCCGCGTTTGTCCGCATTAACCCCTTATTTTTAATCAATCTTACTTGTCTTTGTCCGCATTCATGTCCGCGTTTGTCCGCATTTGTCCGCATTTGTTTCAATGTTTACAAGCATTTCTGCAATTTCTTGTCCGCATTCATGTCCGCATTTGTCCGCATTAAAAATATGAATTCATTTCATAAAAAGTCTTTCTTCCTGATCCATTTGAAACAACTATACCTCTACTTTTTAAATCTTGGATTTCTCTTCTAATACTTCTAGGATTCATATCTGGGAAAAACTGATTTATGTCAGATGGTTTCATTTTTCCATTACCTTGAAGAATTGTAATTACTTTTTCTTGAATCTGAGTTAATGTAAAATTAGGCTTTTCTTCTTTTTTAACTTCTACAACTTCTTCTTTCTTTTTATCTATTTTTTTATGAATGCTCTCTTTTTCAACAACTTTATTTTCTACAATCTTTATATTTTCAATGTGAGATAAAATCTCTGTGTACTGACTTTTTAATATTTCAAAATTCTTAGGATTGATCCAATTTTGAGTTTCTGCGATTTCAAAATATGAAAGAAGTATCTCAACATTTCTCCTGCATTTAATACAAAAATTTCTTAATTCTTCACTCCCTAAAGACAACTCTTTATTATCTAATATAATTAAAAAAGACAAAATTAAATTGCCCTTTTTTCTCATAGAAATACTAAGTGTTTCTTTTTCAGGAAAAAGACTTGTAACTTTATATAATGCATTTGTAAGTTTGATGATTCTATCCTTCTCCATATGTTTAGATTATAGGAAATTAAAAGTAAAAAGTCAATTTATTATATAACAAAAAGGAACTTAAACTTAAAAACTTCCCCAAGATTCTTTTATTAAAAACTCGAAAAGAATTTCTACTAATTTCCTAAAATAAATCTCACTCACAAAGCCATTCTAATAAAGGCTTTATATTTATTGTGCATTCTCCTTTTTTAACTTTTCTTTTTTCGTTCCAAGTAAGTATAGTTAAATTTGTAACCCTTAACTCTTTTTCGGCCTCTACCAGGGCCTTTACCTCTCTTTTTTCAGTTTCAGGGTCTGTGCAATCATAACAAACTTGTATTAATTCAGATATTTTTATACTTTCTTTAAGCACAAAATCAACTTCCCGATTGTAACGAGTCTTATAATAAAATAAGTCTTTATTGGGTGTGTATCCCTTTTTAACTAATTCTGTGAAAACTAAATTTTCCATAAACTTTCCATTATTTAAAGATTGTTGAATAGCTTTTGCAGAAACAAAACCATTATCTACTACATAAATTTTTTTTGGAGACCTTATTCTTTTTCCAACTTTTGAGGAAAAACTTGATAAAGAAAAAATTACATAAGCCTCTTTTAGATAATTCAAATATTTTTCAAGAGTGATATCACTTTTAAATTTTAAAATATTAGCTAGTTTACGGAAACTATATTGACAAGATACGTTATTTATTAAATAGGAACCTAAATTATCAATTTGCTCTGAAAAACGAACTTTATGACGTTTAACAACATCCTTAAAAAGTAAAGCATCGAATAATATGTCTAAATATCCTTGGGGTTGAAGATTTTTTATTACAATTTCTGGAAAACCACCAAATAACATATATTGTTCTAATAATTTTAAAGCTTCTTTATTAGAAATACCTTTAGGATCATATTTCTTAGCTTTCAAAAATTCTTTAAAATTAAAAGGTAATATTTCTATTTCAAAGTGCCTACCAGTAAGATGTGTTGCCAATTCCATTGAAAGCAAATTAGCGTTTGACCCTGTTAGAATTAAATTATATCCTTGACGGTGTAAACGGTTTGCAAATAATTCCCAATGAAGTAAGTTTTGTATTTCATCTAATAAAATATATTTTGTGTCCCCATAAACTTCGTGTAATTCATCCATTAATTCGTATAAATCAAGCTTTTCGCCCACTAAAGCAGGTTCGTCAAAGTTAAAGTATATAAATTGTTTATTTTTAAGTAGCATGAGTGAAAATATAGATTTTCCAGCACGGCGTGGACCTAATACTACTTTTATTAAATTAGAAGACATCCAATCTTTACTATTACAAGCCTTATCTCTTTCAACATAGGTTGCGTTTAATAAATTATTTTTTTCCTTATATTGTTCTAATATAATTTTTTTTAACAAATTTTTTTGCATATTATTATTTTTATGTTATGCAAAAATTATGTTTTTTGCATATTATAATTATTTTACTATGCAAAAATGAGAAAGTCAATTTTATTGACTAATAAATCTAATATGATAATATGCATTAAAGGTGCAAAAACATGGGGCTGCATGAAACTTTTAACATTAATGGTTTATCTATTGATTTTAGTAAACCAAACACTCTCTCTGAGGAAAACTATGTAGAAGTTATTAGATACCTATTTAGTGATTCAAATACAGAACCTAAAAGTAGTTTTTTTTATAAAAAAATAAGCGAAAGTTCGTATTTCACAATCTTTTATGATTTAAAAGAAAATCAAGTAATGCTTGATTTCTTACAAAAGCTCTTTTTATTAAACAAAGAAAATATTAAAAAAGGAACTCAAAAAGAACTTGAATTCTTTTTTGAACACAAAAAGAGGCATTCTTAACCTCTTTTTTATAATAAAAAACTTGAATTTTTACATAAAATGGTGTGTAATAATACGTAGAGGCTTAACAACATGGGGTTCCACAACAGAATTGCTGTTGAATCAGCTGATGGAAAAAGAGTCATTATTGACTTAAGAGAAATGAACAAAAAAGAGCTTATGCTTTCCTTAGAGTATTTTTTATTCGCACTTGAGGCAGTGCCAAAGTATTCAGCAAAGATCTTTTTTGAAAATATAGATCTTATTGATGAAAATGATTTTCTAAAAATTGTAAACAAGGCAATTAATTCTGAAGTTGCTAAAAAAGACACAAAAGATCTTTTGTCTTTCTTAAGACAAATTTTCATTATGAAATTTGACTCATTCCACTTTGAATCAAAATTATCCTTTATCAGATTACATTTCGAATTACTTAAGCAATCCGAACTTCAAGAAATCGTAAAAGAAGAATTTGAAAAATGGCCACCAACTCTAAAGCATTTCTGTAAATTTTATGTAAGTCAGGACATATCTCCTGAGGAACTTAAACAAATCAAAAAGGCGCTATCAAAAAGATAACGCCTTCTTTTATATTACAAAATTATTCTTTCATTAGTTTTAAACCTAACTCAAATACTTTTGCTCCAGCAAAAATCATGAAAAAAGCAAATAAACTCCAAGCTGACATATTCAAAAGAAGCAGTATTGAATCTTTGGATATGAAAGAGTTTAATTGATCAGATAGCATGCTTTGCATTAAATCATTCAAAGAATCAGAAGCTCCTGTTTTTAGAACTTCTTCAGTTCCATAAAATAGCTCTGGAAAAGGAGTTGTTCCTAAAAAACAATTCATTGTGGTTAATATGATGTAAGCCATCATTATTATTCCAATAGCAATAAACACCCATCCTAATGTCTTTTTAATAGCAAGTTCGGTTGTCATAAATTTAGAAAATCTTTGATATCATTTATTAAAATTATATCGACCAATTTGTTGTTGTTTAATCTACCAATACCTAAAATATCACCTTTTTCATTAAAAA
>DAOSDM010000003.1:4398-82901 GCA_035362415.1 Candidatus Pacearchaeota archaeon
CAAATATAATACTAATGATTATAAAAAGAGTTCTATTTTTCATTATTTAACTTTTGCTAACTTTCTTTTGTTTAATTCTTTTATAATAATCTCATCATTTTCGCCATCAATAGAAACTTTATCTCCTTCTTTAACTTCTCCAATAACAATTTTTAAGGCTAAAGGATTTAATATTTTTTGCTGTATAACTCTTTTAAGAGGTCTTGCCCCAAGAGACATGTCATATCCTTTGTCAGCAAGAATATCTTTTGCTTTAGCAGAAACACTAATCTTAATTTCTTTTTTAGCCAGTCTTTTTTCTACTTTATTTAATTCGAGATCTACTATTTGTTTAATCTCATTTTTATCAAGATAATCAAAGATTACTACTTCATCTACTCTATTTAAGAATTCTGGCTTAAAGTGTTCCTTAAGAGCATTTGTAACTTTATCATGTAAATCCTTTTTATTCTTTGATTTAACATCTTTGCTAAAACCTAACGATGTTTCGTTCACAATAATTTCTGAACCGACATTAGAAGTCATGATTAAGATAACATTTTTAAATGATACTACTCTTCCCTTAGCATCTGTTAATCTTCCATCTTCTAATACTTGAAGCAATATATTAAAAACTTCTGGATGAGCTTTTTCGATTTCATCTAAAAGCACAACTGCATAAGGTTTTCTTCTAATTTTTTCTGTTAATTGTCCTGCCTCATCATAACCAACATAACCTGGAGGTGAACCAATCATTTTAGAAATATCATGTCTTTCCATATATTCAGACATATCAATTTGAATTAAAGCATTTTGATCATTAAATAAGAAATCTGCTAATGCTCTTGCCGTTTCGGTTTTTCCAACTCCAGTTGGTCCTAGGAATATAAAGGAACCTAATGGTTTTGATTCATCTGAAATACCTGCACGTGATCTTCTAATTGCATTAGAAACAGCTTCAATAGCTTGTTTTTGAGATATAACTCTTTTAGATAAAATGTTTTCCATTTTTTCAAGCTTATATGCTTCTGATTCAAGTAATCTCATAACAGGAATACCTGTCCAACGTGCAACAACTGAAGCAATGTCTTCTGGTCCAATTTCTTGTTTTAAAATTGGATTGTTTTCTTGAAGTTTTTTAAGTTTCTCTTCTTTTTTATTAAGCTTTACGAATAGCTCAGGTAAAACTCCATACTTAATTTCAGCAACTTTTTGTAAATCTCCGTTTTTTAGATTTTTTTCAAGCTCTAACTTTTTCTCTTCAACTTGAGATTTTAAATTTTGCATTTCAAGCATTGTGTCTTTCTCATTTTTCCATCTAACTGAATAATTATTAGCTTTTTCTGTTAGTTCAGCAAGTTGCCTTATAATTATCTTTTCTCTCTTATCGTGCTCTAATTCCTCTTTCTTATTGTTAGGAACCTCTTTTTTAAGAGCCTCTCTTTCTATTTCAAGTTTTTGTATTTCTTTCTTTAAATCTTCTAATTCTTTAGGATTTGATTCTATTTCAAGCCTAATAGCTGAAGCTGCTTCATCCATTAGATCAACTGCTTTATCTGGTAAATATCTATCTGATATATATCTAGCTGATAATTCAGCTGCAGCAGTCAAAGCAGAATCTTTAATTCTTATTCCATGATGGAATTCATATTTTTCCTTAATTCCTCTTAAAATAGAAACTGTGTCTTCAATTGATGGTTCTGTAACCAAAATTGGTTGAAATCTTCTTTCAAGAGCAGGATCTTTTTCAATATATTTTTGATATTCTTTAAGAGTTGTTGCTCCAATTGCTCTAAGTTCCCCCCTAGCTAAGGCTGGTTTTAAAAGATTAGAAGCATCCATTGCTCCCTCAGCAGAACCAGCTCCAATTAAAGTATGAAGTTCATCAATAAATATTAAGTATCTTCCCTCTGCTTTTTTAATTTCTCTTAATAAAGCTTTTGTTCTGTCTTCAAACTCTCCCCTATATCTTGTTCCTGCAATCATAGCCCCTAAATCTAAAGATAAAACTTCTTTTGATTTTAAGCTTTCAGGAACTTCAGATTTGATTATTCTTTGTGCAAGACCTTCTACAATAGCTGTTTTACCAACTCCTGGTTCACCTATTAAAACAGGATTATTCTTAGTTCTTCTAGATAAAATCTGCATAAGTCTTCTAATCTCGTCTTCTCTTCCAATGACTGGATCTAATTCTCCTTGCCTTGCCTTGTCTGTTAAATTAATAGAATATTGTTCTAAAACATTTTGCTTTGACTCTGGGTCAGGTGTTGTTATTGGTTCATCACCCCTAAAATCCATTAATGTTTCCTGTGCTGAATCATAATCTAAAGGAATAATGTCTTCAGCCATTACATTTCTAGTATATTTAACTCTTTCTAAAACAAACTTAACTTTTGTTTCAGTATCAAGCATGGCTAAAAAAAGATGTTCAAGAGATATAAAGTCATCTCCCATTTGCGCAGCCTCTGTTCTTGCTCTTTCAAGAATTCTTTCCATGTCTTGAGTTAAATAAAACTGTCCTAATATTTCTGGTGTCTTAATCTTTGGCAACTGATTTATAGCAATTTGAGTTCTTTTCTTTAAATCTTCAACATCAACTGATAATTTCTTTAAAGTATTTAAAACAATATTATCCTGATCTAATAAAACAACAAAAAGAAGATGAAGTCCATCAACTTGTTGTTGCCCTAGCTCTTTGGCTAGGTTTTGAGACGCAATAATAATTTTTTGCGCTTTGTTTGTAAAATTTGCTCCTTCCATATTATTTATATATTATATAATAAAAATCGAGGAAAAGCAATAAAAAAAGGGTTATTCTGCTTTGTTCCCTTCTTTAATTTCCATCAGTACTTTTGAATAGATTTCCTCTTTGAAACCCTTAGTTTCTCTAAGCTCACCAATAAGCCCTTCGTTTCCGAATTTCATGATCGTTCTATAAGCCGATTCCGTAACGCAATCGTCGAGCAATTTGTAACAACTGCATCCGTTTTGCATCCTCTTAAGATATTCAAGGACGTAAGATGCATCGTTGTTTTCTATGCCCTCCATCAATCTATGCATTTTCTGCACACAACTGCACTTGTGATCTATCAATAACAATTACTTTCCTCCAAAAGTCCCTACCACTTATTTTCTATAGGAACCATTCCTATATTACCATTAACTTAATATTTGTCAAAATTAAGTTTTGCTTTAATTTCCTTGATTTGCTCAATTGCCTCGTCTTCTTTTATAAGGCCATCTTCTATATCGTCGTCTAAAAGAGTTATTTTTACACTAATATCATTAAGAAAACTCCTATTCTCATCATTATCCTCTATGTTTAAATCTTTAAATCTATTTATATTTGTAGGGTTTACTTTATTCCAAATTTCATCTCTTATCTCTTTATATGATTGAACTTCCTCTTTTGGTTTTTCTTGACTTTGAATAATCTCCTCTGGCTTTACTTCAATTAAAGGTTCTTTAACTTCCTCAACAATTTCTTCTTTCTTTTCTTCTACAGCAGGTTTCCCTTCATCAATTTGTATTACTCCTTTTATGTAATTATTAATCTCCGCATTTATGTTTGATTTATTCTCAGTAGTTTCTTCTTTTGGCTCAGGAAAATTCTCAGTAATTTCTTCCTGTATATCAATCTTCTTTTCTAAAGGATTATTAATAATTTCTTCAACCTTTTCTATCTCTTTTTCCTCAGCAATATTTGCTTCGCTATTCTGCACAATTTCTTCCTCAGCACTATCTTCAGTCATAATAGATTCCTTAATTGATGGTGTATTGTTCATAACTTCGTTTTGAGCCTCTTCAACCTTTTCTACGTTTTCATGCAAACTTTCTTTTACTATTTGAGGCTGTTCCTTTTTGTTTTGAGACATGTCAAAAAAATTATCAAAAGAATCTTTTCCTAAGTCAGATTCTGAGATAAGTTCTCTATAATTGTCTTGATTTTGAGATTGATTTGATTGAGTCATATTAGTTTGATTTTCTTTTTTTTAATTCTGCAACTAAAAGATCATGAAATTTATCCAAAAGAAAAGGATTGTTAAAAGAACAAGCCTTATTAATTGCTTTTTCTGGACCTTTTGTAAAAGCTACTGCAATAAGATCATCTATTTCCTTATCATATTGAGTGGAAGCTTCTTCTTTTAAATCTTCCTTATACTCTATTGTTTTTCTTTTTTCGCTAAACAAAGAAGATAGTTCTTTTTCCATTTGCTCATAATTTTCAGATTCTTTAAATTCAATACTTCTTTTTTGAATATCTTCTTTTTTAGATTCAAAATTATTGCTACTATTCTCAAATATTCTTTCTCTATTTTCCATATTTTTGAACTAATTGAGCCTTAATTATATTGATTTCTTCATCAAAAATATCATTTATATTAGGAAATTTTTTATATAACATTATAGCAACTTCACCTTGTTTGTCACTTTCAAGCAATTCATTCATTTTCTCAACTTCCTCAGTATTTAATTCTTTTGTTAGTCTAAGCAAGGTTTTTTCCAAAACTATATCTGCAGCTTTTTCTAAAATATTTAGTTTTTGTTCATTTGGAATGCTTTCCAAGTCTAGTTTTTCAATTAATGTTTGTCTAGAGATCATATAATTAAATTTATTTATAATAATTCTTTTTCAAGTACATTTTTTACATTTATAACTATATCCTCTATTTCCCTATCGCTTAATTTATTTTCTTCAGTCGGAATAAATTTCCATTTTAAAACTTTTTCTAAACCTTTAAAAATGGATACTGCTCCAACAGGTCCACCTATTGCAGCTGAATGAGCTCCAAGCCCTACTAATTCTAATAAAGGAACGGAAGCTCCTGCTCCAAGACCTAGTAATCCACCACCACAAAATGCAATGGAGGCAAAAGGAATAGTTATTGAAACGCTACTAGCAATTGCGAATATAAGGATTCTTTTTTGAATATCTTCTTTTTTTAATGATTCTTTTAATCTTTTAAATATACTTTGCTTCTCAGGAGAAAGATTTTCCTTTTGTTCTTGTGTTGATTCTTCTATTTCTGCTAACTCTTTCATTACTTTATTAGCTTTTTGGGGAGCTGCTTCTTGCTGATCATGTTTTTCGTTTAGCATTTCATCAATTTCGTGAATATTTGTTTCTTTATCATCTATTCCTTCTCTGAAATTTATTTCAGTACTTGTTAATGTATCGTCAATTTCTTCAATCCGTATATCCTTTGGTGTTTCTGCAACATCTTCACTTGCTCCAATATCGGTTAAAACATCACCAACTTCACGAATTTTTAATTCCTCATTCTGTTCTGAACTACCTTCTAATATTTCATCAAATTCATAAATTTTTGAATCAAATCCTGTTTCTGGCTGACTTGCTAATGTTTCTTCAACCCTTTCTTCTTCCTGCTTATTTGCCAATGATTTTTTTACCTTTTCTCTAAGTTTTTCTTTTTTATACATATAAACATACTCGGCTTTCGCTTCTTCTAATGAATCAAATATATTATCTTTTTCTTTTTCTAAAAGATTTCTTTCTTTATTCTTTTGAATAATTTGTTGCATTTCCTTATCTTCTATAGCGCATTCCGGTTTATCATATAAACGATAAATACCTCCTGTTTTTTCAAGTTCTCGCAAAGCTTCTATTTTGTCTTGTAAATTATAATATTCCTCGTCATCATAAGCACTCTTTTGTGCAACTTGGTTCTCTAAGCTCTTAATATAACTAGCAAATAACACACCTGTATCTTCGTAGTTTTTAGATATTTTTTCGTAGTTCTGTACAACCTTTTTCTCACTCTCACTCACATATAAACCATCATAACCTTTTTCTTTTTGAGATTCTAATTCTTCTACCTTATCTTGCAAAGCATAATATTCCTCATCATCATAAGCACTTTTTTGAGACATCTGATCTTTAATATTAGATATTTTTTTATCGATATCTTTTCTATAAATATTATCACTTAAATCTTTTAAACCTTTTACTTCCTCGGTAAAAACCTCTAACTCAGATTTTGTTTCACTGTTGTTTGGAGCTTCAAAATTCATAGTATCATTAATTAATTAATTATTTCCTAAAGTTTATCATTTTAACATTAAAAAGTAAAACTAAATTCTTCTAAGTTTTTCCATAATTTGAGCATCAACCATTTTTCTATCAAGCCCGTTTTTAAGCATGTAATATTCTTTTATTCTTTTAGCTAATTTAGAATTAGAATCACTAGGCGCAAATGTTTTTACATCAAAAGGTTTAGACATTTTTCCATTAATCATAAGTCTGATATAGAAATGGAAATTATCTTGACTGGTTAAATCTTTTGAACTAAAAACTGGATCAAATTGCTTTTGTAAAAAATCCCCGTCTTCAACACCTACTCTAAAAACCACCATTGTCCCTATATTTCCAAATATCGAATCTCTAATTAATTCTGGAAGTTGCCCTATAAATTGATGCGAAACAGTTAGACAAAGCCTATACTTTCTTGCTTCTGATAATATTGTAGAAATACTATCTGTTGCAAAATTTTGAAACTCATCAATGTATAAATAAAAATCTTTTCTAGCATCTTCTAATAAGTCTACCCTTGAAAAAGCTGCCATTGTAAGTTTTCCAACAATAATTAAACCAAGAAGAGATGAATTAAGTTCTCCTAATTTACCTTTTGATAAATTAATAAGTAATATTTTTTTAGAATCCATTATGTCTCTAAAATTAAAGGCGCTTTTTGTTTGTCCAATAATTGGTCTAACATAATCATTGGTAATAAATGTATTAAATTTAGAGGTGATATATGGAACCATATTTTGCAAAGCTGCCTCTCCTCCTGCTTTTTCAGCCTCTTTCTCCCAAAAGTCTTTTACAATTACATTTTTACATTTCATTAAAAGCCTTCTTCTAAAATTAACATCAGCAAGCACTTTTGGAACCTCAATTAAAGTATATGTTTCATTTGGATCATCCATTAAAAGAAGGAGTGCGTTTTTAGCATATTGCTCAAACATAGGACCTCCTGTTTGTTTTAGATCATATAGCTTATCAAATATATTAATAAGCTCGTTAACAATAAATGTTTTTTGTTCAGGATGTTCTTTATCATATTCGAGCATATTTAACCCTACACATCTTTCAATATCTCCTGGATCAAACAAAACAACGTCATTTAATCTTTCTTCAGGAATTTTTCCTAAAATATTTTCTATTAAATCGCCATGTGGATCAATGACTCCAACCCCATCTCCATTTAATATGTCTTGTTCGATTAAATTAGATAAAAATGCAGATTTACCTGTTCCTGTTTGTCCTATTGTGTAAACATGCCTTCTTCTATCATCTTTAGCAATTTTTACATTAGTTTTAATATCTCTAAAAGAGTTGTATCCCAATGTTAAACCATTTTGAACAATATCAATTGGTGCAGGGGCTGACTTGCTAGTGAGTTCATCAACATGAGGAGTTTTTGAAAAAGGTGTTGAAAAATGAAAAATACTTGCAAGCTCTTCTGTGCTTAATATTATTTTATTTTCAGGATTAAATGTTCTAAAACTAAAATTAAATAATAATTTCTTGGCTTGCCCACCCTTAGCACTAACTACCTTAAAAGCATTTAAATCAGGAGAAGTAAATTGATCAAAAACACTTGCTATTTGACGAAATTCGTATTCAGCTGAATTACTATCTTTTGCTGAAACAAAAAGCCTGATGTTTGTTTCAAAGTTATGTTTTGCAAGTTTGCTTTCCATTGCTCTTATAACCACATCATTTACTTTTTCATAATTAGATATTTCGTTTTCTGGTTTATTCTTAAAAGAAGAAATAAAGTTAGTATCTAAACAAGCCTGATAAAAGTTTTTACCTTTTGACATTTCGTTTAATATTTGTTTTCCTCTAATTTTCCATGAGTCAGATCCATTCTTAATAATAATTTGTATACCTCCCTCTTCTCCATCCTTAATCTGAGTTAAAATATGTGTTAAGTTTGATAAAGGATCAGACTCCATATTCATGTATGTTTTTAAAGGTAAAAACACAGGTCGTGCTAATTTTAAATATCCAGAACAAATCACTTCGTTTGGAGAAAAAATATTAAAATCTGAGGTTTTTTCGACTTGAGCATCAGGAATAATACTATATATTTGTTGTTCAATAAAAGATTCGTAACTTTCTGGAGCAGTGATATAAAAATTTATCCTATTTTTAACTTTCATAAGTTCTAATGATATCCAAGGATCTTCTTCAAAAATGCTCTTTTTTCTAAGCGCAGTTAAACTAGCGTAAAAATGCTCCATTATACTAATCCATTCCTTTTCTTGCTTTCTTGGATCTGCTTGAAGCTCTTCAATTGTTTTTGCTGAAACCTTAACTGAAAAAAGCGTCATTTTAAGAGCTTGTTTGATTTTAGATTGTTTTCTCTTTGAATTTAAAAAAAGAAAGAATATAAAAAAAATAATTAATAATCCCAATATAAGCCCTATGTAAAGATAGTTGGTTTCTACAAAATTCATTAAACTAGTTGCATCTATGACCATGTTCATTTTTTTATTTTATTATTTTTTGACAAATTGATTACAGTTGACATTTCTGAATTAGGAATATAACAAATTTTTTTACCCATAGAAAGAGTTGTTTTTCTTAAATCAAAATCAATTACTTTTCCCTTAAAATTCTTAACCTCTATTTCATCTCCGATATCAAAGTGGTCTTCGAATAGAATAACTAATCCTGAGAAAAAGTCTTTAATTAAAGTTCCAGTTCCTAAACTTAAAAGAAGTCCGATAATACCAGCACTTGCAATCATTGCAGAAAACTCGATTCCAATTTCAGGAAGAATCAAAGTAAAGGCTATTGTCCATGTTAAAAGAGTAAGTATGTTTAAGAAGGATTTTCCTAGTATTTCCTTGTGTTTTGTCTTTTTTTCAAGGATTTTCTCAATAATTTTTTTACCAACCAAAAAGAAAATCCTTGAAAAGATTATAATAATTAAAATGGTTACTCCACTCCAAATTACATCCATCATATCTTCTTTAAAAAGGTTAATCATATATATTAATTCTTAACTTTTCTAAGGCTATTTTCCTCATTGATATATTATGCTTTTCATTAGTATTCATTTCAGCAAATGTTTTATCATATCCTTGTGGAATAAAAATCTTATCCCAACCAAAACCATTCTCGCCCCTTGGACTCAAAGCAATTTCACCTTGAACCTCACCAATAAATTGTTTTAATTCTTTTCCGTCAAAATATGAAACAACTATTTTAGCAATAGCTTTTCTATCTTCTTTGATTAAATTACATATTTGTTCATAAGACAATCTTTTTTCAAACCATTTTATAAGTGCTCCTGGAAGTCCATTAAGCTCATTGAAAAAAAGACCAATATCTTCAACAACAACTGGTTCTTTAACAACTTCATAGGCTTTTTTTGCTTTGTATTTAGATATTTCCTCAACATCAACTCCTTGTATCTCTTCTAAATCCAAACTTCTATGACTAATCTTAAATCCTAAAATTTCTTCAAATTCTTTTACCTTATTTTCATTTCCAGTGATTAATATCATTAGTATTATTCTAACAGAAATGAAAAAACCCTGCAATCATTGCAAGGTTCTTGAGAATTAATAACAACCTATTTGAGTTGTAGTAGCATAAACAGTTTCTCCACCATAGCCATAGTTATAACCTACTACACATTTATCTTTTGCGGAATTATAAAAACAATAATAACTTTCTCGTGCTGTGTTTGACCAAGCGTGAGAACCTGTATAAACTGTTCCTGCCCAAACATTCCATTCGTATGTTGGATAGCCAGAAGTGGCAGGAATTGTTGTACTCCAATTCTTAAATTGTTTCCATGTTGCTGGACAAACACCGGAATCAAATCTACAAAAAGTATCTACTCCATCCGATACCACTGTTCCATTCCAAAATTCGCATTGATCAACCGTATGTTCAGAATTATATAAAGGTTGTCCAACTTTTGCACAAATTGCAGCAGTCCAACCGCCAGACGTACAAGTAACATAATTACTTCCATAAGCAGTTTGATAAGTACAAGTAGGAGCAGTTGTAACGTTTTGAAAAAGTACTCCTCCAGTAATACAAGAGCCAAAGGCAGAACAGACTTTTGGAGTCCAATTTCTCATTATTGTAATTGAGTCAGTAGGACATTGTGGATTTACTCCAGTTACATATGATAAGTTAGACAAAGACATTTCTTGATCTACATTACTAAATAAATTATCAATATACCCTTTTGTTGCTATGTGATTATTCGCTGTTGGATTAGCTGCTGATATAGTTCCTGAAACAACACTATTCCCAGAAGGATTAATGTAATAACTAGGGTTATCTGCATCTCTAAATACTGAAGCTCCTAATTAACCTGCTTTTGTTTGAGCAGTTGAACTAGTATTTATTGGAGGATTGTACGAGCTTGGCATAGTTGTAGGTTCGGCCCAAGGGGCACTATATACAAGTAAGGATGCTGATAGAAAAAGTAAGGCCGATAACGAAAATATTAAAAATTTTTGTTTGTTCATATTATTTTTATTTATTATTATTTAATTTAGAATAATTATAACATAGATAAAAAACCCTGCAAATATATTTTTGCAGAGTCTTAATCTTGTGTATTTTTATGATAGTTCCGAAATAATTTTTTTAGAAAGGTTATTTTTTAGATAAGAATAAAACTCAAGACATTTTATTCTTTCTTTTTGTTCTGTTGTAAGAACACCGATTCTTTTTAAATGTCTTAAGATTGATAATGTTTTTTCTTCAGAGACTTTTTTTTGAGTATATCCCTCCAAAAGCAATATTATGATATCTGGAAATTTTTGACAGGCAAGAAACTTTCTACCTCCTCCATTTTCAAGCGCCCTTACAATCGCATAGAAGTCTCTTTTCTTTACCAAGCTCTCCATATCTGCGCATACGCTTTTACATACCACCATTTAAAACCACAAGTTGTTTAACAACTATAAAAGAATATATATGTTTTTAAAAAATAATTCAAGTAAACAAAAGGCCCTGCCTTTTGGCAGGACCTTTTTTAAGTGCTATTTAATACATCCCTCCCATTCCTCCCATTTGAGGCGCTGGGGCTGGATTTTCTTCTTTTTTTTCTGCGACTACACACTCTGTTGTGAGTAGCATTGAAGCTGCTGATAAAGAATTTTGAATACAAGATCTTACAACTTTTGTAGGATCAACTATACCAGCTTCATACATATTAACAAACTTATCGTTTAAGGCATCATATCCTTCGTCTTTAGCAAGCTTTTTAACTTCTGAAGCAATTACTGCACCATCCTTTCCCGCATTTTCAGATATTTTTCTAATAGGTTCTTCTAAAGTTCTTTTCATTATCTCGACTCCGACTTGCTCCTCTCCTTCAAGTTCTAATGTTTCTAAAGCTTTTTGACATCTTAAAAGTGCTGTTCCTCCTCCTGGAACAATGCCTTCTTCAATGGCTGCTTTTGTGGCTGCCAAAGCATCTTCTACTTTATGCTTTCTTGATTTTTGCTCAACTTCTGTTGCAGCACCTACTTTAATAATAGCAACACCAGAAGATAGCTTTCCTAATCTTTCTTGCATTTTCTCTTTGTCAAAGTCTGATTTTGTATTTACAATTTGGGCTTTAATTTGTTTAATTCTTGCCTCAATATCGTCTTTACTACCCTTTCCTTCTGTAATTATTGTATTATCTTTAGTAACGACAACTCTTCTTGCAGAGCCTAGTTGAGATAATTCTACATCTTCTAACTTAATTCCCAAATCAGATGAAATAACTTGCCCTCCTGTAACAATAGCTATATCTTGAAGCATTTCTTTTTTTCTATCTCCAAAGCCAGGAGTCTTTGTTGCAATTAAATTAAATGTTCCTCTGAGTTTATTAACAATAATAGTAGCTAAAGCTTCCCCCTCAAATTCTTCAGCAATAACTAAAATATCTTTTTTTCCTGTTTCAATTACTTTTTCTAATATAGGAAGTATCTCTTTAATGGCTGATATTTTTTTATCAGTTACTAATATATATGGATTATCTAAAACAGCCTCCATTCTTTCTGGATCACTTACCATATATGGAGAAACGTAACCTTCGTCATATTGAAGTCCTTTTACAACTTCCTTTTCTATACCTAATTTTTGAGATTCCTCAATTGAAACTGGACCATCAACTCCGATTTCTAAAATAGTACTTGCAATTAATTTTCCAAGTTCTTCGTTTTCAGCAGAAATTGTGGCTACTTGAGCATATTTTTCTTCTGTATCAACCTTTTTTGACATTTTCTTAAGTTCGTCAACAACTATATCAGCTGATTTTTCAAGACCTCTTTTAATTGCAAGAGGATTTGTTCCTGCTGTTACATTCTTTAAACCCTCTCTTATTAAAACTTGTGCTAATAATGTAGCTGTTGTTGTTCCATCTCCCGCAACCTCATTTGCCTTTTCAGCAACCTGCTTTACTATTTCCGCACCCATGTTTTCAACTTTATCTTCAAGTTCGATTTCTTTAGCAATAGAAACTCCATCATTAGTTATAGTAGGACCACCGTAAGATCCTCCCAAAATTACATTTCTTCCTTTTGGTCCAAGTGTTATAGCTACAGCATCAGCTAATTTATCAACACCAGCCTTTAATTTTTTTCTAGCTTCTTCATTGTAAAAAATTTCTTTAGCCATATTTTTATTCCTCAATTATAGCCAAAATATCATCCTGGCTAGCTATTAAATAATCTTTATCTTCAACCTTTGCTTTTGTTGGTCCATATTTAGAAAAAATAACCTTATCCCCTACTTTAACTTCTATTTTTTCATCAGAACCAATCGCAATGACAACTCCTTGTTCTGGAGATTCTTCTCCAATACTTGGTAAAACAATGCCTGATTTTGTTTTTTCTTCCGGTTTAACCGGTTCTATAACAACGTGATTTGTTAATGGTTTTAACTTCATATTTTTATAATTTTTTAATTAATTAGCAGTTATGACCTTTTACTGCTAATCATAGCTCAATTTAAAAAATTGTCAAAATTGACACAAATATTGTTGTATTTTATAATTTGAACATGTCAAAGGCTGATAAAGATCTGGAAAGTAAAAAAGTATTCCCGTATTCTATCGAGACAAAAACACTATTTATGTTCCTTTGACTAAGTTCTTTGAAAAAAAATGATAAGTGACGATAGATGCAGAACATTCTAAAAAATCTTTTACAAATGTAGACGATCTTATAAAGGATCTTTCAGATGATTAATATGTTTACAATAAAATATTCACAGCGATTTAAAAAAGATTATAAATAAGCCTGACATTGTTACAGAATTAAAAAACATCTTAAATATTTTAATTAAAAATCAAAAAATTCCAATAAAAAACCTAAATCATAAATTATCAGGATTGTTTTGAGTGTCATATAAAATCAGATTCTCCTTGAAAAGCAAGAATCAACTATTTTATTATTAAGAATAAGTTCTCATCTGAGATTTTTTAATATAGCTCATTCATTGACTTTATTTACTACTTATATTATTATTATCCTAATGATAACAAATCTCATCACTAAAATATTGGTTGGTATAATCTCTACAGGATTAGCCGTATATTTTATAGATGGAGTGACTACAGATGGAGGAATTAAAACAATTTTGTTTGTAGGTTTAATCATTGGTTTGTTATTATTTTTCTTAAAACCAATACTTCAAGTAATTACATTACCACTTAGAATAATTACTTTAAATTTATTTACACTTGTTGTAATAATGGCGTTAATTTGGGTAGCTGATGTTTTCTTCCCTTCAACTCAATTTGAAGTTAAAGGATTAATGAATTTATTATATTTTTCATTGATTGTCTGGGGAACTGAAACCATTACTTCTTTTATAAAAAAATGAACAACATATTATCGATAATACAAATAATAACCTCTGTATTAATTATTATTTTAATATTAATGCAGCAAAGAGGAACAGCACTAGGTTCTGCTTTTGGAGGAGGCGGCGAAGTCTATTCCACAAGAAGAGGTGCTCAAAAGAAAATATTAATTATTACTATTATTCTTGTAATAGCATTTATTGGTTTATCTATTGCCAACTTAATATACTAAAATGTCTTTTAAAATAAAAAGGCCATCTTTTAGCCAATGGGTACAATCATTCAAGGCTTTTGCTTTATGGGAAAAGATTCTTTTTCTTATTTTTTTAGTTTCTTTTATATCTTCTTCCTTATTTCTTATTATAAATTCATATAATGAGAACACTATCTCTGCCCCTGCTTATGGAGGAATTTTTAAAGAAGGATTAATTGGGCAACCAAAACATATTAATCCTATATATAGTTCAACTCTAGATATTGATAAAGATCTTACAAAACTTATATTTTCAGGATTAATGAAATATGGAAGAGATGGAAAAATAGAAAATGATTTAATAGAAAATTACAGTTTTTCAGATAATGGAAAAGTACTTGATTTTAAAATAAGAGAAAATGTGTTTTGGCACGATAAAAAACAACTTACATTAGATGATATTGTTTTCACTCTTAATATTATTCAAGATCCAGAATATTTAAGCCCTTTAAGAGCAAGTTTCCTTGGAATCAGTCTTGAAAAATTATCTGAATTTGAAGGAAGGTTTAAATTATCTGAAACTTATGGTGGTTTTTTAGAGAATTTAATTAATTTTAAAATTATTCCAAAACATATATTTAAAGATGTTCCTGCTCAAAATTTTGCTTCGGATAAAAACTTAAATATTTTATCGGTAATAGGGTCTGGTCCATATAAAATGTATAGGATTAGAGAAAATGGATCTATTCACAGTATTCAATTAAGAGCAAATGAAGATTATTATAGTGGTCGTCCTTTTATTAAAGATATTGTTTTTAATTTTTATTCTTCAGAAAAAGAGCTTAAAAATGCACTTATTAAAGGACAAATCGATAATGCTCACTTATCTTCATTAATCGATTATAATAATATTTCGTATATCACACCTAATTATTTTGGAATATTCTTAAATACAAAAAATGAGATTTTAGAAAATAAAGAAATAAGAAAAGCTTTAAGTTTAGCCATAAATAGAGACGAAGTTTTAAATGATGTTCTTTCAAACCAAGGATATAATGTATATTCCCCTATACTTTCTTCTTTTTATGATATTGAAGAAAATAAAGTTGATTATAATTTAGAGAATAGTATAAAAATATTAGAAAATAATGATTTTGAATTAAACGAAGAAAATACAAGAGTTCAAGAAATTGAAAAAGTTAATAATGATAATATAAATCAAGATCTTCAACAAGGAAGTACTGGTAAACAGGTTCAAAAGCTACAAGAATGTTTATCTAACTTTCCTGACATATATCCAAACCAAAAAGTTACTTCTACATTTGGAACAGAAACTAAGGAAGCCATTATTAAGTTTCAAGAAAAATATGCTAAGGAAATACTTACTCCAAATAATTTAACAAAAGGAAATGGAAAAGTAGGATTATCTACAAGAACAAAATTAAATGAACTATGCTTTAAGGGAGAGACCACCATAACAAAATTAGAATTTAATTTAAAAACAACAAATTATTCTATACTTTCAGATGTGGCAGAAAATATTAAAAATCAACTTTCTAAAATAGGAGTTAAAGTAAATATAGAAACTTTTGATAATAGTGAAATAAAGCAAATTATAAGAGAAAGAAACTACGACATGATTTTATTTGGAGAAAAGCTAACATCAATGCCAAATCCTTTGCCATATTTTCATTCTACACAAATCTTTGACCCTGGTTTAAATTTAAGTCTATGGCAAAACGAAGAAGCGGATAAACTCCTTGAAGAAATAAGATTAAGTTATGATTTTAACGATGATTTAATTAATAAGTTAAAGGATTTTGAAAAGATATTTTTTGAAGAAAATCCAGTTATTCTATTATATTCACCAAATTATATTTATTATATTTCTCCCAAAATAAAAGGTTTGGAGGGACAAAAGATAATTACCCCGTCAGAAAGATTTTATAATATTGAAAATCTATATATTAAAACTAAAAAAATATGGAAATAAAGCCAGCTATTAGATATGCAAAAGATATGGAAGATGTTCTTTTAAGCAAAAACATTAATAAAGAAGAAGAACTTTATTACATGTTCAGAGGTGTAGATAAAAAAGAAGATATAAGATATGATGTAACAGAAATTCCAGGAAAGTTAATTGGAGAAGAATTTGTAAAAACAAAAGGACATTATCATGATGATTATCAAGAGATATATATTGTGTTAGAAGGAGAAGCTATTTTTCTTATGCAAAAAGGTAAAGATATTATAGAGGATATTTACTTTGTACATGCTAAAAAAAATGATGTTATATTAATCCCTTTTGAATACGGACACATTACAATTAATCCAACTAAAAATACTTTAAAATTAGGTAATTTTGTTCATAATGATTGCGGGCACGATTATGACTCAATAGCAAATAAATCTGGCGCCGCATATTTTTACACAATCAAAGGATGGATAAAAAACAGTAATTATAGTAAGATTCCAGAAATAATAGAAAAGAAACCTCTTCCATCTATTCCAAGTAATATTAATGAAATTTGTCAAAAAAAAGCTTGACTTTTTTTAAAAATATGATTTAATAAAGATCACCTATCCCTCTAGAAAAAAGAAAAGGAAAAAAATGTATTATATAAATAGAAAGTTTGTCATTTTATAAATATTAAAATTGGTTTTTAATATTTCTAAAAGAATAAACGATTATATCGTACTCTTAATAAATAATTAAATTAACGAATTTAACGAATTTTTATGGAAATTGAAGAAAAAATAAAAAAACAAACTGAACCATATCTAAAAATCATTCCACTTGGTGGATTGGGAGAAGTTGGAAGAAATATGACACTTTTCGAATACAAGGATTCAATCCTTATAATTGATATGGGTTTCAGAATGCCTGAAGAAGGCATGCCTGGAATTGATTACATCATTCCAAACATTGCATATTTAACAAAAAATAAAAAGTATAAAAATATTGTTGGAGTTTTGTTCACTCATGGTCATTATGATCATATTGGAGCAGTACCATATATAATGGCAAGGATAGGAAATCCTCCTATATACGCAGGTCCTCTTACAAAAGGAATTATATTAAAGCGTCAAGAAGAACTTCCTATGCAACCTAAGCTCAAAATAACAGAGGTAAAAGATGGATCAAAAATTGATCTAGGTCCTTTTAAGATTGAGTTTTTTAGGCAGACACACACTATTCCAGATAATTTAGGTATATTTATAGAAACACCAGTAGGAAATATTGTACATACATCAGATTTTAAATTTGATAAATTTCCTGTTAATGAATCCCCTACTGATTTTGCCAAACTTAAAAAAATTGGAGAAAGGGGTGTTTCTCTTCTTATGTCAGATTCAACAGGAGCTGAACAAGAGGGACACTCTTTATCTGAAAGAGAAATTAATAAGAATCTTGGTGAAATATTTAAAAAAACAAAAGGAAGAATTATTGTTGCCACTTTTTCATCTTTAATTAATAGATTGCAGCAAATAATTACTTGGTCTGAAAAATATAATAGAAAGGTTGCTATTGTGGGACACTCCATGAAAACAAACGTTTGGATTACCAAAGAGTTAGGACTTTTAAAAGCTAAAAAAGGTACTATTTTAAAGAAAATAGGTGATGTTAATAATTATAATGATAACGAAGTTACTATTTTATGTACTGGAGCCCAGGGAGAAGAAACTGCAGGTCTTATGAAAATAGTATTAAAAGAACATCCTACTGTTTCAATTAAACCAGGAGATACTATGGTATTTTCATCATCAGTTATTCCTGGAAACGAAAGAGCTGTACAATCTTTGAAAGATGATCTTTTAAGACAAAATGCTATTATTTACCACTATGGTATGATGGATATTCATGCAGGAGGACACGCAAAACAAGATGAACTAAAAGAAATGATCAACATGATGAAACCTAAATTTTTCATGCCTCTTCATGGACAATATTCAATGCTTGTTGCAAACGCTAGACTGGCTGAAGAATGCAAATTTCCTAAATCAAACATTATTGTAGCTGATAATGGAAACATAATTAATCTTCAAAAAAATAAAGCATATATTGATAAAAAAGAAGTACCTGCAAATTATGTGATGGTTGATGGACTTGGTATAGGAGATGTTGGAGAAGTAGTTTTAAGAGATAGACAAGTACTTGCAGAAGATGGAATTTTTGTTGTTATTGCAATAGTTAATAGAAAAACAGGAAAAGTTCAGACTTCTCCAGATATTATTTCAAGAGGTTTTGTTTACTTAAAAGAATCGCAAGATTTATTATCAGAAACCAGAAGAAGAGTTGTTTCTGCAATAGAAGAAGCAACTGGTTCAGGAAAAATAGTAAACTGGACATATATGAAAGATAAGGTAAGAGATGATATTGGAGAATTCTTATTCAAAAAGACACAAAGACGTCCAATGGTATTACCAGTAATAATTGAAGTATAAAATTATGAAAATATTTAGCGCAGCCCGTCCAAGTGGAGAAATCCATCTTGGAAATTATTTAGGATCAATAAAGCAATGGATTGAACTTGAAAAAGAAAATGATTGTTACTTTTCTATTGCTGACTGGCATGCTATTACAACACCATATGATCAAAAGACATTACAGGATAAAATATTTGACCTTGCTGTAACTTATTTATCAGCAGGAATAAATCCAGAAAAGTGTACTTTTTTTGTGCAATCACATGTTAAAGAACATACTGAATTAGCATGGCTTCTTGGTACAATAGTTCCAGTTGGAGAGCTTCAAAGAATGACACAATTTAAAGATAAGGCAAAACAACACAAAGAATATGTGAACGCTGGATTATTAAATTACCCTATTTTAATGGCCGCTGACATATTACTTTATAGAGCAGAAGGAGTTCCTGTAGGAAAAGACCAAAAACAACATGTTGAATTTACAAGAAATGTGGCTGAAAAATTCAACAAACAATTTGGCAAAGTATTTCCTATGCCAAAACCACTTATTCCTGAAAAACAGGCTAAAATTATGTCTCTTAAAGAGCCTTCTAAAAAAATGTCAAAATCTGGAGACCAAAAAGGATGTATCACCTTATTTGAAGATAAGGATAGCATTAGGAAAAAGATAATGTCTGCAGAAACAGATTCAGGAAAGGATGTAAGATTTGACGAAGAAAATAAAAAAGGAATATCTAATCTTTTATCTATTTATTCTGCTTTTTCAAATAAAGATATAAAAGATATTGAAAAAGATTATGAAAATAAAAGCTATGCTGATTTTAAATCAGATTTAGCTGATCTTCTTGCTTTAAAATTAGGAGAATTTAAAGAAAAAAGAGATGAGTACTATAAAAAACCCGATTATATATGGGATGTTTTAGATAAAGGAGCAAGAAAAGCAAGGGAGGCGGCACAAAAAACAATGACAGAAGTTAGAAAAAAAATGGGACTTAAATAGTCCCATTTCCTATATTTGATTCAATAAACAAATTACTTAATCGCCTTTTTATACATTTAAAATCTTCTTTGTTTAAGGAAGCAATTTTTTTAACAATTCTATTTTGATCTATACATTTAATTTGAAAAAGTATTAAACTAGAATCATTGTTTAATTTTGTTTTTTCTTTTTCCAGAAAATAATGCAAAATATTATTTTTATATTTTATATTCCCAGTAAAAGGAACTATTATCGTCGTTGGTAATTTTCTATTCAAAACATCGCTTTGGATAATTAAAGCAGGCCTTGATCCTGCCTGCTCGTGTCCCCTAACCGGATCTAGATTGACCAAACAAATATCCCTTTGATTAATCATAATATTTGTCGCACTCATTTTGTATAATAAGCCAATCATCTTCTGATGGTAAATCATCGTATGTTACTTTGCTTAACTCTTCGGCATCCTTCTCCATTTTTTTTAAAAGCCAAACTCTACTTATTTCTTTAAAAAAAGCACTTCTAGAGATATTTCTATTTTTCACATATAGATCTATTTCCGTAATTAAATCACAAGGCAATGATAATGAAATTTTTTCTACAGCCATATTGTTTACTTAATTTATTATAATTTAATATTACCAAAATTTACTACCAAATGTCAATACTTGCTCGTAATCCATGCTCTTATTTAAAAATCTAACAATCCCACTGAGCTTTTTTCCACTCTTTGTCTGGAATATCATCTAACTTCAAATTTGCAACTTGTTTTAAACTTCTTTTATTCGTTAGTCATTCTAATTAACAATTAAATTTTTTAATTCTTTTTCTTTTTCTTTCAAAAGCTTGTTGTTCTTTGCTTCAATAATTAATCTTAAAACAGGTTCTGTATTAGAAGCTCTTACTAAAAACCAAAAATCATCATAATCTATTCTAACTCCATCAATTTTTGTTTTCTTTCCATCTTTGTATTTTTCCTCAATTTTTTTAATAACTTTGTTTTTATCCCCTACCTTGAAATTAATCTCACCTGAGTGAAAATACTTTTGATAAGGTTTAACTAATTCTGACATTTTTTTAGAAGACAACTTCATTTGTTCTAAAAGCTTAAATAAGATAAAAAATGGTGCTTCAAAACAATATTTACCATCATTTAAATAAAAATGACCTGAATATTCTCCTCCGATATATATTTTTTCTTCTTTCATTATTCTTTTAATAAAAGAATGACCTACCCTACTTCTATATGCTTTTTCTCCTGCTATTTCAGAAATAATATTAGAACATCTTAAGTCATATAATACTTTTTCTCCTAAAACATCTGCAAGTAATGCTAAAATAATATCTGAAGAAATGATTTTGGCATTTTCATCTAAAAATACTATCCTATCTCCATCTCCATCAAAAGCAATGCCTAAATCTAGTTTTTTTTCTTTAATTAAGTTTATTATTTGTTTTGAATTACTTTTTTGAAGTGGATCAGGATCATGGTTAGGAAAATTAGAATCGAGCTCTTTATTGATATGATAAACCTTACAGTTAGTTTTTTTAAATATTTTATCTATTAATATAGAAGAAACTGCATTAGCTGTATCAATTCCTATTTTAAAATTAAATTCTTTTAAATTAAAATCAGCTTGTGTAAACTTAATGTAATCATTTAAAATATTTTTCTTAATTGTTTTTCCTCCTTTTTTAATTTCAGTACCTAGAGTCTCATAAATTTTCTTTATATCCATAAGTCCAGTTTCTTCTCCTATTGGCAAAGCATTTTTAGAAACAAGTTTAAATCCATTATATTCTTTTGGGTTATGGCTAGCTGTAATCATAATGCCCCCATCAGTCTTAAAAAAACAGGTTCCAAAATAAAGCATAGGGGTTGTTGCTAAACCAATATTGATAACAGTTCCTCCTTGATCATTGATTCCTTTTTTTAAATAATCATATAATTCTGAAGAAGATGATCTATTATCACTTCCAATAACTATTTTAGGGTGCTTTTTTTTAAGAAAAATAACAAAAGAGCGGCCTAAATTATATGCCACATCTTTATCAATATTTTCACCATAAATCCCCCTTATATCGTAAGCTTTAAATATATTAGTCATTTTTTGCTAAACTTAAAATTTTTTTATTATATTCTTCTTTTGATATTGCGTTGTTTTGCAACATTGAATCTAATCCTGCAACATAATTTTGTCTTATTTCAGAAACAGATAATGCTTTATTATATATATTAACTTCGTCTATAAGACCCTTATACCACACCTGACTTGTATTAAAATTTTTTCCAATAGTTAATGGTCCCGAACTTATTCTGCCATATGTTCCCCCAGCACAAGCCAATTCTGTTGTTTGTTTTTTACCATCTATATATATTTTCATTTGTCCGTCACCAATAGTTGGATTAACCCAAGTTGCCACGACATGGCTCCATTTATTAGCACTAGGGGCCGGAGACCAACCTAAATAACCGCAAACTCCCCCACCATCAAGACGAAGATAAAAACCAGCGCCTCGATAATGTAAGATTAAAGGATTAGAATTTAACAGATTTCTCCCAGTTGTATCGTCCGGTTTTATCCATAAAGAAACAGTAACTCCTGTAAATTTATTTGTGACATCACCAAATTGAATATAATCATCCAATCCATCAAAATAAAGACACTTTCCAGAAATACAATCTTCTTCAGCTCTTATTGTAGGAGCATGCCCTGTAATATCTCCGTTATTGTATTCCCAGGAATCCTTAACGTCATTGTTTGTGGCAGCTGAGCCAGCAGGAGTTGGTCCGTCAAAGGTCCATTCAGCAACAAGGGATTCAAGATTTTTACTTTTTAGTCCTGTTGATAAATTCAAAAGTTCCATTCTTCTTTCTTTATCAAAAGCATCGTTTGTACTAAATAAAATTAAAGCAGCCAAAAGCCCAACAATGATTATGACTACAAGAACTTCAATTAATGTAAAAGATTTTAAATTAGGCTGTATCATGTCTTAATTTTTACCCAAACTCGTCATTCTTTGATTGTATTCTTCTTTTGATATTATTTTATTTTGCAACATTGAATCTAATCCTGCAACATAATTTTGTCTTATTTCAGAAACAGATAAGGCTTTATTATATATATTTATTTCATCTAACAAACCTAGAAAATAACTACTGTTTGTGTATCTTGTTGCAATTTTAATTGAACTAAAATTTACTGATAAACCGGCCCCATCATCTTTAAATTCTCCATCAATATATAATTTTGTTATAGTCGGGCTTATCGTTGCTGTTATGAATGTCCAATTGTTTAATTTTAAACCATTCCATGTTGCTAAATTATTAAAATTTACATCATAACCATTATAATGTGATAAAAACCACCAATTTCCTGTTCCACGGCCATCCAATAAATACCTTGATGCCGTATCCTTTTTTAAAATCCATAAAGATATGGTCCCATACCCAGGATTTCCTAAATTTCCACAATTTATATAATCACTACTACCATTAAATTCTAAACACTTTCCAGAAACACAATCCTCACCTTCTTTCACAACTGGTTCATACCCAACAAGAATATCGCCATTTTTATGCCCCCAGGAATCCCTAACATCTAAATTGGTTGCATTAGATCCAGCAGAAGTTGGTCCGTCAAAGGTCCATTCAGCAACAAGGGATTCAAGATTTTTACTTTTTAGTCCTGTTGATAAATTCAAAAGTTCCATTCTTCTTTCTTTATCAAAAGCATCGTTTGTACTAAATAAAATTAAACTAGCTAAAATTCCAACAATGATTATGACCACAAGAACTTCGATTAATGTAAAAGATTTGATTTTATTGTTTGTCATGTTATGAAATATTATAACAAAATACTTGACCAAACACAATAAAGTTGCTATATTTACACATATAGAATAAAGAATTAAAGAATTATGAATTTTTACGAGTTTAACTTATTAATAACATCAGATTTTTCAGAAGAGCAAATTGCGTCTTTTGGTCAAAATTTAATTTCAGAAATTAAAGATTACGGTGATGTTATAAAAGAAATTGATTTTAAGCAAAGAAAATTAGCTTATCCTATAAATAAAGAAAACGAAGCATGGCTTACTGTTTTTTATTTCACTATTAAAGGAGATAATAAAAAAGAAGCCTTAAGTAGTATTGAAAAAATACTTAAAGAAAAGAAAGAAATATTAAGATATTTAATTTTAGTTAAGAAAGAAATCGTTAAAAAGATAAAAGAAACAAAAAAAGAAGGAAACGAGAATGATCCACAAGACACACCAGATAAAACAAATTTAGAGAAAGTTGATAAAAAAGTGGAAGAATTATTAAAGGAAGAGGCATAATTAATAAATTCTTATAATATGAATCTAAATAAAATTTTCTTAATTGGGAGAGTGGCTGGAGATGTAGAACTATTATCTACTCAATCAGGAAAAAAAGTATGCAGACTATCTCTTGCAACAAGCAGAATCTGGAAAGGACAAAATGGAGATAAAAAAGAAGAAACTAACTTTCACAATATTGTTTTATGGGAAAGATTAGCTGAAATCGCAAGTAGCTATGCGACAAAAGGAAGTCTTCTTATGGTTGAAGGTAGGCTACAAAACCGCTCATATGAAGACAAAGAAGGAAAAAAGAGATATGTAACTGAAATAATTGCTGAAAGTATTCAACTAGGACCTAAATCTGCTTCAACTGCTGCACCTAAGCAAGAAAGTAAACAAAAAAAAGAAGAAGAAGTAGATGAAGAACTTCCAGTAATTGATGAGGATGAAATTGATATTAAAGATATACCATTTTAAAGATATAAAGAAAAATTATGAACATGAATAATTGTTATTTCTGTAAAAAGAATATAAATGAAATCGATTTTAAGGATACTAATATTCTTCAAAATTATGTTTCAAGAGCAAGCAAAATTAAAAACAAGAAAAAAACAAATCTTTGTGCAAAACATCAAAGAAAAGTTACTCTTGCAATTAAAAGAGCAAGATTCTTGGGTTTAATGGCTTATATTCCTGAATAAACTTAAAACTATATAAAAACTCCTACACTATTGTAGGAGTTTTTATTATATAACAGCTCTTTATTTATATTAAAGATTCTGCTATGATTATTTTTAGAGGTTCTGATCATGAAGAGTGTTTTAGAAAAAACGAAAGCATCTGGTGGCACTATAACCATTGACAACGAAGGATTATTCCCCGAAGTCTTTGAAAAAACAATTAAATGCCGTGTTGGTACCTTAGAGAATGGCAGTGTTACCTTAATTCCCATAGGGAAAAGAGGAAAACCCACACGAGTTTCATTCCAAGGTCTTTCGTTAATTTCTACAAAATAAATCCATTTTTACAATGGATTTTTTAGTCTATTATAATCATCTTCGAATCTAATAATATCATCTTCTCCTAAATAATCTCCGTTCTGAACTTCAATAATTTCTAAAGGATTATCATAAGGATTTTCTAATCTATGCTTTATTTTTTGAGGAACAAAAAGACTTTCTCCTTTTTTTAAAAAGTATTCTTTGTTGTCTAATATAACTTTTGCATTACCTTGAATTACAACCCAATGTTCAGATCTATGATTATGAGATTGCAAGCTTAGTCTTTTTTTAGGATTTACCATAATTTTTTTAATTTTGTATTCCTTTCCCTCTCCCATAATTATAAAATAGCCCCAAGGACGAATAGTTTTTACCCCTTCAAAAACTTCTGTTTTATTTCTTTTTTCCAAATCTTCGACTAATAACTTAACTTCTTCTGAACGGTCTTTAGGCGCCACAAGAACAACATCTTCAGTTTCTACAATTGTTATATTTTCTAAACCAAAACATGTAACAAGGCGATTGTTTGCTAAAATTAAAGAATTTTTTGTATCACGAGCTAAAGTATTCCCGATAAACACATTACCTTGATTGTCTTTTTCTTGAGTTTTATAGAAAGAATTCCATGAACCCACATCACTCCAATTAAATTTAGCAGGTATTGTTACAATCTTGTCTGACTTTTCAATTACTGCCTTATCTATTGAGATAGGTTCTGTTTCCTTCAGATCATTAAATAAATCTTTAGCATGTTTTTCGAATTCTTGTATCATTAACTTAAAAGGAAATAGGAAAATGCCTGAATTCCAATAATAGTTACCTGATTCAATAAGTTCTTGAGCTTTTTCTAAATTTGGTTTTTCGATAAAGTTTTCTACTTTATAGTATTCAATACCATTTTTTACTATTTTTAGAGATTCTTTTGTTTCAATGTAACCATAACCTGTTTCTGGAAGCAAAGGTTTTATTCCAAATGTAACAATATAATTTAAGGCAGCTATTTCCTCTGCTTTTTTAACATCTTGAGCAAAATCATCATCTGTCGTTATAAAGTGATCTGATGGACAAACCAAAATCAATTCATTATCTTTTGCTTTTATTTCTTTAATAGCAAAAAGAATTGCAGGACCAGTATTTTTAGAAAAAGGTTCAATGATTATATTCTCTTTTTTAATTTCTGTTCCGTCTAATTCCCTTTCAGCTAAAAAATAATAATCCTTGTTTGTGGATATATAGATATCTTCTGGTTTTGCAAATAAAAGACATCTATCAACTGTTTTTCTAAAAAGAGTTTTATCGTTTAGTTTTAAAAATTGTTTAGGAAAAGTTTTTCTTGACATTGGCCATAACCTTGTTCCCTTTCCTCCAGCTAAAATAATAATCTTCATATTTTTTCTTTAAGAATTGCTTTTATTAATTTTTTAAGGCTAATAGATGCTACGCCCACAACAGAATCTGCTCCACCATAATAGACAAATATTTTATTATCTCTCAAAACTGCATTGCATGGAAAAACAACATTTTTAACTTGCCCTTCTTCTTCATAAAACATTCTAGGTTCCAAAAGTGGTGCATTCATTCTTGCGATAACTTTCTTTGGGTTATTTAAATCAAGTAAAACAGCTCCCACTCTGTAGTGTTTACTAGTTCGTGATACTCCATGATAAAACAAAAGCCAACCAGAATCAGTCTTGATCGGTGCAGCTGCAGCGCCAATTTTTTCAGAATCCCATTTATCTTTTCGTGGTTTAAGCAATATTTTTCCACCTAACCATTTTTCTTTTTTAAAGCTCAAATCAGACACAAAATCTATCCATATGTTCTCACCATCCACGCGATGAAGGAAAACATACTTATTCTTTATTTTTTCAGGAAATAAAACACAGTTTTTATTGTATTTATCTGGAGAGCTAATAAGAATTGGTTTCGTAAAGTCCCATTTTTGTTTAATAAAATCATTTACTTTAATAGATGTTAAGGCAACTCTGGCCATTTTTCCATTAAATGCGGTATAAGTCATGTAAAGAGTATCGTCTAATTTTGTAATTCTAGGATCTTCACAACCTGAAAAATCATTATCTTTTGGTTTTTCTTCAAAAGATTCACGAGGCGTATAAATAGGATAAGACAATCTTTCATCTATTTCAAAACCATTTTTAGAAGAAGCATATCCTAAAGTAGAAGTGTTGTCTTGAGACATTGCGCGGTAAATAATATGACTTTTTTGATCTAAATAAATAGCGGCTGGATTAAATACTGCTTTTGACTCCCAAGCATTACGTGATGATGGCTCTAATATTGGATTTTCTGAATAACGTTCAAATGAAATAAGTCTTTTTTCTAATATATCTTTTAAAAGATTTTTAAGAGAAACTTTGGCTAAACATATGGAAGTATCAGCAGCTCCATAATAGATGTAAAGATCGTTATTTTTAACTAAAGCTCCTGTAGGAAAGACTACATTAGGAACTTTTCCATTAATTTCATAATTTTCTTGAGGGATAAGTAAAGGATCTTCAATTGATCCAATTATTTTTGTAGGATCTTTTAAATCAAGCAAAACCGCATCTATACCAAAAACTTTCTGCTCTCCTAAATAATAATTTCTAATATTGGCATAAATAACAAGCCATCCATATTTAGTTTTAATAGGAGGAGCCCCTATTTCAACAAGATGTTTACTACCTTTTTCTATTGGAAGAATGTGGTCATAAATAGAATGATACCATTTGTTCCAATATAGAGGAGACCAAATATCCTCTTCTTTATCAAAAAAAGCAATACAAGTTTTTGTTGGTGGACGATCTGTATGAACTGATAAAAGAGCAGCTAGTTTGCCATTTATTTTTTCTGGAAATAAGGTCATGGCCTTTGAATTAAAACAAGTCACAGGATGTTTTTCAATCTTTTTAAAGTCTTTGGTAATAGCTACACCTACTTTAATTCCCTCTGCGCAAAATGGATATTTTGATAAGGCTGTATAAAATATAAAGTATTTACCATTTATTTTAGTAATTCTAGGGTCTTCACAACCAAAGCACTCCCATTCTTCTTGGGGAGAAATAAGCTGTCTTCTTTTTTTAAAATTTACACCATCAGAACTTTCTGCATAACCAATTGAGGAAACATCAAGTTTATTTCCCTGTATTTCTTGATCAGTAGCGATTGCTCTATACACTAAGCTAATTTTATCTTTATATAAAATAGGGCAACCATTAAAAACTGAATGATTTTCAAAACTACTTTCAGAATCAGCCGATAAAATTGGATTTTTTTTGAATCTTTCTATTAAAGCCATATTATTTTAATTTTTTAATTAAAGAAGTCTTTTTTAATTTTTGAGCAAACGAGTTCACAAATTCTTCAAGATCAGCAGTAGCCACACAAACAACAGTGTCTGCGCCCCCATAATAAACGAAAAGTGTTCCATTAATAACAACAGCTCCGCAAGAATAAACAATACCTGATTTAAATCCATTGTTTTCATATGGTAATTTTGGTTCTAAAACAGGTTCTTTTGCACGATAAAGAATTTTTGTTGGATCAGAATAGTCTAAAATCATTGCTCCTAATTTATATTTTGATAAATCATTTTTATCTACTGCATGATAAAGTACAAGCCAACCCTTACTTGTTCTTATTGGAGAAGGTCCAACACCTCTGAAATAGGCCTCCCATCCATTTTTAATAAAAGAACGGTTGTAAGAACTTTTAATAAATGTTTTTCCATCAAATTCTTTCAAAGAATCGAAATAATCAATTTTTATTTCTGGTGAAATACTATGTAAAATTGCAAATTTACCATTTATTTTTTCTGGAAAAAGAACCCAATTCTTATGAACTTCGTTAGGTGAAGAAATAAATACAGGGTCAGTCCACTTATCCCATCTTTTGTCTAAAAAATCCTCTTTTGCTATAGAGGTTAAGGTGATCCTTAAATGAAGCCAATTACTAAAAGTAGTATAAATTACATAAATAATTCCATCTATTTCAGTAATACGAGGGTCTTCGCAGCCAGCCACACTTCCCCCTGAGCAATAGTTTAAGCAATTTGGTTTTCTTAAAGTATCAAGAAATTCTTTTTTAATAACGTATGCTGGAGAACTTAATCTTTCAGCGATGTGAATTCCGTTTTTAGAAGATGCATACCCCAAAACAGAAAGCCCTCCTTCCCCTATTGCTCTATATAAAAAATGGACTTTATCATTTAAATAGACTGCTGCAGGATTAAATGTTTGCCAAGACTCCCATTTATTATAATTTTTAGGCTCTAAAATTGGATTAGAAATCGCTTTTTCTAATTTAAAAGGTATTAATGCTTGAGGAGTTTCGTTTTTAGTAAAAAGGATTTCTTTTTTCTTAGTTAGCTTCTTTTTACGTTTTACTATTTTCTTTTTAACGTTTCTGTTCCTCTTAGGCTTCCTTTTAACTATTTTTGATTTTTTACTATTTGAAGAAGCTTTTGTTTTTTTTGGTTCCGGACCGATAAAAATGCTTTTTATTTTTTCAAACCACATTTTATAAAGTATTTTATGCTTTTTCTTTTACTTTTGTTAAAACCTCGTTTTGCATTTGTTCAAATATTTCTGGATTTTCTTTTAAGAATTTTTTTGATTGTTCGCCTCCGTGACCTAATTTAACATCGCCATAAGAAAAATATGCTCCTGATTTTTTAACAATATTTTCTTGTATCGCTAAATTTAAGAGTTCTGATTCTCTTGAAATTCCTTCTGCATAATATATATCAAATTCAGCTGTTTGAAATGGTGCGGCCACCTTATTTTTTACAACCTTTACTTTAACTCTTGAACCAACAATGCTCTCCCCTTGTTTGATTTGAGCAACACGTCTTAATTCTAGCCTTACAGAAGCATAAAACTTAAGAGCAAGTCCTCCAGGAGTTGTTTCAGGATTACCAAACATAACACCAATTTTCATTCTAGTTTGGTTTAAAAATACTACAATAGTATTTGTTTTAGAAATAATTGAAGAAAGCTTTCTTAAAGCTTGTGACATTAATCTAGCCTGAAGTCCGATTTGTAACTCACCAACTTCTCCCGCAACCTCTGCTTTTGGAACAAGAGCTGCTACTGAATCGACAACAATAACATCTACATCTTCAGATCTTACAAGTTTTTCTACTATTTGAAGAGCTTGTTCGCCTGAATCTGGTTGTGCTATTAACAATTCATCTACATTAACCCCTATTTTTCTAGCATATTCTGGATCTAAAGCATGTTCAGCATCAATAAAAGCTGCTACACCTCCCTTTTTTTGAGCTTCTGCGATAATACTTAAGGAAAGTGTTGTTTTTCCCGCACTTTCTCCTCCATATATTTCAACAATTCTGCCTCTTGGAACCCCCATAACTCCAAGAGCTAAATCAGTTGTGATTGACCCCGTTGGAATTACATCAACGTCAACCTTTCTCACATCACTTAGCTTCATAATTGCACCTTCTCCAAAACTATCCCTAATTTCTGCAATTGCTTCTTCTAAATTTATTTTATCCTTTTCTTTTTTTTCTTTTTTAGCCATAATGTTATAGATTAATTTTAAAATTCATTATCTGAATTATACCTGTTATAACTTTCAAAAGCAAGAAGATATATAAATCATATTTTGAGCACTTGATGATTATTTAACACATCGAAATGCAGTGTACGGCGGATTTATACTCGAGGGAGAAAGACCTAAATGAATTGTAAATAATCCACCACCTTCATAAATACCATATGAATTATTCGATAAGCCACGGAAAAACGCACGTTCTCCTTTACTTATGGTAATTTTTCCAATTCCGTTTGTTGAATTTAAATTCTTATTTAACGGTCCAATCTCGTTATATGGTAATTTAGAAGTGTAGTTTATTAAATTAATTTCGTTCCAACCAGTAGCACTAGGAAGTTCAGATTCTAGTCTTATTTCATCAACCCACTCTAATAGGCCGTAATATGTCATATCTTCAATCACTTGTCCATTAGATAAATTATGAGTCTTTCCTTGCCTTAGTTTCGTTCCATTCCAATTACTGTCTACTTGCTCAATGTCTCTGACTAGTGCCATCCATTCTGCATTAGTAATTAAGTGAGCACCAATAGATTCGCAAGCTATTTTAGAATTATACAAGTTTGTATTTCGCCAAATATTTCCCGCTGCTTGTGAAACAGGGATATGACTACTTACTGGACATGATACATTGTCTATACATGAAACAATTTCCCCTGTTAAAACATTCTTCGCGCTAGCCATGTATTTCATAACACACCTATTTCCAAAAGGTATCCAACCAGGTTCACATGATTTTACTATATCTTGTGTTTTAGGATGTCTTGATTCTTGTATTAAGTAACCATTGTTTCCTATTGCAGGAGTTCTAATAGAATAGTTCTCACCATCAGAGAAATACAAAAAACAGTCATTTGTTGTTAATGCTGTTTCTCCGTTTACATAATTTGGATGTTTAGGATAAGTATCTATCCCTAGATATGATAGAAATGATGAGTTGCTTGATGTATCTTCAATGCAAAGACTACCTTGGGGGTAACTACTGTATCCTTCGAGAGCTTTAGACAAATTAGATAGTTCTGCTACTAGTTTTGCGTTCTGAGCAGAGGTTATTGATGAGTTTGTTGATACTACTATTACTCCTGCGAGGATTCCTATGATTACTATAACAACAAGAAGTTCTATTAAAGTAAATGATTGTTGTTTGTTATTATTCATAAAACTATTGTTGTTTGGATTAATATTAAATATATTATAACAAAACAGCCTTATTACGCAAATTGTTGCACAGGTCCAATATCATACAAACCTTTACAGAAGATTTTTCATAAAAAAAAGGGATATAAAAAAACCCTTAATTATAATAACTCGTAATAAGATTTGTTTGTACGAGGAGTATTTTCTAACCCTAACTTTTTCAAAAATAATTCAAGTTCTTCACCTTCAGCATTTCTTATTTCTAAAAAATATTCTTTTTTGTTTTTTATAAAAACGTGATCAATAGAAAAAATTATATTATTAAGCTTGTAAATATCTCTTGTAATATAAACTTTTTTTTGTGTTTTTAAAACTTTTAATATCTGATTTTTTGTGTTTTCAGAAATAAAAAACTCAAACTTATTTTTCTTTCTTACCTGCCCTTCAACTATTTGAGGACTTTTATATGTAAAAATTAAAAGATTCCCTTGTTTTCTCATGCGCATAATTTCCTTTTCATGATCATCAGAACAAGAAATAGTGAAATAAAAGTCTTCACACGAAATACGATTAATAATCTCTGCCCCTGCTTTCTTCAAAATATTTTCAGAAAAACCTTCATTAAGAATAACTTTCGTTTGAATTTCTAGAGCACAGTTAGCAAGCTGAGGCTCAGCTATGGGATCATATGGATTTTTAATAATTATGTCAGCATTTGCTTTTTGAGGATCGATATATATCGCGTGCATGGGCTCAACTGTTTTCAAAAAATACTGAAGTATCTGACCAGGACTCCAACATGTTCTATTCACATCTCTCATGATCCGGCGAATACATCTTCCATGAGAATCTACACTCACAAATATTTTTATGTCACCAAGAAGTGCTAATTCTTCTTGAAGAGTAAAAAGGCCTTCTACAATTATTATTTTAGCAGAATCAACTTCGTTATACCCACTACGCCTTCCTCCGTCTTCAATAAATGAATAAAAAGGAGCATTAACCTTTTTTCCTGCTTTAAGATCCTTTATATTTTTAATTAAAAGATCCATATCTATCATTTCTGGCTGGTCAAAGTTTAGATTATTTTCTTCAGCATAGCGTCTACCCATACAATAATTATCCATTGATAAAAGAACTGATGTCGAAGGAAATATTTTAACTAACTCTTTTGCAAACGTAGTCTTACCAGAAGCTGTACCTCCCGCAACAAGAACAACTACTCGTTCTTGTTTTTCTAAAGCTTTCTCAATTAATTCCACTACTTCAATCATAACGATCCACCCCTTACTTTTGTTTGTCAAATAATCTTAATACGTTAAGCCAAGTATTTACTACTTAACTTCCTAATTTTAAATGAGCAAATACTTTATATAGCATTATTATATTTTTATCAAGAGGATATATTAAAAAAGAAACACAAAATCTTTAAGTGTTTCTTTTAAATTATTTAATAAACTTTATAAGGTTTTTATAAAGACATCTTAATCTTTGTCCTTAACATACACCTCTCTTTGTCTAGAACCTTCTTGTGGCCCAACAATACCCCTCTCTTCAAGAGAATCTATTAATCTAGCAGCTCTTGCATAACCAACTCCTAATTTCCTTTGCATAAAGGAAGTTGATGCTTTTCTTGTTTGAATTACAATTTGCTTTGCTTGATTATATAATGGATCTTCATCAGATAAAAATTGATCCATTTGAGTTTCTGGAGAAGACTGAGCTTCTTCTAAGACTGCTTTGAGAGAATTATCTTCTTCTTTTTCAAGCTCTAAATACTTTTCTGGATTTTCAGCTTCTTCTTTAACCTTTCTTACTTCAATAAAATTAACAACGTCCTTTATCTCTGTTTCAGAAACAAAAGGTCCTTGAATACGCCTTAAATTAGATGAATCTTTTGATTGAAAAAGCAAGTCTCCTTTTCCTAAAAGTTTTTCAGCTCCACCAGAATCTAGCATTGTTCTTGAATCAATTTGTGAGGCTACTTTTAACCCAATTCTACTTGAAATATTAGCTTTAATTAATCCAGTAATAACCTCAACTGATGGCCTTTGTGTGGCAAGTATTAAGTGAATACCAACAGCTCTTGCTTTTTGTGCTAATCTCACAACATAAGATTCTATTTCTTTTCCTCTGGCCATCATAAGATCAGCAAGCTCATCTATAATAACAACGATATATGGCATTTTCTCCATACCTTCTTTCCATTTTTTATTGTAAGTTAAAATATCTCTATTTCCTGCATCTCTTAAAACTTCGAATCTTCTTTCCATTTCACCTACTAGCCACTTTAAAGCAATAATTGTTTCATCTGCATTAGATATAACAGGACACATCAAATGATTGATTGGATTATATACTGGAAACTCTACTTTCTTAGGATCAACCATAACAAATTTCATATCATCTGGTCCGTTTCTATAAACTAAACTTAGTATAATACAGTTTAAACAAATTGATTTACCAGAACCTGTTGTTCCTGCAACAAGTAAGTGTGGCATATCAGCTAAGTCTGCATAAACAAGATCGCCTCTAACATCTTTACCAAGTGCAAATAAAAGTGGTGAATCCGACTCTTTAAATTCCTTGGACGCCAACATTTCTCTAAGTCCAACTGGAACTCTTTTTTTATTAGGAATTTCTATACCAACAAGTGATCTTCCTGGAATAGGAGCTTCAATTCTAATTGAAGGAGTTGCTAAATCTAAAGCTAAATTATTAGCTAAATTAGTAATTTTAGAAAGTTTAACTCCTTCTGCAGGTTTCAATGTGTATTGAGATACAGTTGGACCAACATTAACCTCATCCATTTCAACTGGTATGCCAAAATTATGAAGAGTTCTCTTAATGGTGTTTGAATTAAATTTAATATCTCCACTTTCTGGCTTAGCAGTCTTATTTGATAATATTGAAAGTGGTGGAGCTTCATATGGAGCATATGTTTTTCTTTGAATAACTTTAAATTCTTCCTCTTTTTTAACATCATCCTTTTTTAAGATCTCTTGTTTCTTCTTAAATATAGGGATTAAAGGAATTTTTACTTTTACATCTTCTTTCTCTTTAATGGCCGGCTTTTTAGTTTTTTCTATAATAACTTCCTCTTCCTCCTCATACTCATCTTCATCATCAGCTCTATTTTCTTTTAATTTACTAAATAAAGGCTCTAAAAGAATAATCAAAGTAATGGATGTTAATATAACAAGCATAGAAAAAGTAACCCAAAAACCAAAACCTTTCATAATAATTAAAGAAATTATGTATCCTACAAATCCTCCTAATCCAGAATAACCAAAATCAAAACCTTCTGATCCCATAAATTTTAATTCAGCTATTCCAAATATAGCTGAAGCTTCGAGCAAAAAAGCAATCAAAAGAAAACCTATATATTTTTCTTTGTTTTTATATGGGTTGTCCCTCCATAAAAGCAAAGCAGAGGCTAGCAAAAAAACAACAGGAATTAAATATACCGCATAGCCAAAAAGATAATAAAAAAAGCTTTCTAAATTGTTCCCAATCGTTCCTGCGGCATTAGCAAAAGCAAAAACAAATATTAAGGATAATATAAGACACAATCCAGCATATATATAGTTTTTGTAAATATCTATAAATCCTGGCTCTTTAATTTTTTTAATCTTATTTATATTTTCTTTTTTAGGTGGTCTTCCTCTTTTTTTATGCTTTGCCATTATATTTATTGCTTATTTTCTTCTAGTGTTTTTTTAATTTCTTCTTTAATTTTTTCATTAAAACCTGAAAATGCTCTATCTTTTACAAAAATGATCGGATAATATCTAAAACTTGTAGACATTCCTTCACTTTTTTTATATTCTTTTTTATATTGATTAAGCTTATTTGAAAAATCAGAGCTGGATGTTGAATAATTAATAAAAGAATAATTTTGAGATTCTAAAAACAATTTAAGGTCTAAATATAATTCTCCGTGACTATTTCCAAATACCACTATTTGATCTTCTCCAATTGGATCTTCTGTGTTGGTGTTTTCTAAGTTAACAACCTCTTTTTTATCTATTATTTGAATATCTTTAACTAGCTTAATATTGTTTTCAGCACTTACATAACAAAAAATAAAAACAGAAAAAGTGATTAAAAATAAAAATGAAACTATTCCTTTTGTTTTCATAAGCTCTTTATCATTATATAAATTGTATTACTAATAAGGCAAAAAATCAACATAATAATTACCAACTTCCCCCGCCGCCACCAGAAGCACCGCCACCAGAAAATCCACTGCTAGAAAATCCCGAATGAGAAGAAGATATAGAACTATTAAATTGACTATTAGTTAAACGAGAAAAGTCAGCCAAGCTACCCATAAAAACAATGCTTGAAGTAGCAGGTAACCCATCTGCTTGAACATACCAATTAGAATCTACATACATGCCCTCAAATTGTTTTGCCCATTCTTTTTCAACTCCTAAAACCATTGCATAAGGCAAAAGCTTTTCAAATGTCTTAGGATTTTTTTCTGGAGCATTATGAAAATTAATTCTATCTTTTTCTGCGACTGATAAATATAATTTAAAACCTTGTATATTTTCTCTTGCTTCTACTCCTTTTTGTGTAAGTTTTGAAAATTTAATTAAGAATAGTGTAACAATAAACAATGATATAAGAAAAGAAAAAGCAATAACGAAATAATTCATTACAAAAAATACAATCATACTAAATACACCAAGAAGAATAACTGTTGTAATATTATTAATAAATTTATTTTTAAAAAAATAGCCATTTTCTAAAAGTTTGTCTGAAACTTTTTCTCGTATCCTCAAGATAAAGCTAGCTATATTTGTTTTATCTAATTTAGAAAGTAATACATCGTCCCCGTCTTTAAATAAAAAATCAAGGATATCTTTATCAAAATCATTTAAATCAGATTCATCTTTTTCTAATTTCTTTAAATTATAGTCCATCTCATTTTTAAAGAAACCCTTCTTTTTGATTTGAGTTATAGTTAAATATCCTTTTGTGGCAAGATAAATAATTTCAGCTGATATATCAATATTGTCTAATTTTTCGTCCACTAAAGTACCTATTTCAATCGGTGACAAATTATTAATAGCACTATATTCAGGAATAATAGTTCCTCTACCTTTAGGAGCTCTACCATACTTAAGCCAAATGAAAAACATAGAAACAAAAACTATGACTGGAAAAAATATAAAGAAGTTTTCGATATTTATTATCGAAGGTTTTTTAACAATCTCTTTAGGAAACCTTGCAAGTATTGTAAAATTCTCTCCCTCGCTTAAAGAATTAGTTTCATAAATAATGTTTGTTGTGTTTAAGTCAAAATTAGCTAAAGAAATTCCCGTATTTTTTGATCCTTGAGTTCCATAATAGGATTCAAAAAATAAAGAATTGTTTTCCAGATTTTTAGGAATAATAACTTCTGCCCTTATCTTATGGATAGGAATTTGCCAATCAAAGCCATTTATATTTAAATAAAGTTCATCATAATCTTTTAAATAATTTATAGCTTCTTTTATTTTATAATTAATAATATAGGTTCTTTTCCCCCAAACAGTAATAAATTCGTCTCCTATTTTTACTTTATTATTATTAAAATTATATTTATATGGGTCACCATCCTCATCAATAACTGAAACATCAGAAATAACAGGATCGTTATTTTCTCCCTTAAAGTACCTATAAATACCATGTTTTTGTTCGTCACCAAAATCATAAACAATGGTTTCTGTAATATTTAGACTACTATCCTCATTAACTATTATCCTTGAGTTAAAGCTTTCTATTTCTTCTGCAAAACAAAAGGAGGCTAAAAATAATAACCCAAAACAAAAACAGGTAACTGTTCTTAACTTTTCTTTAATCATTGTCAAAATCATCTTTTTTATTAAACCATGTCCACCTACATATTCTGAATGGTTTTAGTACCAAACTTAAACCAAAAATAATAATTAAGGATGGCCAGATAATATCCCAAGCGTCCCCAGGTATAAAGCCTAAATTTTTTAAAAGCAAAATGATACCAATTAATAATATAGAAAATCCTATAAACATATTTTTAAATTAAACATTATATTAATATAATACCATAATTTAAAAAAACAAAAAATAGTCTAACAGTTAGCACTTCAATAAATGCTAATCCGCCAGATATTTGTCCTAAAATTTGCTTTTTGAAAAAGTTTATGTTATCAAAAGAACAGCACTTGAGGTGTTAAGATGTTAGCTAAAATTATTCAGGATGATCTTGAAAAACTAGATTTTAACCCCAAATTAAAAACAGAAATTATACCCTTATGCATAAATCGTTCCATAATTTTAAGTGATGGTAATGGTACTAATTATTCAAAAAATCCTAAGCTTTACATAATTAACGACCTTGTCTCTCCAAATATGCGCTCTCCGAGACTGTACGCTAGAATGTTAGCTAGTAGAGCTGTGCGAAGAAGAGTACAGACAAGCATGCCAGACATAGACTTGTTTGGTAGGGATGTCTTAGTAAGCGAAAAGTTTGTTGAAAAAATTGACTATCTTGCATTCTCAACAAGTGATGAATATGAATTAGACGCTGAGATCATTGCAAGGATAGGAGGATACTTATACTTATGTAATGCCTCACTTAAGGAATGTCAAGAAATTTTAACGTTAGATGCTTCATGTATCGTAGAAAAATACGGTGAAACATTTATCACAAAATGCATAGATATATAAGAGCATAGAAGCTCTTTTTTTATACTTAAAATAACTAAAAACCGGCACAAAGCCGGCTTTTTGCTCGGGCGTAGGGACTCGAACCCCAATTACCAGGGCCAGAACCTGGCGTCCTACCATTAGACGACCCCCGAAAATTATTTTTTTAAATATTTTGTAATTGCAATATACGAAGACACTAATGCTAAAAAAGATGCGATAATAATCTGTCCTAACACAATTGCCCAAATATTGCTTAAATAATACTCGTAAACATTGAATCCCATTAAAACATCTTTTAACGAATCATTTGCCACATATAAAATTAAAAATATTGAGATAGAGGATAAAACTGCTGCAACTATTCCACACATAATTCCTTGAATTATGTAAGGCCATCTAATGAATGAATTAGATGCTCCAACAAGTTTCATAACTTCTATTTCTTTTCTTTGAGAAAATATAGTTAATCTTACTGTGTTAAATGTTGTCAAAAATGCTAAAAACGAAAGGAATATAATCAATGCAAATCCGAGCGTTCTTACATTCTTACTCAAATTTTCTATTTTTGCAATAGCTTCTTCTCTTCTAAAGTCATCCATTTTATAAATCATATCTTCCCCATCTTCGTATGAATCAATAAATTCCGATATAGCCATATATTGTGAAGGTTGATTTGCTGTTATTCTAATTGATGGCAAGAAAGGATTAACTTCAATAATTTTAAGAGCTTCTATGTATATATCATCTTCATGATTTTTAACAAATGATTCATATGCTTGTTCTTTTGAAACAAAAACAACGTTTTTAACATCTTCACGTTCCTTGATCTTCTCCGCAAATGCATCTATATCTTCTTTAGAAACTTCTTCTTTAAAAAATAATGAAATATCAACTTGATTTTCTACTTCTTCTATAGCGTAATTAATTAAACCATGAAACATAAATAAGCCTACAGCAACTATAATAGCTAAGAAAATAGCAAATGTATTTCCAAAGCTTAAGCTTGCCTGTCTTGTAAAATTATTCCATCCGTTTTTTAAAATTCTTTTAAGCATTTTGTTTTAAATTACATATCTACCTTGTTTTTCGTCTCTCAAAATCTTTCCTTTGTCCAAGGTAATTACTCTTTTTTGAATATTATTAACTATATCTTTATTATGTGTAGATAATATGATAGTTGATTCATTTAAATTAATCTTTAAAAGCAACTTTATAATATCTCTTGTATTATATGGATCTAAATTTCCTGTTGGCTCATCTGCCAAAATAATTTCTGGTTTTCTAATAATTGCTCTTGCAATAGCCGTTCTCTGTTTTTCTCCGCCCGATAGCTCATCAGGAAACGAATCCGCTTTATCTTCTAAATTTACGATTTCAAGAGTTTTTAAAACTTCTTTTTTGATAAAATCATCTTTGTAATTATTTGCTTCAAGAGCAAAAGCCACGTTTTCAAAAACTGTTTTATAAGGTAATAATTTAAAGTCTTGAAAAACAAAACCAATTCTTTGTCTTAATTTTCTAATTTCTTTTTCATTTATTTGGCCAACATCTAAATCACCTACTTTTACATTTCCAAAAGTAGGCTTCTCCTCTCCAGAAATTAATTTCATAATAGTTGTTTTACCAGAACCAGTTTTTCCACACAAAACAACAAATTCGTTTTTTTCAATATTTAGATTAATATTATCTAAAACTCTTTTTACAGTTTTGTTTAATTCTAAATTATAGTCTTTTGATACGTTATTAAAGTGAATCATTGATTTTAATCTAATACTCTTATTTCTTCTTCTATAAATTTATCAATATCACCGTTAAGCACGGCCTCTGTATTTGATGTTTCTATTTTTGTTCTTAAATCTTTTACCATTCTATAGGGTTGAAGCACGTAAGATCTAATTTGGTTTCCCCATCCAGCTGATACCTTTTCTCCTTTTTCTTTCGCTATTTCTTCTCTTCTTTTTTGTTCTTCAAGTACATATAGCTTTGATAAAAGCATACTCATAGCTTTTTCTTTATTGCTTAATTGAGATCTTTCAACCTGACAAGAAACAGCAATATTTGTTGGAATGTGTGTTATTCTAACAGCTGAATCCCTTGTGTTAACATATTGTCCTCCTGGTCCTGATGCTCTAAAATAATCAACTCTTAAATCTTCTGGATTTATTTTAACACTTTCACTTTCTTTTATAACTGGCAAAACATCTACTAATGCAAATGAAGTATGTCTTAAATTTTGTGCTGAAAATGGTGACAACCTTACTAATCTATGTACTCCAGACTCCCTTCTTAAATATCCATAAGCATACTTTCCTTTAACCTCAAGTGTTACTGTCTTAATTCCTTCATTGCCCTCTCCTAGAAGTTCATCTAATATGATAACATTAAATCCTTTTTTTTCAAAATACCTCTGATACATACGAAGAAGCATAAGTGCCCAATCTTCTGCCTCTTTTCCTCCTGCTCCAGCCATAATTGTAAAAACAGCATTTGAAGCATCATATTTACCAATGAAATTTAGTTCTATTTCTTTTTTTAGTACATCTTTTTTTAACTTTAAAAACCTTCCTTCGAATTCTTCTTCTAGATTAGTTCCTTCCTCTAAAATTTGAAAAAAGTCCTGCAAGTCTGTAATTTCTTTTTTAAAATAGTCTATAATTTCTGTATCTTCTTTTATTTCTTTAAGCTCTTGCGAAATTTCCTTTGCTTTATCAGTATTATTCCAAAAATCAGGAGCTTCTGTTTGTTTTTGAAGTTCCTCTATCTTCTTTTTGGATTCATCTAAATCAAGCTTATTTTCTAAAAATATTATCCTTTCCTCTATTTCCCTTAAGTCTTTTTCGCTTATTTCCATAAAACTATTCTATCAATTATTTTTCTAATTATCAATTACTACACAATCCTTCAAGAATCTTATTTCATATAGGCTAATTCGTTTATTCTTTCATTGTATTCTTTATTAGATATGTTTCCATTACTTAGCATTGAGTTTAGTCCTGCGATGTAGTTTTGTTTGATTTCTGAATTAGTTAGAGCTGAATTAAAGAAATAAAGCTCATCCATCATTCCATTAAAATAATAATAATCATTTACAGTTTTTCCAATTATAAAATAAGTAGGATCTAAAGCATTTGGAGAATTTGATATTGGTTTAGAAACTACTAATTTTGAATCTATATAAAAACCCATTTCCTCTCCATTATAATAAGCAACTACATGATGCCATTTATCATCAGTTGGGAAAATATAAAATCTTGCTTCACCAACTCCCTGTATCCTAAACATATTATAATTACTAGTTCCAACATCTCCTTTACATAAAGTTATCCAATAACCAGATCCCCATGTATCTAGGGCAATATGTGCTAAGGTATTGTACCCTTGCCCCAAAACTTTGACCCATGCACTTATTGTTATTTCTTTTTTAAAATCTCTATTTTCTCCTAAATTTATATAATCACCAGCAGAACCTCCATTACCTTTATATAATAAACATTTACCTTTTACACATTCCGACCCCTCTCGCAATCTATTTTCCGTATCTGTGCTATTCGTTCCAAAGACACCTGAATAATTCCCTTCATCATCATTTATACTAGTTCCAGAATTTACTATTCCAGATAAACTATCAAATGAAAGAGCAGAAACTAAATTTACTATTAAATTATTCTTTACACTTTCTTCAAATACTTTTGATTTAGCAATACTAGCTTTATCAATTGAAGAAGAAGTAGAGATCATTATTACTCCTGCTAGTATTCCTATTATTACTATAACAACAAGAAGTTCTATTAAAGTAAATGATTGTTGTTTGTTTCTATTTATCATAGGCTAGTTCGTTTATTCTTTCATTGTATTCTTCATTAGATATGTTTCCATTACTTAGCATTGAGTTTAGTCCTGCGATGTAGTTTTGTTTGATCTCTGATGTGGATAGAGCTGCGTTGTATATTCTTATATCGTCTATTAAGCCGTTTATAACACACGATGCTCTTCCGATTGTAAAATCATTATTTACTGAAATATAAGGAAGAGCAGGTGTTGGACTTCCAACAATGTTTCCATTTAAATAACTTTTTCCTACGCTATTTAATCCGATTGTAACAACTATGTAATTCCACTGATTTGGAATATACTTTACTACTGGTGCAAAATGTCCAGCCCATCCATCGATCGAAGCAAACAAAAACATTATTTCATTATATCCAACATTTCTTTGTTGAATACTATAACCTCCTATTTTCCAATCGCCCTTTTCAATAATACGATCAAAATTACTTGTTTGTACACCTGGTTTTACCCAAAATGAAAAAGTTGCCTCATTTTTTATATTAAGATTTGTATTATTACCACAATTTACATTTTCTCCAATTTGATCAAAGCTATAACACTTGCCATAAACACAATCATTCACTTGCGCAGCTCCAACAACAATTCCATTGTTACTTCCCCAAGAGTCTTTTGTTATTCTTCCTGCCCCCTCTGGCTCATCAAACGTCCATTCAGATACTAGATTTAATAATAGTTCTTCTTGAACAGTGTTTGAGAATGTTTGAGCTTTAGCAAAGTTAGCTTTATCAATTGAAGAAGAAGTAGAGATCATTATTACTCCTGCTAATATTCCAATGATTACAATTACTACTAGTAATTCTATTAAAGTAAAAGATTTATTATTCATTATAGAAATTATAACAAAAAGTTTGCAAAAAGAAAAACCTCCTTGCGGAGGCTTTGATCTTTATTCGTCTTTTTTCTTAAACCCTGTTCCAATTGGTACTAATTTTCCCAATATTACGTTTTCTTTTAATCCTCTAAGTTCATCTACGTCACCTCTTAGAGAAGAATCAATTAAGATCCTAGATGTCTCCTGGAAAGATGCAGCTGACAAGAAACTATCTGTACTTAAGGCTACTCTTGAAACTCCAAGAAGTAACTTTTCTGCTTTTACTTCTTTCTTTCCTTCTGCCTTAAGTTCTTCATTGATTTCAGCTAATTTTGATTCGGAAATAACCTCTTCTTCAAATAAAAGACTATCTCCTGGATCCTTAACTTTTAATTTAGAGAACATTTGCTTAACAATAATCTCAATATGTTTGTCGTGGATCGAAACTCCTTGAGAAACATAGACTTCTTGAATCTCATGAATAATATATCTTTTAACAGCTTCTTCGCCAACATATTTATACAATTTCTTAAGATCAATTGATCCAACTGTTAATGCTTGTCCTTTTTCAATAATATCTCCTTTTTTTACAAGCATTTCTATCTTGTGAGGAACTTTATAAGCAATAACTTCCTTTTTCTTATTAATATCTGATTCAATTTCAATAATACCTTCTTTTTCTTGAATAGATATAACTTTACCTTTTTCCTTTGCGATTTCTGCTTCTCCTTTTGGAGTTCTATTTTCAAAAACCTCTTCAACTCTTGGAAGACCTCTTGTAATATCTGTTTCAGATGCTACTCCTCCTGTATGGAAGGTCCTCATTGTAAGCTGTGTACCAGGTTCACCAATAGCTTGAGCTGCAACAACTCCTACTGCTTCACCAAAGTCTACAAGTCCACCCCATCCTAAATCTTGACCATAACATTTTTTACAAATTCCATTCTTTGTCTTGCATGTAAGAGGCGATGCTACTCTAACTTCTTTTATGCTTTCCGCATCTTTTATTCTGTTAGCTGCAATCTTAGTAATTATTTCACCTTTTTTAGTAATAACTTCTTTTTCGTCCTTAATATTTTCAAGAGCAATTCTTCCATATATCTTTAAAACAAAATCTTGATTAATTGAATCTGCCTCACTTTTTGTAACCACAATTCCTTTTGTATCACCACAATCATCTTCAGTAACAATCACATCATGGGCAACATCAACCAATCTTCTTGTTAAATATCCTGACATAGAAGTTCTTAAAGCTGTATCAGCAGTACCTTTACGAGCACCGTGAGTAGATGAGAAATATTCAAGCACTGACAAACCTTCCTTAAATGATTCTTTAATAGCAAGTTCAATAATTTCTCCTGCTGGATTAGCTACAAGACCTTTCATTCCAGCCATCTGTACTGGCTGAGACCAAGAACCTCTAGAACCAGAATCAACAATATCAAATACTGGACCTTTAGATATATACTTTGGAACTAATTTTTCAATCTCTGATTTTACATTTTTCCAAATTTCTATAACCTGAGCTTTCTTTTCATCTCTTGATAAAAGACCTTGTTCGTAATAATCTTCAATCTCTTTAATTTTTTCCTCTGCTTTTGCAATTAAAGCTGGTTTTTCATCTGGAATAACAAGATCAACCATACCCCAAGTAATTCCTGATCTAGTACACCATTCAAATCCAAGTTTTTTAATACTATCAAGTATTTCTACTGTCTTATCTGCATAAGTTTCAATTAATTTTCCAATTAATTTCTTGATATTTTTAGAACTCATAACTTCGTTCACAAAACCAAAGTCTTGTGGAAGTATGTTGTTAAATATAATTCTTCCCGCACTTGTCTCAAGAACTTCTCCATCAACATTTACCTTTATGCCAGCTCTTACATTAATTACACCTAAATCATTTGCAAGCAAGACTTCTTTTTCATTAGAGAATATCATTCCCTCACCTTTTTCTTTTTCAATGATTTTAGTTAACCAATAACATCCTAAAACCATATCTTTTGTAGGAATAGCAATAGGTTCTCCTGTTGCTGGTTTTAAAAGGTTTTGAGAAGACAATATTCTTGTTCTAGCTTCATCTTGAGCTTCTTTTGAAAGAGGTAGATGAATAGCCATTTGATCTCCATCAAAGTCAGCATTAAAAGCAGTACAGACAAGAGGATGCAATTGAATGGCCTCACCTTCAACTAAAATTGGATAAAAAGCTTGGATACCTAATCTGTGAAGTGTTGGAGCTCTGTTTAAAAGAACTAATTTTTCTTTTACAACTTCTTCGAGTGATTCCCAAACATCATCTCCTTCTTCTTCAATTAATCTTGAAGCGCTTTTTACATTATATGCTAATTCTTTTTCAAGTAATTTTTTAATTACAAAAGGTTTAAATAATTCAAGAGCCATTTTTTTTGGAACTCCACATTGTGATAGTTCTAATTTTGGTCCAACCACAATTACAGATCTACCTGAATAGTCAACTCTTTTACCAAGTAAGTTTTGTCTAAACCTTCCTTGTTTTCCTGAAAGCATATCTGCCAAACTTTTTAAAAGTCTTCTTCCTCCGGTTGATGCTTGAGTAGTGGTTCCTTTTCTCATTTTGTTATCAATTAAAGCATCTACTGCTTCTTGAAGCATTCTTTTCTCATTTCTTACGATTACATCAGGAGCATTAATTTCAAGTAAATATTTTAACCTATTGTTTCTATTAATAACTCTTCTGTATAAATCATTTAAATCTGATGAAGCATATCTTCCTCCGTCAAGTTGAACCATTGGTCTTAAATCTGGTGGAAGAACTGGTAAGACATCTAAAAACATCCATTCTGGTCTAACCTCTGATTTCCTAAGAGATTTTAAAAGTCTCAATCTCCTTAAAATATTCTTTTGATCTTCTGGATTCTTTTTTGTTTTTAACACCTCTTCAACTTTTTGAATTTCCTCATTCAAATCCATTTTCTCAAAAATTTCTTTAACAGTTTCAGCACCTGTCCCAGCCTCAAAAACTTCACCATATTTTAAAGCAAGTCTATGATATTCATTTTCAGATAAAACCTTAAGTACTTTAAGAGAATTTAATTCATCCTTAGCTTTTTTGAAAGCATCTTTTAATTCTTCCACTTTTTCTTTTAAAAGTCTTTCTTTAACTTTTTCATCCTCTCCACTTCTTTCAATTTCATTTTTTGAAGCTTTAACTCTTGTTTTGTATTCTTCTTCAATTTCCTCTAAGATTCTTTCTTTAATTTCTTCATTAACATTTGTTATAATATATGAAATAAAGTAAACAACTTCTTCTACTTTTTGGAGTGAAAGATCTAAAACTATACCAATTCTTGATGGTACTCCTTTTAAAAACCAGATATGAGAAACTGGAGTAGCCAATTTAATGTGCCCCATTCTTTCTCTTCTAACAGAGGCTTTTGTTACTTCTACTCCGCACTTATCACAAACAACTCCCTTATATCTTACTTTCTTGTACTTTCCACAATAACATTCGTAATCTTTTGTCGGTCCAAAAATGGCTTCACAAAATAACCCATCTTTTTCTGGTCTTTGTGTTCTGTAATTAATTGTTTCTGGCTTTGTGATCTCACCATAAGACCAGTCCAATATATCCTCTTGTGAAGCTAACCTTATTTTAATTGATTCTAAATTTGAAACATACATAGCTTTCTTTTTTATTTCTCTTTTTTCTCATTAATAATTAAGTTGAGTGCTAAAGATTTAAGCTCAGCTGTTAATAAATTAAATGCAGCTGGAACATTAGGGCTTTTAATTTTTTCTCCTTTAATAATTGCCTCATAAGTTGAGAATCTTCCTTGTACGTCGTCTGACTTAATAGTCAACATTTCTTGAAGCGCATGAGCTGCACCATAACCTTCCATTGCCCATACCTCCATTTCTCCCAATCTTTGTCCTCCAAATTGAGCCTTACCTCCAAGTGGTTGTTGAGTAATTAATGAGTAAGGACCTACAGATCTCATATGAATCTTATCCTCAACCATATGGATCAACTTCATCATATAAATATATCCAACAGTAATTTTTTCTGGGAACTTTTCTCCTGTCATTGGATCATATAAATCAAGTTTACCATCTTCTTCGTAACCAGCTTTTTTAAGTTCTTCTCTAATATCTTCTTCTTTTGCTCCTGAAAGTGATGGAGTTTCAGCTAAGTAGCCTAGCTTTTTAACAGCAAGTCCTAAATGTGTTTCCAAAATCTGACCCAAGTTCATTCTTGAAGCTACTGATAATGGGTTTAGAATAATATCTACTGGTGTTCCATCTTCTAGGAATGGCATTTCTTCTGGTGGTAAAACCTTAACAACAATACCCTTGTTTCCATGCCTTCCAGCAAGCTTATCTCCTACTCTAATTTTTCTAACTTGAGCAGATCTTATTCTGATTCTTTTAATCACTCCTGGTTCTAATTGATATCCATCAGCTCTACTAAAAACTCTAACATCAATAATTCTTCCTCTTTTACCATGTTCCATTCTAAGCGATGTATCTTTTACATCTTTTGCCTTATCACCAAAAACTGCACGAAGTAATCTTTCCTCTCCTGACAAGTCAGTCTCACCTTTTGGAGAAATCTTTCCAACTAATATATCATTAGGCCCTACTTCGGCTCCTACTCTAATAACTCCTTCATCATCTAAATCCTTAAGCTTATCTTCTCCTACATTTGGAATATCATATGTAGTAACTTCTGGTCCTAATTTTGTTTCTCTTACGTCGCAGAAAAACTCTTCTATGTGAATGTTAGTAAATACATCATTTTTAACCACATTTTCAGATAAAACAATCGCATCTTCAAAAGTATTACCTCTCCATGATAAAAATGCCACAAGTAAGTTTCTTCCAAGGGCCAATCTTCCTTTATCAATTGAACCACCCTCTGCTAGAATATCACCTTTTTTAATTTTATCACCCTTATTTACTACTGGAACTTGATGCATGCAAGTATATTGGTTTGTTTTATCAAATGTTCTCAAAGTATATGTAATGATTCCTTTAGTTCCTTTAACCTTTATTTCTCTAGAATCAGCATAAGTTACTTCTCCTGCCTCTTCAGCAAGTATTACTTGAGAAGAATCTCTTGCAATGTATTTTTCCATTCCAGTACCAACAAGTGGAGCTTCTGGATTTAAAAGTGGCACTGCCTGTCTTTGCATGTTTGAACCCATTTGAGCTCTATTTGCATCGTCATTTTGAAGAAAAGGAATAAGAGAAGTTGCACAAGAAATGAATTGCTCTGGAGCAACATCAATATAATCTATTTTTTCTTTTTCGATTTCTCCTGGTTCTCCCTTGATTCTTGCTTGAACCCTACTATCAACAATACTTCCATCATCCGCTATTTTAATTGAAGCAGGAGCTATATTATATCTTTCCTCTTCATTAGCGTTCATGTATACAAGTTCGTTTGTAACCTTAGCCTTATTTACTTTAAAATAAGGTGTTTGAATAAATCCGTAAGCATCTAATTCGGCATGAAGTGCTAAATGAGTTACAAGTCCTACGTTTGGACCTTCTGGTGTTTGAATTGGACAAATTCTACCATAATGTGATGGTTGTACATCTCTAACATCGAATCCTGCTCTTTCTCTTGTAAGTCCTCCAGGACCTGTAGCAGTTAATCTTCTTTTGTGTTCTAGCTCTGATAATGGATTAATATTATCCATGAACTGAGAAAATTGAGAAGCTGTAAAAAATTGTGTTACTTGTGCCACAAATGGTCTTGGATTAACTATTTGCGATGGCGTTACATCTGGAACATCAATAGTTGACATTCTATCCTTTGCAATTCTAGCAGTTCTTGATAAACCCACTCTTAACTTATTAGCCAAAAGTTCAGCCATATTTCTTACTCTTCTGTTTCCTAGGTGATCAATTTGATCTGGTTGAGCATGAGGATCGTTTTGCATTCTAATAACTTCCTTCATAACAGCAATTATATCTTCTAAAACAAGAACTCTATCTTCTTTTGTGATTTCTCTATCTACCTTGGGCTTAAGATCTTTTAATCTTGACCAAATCTTCCATCTTCCTACAGAAGATAAATCATATCTTTCAAAATTAAAAAACATATTAAAAATGAATTCTTTTGCTGAATCAGCATTGATCATTTCCTCTGACCTCAATCTTCTGTAAATTTCAATAAGTGCGTCTGCCTGATTTTTTGTAATATCTTTAGCAAGAGTGTTATCAATATATTTGATTTCTCCATTATCTACTCCAAGAAAAAGCTGTCTAATATCATCATCATTATATCCTCCAAGTGCCTTTAATATCATTGTAGCAGGAACCTTTCTCTTTCTATCTATTTTAATTGACATTATTCCTGATGATTCTATTTCAAATTCAAGCCAAACACCTCTATTTGGAATAATTTTAGCACCAAAAAACTTTTCAGCATTTACTATGTTCATTGGAAAGAACACACCAGGAGATCTGATTAACTGAGAAATAACTACTCTTTCTACTCCGTTTAAAATAAAGGTTCCATTATTTGTTAATATAGGAAAATTACCAAAAAAAACTTCTTGTGTAGTAGTTTGTTTTGTTTTTAAATTCTTTAACTGTACCTTTACTCTTAAAGGAGCAACATATGAATCATCATTTTCTTTTGCATCAAAGCCTGATTCGTAATTTGGTTTTCCTAAACTGTAGTCTAAAAAATATAGCTCATACTCTTTTTGAGTGTAATCCTTAATAGGAGAAATCTCATTAAAAAGTGCTCTTAATTCTTTTTCCCAAAACTGGTCTCCACTTGCGTTTTGCATGAAGATCAAATTTGGAACCTCCCTTCTTATTAAAGATTTGGAAAAATTTTTAATTTTCATAATCCATTATAAACAAAAAAGCGCCCTTTTATTTTTTTAAGGGTTTTATTAATTTAACCTAGTAATAAATTTAGAAAAATCAAGGTGGGCTTTAATTAACTTATTAATTGCAACGATGTATACATAGCAAAAAAATAAAAAACTGTCAAGTTTTCTACTCGATCCCTAAGACTTCCTTAGAATTTTATCATGTATAAAAAAATATGTAAATCTTGACAAATAATTAAAATATTATTTTAATAAAAACTCAAAATAATTATCTTTCGTTATAACCTCGAATTCAGAATTACTATATGTTTCTAAAAATTCTTTGGGAATCTTTGTCTTATTTTTGTTCCATTTAAATTCATAAGCAAACAATTTTCCTTTTTTTTCCTCAATATAATCTATTTCTTTTTGAGTGTATGTTCTCCAAAAATATCTATTAATATAATTATTATAATAATGATTATATTTCATTCTTTCAATAATACAGAAATTTTCCCATAAAGCTCCTGTGTCGTTTCTTATATCCAAGGGATTGAAATTTCTTATTAATGCATTTCTTACACCTAAATCATAAAAGTATATTTTTACAGATTTAGCCAGCTCTGTTCTTAAATTTCTACTAAAAGAATTAAGTCTAAAAATAATAAAGCACTGCTCTAAAATATCAATATATTTTTCAACTGTAGGCCTGCTTATCCCAAGTTTTTTAGATATTTCTGTGTATGAAACTTCGTTTCCAATTTGTAAAGCTAAAAACTGCAATAACCTTACTATAACGCCTGACTTTTTTATTTCGTCAAAAGTTAATATATCTTTAAATAAATAACTGGAAACAAGTCCTTCGAGATCACTCAATGCTTTTTCTCTATCAGACAAATATATTTCTGGATAAAGTCCAAATATCATTATTTTTTCAATGATTGAATCCACTTCTATTATACCTTTATCTCCTTTTATTTCTCCGAGTGAAAGAGGATAAAGGGTAAATATTTTTGCCCTGCCTGTAAGTGGTTCGTTTATCTTATTTGCTAAATCAAAACTAGAAGATCCAGTTGCAATAATTTGCATATCTGGATAAGCATCAATCAGAATCTTTAAAATTGTACCAATATTTTCTATCTTTTGAGCTTCGTCTAAAACAATAACAGGAACATCCCCTAGAAAAACTTTTATTAACTTAGGCTCAGGTTTTGATAAAGCATCTTGCACAGACAAGGTTTCGCAATTAAAATAACTACCCTTATGTTTTTCTAATATTTTTTTAACAAGGGTTGTTTTTCCAACCTGTCTAGCCCCATAAACTATTATTATTTTGCCCTTAAAAAGCTCTTTTTCTATTTTTTCTTCTAAAATTCTATTAATCATTTTCATTTTTTTATTAAAATATGTAACCGTAATTTCATTTTTACATGAAATAAAGAATTTGTAAAGATATTTTAATCATTTTTATTACGGGCTAATTCATTTATTCTTTCATTGTATTCTTCATTAGATATGTTTCCATTACTTAGCATTGAGTTTAGTCCTGCGATGTAGTTTTGTTTGATTTGAGAGGAAGAGAGGGCTACGTTGTATACCTTGGCATTATTAACTACTCCGGGGAAATAATTATTATCTCCTCCAAGTGTATTATTAGGCGCAATTTTTAAAGTTGTATTATTCAAAGCAATAATACCTACGGATGATCTGCTTCCCTTAAAAATTCCATTTAAATATAATTTTATTCCAGTTAAACTACTTGGTTCATAAGAAAAAACCACATAATGCCAATCTAAAAGATTATTACTCGGAGTTACTTCGATTGTATTATTTTCACCCGAATTTCTGGTACCACAACGTATTTGGTTGCCTATTTCATAATAATCTATCCCGTAACCAAGAAAGCTTGTTCCATTCATTAAAATTCCAGCAACTTTAGTAGTTCCAGATACTGTTCCTGTTCTTTTTATCCAAATACTAAACGTAAAACTATCTTCTTTTGTAAAATTTAAAGCTCCTCCTAAATCAATATAATCATCCACTCCATCAAAAGATAAAACATTACCCATATTCTTATCATTTACTATTTGAGGACAAGCAGTAGTAGAACAAGTTGTTACTGTTCCATCATAGAATGTTCCATTGTTATTTCCCCATTTATCATTTAGTACCCATGTTGTACCTTTGGTAACATGATCAGCATCCCATGCTGATACCATGTTAGCTGCTAGATTGTTTTGTATACTTTCTTCAAATACTTTTGATTTAGCTATATTAGCTTTATCAATTGAAGAAGAAGTAGAGATCATTATTACTCCTGCTAATATTCCAATGATTACTATTACTACTAGTAGTTCAATTAAAGTAAATGATTGTTGTTTGTTTCTATTTGTCATAGGCTAGTTCGTTTATTCTTTCATTGTATTCTTTATTAGATATGTTTCCATTACTTAGCATTGAGTTTAGTCCTGCGATGTAGTTTTGTTTGATTTGGAAGGAGGAGAGGGCTGCATCATATACTCTAACATCATCTATTATACCATTAAAATATCTCCAATTATCTAGCCAAGCTTCTCCTCCTCCGATTTGCAAAGGTTTATCGGAAGTTATGCTACCAGACCATGTTCCACTATTAACTATTAATCCATTAATATACAATCGCATATTAGCTCCATCCCATGTGCCAGTAACATGATGCCATGTATTATTACTAAATACTGTTGGATAGTCTAGCCTACGAGCGCCACCTAAATATAAAGATAAATTACTTGCCAACATATTGTAAGCTAACCCATAAGCATTCATTTTTTCAATAAAAATTTTTGTACCGCCAGTAAGCGTAATCGGATTAATCCATACGCTTAGCGTAATTCCATTTATTATATCTAAACTATTACTATCATCGCAGTTTACATAATCATCCACTCCATTGAATTTTAAACACGATCCAGATATACAATTAGACTTACCTAACCAACCTGAATTTGTACTTTCTCCAACTCCGGCTAAAGTGTTATCAAAATTTGTTAAGGTTCCAAGATTTGCCCCCCATGCATCACTTGCATTAACACCCGACCCCTCATCTAACTTCCATCTAGAAACCAGATTAGCAGCTAGATTGTTTTGTACACTTTCTTCAAATACTTTTACTTTAGCTATATTAGCTTTATCAATTGAAGAAGAGGTAGAGATCATTATTACTCCTGCTAGTATTCCTATTATTACTATAACTACAAGAAGTTCTATCAAAGTAAATGATTTGTTTTTATTCATATTAAAGCCATTTTAACACGCGCTGAATTAAGTTTCAACAATTTTAATATTCTGCATTATTCCTAAACATATGAAGTTAAAGAGAAGATTTGATCCTCCATAACTTACAAAAGGAAGTGGTAATCCAACAACTGGCAAAAGCCCTAAATTCATCGAAGTATTAATAAGCATTTGTGCAAAGATAGAGATAGACCATCCTGCTAAAAATAATCTAGCAAAATTAGATCTTGAATTAATACTAACTTTAAGAATTCTATAAAATAATAAAATATAAAGACCAGCAATTATTGTCATCCCAACAAAACCAGTTTCTTCTGCAATAGCTGAAAATATAAAATCAGTTTTTGGCTCAGGCAAAAATCCATATTGTGCTTGAGAACCATTACCTATTCCTTTCCCTAAAAGCCCTCCTGATCCAATTGCAATCTGAGCTTGATTTTTATTCCAATCATTACCAAGCGCATCATTTTCTGCTGAAACAAAATTCAGTATTCTATCTTTTTGATAATCCTTCATTAAGAATGTAAAACTGAGCGCAAAACAAAGAACAAAGGATATAAAAAGTATAAAAATATGCTTTTTTCTTATCCCTGAAACAAGAAGTACTCCAAACCAAATACATAAAAATATAACAAGGGGTCCAAAGTTAGGTTGTAAAAATACTAAAATACAAGGAATTGCAACATAAAAAAAAGAAAATATTACATTTTTAAAATGATAAATTTCTCTATGACGCTTTGAAAAAAATTTGGCTAAAATTAAAATAAGTGCAATTTTAGTAGGTTCAATAGGATCAAAATTAAAAGGTCCAATCTTATACCATGAAGCAGTGTCTCTTATCGTAGGCATAAAAAGTACTCCAACTAAAAGTCCTATTGAAATAAAATAAAATAAAACAATGAGTGCCGGATTTTCTCTAAGCTTTCTATAATCAAAGAAAGAAACAATAACCATTGCCACAATAGATACTCCCAAAAACCCTAATTGCTTATAAAAATCAGTAAAATTTTGACTAATTAAAGAAGACGAATAAATGGAAATAGCTCCTAAAACTACAAGACCAACTATTGCTCCCAAAATAATCCAATCAATTTTTTTAAGATAACTGAATAAGTTCATGAAACTCTTTTTCGTCGATTATTTTTACTCCTAATTTTTTTGCTTTATCATATTTAGAACCTGGATTCTCCCCTACAACAACATAATCAGTATTTACAGATACATTGGAAGAAACATCACCCCCTAGCTTTCTTATACGCTCTTTTGCTTCGTCCCTAGTTATGCTTGATAATGTCCCCGTTAAAACAAAAGTTAAACCTTTCAAACTAGCCTCTCTTTCTTCATAAATAATTTGCACTCCGTTTTCTAAAAGCTTATCTATAAATTCTATGTTATTTCTATTATTAAAATATGAATAAATAGATTCAGCAACAACCTCTCCTATATCAATAATACTGTCTAGCTCTTCTTTACTTGCTTTTTTTACATTCTCAATCGAATGAAATCTTTCTGCTAAAACGTTCGCTGTTTCACTTCCCACATTTTTAATTGAAAGGGCGTATATAAAACGAGGAAGTGTTATCTGCTTACTACTTTGAATAGCATTTATTAAATTGCTAGAAGCTTTTTCTTTAAATAAAGGAAGTTCGAATAAATCACCTTTTTTTAATGTAAATAAATCAGCAGCATCAACTATTAATTTATAATCTAACAAAGTCTTTACAATACTTGGTCCTAAACCAACAATATTAAAAGCAGATTTTGAAGCAAAATGTACAATTTCTTTATATTTTCTTATAAAACAATCTTTTTTTACGCAGTACCACAAAGCATCCTTTTTAATAAGAGAACCTCCGCATGCTGGGCACTCACTAGGAAATACGATTTCTATTTCTTCTCCATTTCTCATTTCTGTTAAAACTCTTATAACTTTTGGAATAACATCTCCTGCTCGTGCAATAATTACAGTATCTCCTATTTTTAAATCAAGTCTTCTAATTTCATCTTCGTTATGAAGAGTTACTCTTGAAATGGTAACTCCTTCTACAACAACTGGTTTTAAAATACCAACTGGTGTAACAACTCCAGTTCTTCCTGTTTGAAATTCAACATTTTCAAGAATTGTGGCCGCTTCTTTTTGAGGAAATTTAAAAGCGATAGCAGCTCTTGGGGCCTTACCAACTACTCCTAATTTATCAAAAATTCTAATATTATTTATAATAACAACTGTTCCATCAATTTCATAAGGTAAATCATTTCTTTTTTTATCAAGATCTTCATAATAAGCAAAAACTTCTTCAAGATTTTCACAAACCTTGTTGTACCTATTATTTGTTTTAAGTCCTAATATTTCTAAAATTTCATGCTCTTCGCCATGGGTCTTTTGTCCTAAATCAGAAGCTAAAGAATAAAAGTCTGCATCTAATTTTCTTTCACTTGCAATCTTTGGATCAAGCTGTCTTATCGAACCAGCTGCTAAGTTTCTTGGATTTGCATATACCTCTTCTCCTTTTTCTATTTTTTCTTCGTTTATTCTCTTGAATTCTTCTTTCGTTAACACCGCCTCACCTCTAACAATAATTTCATTGTAATTAATTTTTCTTTTTAAATCTTTTTCAATGTCTTCTTTGCTTCTCAATCTTAATGGAATAGATTCTATTGTTTTTAAATTTTGTGTAACATTTTCTCCAACAAACCCATCCCCTCTTGTTGAGCCAGTCTCTAATACACCATTTCTATAAATCAATTCTACGGCAAGGCCATCTAACTTAGGTTCTAGATAAAAATTGATATTTTGTTTATCTTCTTCAGTTAAAAGCTTTAAATTCCTATTTAACCAATCCTCAACATCATCTTTTGAAAAAGCATCATTAAAAGAAGTCATCCTTTTAGGGTGAACAAATTTTTCAAACTTAGGCAATGGCTTACCACCAATTCTCTGTGTTGGAGAATCAGGAGTTATTAAATCAGGATATTCTTGTTCTAAATCAAATAATTCTTTTTTAAGAGAATCAAGAGCTTCATCTGAAATCTCAGAAACATCTTTTACATGATACAAGTATCTATAATGATTAATAGTTTCTCGTAATTTTAATATTCTTTTTTTTACCTCTTCTTTATTCATATTAATATGTTGCCTGTATCCTCCTTTGTGAACCATTATATGTTCCTGTAGACTTAATCACTATGCTGCTTGCCTCATTAGCTATACCAACCGAACACACGCTTGCACCGAATGAAGAAAAATCATTTGTACAATTTATATTAAGCGGAGGAACTGATCCTTGTTTTCTTAAAGAATAAAGAGCTTGTTCTATTCCAGAATCAGCTATATGAAAAGCTCTTACAGAATCACCTAAACCCTTAGCTAAGTTAGAGCTATTAACAACAACGCCAATAACACCTACAGCAATAGCTAGTACAACTCCCAAAAGTACTACTGTTAAATATAAGGAACCTTTTTGTTTTTGTGTATAATGCATATAATTATAAATCTAACCTTCTTTGTGATATTGTTGTTTGAAGTTTGATTGGAGTTTGGTTTTGCACATTTTTTGGGGAAACTGTCATCGCGATAACTACTTTAGGCTGGTTAGAATCACCAACAACATCATTGTGAACATTAAATTTTAAAGAGTCAACATTGATTGATGAAGTTGTCATATCAACTCCGATAGCTGGAAAACTTGCAGCTGTAGCATTAGAAGAAACATACTCTTTAATCTTTCCAGCTTCTAAAACAAATTTCTTACATTTGTATGTCTTAGTCTCCTGATCATTATATAAAAATATAATAGAGTTTCCACTGACGCTATAATTTTTATCTTTTGTACCAACACATGATCCGGCCGCATCTTTTTTCGCCATTCTAAGCTCTTTTTCCATTTTATCTAAGGAAAAAATTGCTTGATTAAACATACTTTGGACAGAAGTTATTTTTATTTGATTTTGTATTGAAATAACAATAATTTCAGCTAATGCTGATGAAATCGCTATAAATATAGCTAAGGAAACAACCGCCTCAATTAATGTAAAACCTCTATTTTTCATATTACATCCAATTATACAAATACTGTTCTAATAAAAAATATTGATCCCCATAATATACAGTAACACTAACTTTGATCTTGTCTGCACTAATAGTTGTTATTAAAATCTTTCTAGAAAAAATAGTCTGAGTTCCTGTAGCAGTATAGTTATAAAAACCATTAGCATCAATCCATAATAGGGTTTTTTCTTGAGTACTATCAATATTTGCAGTTAAACTTGAATCGTCATGATCCATTCTACAGCCATATGAGGAAGCACATCCTGTTAATCCACTAAGCCAATCAGCTTTGTTTGACACAAAATTTGAATCTCTAAGATTTTTGACAAGTTCGATACCTTCTTCAGCTAAATACGCGGCAGTAAATTTTTCTTTTGCTTTTTCAATAGAATTATATGAATAATTAATTCCATTATACAAACCCAAAACAGCAACTGTTATAATAAACACAGAAAGTAAAACTTCAATTAATGTAAAACCTTTGTTATTCATTACTCTATTAAACCTGCTTTATTAACTTTTATTCTTTGGGCTGTTCCCCCAGATTTCTTCACAATATCTAATTCAAATAATGGGCCAGCAGTGCAAGCAGTAGGACTAGTACATATTGCAACATGTGGAGTTGGAGGCGTGAATAAAACACCATAATTAGACCCAACCCGTGTATATTTTATACCATCTGGTAATGTTATTTTTTCGATAATTACATCAGTACTAGGAACAGCACTAGCACAAATATCGCATCCTTTTTCAGCCACTGCTGTCTCATTATTTCTATAAATATAATAATATCCACCAGCAGAATCAGGAAACCATACACCTATTCCATAATTTGTGTTAAGAGTCGCCCCCACTCCAGACAACGCCATTTCTTTTGCTCTAGAAATATTTGAAATTATGAGATTCTTTGTATTAAGTAATTCAACATCACTTTTAGAAGAACTGCCGTTTAAAACAACAGCTCCGCTTGCAATAACAATAATAGATATAACTACTAAAAGTTCAATTAGAGTTAATCCTTTAATATTCATATTACATTAAACTTAAATACCAATTAATAAGATGGTCTCCAAAAAATAAAGCTATAAATGTTCCAAATACAAGAAACGGACCAAAAGGAATTTCTGATTTCATACCTCTTTTTTTAAAGGCCATCATCAGTAACCCTATTATAGCACCTACTGCAAAAGCAATAAATAATGCTGGAAGTATTTTAGGAAAACCTAATAAAAGACCTAAAAATATTACAAGTTTTACATCTCCAAAACCCATTGCCTTTCCCTCAGAAAAAAAGTATAAAACAAAGAAAAATAGAAAAACAACAAAAGCAGTTACAACTCTTGCAAGAAGTTCATCGGGAGTCATAACGTTTAAAATAAATGTCTGACTAAATAAATAAATTAATGTTATTATAATGGCTGAAAAAGTTAAGCCATCAGGAATAATAAACCACTTTAGATCAAAAACAAAAATCATTATAAAATAGGAAACAACGAGAAAATAAAACAATAAATTTAAGAACTCAAAAGTTAAAAAACCTTGTGTTAAAAAATTAGCGTTTACTAAAAAAGCGACTAAGAAAAACATTATCCCTGTAAATATTTCAACAATAGGATATTGTTTTGAAATTGGCTTTCCACAATACCTACACTTTCCCTTGAGTGAAAGAAAGCTTAATAGTGGAATTAAATCAAGTAATCCGAGTTTGTGATTACATTTCGGACAAATCGAGTGTCCCTTAATAAAACTTTTCTTATTATATACCCTATAAACAATACAGTTTATAAAGCTTCCTATAAATAAACCTAAAATTAAACTTAAAATGTATTCTATCATGTTTTAAATTCTAGCATATTTTTTTATAAAAAAAAACTCCCATAAAGAATGTCTTAATTTCATTCATCAATCATATGTATATAAGTGGGAATGTTTGTTTTAACTTCTATCAATTAAAAACCCCTACGTAGTGTGTAGGAGTTTTGAGATAACCACTAATAAATACTTATTTGCAATCATAGTTAGTAGCACAACCACTTGCAAGTCCTGCAAAACCTGTACTGTCTACGCACCATGTTCCAGCTCCCGAAGATTTAAGAGCTGCTTGAGCACACCATGCAGTTGCACTGGATGCTATATATTTTGTAGTAGTAATATCACCAGCAACTTTTTGAATCTCTGCATCAAAAGTCCAGACATTAGCAACAACTGGATAATCAAATCCCGTTGAAGCTCTTCCTGCTCTTAAAGCTTCCATCCGAGCCCTTATTTGACCCATGTTTGATTTAATTCTAGCATCTGTAGCCTTGCTTGATTCACTGCCTAAGTTAACCATAATAGCGCCAGACAAAATACCAATAATAGCTATTACAACTAAAAGCTCAATTAATGTAAAACCTTTATTTTTTATGTTTTTATTCATATTAATTTATATTAATTAATTAGGACAAGATTGGGCAGAACAATTGCATGCACCTGTATTCCCTTGTTTTACTTTTCCTGTGCTGTCCACACACATACATTTTCCAGACGGAGTGTTTGAATAGGCGCAATAGCCCCCAGCTATAGCCGACAGAGTGAGCGCCCCTCCGTTATCAGCAACCTCAGCAATTAAATTAACTACTTTAGGATCACCGGCTAAATTTAAATAACTAGCAGAATTCTTATTGTAATATATTTGAGCAACCGGCCTCAATTGATCTAATGCAGAATTAATCTTTGCTTCTTTGGCTTGATTTGTAGCATCACCCAAAGACACAATAATTAATCCTGATAAAATACCAATTATGGCTATAACAACCAATAACTCAATTAATGTAAAACCTTTATTTTTTTTATTCATAATATTGTTAAAATTATTCTTTGTGCGACCTTTGAAATAATTTTGTTTTATTATATCAAACATGTTTTCTTTGGTCAAATTATTATTTATCCTACCGTACCCCCTATTTGGTATAATGGTAAAAATACTGCAGCAACAAGTAATCCTACCATACCAGCTAATCCTAATATTAATATAGGTTCAATAACGTTAGAAATAGAATCAACAAAAGTTTCTATTTCTGTTTTATAGAACCTAACCACGTTCATTAAAGTTTCTGAAATCCTACCAGTACTCTCCCCCACCGCAACCATTTGAACAAACAAAGGAGAAATTTCCTTACGATAATTGGCTAAACTATCGCTAATCTTTTGCCCTTTCATAACACTTTCTCTTGCATCTAATATTATTTTTCTGTAAACCTCATTTCCAATAAGATCAGCTGTTACCTCTAAAGCCTCTGTAATTGATTTTCCTGATGAAAGTAATGTTGATAGATTTTCAGCAAAACGGTTCATGTACACGTTCTTTTGGAACCCCCCAATTACAGGTACTTTTAATATAAGGGTATCAACTACTTGTTTACCTTCTTTTGTTTTAGGATAATAAATAGCAAAAGATGAGATTCCAATAAGTCCAAGTAAAACTACCCACCAATAATTTACTGCAAAATTAGACACTCCTATTACGATTTTAGTAACAAGAGGAAGTTCGGCTCCTGAACTTTCAAGTACTTCTACAAGGCCTGGAATAATATATATAACTACTACCAAGAAAATAACAGTAAAAACTACTAAAACAACAACTGGATAAATCATAGCACCAATTGTTTTGGTTTTAATATAATATTCATTTTCAAGATGATCAGCTATTTTTCTTAAAACGTCTGGCAATGTACCTGAGAGCTCTCCAGACCTTATCATGTTTACAAAGAATGTTGAAAAGATTTTAGGATATCTAGCAAAAGCTTTTGATAATGATACTCCTTCTCTAATATCAGCTGCTATTTTAAAAATTTTTTCTTTAAAAGTTTTGTTGTTTGTTTGGTCTCCCAATGCCTCAAGTGCCTTTGCCGGAGGTACATTACTTTCAATCATAATAGCTAATTCTCTAGTAAACATTACAACTTCTTTTGAGGAAACATTTTCAAAAATCTTGAGCTCCATATTCAAACTTGCACCCTGTTTTTCTTCTTTAACTGATGTAGGAAAAAGTCCATTTTTATGAAGTAAATCAACAGCAGCAATTTTAGAAACTGCTTCTACAACACCTTTTTTAATATCCCCTGTTTTGGTTCTTGCTTGATATTCAAATTTCATATTAATTTGATAAGTTCTTCTGGGTTAGTTGAATAATTAGTTGCAATATTAAGATCAATAATACCAGTTCTTACAAGTTCAGCCAAAGATCTATTTAATGATATCATTCCTTCGTCATAAGATGTATCTATAATTAAAGGTATTTCGTAAACTTTATCTTTTCTAATTAAATTAGAGACCGCATCATTATTAAATAATATTTCACAGGCGGGGACAATGCCACCATTAATTTTAGGAATAAGTCTTTGTGAAACTATTCCAATTAAAGATCTTGATAATTGTGATTTTACTTGATTTTGTTGTTCGCCTGAAAAAGAATCTAAGATTCTGTAAAGAGTTTGTGCGGCTGAATTTGTATGTAATGTTGCAAAAACTAAATGACCTGTTTCAGCTGCAGTTATAGCTGTCTCAATTGTTTCTTTATCTCTCATTTCTCCAACCATGATTACATCTGGATCTTCTCTAAAGGTTGCTTTAAGAGCTTTTTCAAAAGAGAGCGTGTCTCTATGTAGTTCTCTTTGCGAAATTATACATTTATTTTGTTCAAACAAATATTCTATTGGATCTTCAATTGTAATTATGTGTTTTGTTTGAGTATTATTTATTTCATTTATGAGGGCTGCTAATGTAGTACTTTTTCCATGAGAAGATGGTCCAGTTATTAAAACAAAACCTTGCGGATAATTACATAATTTATAAAGTGTAGTTGGAAGATTTAATTCATGTAAAGTTCTAATTTTTTCCGGTATAAATCTTAAAGCTACACTTATATGTCCTCTTTGAAAAAATATATTTACTCTAAATCTTCCTCTTTCTCCTAAAGTATAAGAAAAGTCAATTTCTTTTTCTTTCAAAAACTCCCCTCTTTGCTCAATTGTCATTAAAGCAAATGCTAGTTCTTTTGTATCATCAGGAGTAAAAGGAAGTTCATTTACAAGAGGAATAAGTTGCCTATTGATTCTCAAAATTGGTGGCTTATCAACTGTGATGTGAAAATCAGATGCCTGCTTCTGAATTACAACTTCTAAAAGTTTTTTTAAATATAGCTTATAATCTATTTTCATATTTGTTCTCCTTCAGTTACTCTTAATACTTCCTCTATTGAAAGTTTACCTTCAAGTGCCTTAATAATAGCATCTTGTCGCATATTAACCATACCCTGTCTGTTTGCTTCGATCATAAGAGCATTTTCTGTTGGATTTTCAATAATAATTTTTTCTAAATCTTTAGTCATTTTTAATATTTCAAAAATACCGATTCTACCTTTTTCTCCTTTATTATTACACTTTGAACATCCCCTTGACTTATAAATATAAATTTTATTAGGGATTTTGAATTGATCTCTTACATCTTTTCTAATTTTACTAAGTTCGTCAATTATCATTTTTTCTATTTTTGGTAACGGCTCTACTTTCTCCATACAATGCGGACACAATCTTCTAGCAAGTCTTTGCCCTATTGAGATATTTAAACTAGAGGGAATTAAAAACGGCCTAACTTTCATATCTATTAACCTAGAAACAACACCAATAGCATTGTTGGTGTGGATGGTTGATAAAACTATGTGTCCTGTTAAAGCAGCCTGCGTAGCTAACGCCGCTGATTCTTCATCTCTGATCTCTCCAACCATGATAATGTCAGGATCTTGTCTTACAACGGATCTTAAACCCTTGGCAAAAGTATAGCCTATTTCTGGTCTTACTTGGGATTGGTTTATTCCCGGAACAAAATACTCAATAGGATCTTCTAATGTCACAATATTAACATCTGGCTGATTTAATTGTTGTAAAACCGAATAAAGAGTTGTTGTTTTACCAGAACCTGTTGGACCTGTAGATAAAACCATGCCATAGGGTTTTGTAATTTGTTCTCTTAAAATTCGTAAATTATTTTCAGATAATCCTATTTCTTTATATGATCTAAGACCTTCATTAGGATCCAAGATTCTGATCACAACTTTTTCCCCTAATTTTGTAGGAAAAGTTGAAACTCTGAAATCTATTTCTTTACCATCTATTCTTGTAGAAAATCTTCCATCCTGTGGAATTCTGGTTTCATCAATTCTTAATCTAGATAAAATTTTGATTCTTGCAACAATGGCTGAATGTGTAGCTATTGGGATTTTTAGAGAATCAGCAAGAAATCCATCAACTCTAATTCTGACCTTTACTTCGGTTTCTGTTGGCTCAATATGGATATCAGAAGATTTTCCCTCTACCGCATGTCTTAAGATAGCAGCCACCATCTTAATAATAGGAGCATCATCTTCTAATTCAACACTTTTGCTAATCCTTTCATCTTCATCCAAAATTTCCATACTAGATTCTTTTCCGTCCTCAAGTTCAGTTAATGCTTCACCTACAACTTCTTGAATATCCCTATATTTTTTTAGAATTTCTTCAAAATCACTTTCAGAAATTAAATATATCTTAGCTTCAATTTTATGTTGTCTTGCCAAAAATAATAAAACTTCTTTAGCTTTAATATCCTTTGGATTAAGCATACCAACCTCAAAAACACCCTCGCTCAATTTAAGAGGAACCATTTGATAATATTTTGCCGATTCTTCTGGAATAATAGAAAGCACCTTCTCAGGTATTTGTAAAGAACTAACTTCTTTAAAAACAGGAATTTTTAAAAACTCGCTTTTTATTTTAAGAAGTTGATCTACAGTAGAGAGTCCTTTTTCAATAATAACCTTTTCTTCGCTTTTTTGCGAAGATTGAAGTTCTTCTAATGCTTTATTATAATTTTCCTCACTTATTAAATTCCTTTTTAGTAATTCTTCAAGTAACATTTTACCATTCTTTGTAATAATCTGTTTCCTGATTTTCTAACGGATCGTTACTTTCTTCTTTTTCATCAGGTGATATCAATTCATCTTGATTTCTAATTTCATCACTTTCCTCACTAGGAATAGTCTTATTTCCCTTGCTTTCCTCTTCATCTGGCTCAAGCATTCTTTTAATCATTTCTTCTTGTTCGTTTAATTTAACATGTAAACTATTTTTTTCTTTTTCTGTATATAACAATGAATTTTCAATCGTACTTCTCATTTCTTCTATTTCTTCAAAAGTCATAAGTTTTTGTATTACTTTAACTACAGCTAATTCGATTTCTTCAAAAGAAACTTCTTTAAAAGGATTGTTTCTACCAGACGCTATTTTTTCTGCCTCAGTTTTTGTATCCGAAGCATCAAAAAACCCAGGCAAAACTGGAATTCCCCTAAAATTTTCTAACTGCTGAAATTCTTCAGAAGATATAAAATCAAAATCTATACTTATAGGCTGAAACATTTGTCCTTGTGAAACAACTTCTTCAGAACCAAAACCACCATTTTTGAAGAAGAAGAAACAAACAAATAAAACAGCTAAAACGACTACTACAATAATGATTTTATTTGGACTTGTTTTACTATTTTCTTTATTATTAAAGTCAATTGCCATAATTATTTAGAAGAAATACTTGCTTTTATTTTAAAACTTAAAAAATTATTACTTGCAGGCACATACTCCCCTGACTCATTTTCACCTTCACTCATCCCACTGCTACTATTACTAATTTCAATATTTTCTATTTTAATTACTAAAGCTTGTTTATCAAATATGTCTAATAAATTTCTCAAATAATCGTATTCTCCGGATAAATCAAAAGAAATTCCAATCTGTTTAGTGGTAGTATTTTCAGTAACCGTAGTACTAGCTTCTCCCTCTACTTGTTGTTGAGTTTCGCCTTTTTCTGAAGCTCCTTCAATTTTTAAATCTTTTAAATAAAGTCCGCTTCTAATTATTAAATTTTTAAAATAGGCCTCCATATTATGAATAAAAAATGGACCATCCATAAAGTTAGCATCAATTTTTTTCGAAACTTTTTCCCATTCTAATTCCTCTAGTTTTTGTACATTTTCATTTACAATATTAAAATAACTAGTTGTATTTTCTAGCTTGTATTCCAAATCAAGTATTTCTTTTTCCTGCATAGATACTTTTTCAAATTGAGGTAGTACTAAAAAATAAAACAAAGCAATGCTTGCTACAATTAAAACGGCTGAAACTATAACAAATGGAAAATTATTGTTGTTCATCTTTAATTGGCTTAAATAATTCTGGACTAACTTTTAATGATAAATCAAATGTAACTGATTTGCTATTATTAATTTCTATATTGGATATATTATAGCTCAAAATATCTTTTTGTGCATCTAAAAGAATCATTTGTTGCATAACGCTTTGAAGAACATCTGTTTCTCCTTTAAGAGTAATTTCAGCATTATTTACATTAATAGATGATGACGAAAAAGATACTCTTGGATAAACCCATGTTTCAAATTTATCAAAATACACATTAAAATTTGGCTTTTCGTTATAAAGTTTTTTAAATTCGTTTATTTTACTTTCAGCCCCCAAAACTAAATCTTTTTCTAATAGTTGTTCCGCTGTTCCTTGTGCCGCCAACTTACCATTAATATCACTTATATTTTTAGCGTTTGCAGGAATTTTTGAAAATTGGTTGTATACAAAAATAGCTAATACCACAAGTAATAAAAAGATTGAAAAAACAAATAATATTTTTTTCCATACCGCTACTTCTTCTTGTTTTGAATATAGATCAATTGCCATATTTTTTATTCAAGTATTTTTAACGCCTCTCCAAGTGCAATACTGTAAGTAGAGCTTAACTCAGAAACAAAAGGCTTTAATTCTGTTGGGTAAAAAATATCTTCAAAAGCATTACCCATTTTAACATCTAATCCTTCAAAATTTTGCTTAAAGTTATCTAAAAGTCCTGGCATACTAGCAGAGCCTCCAGTTAAAACAATCTTGTTTACTTTTGAATTTTTAATTTCAAAATCCCCAATCACTTGCCTTACCTTTTCTGTAATTATATGTAAAATTGGATTGATGGCATCAACAACCTTTTTATCTTTACTATTTAAACCTAACTTCATTTTAACTTTTTCAGCATCAGCTAAACTTACATTCAAAGCCTCAGAAATACCATAAGTAAAATCTTTTCCTGCCACATCATATGACACACTCATGAGTAAAAATCCTTGGCTTATTATACTAATAGTTGTACTTTGACAACCCATTTCAATCATGCAAATAGTATTCTTATCCTGACCTATGACCGCCCTCTTAAGACCCATTACTTCTGCTTCAAGAGAAAGTAATGTAAGCCCACATTCTTCAGCTATTTTCTTATATTCTGAAATTAAACTCTTCGAAATAGCCATTACTAAAACCTTATTCTCACCTTCTTTATCGCTTAAGTTTCCTATAAGCTCCCAATCCAAAACTACTTCATTGAAAGGTATTGGAATATGTTTTTTTGCTTCAAAATTAACTGCATCTGGCAATTCTTTCATTGTCATTGGGGGCAATGTAAAACTTGTAAAAAAAGTTGAAAAATCTGGGAGAGAAAAAACTGCATGGTTTGTTTCTATTTTTGCTTCTTCTAAAATAGCTTTTATTGCAAGTGAAACATTTTTAGTAGAAGGCAAAAGCGTTCTTTTGTCAAAATATTGAAAAGATTCTTTTTTAACCACTGATAATTTTAATTCTCCGTAATTCTGTAAAACGATTCTTTCTTTTTCTTTTGATAGTTCTACGATTTTAATTCCTTTCGATCCTATGTCTATTCCAAGTGATGTTATTTGTTTTTTCTTTCCGAGTATCCACATTTATTTACCAATTTTATATTATTTTATATAATATCACAAATGAATAATATATACAATTACATTTTAAATCTATTTTTTCCTAAAAAATGTATTAATTGCGGACGTGAAAATTCTTTTCTTTGTGATGATTGCCTTTCCCTTATAGAATTAAATAAAATCAATTATTGTGCTTGTGTAAAAACACCTTTAAAATATAAATTAAAATGCAATAATTGTCCTCCAAAAATATGCTCTGTTTTTACAATATTCAATGAAGAACAAAAGCTTGTACAAAAACTTTTTTTAAAATCTAAATCTATACCTGAACTTAATATATATTTTTGCTATTTAATTATAACACACTTAAAAAATATAACAAATATAGTTTTAGACAATACTTTCGCCATAAATTATGATAATGATGAAGTTAAAAATATTGCACAAAATTTATCTAAATTTATTAAAATTCCTATAAATACAAAATCAAAAAACATTTTGCTAATAACAAAAAAATATCCTAATGAAGATATTTTTAAAAAAATAGAAACTTTAGATGTGGAAAAAATATATATAATAAGCCTTTTTAGGCAAATTTTCTGATATAATATTTATCACCCACTTTTTCTTCAATACAATCAAAATATTTATTGTTTTTATTTAAAACAAAATTTTTAATCATTTCGTAATCAGAGGGAATTATTTGTTCTTTTATTTCATTTAAAAAATCTAAATCATACCAATTCATTTCGCCCTCAACGTTATTTAATATATTTGTGTTTTTGGGAATAAGTTCACATAAATGCAAAATAAAATTGGCGGTAACAGAATTATTCTCGATTAAAATTTCAGAAACACATCCTAAATATTCCTTAAAATCTGACTCTATGCCAGATTCTTCTTCAAGCTCTCTTATTGCAGCATCTTTAACATGTTCGTTTTCCTCAACCTTACCTCCCGGAATAGCTAATAAATTAACAAAGTCACCCTTTTTTCTTTTTAATAAAAGTATTTTATTATTTTGAACAGCTATTGCTAAAACAATTGAATAAAGCATATTTATTTTATTTTACAAACTGGCACACAAACCATAATGCACATTTCAGCTTTAGGATTATGCCTACAAGCAGATGAACATTCATTAAACACACCACCTCTTTGATCACACCATTCTTTTCCGACAAACTCACATTCATTATGTTTTTCAATCCATTTTCCAGAGCTTTCAAGGCATTCAGACTTATAATCAGTTGGTGTTATTCCAATAATATTAATTATAGCAAATATAATAAATAAGTTACTGTACATGTTTTAATTATATCTTATTCTTTAAAAATTGAAAGTATACGATAGTATCGTGTATTATATTGACAAATTATACGATGGCATCGTATAATATAATCATGAATAACAAAATAGATCTTGAACAAATTTTCTATAGGTATAATCCTTGGTGGGAAGAACAATTTGAATTAAAGAATATTATAAGTCGAGAAAAGGTTTTAGATAAATTGAAAACACTTTTATCTTCTCCTCAGATTATTATACTATCTGGCTTAAGAAGAATTGGAAAAACAACTTTAATGAAGTGTTTAATTAAATATCTCCTTAATACGAATGTAGACCCTAAGCACATTTTCTATATTAGCCTTGATGACTATCTTTTATCTGACGACCATCTATTAAATCTCATAGACATCTATAGAGCAATGCATAAAATACCTTTTGACAAAAAAGTCTATCTTTTCTTAGATGAAATTACAAATCAAAAAGATTTTGAAATTCAACTTAAAAATATATACGACCAAGGAAATGCAAAGATCTATGCATCCTCTTCAAGCACATCTATATTAAAAAACAAAAAGGCTTTTTTAACTGGAAGGAATACTGTAATAGAAGTTTTGCCATTAAATTTTGAAGAATATTTAACATTTAAAAAAATAAATATCAAGAAAGCAAATAATAAACTCTTGCCAACATTTTTTGAAGAGTTTATGCAAAAAGGTGGAATTCCAGAATATGTATTAACAGACAACATAGATTATTTAAAAGACCTTGTTGATGACATAATTCAAAAAGACATTGCTAATTTTTACGGAGTAAAAGACACGCAAGTTCTTAAAGATTTCTTTCTCTTACTTATGGAAAGATCGGGAAAAGTAATGAGTATTAACAAAATTGCAAAAATTTTAGATATTTCTCCAGATTCTGCTAAAAGATATTTAAACATGTTTAAAGATACATATTTAATATATCTTGTGCAAAGAGCTGGAAAAACAAATGAAAGACTGCTATCTGCAAAGAAGATTTATGCCCCCGACTTAGGCATACGCACTTTTTTTACAGGTTTTAGAGACAAAGGAAGCTTGTTTGAAAATTATGTTTATCTGAACTTAAAGGATAGAAATCCAAAATATGTATATGAAAAAGGAAATGAAATTGACTTTTTAACGGATGATAAGACTTTAATTGAAGTCAAATATAATTCAGAAATGTCTATTGACCAAAAAAAGTTGTTTGATGACATAGAAGCTAAAAAGAAGATTGTAATTAAAAATATATTTGATTTAGAGAAGCTAAATCAAACTTAAAAGCTTCTTTGCGTTATGCAGAGCATATTCATTTGCATCATTATTAAAATATACATAGACATCTTTATTTCTTTTCCATTTTTTTATCTTATTTGCCCATACATTTAATTCATCATCACTATAATTAGAAGCATAAAGTTTAGATGGCCCATGGAGTCTTAAATATACAAAATCAGAAGTCACTTCTTCTTTTTTAAAATACGGAAATGTACTAGCATGAGAAAAAACAATGGCTATATTGTGTTTTTTAAAAAGATTTATCAAATCTTTTGAATCAAAAATATTGTTTCTAAACTCAAAAGCAAATCTTTTTTTACTATTTTTAATATGAATTAAAAAATCTTTCATTACCTTAAAATCTAACTTAAAATTAGATGGTAATTGTATTAAAATAGGACCCAGTTTATGTTCTAAAACTTTAGCTCTTTTTAGAAAATCATCAAACGCATTGTTCGCATCCCTAAGTCTTTTTACATGGGTTATATATCTTGAGAGTTTTAACGCAAAACAAAAATTAAAAGGAGTTTCGTTTATCCATTTTTTATATGTTTTAATAGAAGGCAATTTATAAAAAGAATAATTTATTTCAACAGTGTTAAATATTTGACTATAATATTTAAGCCTTTCTTTTTTATTATTAATTGTCTTATAAAAATTATTCCAATTATATTCAAAACCAGATGTGCCAATATATAAATTTGACATAACATCTTTAAAAATATCACAGAGATTTCTTTTAATTGTTAGCTTATTAAATCTCTGCAAAGAGTACTACATAATTGTGCCCATAAATCTTTGCGCATTTTGGACAGGTTGTATAATAGAAATAATATTTTTTTGCTTGTTTTCCCTTATTTTTAAGATACTCATCCATTACTTTTATCCAGTTAGGAACATCATTATATGATCCATCAAAAACCTTTGTCATAAAGGTGCCTGTTAGCTTAACATTTTCTATGTTTGGCACTTCTTTATTAACGCTAATATAATATTCTGATTTCCATGCACTTGGATCATAAACTAAACACAAAAAGTCTTTTATTTCTGGTGCTGCATCTGCATTTTGGGCCATATTCCATAATTTTGTCATTACATTCCCAATCATAGGTGGAAAAGGCGTATGTAAAAATGTAGGTATGGAGTCTTTTATAAAAAGCTTATCTTGCCATTCAAATTCTTTTTCATCCCATATAGATGGATCAAATTTAGGACAACAACAATTACTTTGATTACTAATTTCTGTTTCCATAGTTTTTAGTTTTTATTATTAATACTTAAATTATATCACCATTTAGATTATTTTAAATAACCTTCTTCTTTTAATAATTTTTTCTTTTGTGAAGCTCCTTTATTATATCCACCAATCTTGCCGTCAGATCTAATTACTCTATGACAAGGAACATTCTTATCTTGGTTTTTGCTCAAAGCATTTCCAACTGCTCTATAACTTTTAGGGTTACCTATTTTTTCTGCTACTTCTTTATATGTTAGAACTTTTCCTTTTGGAATTTTTTTAACTATGTTATAAACTTTTTCCTCAAAACTTTTCATAAATTTCTATAATTTTTATTAGTTTTATTTTAGGAATTTTAAAATTTAGACATTGCGGAAGAGATGGATTCGAGCCCACAATAAGATAATACATAGAAATAAAAAGTATTGCCAATTTTCTAACCTTTGTGAAATCCCAAGTCTGCCGGATTTCTTCCTCCTGAAATATGCATCATTTTGCCTCCTTGCTTTTCAAAATCATATCGCAATTTTTTAACGTCATTTGCTAAATTAACAGTATCTTCCCCCACTTCTTTTTTAATATACCCCTTTGACCAATAATCTAGAATCAATTTACTATCACCAAATATTTTTTTAATGTCGTTTTTCATTGCTATTTCAAGCGCGTATTTAGAAGCTAAAAGTTCTCCGAAATTGTTAGTTACATTTCTTGGTATTAAATAATGCCCTTTTTCATTTGTGTCTAAAAGATCAAAAAGGAAGCTCTTACCATTTTCATCGGTAACATTGATTTGAACTCCTAAACCAGCTCCTGTTCCTGCATCAAAATATACACCTTTTTCAGAAGCTATATGCTTTATAGCATAATCTGCACCTGCCTCAAGCCACTTTTCTGCTTCTTCTTTTGTTTCAAAACTTTTATACCTGGCTTCTTTTCCTGAAACAATGCTTTGACATTCAGGCCAATTGTCTGTTATTCCTTTAACATCTCCTATTGAATATGCATAGAACTTTGTTTTCTTTTTCATAAAGTTTTGTTTTTCTTAATTAAAAATAATATTATAGATAAGAGAACTAATAATGTTATTCCATAATATGTTGAATAATTCTCTGTTTCTGGAACAGGATTAATATCTATTTGATTTTGCTTTGCAGTTTTTTTATCCCAAGCTTCAAAATACTTACCCTCATTAATATATTTTTCATAACGCTCAGCCATGTCATATCTTTCACTAACCAATTTTAATTTTGAATAATCTTCTGAAGTTACTTTAAATAGCCATGGATCTAATGTTAAATCATGGTTTAAAACAGCTACGACGATATCTCCATCTTTAGGTTTTTCTTGAGTTCCGTAATATCTATCAAAACAATCAACTATTATAGGGTCGTTATTGATATCTCCCATCATAATAGTTTTAGGGTTTAAAATGCATTCATCTGCATTTTTTGATAATATGCCTATAAAAAGTGCTTTTTGGTCTCCAACCATTAATGACTCAGGAATATCTCCTGCAAATATACTACCTATACAAAAAAAAGAAATCGATAGTAAAAAAATAACTTTTTTTAAAATAGGCATTAGAATTAAATTTAATTATTATTGGCGGAAGGGGTGGGATTCGAACCCACGGTGAGTTGCCCCACAGTAGTTTTCAAGACTACCTCATTCGTCCGCTCTGACACCCTTCCAAAAATAGGTTAATAAAAACCTTGTCTTTTATGAGCAATATTTCTTCTTAGAATAAGATCATCAATATACTCTCGCCTCTCTTCTTTTGTCATCACTGACATTGCTATAGCATCAATGCTAAGTGAAACATGAAATTCATCTCTTCTTATCCATAATCTGTGCCACCAAAGTTTGATTGTCTTATTCCATACAATCGCCTTTATTAGCTTTAGCTTCTCAATCATTCTTAGCCCCTCTTTTATCTACTTTTTTAATAATAACCTAAACTAGTAAAAAGTCAATTTATTTTTCTTTCCACTCGTCTTTCACTTTTTTATACTTTTTCTTTACAGCTGCCCATGCAACCCTAGAAGAAACTTCTTCTCTGTTCGTATCTCCTCTTCTTTCTTTTGGATCTTTATACTGATCCCAAGCATTATTATATGCTTCTTTATATATTTCTTGAGCATGTTTTGGTAAATTATTTTTAACTTGCTCAGGTAAATCTTTTAACTCTTTATATGGCATACTTTTATTATTTATTATTTTTCTAATAAATTTTTAAGAACAACGGCTTCATTATATTTTTCATCTTTAGCACTATATAAAAGCGTAACAATCTTTTCTTTGTCTATTATCTCTTTTATTTTTTTAAAATTTTCTTTATTCTCTGTGATTTCTGACTCATATTTTTCCTTAAATAACTCCCATTTTTTAGGATCGTGTTTAAACCATTTTCTTAGTTCGTTTGATGGAGCAATTTCTTTAAACCATAAATCAAGAGCAGCTTTTTCTTTTGAAACTCCTCTTGGCCATAACCTATCTACGAGAATTCTAAAGCCATCATCTTTTTCTTTTTGCCCATATATTCTTTTAATTTTTATTGTAGGCATTTAATTATTCCTACGCCATAAATAGATTAAATTGTTCAAAAAAACTCCTAGTAGAATTAATATCTATAAGGAGTTCTTTCCAATCAAGAAAAAATGATTTAAGATGGAAACTTTTTTTTCCAATCATCTGTGAACTTGTGGACGATTTGATTAATTGCTCCCACATTTCCTTGTAGTCCGTCAAGTGCTTGACCGACAATATAGCGAGCGAAATTATCACGATCTTCTCCATTAAACGCTTCTCCAATGTTCACATTTGGCTGATACCCATTCTCCGAAAAAATCTTGAGCACTTTCTCATTGTCCGTTATAACACCAATGTGATCACTTGGTTCTTGAAATTCACAAATCCAGTTAAGCACGGCTTCTTGATTGTTGAAGTCAAGACTTGGCAATTCTTCCATCAAAGCGTCAGCTTTTTGTTGTGATTCTTGTTTCCTTTCCTCACTTTCACGTTTCAATCGTTGTCCTTCGGGCGACTCACGGTATTCTTTCCAAGATTCCTCCATTTTTATCTTAAAATCCTCGATCATATTCTCGAAGATAGAATCCTCAGTCGCAACAAGTTCAATACCATTGAACTTTGTTCTCACTTCTCCCTTTGTCTCTTTCGCCAAAGCGATCATTCGCTCGACGGTTTTATCGATGTGCTGACTAGGTGTCATTTCATAAACATTCATAGGTTGTTCCTCTTTTTTTTCAAAGTTCGGCATTTTTTCCATAAACATATTTTTTAAATTTGCGGACTATTGACTAAATAACAAATTATTGTTTTTCAGTCAAGGTTCGCGGTTAATAATAAATAAACTTTATAATTAAATCTATGGCGGTGTTTTTTGATTGATGTTCGAACTTTTTTTGACGAAAATCCCGAAAACTAATTTGGACTCGGCGGGGCAAACTATTTTTCTGGGGGAATGGAATTGCCCCGCCTCGGCTTTCTTCCCGCCCGCAGGAGGGGTCTGGGGAGGAATGCGGGCGGGTTTTTGAACCTTTCCTTTTTCGCTTCCGAATTTCGTGCCAGTTGAAAACTGGCGCGCCACATTATTCTTTGTCTCCGTAATGATTTATTGAATAGGACAAAACCGCACCAACAATATCATGTTTTCCTTCTTGTTTGAATTTTACCATGCGCGGTTTTGGTTTATTATTTTCCGAAAATTGCAAACCATTCGTAAAAATTTGAATATCCAAAATCTTATCTAGTTTTATTGCAAATGCTTTACCGTCGCCTCGGAAAATAATTCTTTTGTTTGTAACTATCAATTCGCCGTCGCTAACTGGGACTAATCCAGTTTCACTGACAATATGCCCACGATGTCCGCCTACTCGATAACTCACGCCTTTCATCACCCGAAAACTTACGCCTTGCGATCCGCCCTCATAACGACGGCGAATTACTTTTTCTTCAGCCAAAATTGCTGGTTCCGCCCAATATGCCGTTTCGCCTTTTTGCGTTACCAAATTAGTAACGGGGACGGTCGGCAAATTTCCCTTTTGAATTTCGTTCAGTAGTCGCAGACGAGCAAGTTCTTTTTTGGATGTTTGAATTTCATCATCGGCAAGTCCGAGATATTTTTGAATTTCTTTCAATTCTTTTTCCTCTTCTTCTGTTACTTGCTTATCGTCCTTTGCAACGGAAAAGGCGGCGACAAAAATCTCTGCTCTTATGCTTTTTACATCCTCGTCGGTCAAGCCAAATTCGGTTTTCTTTTTATCCAGTTCGTCAATTTCGTCCTTGCTCAATTTACCGTCATCAACAGCACGCAAAAGAATTTCCCTAAATTCTTTTTTATTCAGAGATTTTTGCTTTGCCGTCTTATACTTGTCGATAATTGTGTTAAAAATTCCCATACTTAAAATTACTCTTTACTGCCGTCGGCATAAATAATCGTTGAAACTTCCCATTTGTATTTTAGGTCTTTCAATTCCGTATTTTTTAGTTTTATATCTTCGTCCATAAACTGATTATAATCAGTTCCCGATTCCCAAACTTTACTATCGTTTGCGGGGATTCCTTTATCGTAGCTTACCTTTGTCGCTGAAATTTTATTGTCAAAAATGTCATAAAAAGTAAGCACTCCCTCAACACCTCTTATTTCTTTATCGGTTGTATTGGTAAATTTCAAGCTCATTGTAATTTGGTCTTGATAACTACCAGACATATAATCGGCTTCATTAAACCCCTTTTTTGTGATTTCAAGAGTAACCTTGTTAGTTTCCGTTTTCGCTTGCTCTGTATCTGTTGTATTGGTTTCGTTTGTTCCGCCTTGTTGCAAACTATTACTCAATTCCTCTTTTTCTTTAGCAACTTTTGCCGAATTTTGTGCGCTTGAAACAGAGCCCATAATAATGGCGAGAACAATCACAGCGACGAGCGAAAGAATAACGCCATGCTTGTTTGATAGAGATTCTGACTGCTTTACTCCTGACGCTTCCGCTTTTTTGTCGTATTTGTTTGTTACGAGGTGCATAATAACACCACCAGCAATACCGATAATAAATGCCAATACGACTACAAAAGTTCCGCCGATTGCCGTGCCTAAAGCGGCACCAGCTTGCTCAAATTCATTTGATGTTGAACTTACGGCTTGCGAGCCAAGAACAAAGGAAAAGACGATGGCCGATAAAGGCAACAGGAAAAAAGATATTTCCGTTAAGCGGAAAAATCTTTCTATGATGTGATTCTTTTCCGTAAATTGCCAAGCGCTCCAAATCATCAAAGCCCAAATAATCAAAAACGCTATTCCCAAATAGGAGTTAAGCGTCATCCATGCGTAATTTTGTGTAAAGATCAATGCGGGCAACAATGCCAACAAAATCTTTAGAACTGTATGCTTTTTTGTGGTGTTTTCCATAATGGTTAAATTAAAGTTAATTTATTAAATCATCAACACTAACCTCAAGGGCTTTCGCAACCCGTTTTAAGGTTTCAAGTGTTGGGTTTTTATTTTCCCCTGTTTCCATTTTAATCAGGGTATTATTGGCGACATCGGCCAATCTCGCCAATTTTTCTTGCGAAAGCCCTTTGGCTTCCCGCAAGCGTTTTACATTTTTTGCTAAATTTTGATTTGTTGACATAACTTTAGTATAATACTAACATTAAGATAGAGTATTCAATTTATTACTACTACCTAAATGTTACACCAATATTTTATGCAAGTCAAATTCAAGGGAGTAAATCCGTTGCCCGCGAATGGGTTGGGTGGGTCAAGGGCAACATCTTCTTTGGTGGCGCATTTTGCTTTGCAAAATACGAAATTCGGAAGCGAAAAAGGAAAGGTTCAAAAACCCGCCCGCATTCCTCCCCAGACCCCTCCTGCGGGCGGGAAGAAAGCCGAGGCGGGGCAATTCCATTCCCCCAGAAAAATAGTTTGCCCCGCCGAGTCCAAATTAGTTTTCGGGATTTTCGTCAAAAAAAGTTCGAACATCAATCAAAAAACACCGCCAAGTTTTACATTCAGCGAAATTGAAAGATGTTGCCTCGGCGCAAAGCGCCTCGGCATGGTATTTTTCCGCAATTTTGAAGGCATTTTTGAAATCCAAAACCAAAGTGCGGTCGGCAATGCGGAAGTTCGCCGTGCAAAGCACGGGCAAAATGAAATTTTGCAAACCAATCTTTTTTCTTTCGCTTTCAGCGAAAGGTTGAGCGTATTTTTCTTTGATTGCCCAAAAACTAATTTCAAAACAATATGGACAACATAAATTTACAAACCAAAAAGATTTTTCTCTATGCTCGTAAATCCACGGACGAACCAGAGCGACAAGTGCTTTCTATTGAGGCGCAAATGTTTGAATTGCGGGAATATGCCAAAAAAGAGGGATTAAATATCGTCCGTGAATTTGTGGAAAGCAAAACCGCCAAGGAACCTGGCAGAGATATTTTTAACGAAATGATCGCATGCATAGAGAAAAATGAAGCTGAGGGAATTTTAGCGTGGCACCCTGACCGTCTTGCTCGCAATTCCATAGACGGCGGACGAATAATTTATTTGGTGGATACTGGAAAAATTACCACGCTAAAATTTCCAACTTTTTGGTTTGATCCGACACCGCAGGGAAAATTTATGTTATCAATCGCTTTTGGGCAATCAAAATATTATGTGGATAATCTTTCGGAAAATATAAAGAGGGGTATTCGCCAGAAATTGCGAAATGGAATATGGCCCGCTTGGGCGCCACTGGGCTATGTGAACGACAAAAATGCCCGCTGTATTACTGTGGACAAAGAAAAGGCAAAGTATATCAAGCGGGCTTTTGAAATGTATGCAACTGGCGAATACCCCCTCGCTCAAATTCGAAAGATTATCAATTCCCTGGGCTTGGTTGGCAAGAAAGGCAAAATGCTTTCCGTCTCAAATTATCAGCATATGCTCAAGAATAAAATCTATTACGGAATGATTGAATATAACGGCGAATTGTATGACGGAAAGCATGAACCGATTATCACAAAGAAACTTTTTGATTTATGCCAAGAAGTGATGGCGAACAAGAGCAAACCGAAATCGCCAAAATTAAAACCGTATGTGTATAGAGGATTTTTCCGTTGCGGAGAGTGTGGCTGTTTCATTACCACCGAAACGCAGAAAGGACATAACTATTTGCGGTGTACCAAACGGAAAAATCCTTGCTCGCAAAGATATGCCAGAGAGGACGCCATCACTTCTCAAATAAAAGAAGAAATCAAAAAAGTTTCTTTGTCTTCCGCTTGGGCAAATGCTTCAATCAATTATTTTGAAAATGAAAAAATGAAGATTGCCCAAGCGGAAAGCTCTTTCGCCCAAAAAGCGAGAGATGAGCTTGTGGAGATAGAAACGAAACTTGATCGCTTGCTTGATTTACAACTGGACGGCAATTTGTCGCAAGCGGAATATACCGCTAAAAAGTACAAGCTCATTCTCGCTAAAAAGGATTTGGAGGAAAAAATCATCGCTTTTGGGCGAAAGAGCAATAATCGGTTCGAACTTGCCATTGCCTTTCTAAAAGACGCCAACCAAGCCGAAAAATACGCTCAACAAGAAAATCCCGAAAGGATTCGGGATTTTCTCAAAAAGATTGGTTCGAACTTCCGCATTGCCGACCGCACTTTGGTTTTGGATTTCAAAAATGCCTTCAAAATTGCGGAAAAATACCATGCCGAGGCGCTTTGCGCCGAGGCAACATCTTTCAATTTCGCTGAATGTAAAACTTGGCGGAGAGGGAGGGATTCGAACCCTCGAACCGTTTTCACAGTTAACACCTTAGCAGGGTGCCCCATTCGACCACTCTGGCACCTCTCCAAAATAGTATTATCATTTTAAGTTAAAAAGAAGGTATGGTCAAGCATCTGTACAGGTCCATATGATATTGTGCAATTGATAGAAGATAAGTTCTAAAGATT
>DAOSDM010000004.1:0-58079 GCA_035362415.1 Candidatus Pacearchaeota archaeon
ATCTTAATTTATATTTTTATTATATACTTTTGCGATAGTTTCTTGAACTCAGTAAACGGAATAAAATCTAAGGATGTTTTTAATTAATTTTCCAAATCCAAAATATTATCAATGCGAATTTTCTTTATAAAATCAGGAACGTGACTTACTATGATCATAGCTCCATTATATTTATTTAAAGCCTCGGCAATAATAGGAATATGACGAAAATTTATATGATTCGTAGGTTCGTCCAAAATAAGAAGACCTGGTTTTTGCATAACAATCCTAGCAAAAGCAACTAATCCTTTTTGGCCTTCAGATAGATCTCCAATCATTGTGTTCATTATATCACCGGTAATAAGAAAACCAGCAGCAATACTTCTCATACTCTGCTCAGTTTCATTTTGAGCAACCTGGGAGAGAGATTTATAAACAGTTTCCTCAAAGTTTAGATTTGAAAAATCTTGACGATAATAACCAATTTGAACATTGGGAGCAATCCTTATATTACTTGTTTTGTTCTCTGCAATAGATTCTAAAAGTGTACTTTTTCCAATTCCATTTGGCCCCTTAAGCAAAAGGTGTTCTTTTTTTCTGAGCTCTATACTCTTTTTCCTTTCTGCTGCTTTATGATTTTTTATAACTTTAAATGAAGATATGTGAACGATTACTCCTGATAAATCAGACTGAGACGGAATAAAAAAAGAGTGAATGGGCTTATCTTCTTTTCGTACGTCAATCTTTTCGTCTTCGAACTCCTCTGCTTTTTCTCGCATTCTTTTTGCAAGCAAACGCATCTGACCACCTTTATTTGCAAAAAAATTAGCCTTATCTTTATTGTCTTGAATTTTTTTTGCAAGCTGTGCATTCTTTCTTACTGATTTTTCTTGGCAAATAGCTATCTGTTCTTGTACATCAAAATAATTTCCCACATATTGTTCGATTTTTTGCGTAAAAACATTTAGATATAGAACTCCATCTGTGAAACTGTTTAAAAAATCTGCATCGTGCGAGATTACCAAACAAGTTTTTTTATAACTAATCAGAAATTTTGTTAAATGTTGTATCCCTTCTTTATCTAAATTGTTTGTTGGTTCATCAAGTAAAAGCAAATCTGGATTTTGGATAAGGGCAGAAGCTAAAAGAAGTCTAGCTTGCTGTCCGCCAGAGAAAGACTTAATAATTCTATCATGTGGAACCTTAAGATTAACTATCTCAAGAACATCATCTATTTTTGGATCTATATCATAGATCTTCTTGTCGAAACATTTTTCAAAAAATTCTTTAATAGTTAGATCAAGTTCATCTCTTGGAATTACCTGGCGAGAAATAGCAACAGAAAAATTTTTTGCAATGCTTATCTTTCCATCATCAGGAAAAAGCTCTCCTTTAATGAGCGAAAACAAAGTACTTTTACCAGCTCCATTTTGTCCCATAATAGTTATTTTTGAGCCACGTCGAATAGAAAAGTCAACCTCTTTTAAAAGAAGCTTGTTTTCTTCGTATCCAAATGATACTTTATTAAATTTAAGAATTGATTCACCTTGAGACATTTTTAAAATTTTATAAATCCAGTAACAATATTTTGAACTCTGCCAACACTACCATCCTCTAATCTAACCTTTATTCCTCGAGGATGAAATGAAGAATTTGTAAGTATTTGAGAAACAATTCCACGAGTTAATTTACCTGTTTTTTGATCAGCTTTTAAAACAATATCCACCTCTAATCCTATTTTAATACTTTGTCTTTCTTGACCATTCATATTATTTTCTTATCATAAATCCTTCATTTTTAATAGGAATTAAAAAAAGAGACCCTTTTTTAATTTTAACGGAAGGACTCTTAAGGTCTGGGGGTGTTTGAATCCATCACATAGCTCATCCACGATTTAAATGGTATCCCTTTCCATTTCCGCTGTCCTTTGGGCCAAAATTCATTTGGCGTAATGCAGGTATCGTTTATGATTTCATTGATTACATTCTCATTCTCGACGCAATTAAAAGGACATTTTTCCCAATCAGGATCCTGCATTTGACATGCACGTTCCATTAATGGACATTGATTACCTTTTTGATCAATGAACAATAAGTGCCCACAGACGTAAAACCCATAAAAAGGACATGGAAATCTGGGCTGTCTAAATGATGGTTCCAAAATTTCTTGTTCGGGCTTTTTAAATAAGTTGGTTACTCTTTCAATCATCTTTTACCCCTCATCAGAGCTGTCTTATTAATAATATGGTATTACTAATTTGTCAATTTATTGTATGAGTTTTTCTATTCTTACGCCAATAAGTCTAATGAGTTTTCTCTTTGGGTTTCTTCTTTTATCTAAAAAAGGTAAGAATAACTTTAGCACCTCTAAATTAAACTGTTTTTCCTCATTACGGGTAATTCCTTTTTTAAAGCTTTTTGAACTAGTTTTTGTTTCAAAATCAGAAAAACGTATAGTGATTGTTATAGTATTAAATTTATAAAATTCACTTTTAACAAATCTTTTGAAAACACTATTAGAAAGCTCTCTAAATGTATCAAAAATAAAGGCAAAGTCTAAAGTATTTTTATAAAAAGTCGTCTGTTCTCCAATAGACTTTACTTCATAATATTCAGTAACAGGATTACTATCAATTCCTTTTGCACTGTAATATATGCTAACTCCATGTTTTCCAAACATTTCTTCTAATTCCTTTTTAGAAAATTTATTTAAGTCTTTAACAATTTGAATACCAATATTATTAAAAACTTTGGTAGTTTTTGGTCCTATTCCAGGAATCTCCTGTATTTTTAGTGGATTTAAAAAATTTAACACATCTTTCTTTTTAACCAAAAGCATTCCATCAGGCTTATTTATTCCAGCCGCGATTTTAGAAATAAGTTTATTTGGTCCGATTCCGATAGAACAAGTTATTTTTTCCTTTTCCTTTATTTCTTTTTTTATTTCTTTACAAATAATTTCAGCCTTTTTGTATGTTTTTAAAAAACTTAAATCAAAGTAAAACTCATCAATACTTGCCTGTTCTATAACAGTCGCATATTTTTTAATAATTTTTAAAATATTAGCTGAAACTCTTCCGTATAATTTAAAATCTACAGGAAGAAATATTGCTTCCTGTTTACCTGCTTTTTTAGCTTTCTGAGACAAACGCCATGCAATCGAAATTGGCTGAGCTGAATGAATACCATATTTCCTCGCCTTATAATTCGCAGTTGATACAACTCCCCTGCCTTTGCCTTCATGCACCTCTGAACCAACAACAATAGGCTTACCTAAAAACCCCGGAGTAGAAACTTCTTCAACAGATGCAAAAAAAGCATCCATGTCTAAATGTGCGATTATTCTTTGGCTCATAACTAAATTTTAGCATGAAATTAGATAATTTTAATACCATTTTAAAATAAAAACCAGATAAAATGTTTTATCTGGGATATAAAGCTATGACTGTTTAAATTCTGATAGTGATCCCTGTTTTAGGATCAATAATCCAGCAATCAAATCCATCCATAAAAGGACCGATCGCAAACTGCATCTCACCTTTTGCTGTTTGCACCTTAAATCCTTTTTGAGCTTCAATTCGATTGAGGATATCTTTTTTTACTTCCTCGGACACATCCTTATCTTCAAGAAGAATCGCGTCCATTCCATATACTTTAAGATCAGGCATTTCTTCGGCCTTTGAGGGATCGAATCCACACAGCGCTGCTAAATGTCCTTTTGCATGTTTAATACTGTCGAACTTCGTTGTCATAGAAATCGCCATTTGGGAACTAAAAACAAATTAACACATTTAAATATCGTGTCAATCAAAACAAATAGTCAAATTTTAAATAGTGTTATGTCCAATTTTGATTAAGATGAAGTAAGAGCAATTCCTGAAGTTGCTTCTTCTTCATAAGCTCAACATTATTAGCCCTTGCTAAATCTACGGCTTCGCGCGTAAAATCTGCTGTTCCAATTACCATAGCTCTGCCACAATCATAATATTTTTTTGCTGCAACTGCTTGCTGAACAGCCTGATTCCCAATATTGTTTGTATAGCATTTAGCTTGAATTAAAATCCTTTCACCATCCTTATTTAAAATTAAATCCCCTCCTTGATCACCAACACTACCAGGATGTTCAACAACGTAATTAATTGACTCAAAAAGTTTTATAAGCAAATTTTCAAATTCTGTACCGCTTAATGAAGAAAACTTATTTTCATTAAAACTAAATCCTCCTTTAATTATGCTTTCCTCTTTATTGTCTATAAATACTTTTAGAATATATTCTAAATCATTAATTTCCTTAATTTTTAGTCCTTTTTCTTTTAAGGTTTTAATAAAAATTTTCATTTTATCTATGTTAAAACCGTAACCTATATATTTCCAAGCGTCTTTACCTTTTTCTATTCCTGCCCTATTTATAAAATTGTTAATATCGTTATTTAATCCAAGAATGTTAATATCTTTAATTAAATTTTCTTTTCTTTTTTTGCTTAATTTTTTAAATAGTAAAAATATAAAAATTAGCGTAATTATGATCCCTATCCCTATAAAAAAATGTTTCCAAAAAGATTGCTTATCGCTATACCATAAAAGAAGGAGATAGAAGGGGTAAAAAACCATAAAAATAGCTATTATGGGTATAAAGTAGTTATTGTAAATAAATGAAAAGAAGTTTTCGTTTTTCATGTTTTTTATTTTATTAAAATTATAATTAATTGGTAATTTTTAAAATAGACAAAATTTCATCGATTTGTTTTGAAGAAAGATTGTGGTCTGGGCTAGATAGAATTTCTTGAACGATTTTTTCTGGATTAGTTATAAAAATACCAGTACTACCATTAAAATTTTCTATTTTTCCATCAACTAAAACAACAAAAGGACGACATTTAATTAAAAGTCCCCTACTGTTTAAATATTTATTTAGTTTTATCCTATTGTCATCTAGTTGTTTAATTGGACTTTTGTAGACCCTATATAAATCATTTGATATACGCCTACAGATCTCATCTCCAAACATACGAAATCTGCCCTTCCAGCTTTTTATTTCTATCAGGAACAACCCTTTGGGTCCCACAAAAATACCATCGATATCGCCCAAACAAACTGCAGGATTTGAATAATTTGCAACATAGGTGTAAGAATCATCAAAGTGATATTTTAATTTTTCAATAACCAATGTTTCGCCAGAAATTCCTTTCCTATATGATGATAATCTAGATTTTATCCATTGATAATCTTTATTTTTTAGTAAGAAAACGATTATTAAAATTAGACCAGTAAATATTATCCAATAATTTGTACTAACTTGAAGACTATATATTAAGTAAAGTAAAATGAGTGTAATGAAAAAAAGACGCCCAATATTCATCACTTTTTGCGCTCGCTTCTCTTTTTTAGAGCCATATGATTCACTATAATAAATTATTTTCATAGATTATTTAGAAAAAACACCTTGAAATAATAAGGTGTTTCCATCGATAATATTGATTAATAAATTGTTTCTTATTTTAATCATCTTTATACAAATTAATGTAACTCGTGCGCTTTAACCATGCTCTAATTGGCAGGGGCGGAAGGATTCGAACCCTCAAAACTTCTTTTGGAGAGAAGCAGTTTACCGTTGAGCTTACGCCCCTATATAAAAATGAAGAAATTACTTCTTCATTTCTTTATGAACAACGTGTTTTCTACACTCGTTACAGAACTTTTTAAGTTCTATTTTTCCTTCAACGTTTTTTGTTTTATTTGTGAAGTAATTAACTTTTTTGCATTCAACGCATTGAAGTCTAATTGCTTTCTTTTTTTTCTTTGCCATATCAATTATCTTATCTTTTTAATCTGAGCCGATGAAAGGAATTGAACCTTCGACCTCTCCCTTACCAAGGGAGTGTTCTACCACTGAACTACATCGGCAAAAAACTCCTTTGATAAGTAAGCTGTGGGCAGGGAGGGACTTGAACCCCCGAAGGCGTAAGCCAGCAGATTTACAGTCTGCCCCATTTGACCGCTTTGGTACCTACCCATAAATTAATACTTTAATATATTAGCAAAGATTCAATTAATTTTCAATAACCTTTTTTCTTTTTTCTCTCCAAGCCTCTATTTCCTTATGATTTCCAGATAAAAGTACTTCAGGAACCTTCAATTCTTTACCTTCTTTCGTTATAAAAACTTCTGGTCTTGTGTATTGAGGATATTCAATAAAGCCACCACTTTGAGTCATTCTTTCTTTTAAAAATGATTCTTTTCCTAATATGCCTGGTATCAACCTTGAGACAGATTCAATAACAATCATTGAGGGGAGTTCTCCGCCCATAAGATCAAAATCCCCTATTGAAATAATGTCATCTGCAATATTATCTAATACTCTTTCATCAATACCTTCATATCTTCCTGATACTAAGATTAAATTATCACACTTTGAATATTCTGCACACTTAATTTGATTATATTTTTCTCCTCTTGGTGAAAAAACAATCACTTTTGTACCTTCTTTTTTTAAATCATTAACTGCCTTGTATATAGGCTCTATTTTCATAACCATACCAAGACCACCTCCAAAAGGCCTGTCATCAACAGATTTGTGAGGATCATCTGTATAATCTCTTAAGTTGTGCACGTTAACCTCAATTAATCCCTTTTCGATTCCCTTTGAAATAAAAGTTTCTTTTAGGTAGGAATCAAACATTTCAGGAAAAATGGTTAAAACATGGAATTTCATGGTTATAAAATAACATGAAGCATTAATTAAAACAAGCTCTCCTAAAGGAAAGCTTGTTTATGCTTTAAAGCCTTAATATATTTAACTATATTTTAAGATCGTCTAATCCGTCTGTTACGTCTTCGATCTTTTCTTCCTTTCTTTCTTCTCTAACTTTTGTTGATCCTTCTGGTTCCTCAATTTTTAAATTGACTCTTGCATGATTCTTAAGTCCAATAATCTTTACTAGACTTCTGATAGCTCTTGCAGTAGAACCTTGTCTTCCAATAAGCTGTCCCATATCTTCTGGGTTTACCTTAACTGTTAGAAGTACACCCATTTCGTCAACGTCTCTATTAACGATAACGTCGTTTGGATGATCAACTAAAGTTTTTACGATATATTCAAGAAAATCTTGATCTTTTACTTCTGCCATACTTTATTATATTTATTTGTCTTAAAATTTAAAACGTGGTCGACAACCACACTATTATTTTACCTTTTATAAGTTGCAATGTCAATAGATTTTGTTAAAAAAAACAGCCATTAGGCTGCTTCTTTTGTTTCTTCTACTACTTCAGCAGGTTTTTCTTCTGTTTGTACTGGTACTTCTTTCTTTTGTTTTTGAGAAGCCCTCTTTTCAGGATTTTTAACAGGATTGATTCTTATTTTTTCTTTATCGCCTTTTACAATACCTTCTGCAACAAGTACATTCCAAACAGTTTGAGAAGCTTTTGCTCCAACTGAAAGCCAGTGAAGAGCTCTTTCTTTGTTTATAGATCTCTCTTTTGTAAGAGTATTAACAAAACCAATTTGCTCAACTGGAACTCCAGCTTTTGCAGCATTTCTTTTATCTGTAACTATAACCTTGTATGCTGGATGATTTTTTTTACCAATTCTTTGTAATCTTATAACTAACATATTTTTACCAATTTTTTATAATTAAAGCCTTTTCTGCGGCACTTACTTCTGCCTCATGCTTTGAAGTTCCCTCTCCTTTAGCAATAAGCGTATCTCCTATAAAAACCCCGACAATAAAATTTTTTCTATGGTCTGGACCTTTTTCATCTAATACTCTGTAATCAGGAGTAATAGATACTTCCTCTTGTGCTTTTTCTTGAAAAAGTGATTTAGGATCTTTATCCAACCTTTTTTCTAATATTTCTGTTATTTTTTTATCTACTAAATTTTCTATTATAAACTTTTTACAATCGCTATAATCTTTATCTAAATAAAGGGCTCCAATAAATGCTTCAAAAGTATCTGCAAGTATTGTTGCTCTTGCTTTACCTTGCTCTTTTTCTTCACCTTGCGACAAAAGAAGAAAATCATTAAGTCCAAGACCTTGAGACGCTTCAGCTAATGAGCCTGAATTAACTAAGGCCGCTCTAATTCCTGTCATTTCTCCCTCTGCTTTGTTTGGGAATGTTTTAAATAAATATTCCGTTGTTACAAGCTCGAGGACCGCGTCACCTAAAAATTCTAATCTTTCATTATGATCTAAACAAAAATTTGGATTTTCGTTTAAATATGATCTGTGACAAAATGCTTGTATGAGCAGATCATGATTGTTAAAAAATATATTCAGTTTTTTTTCGAGATCTTCGAATTTTTTATTCATAATTTTAAACTGAATTGTAGACTGAAAACTATAAATAATAATTTACAGTTTACGATTCACTTTTTTCTTGTAATATATTAAACACAGTTCCGAGAACACCATTAATAAACTTTCTTGAATTCTCCCCTCCATAATTTTTAGCAAGTTCTATTGATTCATTAATTGCTACTTTTGGAGGAACAGCATCTTTATCTTCATAAAGAAGTTCATAAATTCCAATTCTTAAAATATTTCTATCAAGTAAATTAATTTGTTCTAATGGCCAATCTGGGGCTGTTTTTTCAATGATCTTATCTATGGTTTCTTTATTTTTGAATACACCATCTGCTAATTCAAATATAAAGTCTGTTTCTTCAAGTCCGGCCCCAAATTCCTCCGTATTCTTACGTGTAATAGACATTAAATCTTCTTTCATTTTTCCAAAGTCCCATTCATAAAGACTTTGCATAACGATGGATCTAGAAATATGCCTTGTTGCCATAATGTTATTCTTTTGAAGGTTCTGTTTTTAATTCCTTTTTTGTCGTTGCTTTGACTTTTGTTTTCTTTTCTTTTTTTACTTCTTCGGTACTTTCATTTGCTTCACTTGCAACACTTGCTGCTTTTTGTTTTTTCTCCAATTTAGCCATTACGTTAATATATTCCTTTCCTTTATAAAAACCGCACTCATGACAAACAGTGTGAGGCAAAGTTGGTTTGCCACATTTTTTACATTTTACAAGTTGTGGTTCTTTAATAAAAATATTAGCTCTCCTTCTGTCTCTTCTTGATGAAGGTGTTCGCTTTTTGGGTACAGCCATATCTGCTTATTATCTTTAATTTATTATCTTGATTTATTATACATTTTTCTTTAATTTTGTAAAGAAAATAAAAATACAGGTTTTTATACCTAAAATATTTATAACACAATTTACAAAAAAAGTAAATAAAAAAGCCTAAATCTTAAAATAAGAAATGGCTTTGCCTAGGAAGCATAACCATAAAGAATATCCCTTTCACGACCTCTGTTAGGATTTTCCACCATAGGTTGAAAGTATTCCTTTGGAAGTTTATTAATAACGCTTTCCTCAATTTGCCTGTTTGAAAATTTCGCCAATTTAATTCCTCCAATGTCCTTTAAGGACTATTAAGAGAATATCGATTAAAATTAAATTTGTCAATGTGGATAAATTAAATAAAAAAAGAGCTGTTTTTTGCAGCACTCTGTAACGATATGGTTGGTTATATTTTTTACTAGACCTTATCTCAAAAATTTCAGTCCTTCCCGTATAAGATTTAAACAATTCCTTTAAATTCTTTGTCTTCTTAGTCTTCTTAGACACAATATAACCCCCTTGACAGAACTATATAAATTATAGCTAATATACGAATAATGTCAACAGCATTTTTATAACCTACAAGTTACAAATTGGTTTAAAGCTTTTTCGGTGAATAGCACACGGACCATATTTTTTTAACATTTCTAAATGAATTTTCGTACCATAACCTTTGTGTTTTCTAAATAAATATTCTGGGTATTTATCATCCATTTTAAGCATAATTTTATCCCTAGCAACTTTAGCAATTATTGAAGCTGCTGAGCAAGAAAAAACCTTTTCATCTGCCTTTATGATAGAGATTTGATTCACGGGAATATCTAAGCTCATTTTTCCATCTAATATCAAATAATCAGCTTTAATATTGTATTTTGTCTCCAAATCTAACAAAGCCTTTTCCATAGCTAATTTTGAGGCCTCAAGAATATTCATTTTATCTATTTGACTAGATGAAACAATCCCAAGTCCCCACATAACACAAGGGTGATTAGTTAGCTTAAAAGAAAGTTCCTCTCTTTTTTTAGGACTTATTTTCTTTGAATCATTAACCCCGATAATAACATCCTTTCCTTTATAATAAACAGCTGCAGCAGTAACAGGTCCAGCAAGAGGGCCTCTTCCCGCCTCATCTAAACCAATAATATATTTAAATCCTTGTTTTTTTAATCTATTTTCTTCTACTAAACTCATTAATAAAAATATAGCACTTAATCTTTTATAAAAAAAGAGCCATTTAATATAAATGGCTATGGAATACAAATCTCCCATCTTATCTTAGAATGATTGTTAAGGAATAAAAAATCATAGAATTGATCTTTGGGAACTCTTACTATTGCATACTCCTTTAAAACCGCTTTTGGTGAATTTTCTTTTAGCTCAGTTAAATGCTTTAATAAAAGAATTTTTTCAATCATATTACCGTTTCTGATTTGAACAAAATAATGAATTCTATCTTCTACCCCATAAAACAAAGGGTATCCATTATCATTTGACAGTGGAAGCAATTCTGTTTCACCCACTTCAATTGAGGTTGATTCGTACGACATATCTATTACAATGAATGCAAGTAGTAATGCGAATATTGTAATTGTAATAATGAGTATAAAAGAACATGTCTTACAATCTTCTTTACTAAAATTACAACCCATTTCATTTCCTCCTTTACTTTTTTGACCTTACGATAAAAAATTTATTTTGTAAAGAATTTCTATCCTTGAAAGTTATATTAATTTAATATAGAATTAATTAAGAAATATGAAACAGTTTACACACTTACACGTGCATAGTCATTATTCTCTTTTGGATGGACTTTCTAAAATTGATGATGTTATTAACTATGCAAAAGAACTTAAAATGGATGCTCTTGCCATAACTGACCATGGTGTGCTTTATGGTGCAATAGAATTTTATAAAAAAGCAAAAGCTGCAGGAATAAAACCAATTATAGGATGTGAAACTTACGAAGCTATAGATAAAAAAGAAGGTAAAGATCCTCAAAAAGATAAAAACAGATACCATCTAGTTTTGCTTGCAAAAAACTTAACTGGATATAATAACTTAGTTAAAATAGTAACAGAAGCCAACTTAAGAGGTTTTTATTATAAACCAAGAATTGATATAGATTTATTAAAACAATATAACGAAGGGCTTATTTGTTTATCTGCTTGCGTTCAAGGAAAAATTCCACAACTTGTAATTCAAGGAAAACTAGAGCAAGCAAGAGAAAAAGCAAAAGAATACGAAAGTATATTTGGTAAAGGTAATTTTTATTTAGAACTTCAAAGGCATCCAACTATTAAAGAACAAGAAATAGTTAATCAAGAATTATTAAAAATTTCTAAAGAATTAGATATTCCTGTTGTTGCTACAAATGATTCTCACTATTTAAAAAAAGAAGATGCTGAAGCTCAAGATATATTAATGCTTATCAACATGGGTCTTGATATAAATCAAAGCAATCGCCCTTCAATGCTTGGCGAAGATTTTTCATTAAAAAGCATGGGAGAAATGACTGAAGCTTTTAAAGACATTCCTGAGGCTATTGAAAATACTGAAAAAATAAAAAATGAGTGTAATTTAGAACTTGATTTAGGACAAACAAAACTTCCATATTATGCAGTACCTGATCAAAAAACAGAAATCGAATATTTAAGAGAACTTTGTTATAACGGAATTGAAAAAAAATATCAAAATGAAATCGATTTAGAAGAATTTAAGTCACTCAAAGACTCACTCTTAAAAAATGAAGTTCAAGAAATAAAAAACAAAAAAATAAAAGAAATAATTGATCGTTTAGAATACGAACTTAAAGTTATTGATAATTCTGGATTTTCAGCCTATTTTTTAATTGTTCAGGATTTTGTTAACTGGGCTAAAAATAATCGTATCGTTGTTGGTCCTGGAAGAGGTTCTGCTGGAGGATCAATTGTTGCTTATTTAGCAAATATAACCAATGTCGATCCTTTAAAATACAATTTACTATTTCAAAGATTTTTAAATCCTGAAAGAATCTCCCCTCCAGATATTGATCTAGACTTTACAGATAAAAGAAGAGATGAAGTTATTAATTATGTGGCTGAAAAATACGGAAGAGAAAAAGTTGCCCAAATAATTACATTTGGAACAATGGCCGCAAAAGCCTCTATTAGAGACGTTGGAAGAGCTTTAGGACTTCCTTATTCATATTGTGACAAAATAGCTAAAATGATTCCTATGGGGTATAGCCTTTCTCAAACACTAGATGAAGTATCTGAATTTGAAACATTATACAATGCTGATCCTCAGGCTACAAAATTAATTGACTTAGCTCTTAAAATAGAAGGTTGTGCTAGACATGCATCAACTCACGCATGTGGAGTTGTGATTTCAAAAAATGCTTTAGATACTATGGTTCCACTACAACATCCAGCACAAGATGAAAATGCAGTAGTGACTCAATATTCTGGTAAATATATTGAAGAAGTGGGTCTTCTTAAAATGGATTTTTTAGGTATTAAAAACCTAACAATTATTGAAGATACTTTGCTTAGAATTTATGCAGTTAGAGGTGAAAAATTAGATATTGATACTATTCCACTAGATGATAAAGAAACTTACGAACTCTTTCAAAAAGGAGATTGTATAGGAATATTTCAATTAGAATCTGATGGAATGAGAAGATATTTGAAACAATTAAAACCAACTGGGATTGAGGATATTATTGCCATGGTAGCGCTTTATCGTCCAGGACCAATGTCTCATATCCCTCAATACATTAATGCTAAAAATGGATTAACTAATGTTAAATATTTACATGAAAGATTAGAGCCTATTTTAAAAACTACTTATGGTATACCAGTGTATCAAGAACAAATTATGAAGATTGCTCAAGATTTAGCTGGTTTTACATTAGGAGAAGCAGATATCTTAAGAAAAGCAATTGGTAAAAAAATAGAAAGTCTTTTAATGGAACAAAAAGAAAAGTTCATTAATGGAATTGTTAATAATAAAATAGACGAAGAAATCGGAAAAGAGATTTGGAACTGGATAGAACCATTTGCAAGATATTCTTTTAATAAAAGTCATGCTGCTTGTTATGCTATCATTGCTTATGAAAATGCTTATCTTAAAACACATTACCCAATTGAATATATGTCTGCCCTATTAACATCAGAAAAAGGTGATTTAGATAAGGTTGCAATTCTAATTGATGAATGTTCAAAAAAAGAAATAGAAGTATTGCCACCTGATATAAATGAAAGTTTTTCTAATTTTAGCGTAGTTCCTAATGAGAATAAAATTAGATTTGGATTATCAGCCATTAAAAACGTTGGATATGCTTTAGTAGAGAAAATCATAGATGAAAGAAAAGTAAATGGTGCGTATAAATCTATTTCTGATTTTCTAGAAAGAGCGGATCCAAAAGTGATTAATAAAAAAACAATGGAAAGCTTAATTAAGGCAGGTGTTTTTGATAATTTAGAAGAAAGAAATAAATTACTTTTTAATTTAGAAAAAATTCTAAACTGGTCTCGAGAAAATCAAAAACAAAAAGAAAGCGGACAAACTGGCCTTTTTGATATGTTTCAATCAACAGAAAGTCTTAAAATTAATTTAGACGATGCAAGTCCAGCTGGCAATAGTGAAAAACTTGAATGGGAAAAAGAACTTTTAGGGCTATATATTTCAGGTCATCCACTTCAAAGATATAAAAACTTTTTAGAACAAAGAACAATGAGAATAAAAAAGATTATTGATGATTTAACGCGCGATGAGAATGATACGACAAGAGCTCCTTATGAAAGAATTTTATCTCAAGGAGACATGGTTTCCATAGGAGGAATTATTACTGAAACTAAAAAAATACTAACAAAAAAAGGTGAACCTATGATGTTTATTAAAGTTCAGGACTTAACAGAAAAAATAGAAGTTATTATTTTCCCTTCTCTATACACAAAAGTACCTGAAATATTTCAAGAAAATAAAATACTTTTTGTAACAGGAAGAACTGATGTTAAAGACGGTTCCCCTAAAATAATCGCAAATGAAGCAGAAGAATTAATTAAGAACTAAAAATATGAATCAAGAAGAAAAAATTAGACATTCATTATCACATATTCTAGCAATAGCGATAAAAGAAAAATATCCTGAAGCTAAATTAGGAATTGGGCCAGCAATTCAAAATGGTTTTTATTATGATTTTGATAATTTAAATATATCAGAAGAAGATTTGAAAGAGATTGAAAAAAGAATGAAGCATTTAGTTAAACAAAATATTAATTTTGAAAAAAAAGAAATTTCTAAAAATGAAGCCAAGGAATTATTTAAAGAAGAACCATACAAATTAGAATTGATAAAAGAAATTCCTAATGAAACCGTTTCTATATATAAAACAGGAAATTTTATTGATTTATGCGCTGGGCCTCACGTAAATAGCACAAATGAAATTAATCCCAATTCTTTCAAATTACAAAAAATAGCTGGAGCTTATTTTAGAGGAGATGAAAAAAATTCAATGCTCACTAGAATTTATGGTTTAGCTTTTGAAAGTAAAGAAAAATTAGATGAACATTTAGAAATGCTAGCCGAAGCTGAAAAAAGAGATCATAAAAAAATTGGAAAAGATTTAGATTTATTTTCTTTTCATCCTGAAGCTCCTGGATGCGTTTATTGGCATCCAAAAGGCATGATTATTTGGAATTTACTTGAAAACTTTGGGCAAGAAATTAGAAAAAAGTATGGATATCAAAAAATAAAAACTCCACAAATAGCTAAAAATGATTTATGGATTACATCTGGTCACTGGGATCATTATAAGGATGATATGTTTATCATTAATACAGAGAATGAAATCTATTGCATAAAACCAATGGATTGCCCTTTTAATATACAAATATTTCAAACAAAACAAAGATCCTATAAAGATCTTCCAATTAGATATACAGAAATTGGTCATGTTATGAGAAACGAAAAGTCAGGTGAATTAAATGGACTATTTAGGGTAAGAGAAATAACTCAGGATGATTCTCATGTATTTCTAAGAGAGGATCAAATAGAAGAGGAAATCTCTAATTTAATTCAAATGATTCACGAATATTATGGAGCTTTAAATATTGAACCAAGTTTCTTTTTATCAACTAGACCAGATAATTTCATGGGAGAAATTAAAACTTGGGACAAGGCAGAGGAAGATCTAAAAAAGGTTCTTACAAAACACAATATTAATTACGGACTTAAAGAAAAGGACGGAGCTTTTTATGGTCCTAAAATAGATATAAACGTTAAAGATGCTTTAGGAAGATCATGGCAGGTAGCAACCATACAGTTAGACTTTCAACTTCCTGCAAAATTTAAATGCGAATACATTGATGAAAATGGAGAAAAGAAAACACCGGTTATGCTTCATGCCGCTATTTTTGGAAGTTTTGAAAGAATGACTGGTATTTTGATAGAGCACTATGCGGGTAATTTCCCTTTCTGGTTATCCCCTGTTCAGGTTTCAATCATTCCTGTAGGAGAAACTCATAAAGATTATGCATATAAAGTAAAAGAAGAATTAAAAGAGTTTAGAGTTGAAGTTAAGGATGAAGCTGAAACTGTTTCAAAAAAAATAAGAGAGTCTGCAACACAAAAAATCCCATATATTATAACTGTTGGTGATAAAGAAGTAGAAAATCACACTATAAGTGTAAGGAAAAGAGGAAATGAAGATTTGGGAGAAATGCAAATTCAAGAATTTATTAATTTAGAAAAATAATAAATAAACAATAAAAATATGAATAAAAAAACCATTATCGCGTTAGTATTCACTTTGTTCTTTTGTTTTATAAACCCCGTAAATGCCGCATCGGAAGTCAATATTCTACCCAACAACCCTTTCTATTTCTTCAAAGATTTAGGAAGACAGATACAAGATGTTCTTACATTTAACACTGAAGCTAAAGTTGAATTAAGACTTAAAATTGCAGAAGAAAAATTAATTGAAATACAAAAAATAGCAGAACAAAATCCAAATAATCCTAATTATGAAAAATATCTTGAAAAGTATGAAAACGCTGTAGAAAAAGTCCAAGAAAAAATTGATCAAGTGCAAACAAATAAAGAAGAGATGTTGGAAAAAATCACTTCTAAAATGATCGATCAAGAACAAAAACTTGAACAGTTAAAAAATACAATAAGATCTGATAAAGAAGAAGCTGTTAATAGGATTAGAAATAATGTAATGAATCAATATACAGAAACTTCTCTTAAAATAGCTGACGAAAATGCTATTCAAAATAAAATAAGAGAAAAGATTGAAAATATGGATGAAGAAAAAGCTACAGAGGTTATTAACAGAATAGAAGAAAAAGCTCCAGAAAATTTAAAAAGTATTTTAAACAAAATAGATGTTGTTCAAAGAATTAGAGAAAAAGGAATACAAAATTCAGGACAAGATTTAAAAGAAATAATTCAAAATGAACATTTAACTGATAAAGTTAATAAAGATGCGGCTAAATTGGGTCTAACTCCTGAAGAAATTTTAAAGCAAGTTGAGACTTTTTCTGAAGAAGATAAAAAAACATTACAACAATATGCACTCGATATTTTATCAGGCAATAAATCAGAAGAAGATATTGCAAAAGATTTTAATCAAATAAAACTAACTCCTGATGCGCTTAAAAAATTAGAATTATTAAAAACAACATCTCAGGAGAGAATACAAAATCAAAATAATATACCAAATAACACAGCTTCTGCAGTTAATGAAATGTCCAGATACTGTATAAGTCAAGGAAATAAAGTACTTATAGAGAGAGATGATACTGGAAAAGAAATTAAAATGTGTATTTCTCCGGATAATAAGAAGTGTATATTAGAAGATTATTATAATAAAAAGTGTACATTCTAAACTTAAATCCTCCGCAAGGAGGATTTTTAATTACTTTGAGAATTTTTTTATTTCTTTTTTAGCTTCTGGATAATTTTTTATCCATTTAATATTTTTGTCTCTTTTAAACCATGTCATCTGACGCTTTGCAAATTTAAATGTATTAATTTTTATTCTTTCTATTATTTCTCGTAAATCATTATATTCTTTCCATTCTCTATAACCTATTGTCTCTAATATAGGAGCTTTTTCCGAAAGACTTTTAACCTCTCTTTCAAGACCTTCTTTTACCATTTCATCTACTCTTTTTTCAATTCTTTTTTTAAGCTCTTCTTTTTGAACTTCAATCCCAAGTTCTAGTATATCAAATTCTGGTTCATTTTTAGTATCTTTAAAAAAGTTTCTAGTTTGAGCCACCTCAATAGCTCTTATAAGTCTTCTTTTATTTTTTTTATCAATTATTTCTGCGCCCTCTTTGTCCAATCCTTTGTAAATCTCAAATAGCTCTTCGTCTGATTTTTTTTCAAGCTCTTTTCTTAATTTTAAATCTGGTTTAATTTCTGGAAAATCAATATTGTTTACAATGGCTGAAATATATAATCCTGTTCCCCCCACTAAAAATGGCGTCTTTCCTTTTTTTAAAATATCATTAATAGCTTTTTGTGCGTCTCTTTTAAATAAAGCAACATTATATTCATCTTCGGGATTAATTATATCAATTAAGTGATGTTTAATACCTTTAAAATCTTTTGGCTTCGCAGTCCCAATATCCATTTTTTTATAAATTAATCTTGAGTCTGCTGATATAATTTCTGCATTAAAATCCTTAGCAAGCTCAATTGCCATATCTGTTTTTCCTGAAGCGGTTGGTCCCAAGAGAACAATTAATTTTACGAGTTCTCCCTCAAGCCCAAAGTTAAAAGCTTTCTTTATTTTGATTTTAACAAACTGCCCTACCAAATCTTTTTTATTAGATTTAAATTTAACTGTTTTATAATCCCATGATTTTCCTGTATAAAAATCATTATTTTTTTCTAATACCAAAACATCTAAAACCCTACCAACATATTTTTTATTCTTGGCACTTACATATTTTTCTAGTATTTGGTTTAATTTTTTATCTCTTACCTTCTTTTCTTTTTTAGGAACATCATCTTCCATTTTTAAAAGAGCATAAGTACCTGGTCTTGTAGAAAACTGATTAATATATGCCATATCAAACTTAAGCTCCTTAAAAGCTCTTTCTGTTTCTTTGAATTCTTTATCTGTTTCTCCAGAAAAACCAACAATAACATCTGTGGAAATAAATATATCTTCTCCTCTTTTTTCTTTAAAAGATTTTTTAATACGTAAAAAAAGCCCTTTATACTTTTCATAAGTATATGGTCTATTCATTCTTTTTAAAACGCCGTCAGACCCTGATTGTATAGGAAGATTTAGATATGGCCCATATTTTTCTGACTCAATCATTACATCAATCAATTTTTGAGAAAAATTTTTAGGGTGAGGGGATGTAAATCTAATCCAAAATTTACCTTGGATATTGTTTACCATTTTAAGAAGATCAGGAAAATCAACACCATCTGAATTATAATCATTGACGTTTTGTCCTAATAGCCATATTTCTTTTGCGCCTTTTAAAACAGCTTCTTTTACTTCTTTAATAATTTCTCGATAGTCTCTACATTTTAAAGGTCCTCTTGTATACGGAACAGCGCAATAAGTACAAAAGTTCTCACATCCATTTGATATTGGGATATTAGCAATAAAATTAAACCGTCTCTCTGGATAAATGTTTAAATAATCCTTTGGATAACATAAATCTTTTTCACTTAATATTTTATGCCAATTGTTCAAATCTTTAATATCTAAGATATGGTCAAATTTACCTTCTACTTTTTTCTTATCAAAATCAAGCACACAACCAGTTAAAATTGTTTTTACTTTATTTTTTTTGAATTTAGGAATTAGTCCAAATATCCTATCAACAGCGGATTGTCTAACCGAACACGCAACCACGACAATTAAATCAGCATCTTGCATTTTAGATGCTTTTTCATAATTTAAATCTCTAAGTATGGTAGCTATTCTTTCCGCATCCGCAATATTCATCTGACAACCAAAAATTATTAGAAAATATTTTTTCATATATTTAAAATAGTATATTAATTTAAAATCAAAAGCAAGTTAAAGTTATTTAACATTTTCGTACAATAACTTAACTTCTTCTAGAGACAAGGCACGATTAAAAATACGAACATCAGAAACCGAACCATTAAAAAATCTATCCGTATAGCTACTTTTAGCTATTTGTAAAGGATAGCCATTAATAATGGAACCATGAGCAGTTGTTACTGTAGAAACTTGCACACCATTTAAATAAAGAGTTTGCTTTGTTGTTGTAGCAACTCCAACGATGTGATTCCAATTAGATAAATCAAAACTATTAACAGAATAAGATGGGCCAGCCCCACAACATCCAATGCCATAACCAAAAGAAATATATGTCGCAGGTGAAGTTCCTGTACTCCAATAACCCAAATACCAATCATTAGCTACATTCCAATTTCCTTTTCCTATTAAATTTGTAACATGTATAGGAAATCCAAATTGAGTAGAAGTGTTAGTTATACACTTTGACCATAATGATACTGTAAACTCGTTGAATTCAAAGTTTTTATTTCCATAATCTACATAATCACTTCCATCAAACTTCATTCCAGTATTCATGTTTCCATCATTGCCTTCTGCAAAAGTAGCTCCATAATTAGTGCCATGATTAGCATTAGGACTCATATCAGAAATAGTGGTTCCATTGCTAGTTCCTATTGATAATGGATAGTATGCAACAAGGTTGTCAAAAGAAGGAACTTCTTTTACTTTTTCTGTAATAGAATTTATTTCAAATGATAAAGATGTATTAGATGGTTTGTTTGTATAAAGTACAAAGAAATTACCTGAAGATGATGTTTTGTAATATATGTCTTGATCTATATTAGGAATATCTATTTTAGATTTTAAGTTTGTGCAGCTTGTTTTAATATTACAAGGAGTATTTTCAATTGGAAAAGAGTCTAGTGAATATGTTTTAAGAAGTTTGTTTATACCTAATATAGAATTTATTGTTTTTGAGTCTTGTGCTTTACTAATATTACTATTTGTTGAAACAACAATTACTCCTGCTAGTATTCCTATTATTACTATAACAACAAGAAGTTCTATTAAAGTAAATGATTGTTGTTTGTTTCTATTTATCATAGGCTAGTTCATTTATTCTTTCATTGTATTCTTCATTAGATATGTTTCCATTACTTAGCATTGAGTTTAGTCCTGCGATGTAGTTTTGTTTGATTTGAGAGGATAGAAATGTTTTATTATAAAACCTAACCTGATCAACATAGCCGATGTAATTCAAATGATTAGCATCTATTCCGTTAGACATACCAATTTTTAAATTCATAAAGCCAGTATCCCCTCCATTTAATGCACTAATACTTTGCCCTTTTTTTCCGTCGGCATAAATAGTTACTATAACATTACCAATTACACTAGGATCTGGATAACTGGTAAATACTATATGATGCCATCTAGAATCATTTATAGTATCTGCGGTGCATGGGATTCTATAAGCAGTACCATCGTAAAGACAAAAACAAGCTTTATTTGCGGCTAAAACGATAGCTCCTGCTCTTTCATACGTACCAGCAGAATAGCTACTTTGCGTCAAAATTTGATAATGAAGTCCGCCATTAGAATTATTAATAGATGTCTTAGTCCAGAGTTCCCATGTTACACCATCTTTGATTTGATTAGATGAATAATAAAAAGGAATACTTATAGCATCATCCCCATCAAAGTAAAAACATCCATTAGAATAACATTCCTTGGAAGACGCGTCTTTAAAAGTTGCTGTTCCTACAGTTGCATTACTAGAACCCATTGAATCAGGAGTTATTGTTCCATTTAATATATCTAACTTATATTCACTCTTAATATCAACTATTAAATTATTACTAATGCTTTCGGAAAACGTTTTTGATTTAGCTATATTAGCTTTATCAATTGAAGAAGAAGTAGAGATCATTATTACTCCTGCTAGTATTCCTATTATTACTATAACAACAAGAAGTTCGATTAAAGTAAATGATTGTTGTTTGTTTCTATTTATCATAGGCTAGTTCATTTATTCTTTCATTGTATTCTTTATTAGATATGTTTCCATTACTTAGCATTGAGTTTAGTCCTGCGATGTAGTTTTGTTTGATTTGGGAAGAGGATAAAGTTCCGCTATATACGCGAACATCATCTATTAATCCATTAAAATATGCTGCATATGGAGAATAACCTATTTGCATATTATTAATTATAAAATCTGTTGCAATGTCTCCAGAACCGCTAAATATACCATTAATATATAAAGAAACTTTTGAGTTGTTAGTAGAAACCACAATATAGGACCATTGATTCAAATTAATAGGAGCAACACTGTCTATAAAATGTTCCCCTGTAGTTAGATTTTCATAATAAACTCTTACTTTATTATTAGACCTGTATCCTACATGTAAGTCTCCACTATAGCCACCAGCACCTTTACCCATAAATGCTGAAAAACTATAAGCATAATTACCATCGACGCCATTAACCGACGGTTTTGCCCATACAGAATAAGTAACATCATTTTTACCAATATAACCACTTAAATCTCCACAACTAACATAAGCACTACTTCCATTAAAACCTAAGCAATTACCAGAAATGCATTCGTTTTCACTTTTCCATGTTGGACTATTTATTAAACTTCCCGCATTATTTCCCCAAGCATCAGCTGTAGTTGTTCCAGTTCCTTCATCTAGTTTCCATCTAGATACCATGTTAGCTGCTAGATTGTTTTGTACACTTTCTTCAAATACTTTTGATTTAGCTATATTAGCTTTATCAATTGAAGAAGAAGTAGAGATCATTATTACTCCTGCTAGTATTCCTATTATTACTATTACTACTAGTAATTCTATTAGTGTAAATGACTTACTTTTCATAAAAGCCCATTTGTTGATCCTTGTTTTTTAATACAACTTATTGAGTTTCTTAAGCCCAAATCCATTGCTTTTTGAATATCATTAAACTTAATTAGTCCAGACACGAAAGCAGATCCGAACGCATCCCCCGCACCCGTTTTATCAATAGCCTTAACTGCTTTTGACGCTTTCTTATAAATATTATTATCATTAATTATAGTCACCCCTCTATCACCTTTTGTCATTACAGTTATACCTTTGTGTATATCTTTTAACCTTTCGATTATTTTTTCCTCTTCGTTATAATCAATTTTTGTTAAAATAGAAGCCTCTTCTTGATTTAAAATTAAGACGTCTACCTTATTTATAATTTTTTGTAATTTCTTTTGAGGAAGAGTTAGTTGACTATTGCCTGGATTAAAGGCAATTTTAATATTATTATCATGCGCAAAATCAACAATATCTTGAGTTAATTTAGCTATTTTTCCTGATAATGGAGCTATATAATACCACTTAGATTTTTTAAACTTAATATTGTTTAAGTATTCAGATGCTCCTCGATAATTCATGATCGTCCTATCTTCTCCTAAAATATTATATATAATAGAACAATTAGTTGAAGCTTTGTCGGTTTTTTGAATTAATTTAGTATCTATCTTAACTTTTTTTAACCTCTCAATGATCTGATTACCCATAACGTCATCTCCCACGCATCCTAAATATGCAACTTTAAAACCCTGCCTTTTAAAGGTAAAGGCGGAGTTGATTCCACCTCCACCAATACTAAATTGAGTTCGCTTCAAATTAATTTTTGATCCTAAATTAAAAGCTATTGCCCTACCTGATATGAAATCATTTGAAGAAATAATTTTCATCTTTTCAGGAGAAACATATATGTCCCAAGTAGCAGATCCAAATGTAATAATATCGTATCGATTTACCATAAGAATTTTTTCTTTTGCTTAATCTTGTCTAATTTTGTAATAGTCTTAATAACAGAATCTGGATTAAGCGATATTGCAGATATACCTTTTTTCATAATAAACTCAGCAAATTCAGGATAATCTGATGGAGCTTGCCCACAAATTCCACAGTATTTTTTTCTTTTTTTACAAATAGAAATAGCCTGCTCAATCAATTTCATAACTGCCTCATTCTTTTCATTTCCAATATAAGCAAGTCCGCCATTATCTCTATCTAAACCTAATGCTAATTGGGTTAAGTCGTTTGAACCAATACTAAAGCCATCAAATATATCTAAAAACTCATTTGCTAATACCACATTTGCTGGAATCTCACACATAACATAAACAGGCATTTTTTTATCGTCTAGTCCAAATTTCTTAATTAATTCTCTAACTTGTTTTCCTTCCTCTAAAGTTCTACAAAACGGAACCATTACGCATATATTTTTGAGTCCAAATTCTTCTCTAGCTTTTTTAATTGCCTCGCATTCAAGCTTAAATGCTTTTTGAAATTCTGAGTCAATATATCTAGATGCACCTCTGAATCCCATCATTGGATTTTCTTCTTCCCCTTCAAAAAGTCTACCACCAATTAAGTTCTTGTATTCATTTGTCTTAAAATCAGAAAATCTTACAATTACTTTTTTAGGATAAAAAGCAGCTCCTATTTGTGCAACTCCTTCAGCTAATTTGTCAACATAAAATTTCTTTTTATCAGTGTAACCAGCGGTTACCTCCTCTATTTTATTTTTTTCTTCTTTTGTTAGCTTACTTTTTATTTTTTCAAAATAACATAAAGTTAGAGGATGAATCATTATTTTGTTTGCAATAATAAATTCCTCTCTTGCGAGCCCAACACCATCAACTGGTAAATATGAATATTGAAACGCAACATCTGGAGCTCCAATATTTAAACAAATATCAGTTTTTAAATCAGGGATTTCTTTTAAATTATATTTTTTTGATGTATACGGTATTTGGCCTTTAAATATTCTTCCGATGCCTTGCGTACAATCAACAGTGACAATATCGCCTGTTTTAAACATTTTAGTAGCATCTTTGGACCCAACAATACAAGGAATACCAAGTTCTCTTGAAATAATTGCAGAATGACATGTTTTTCCACCTTCGTCAGTAATAACAGCACCTGCAATTGTCATAATACTATTCCAATCTGGATCAGTCATTTTAGTTACTAAAACCTCACCCTCCTTAAAATTCTTCATTTCTTTTGGATCTAAAATAACCCTTATCTTTCCAACACCTATTTTATTACCAACTGCTAAACCATAAAGCATAGGTTCTTTGTTTGAATCAATAACATATTCTGTATAAAAATGTCCTTCTTCGTTTGAATGAACTGTTTCTGGTCTTGATTGAACAATAAATAACTTGCCTGTTTTTCCATCTTTTGCCCATTCGATATCTTGTGCAAGATCATAATGTTTTTCGATTACACAACCCCATTTTGCAAGTGTTAAAACTTCTTCATCAGTTAGAGATAAAATGTTTTGATCCTTTTTTAAGACCACAACCTCCTTTAACCCGCCACTTTTAGAATATACATATTTCTTATTTTTTCTTCCTAAATTTTTGGAAATAATAGATTTATATCCATCCGCTAATCCATTTTTAAAAACAATGAATTTATCAGGAGTAATTCTTCCTTTAACAATCATTTCACCAACTCCCCAAACAGAATTAATAACAACAGCCTTATCAAAACCAGTTTCAGTATCAATAGTGAACATAACTCCTGATGATGCTAAATCAGATCTTACCATTTTTTGAATACAAGCGGATAAATATACTTCGAGCTGTTTAAATCCTTTCTCTCTTCTGTATGAAATTGCTCTATCCGTAAACAATGAGGCATAGCAATTTCTAACAGCTTTTACTACTTCTTTTTCGCCTGAAATATTTAAAAATGATTCATGCTGACCTGCAAATGATGCATTAGGAAGATCCTCAGCTGTTGCCGAAGACCTAACTGCAACATCAGTATTTTTACCATATTCCTTTTCTAATTTTCTATAGGCTTCAATAATATCTTTTTCTAAGTCTTCAGGGAACTTTCCTTGTGAAATCCATTTTCTTGCAAACTTTCCAGCTTTTTGTACATTCTCTAATTTTTTTAAGTCTAAGTTTTTAAATAACTTTTCTAACTTTACATCTATTTTATTAAAATTAATAAAATACTGATATGCTTCTGCTGTTGTTGCAAATCCATTCGGAATATTAATACCTTTAGCTCCTAAAATGGAATACATTTCACCAAGTGAAGCATTCTTGCCTCCAACTCTAGCAACATCAACTTTCCTTAATTCCGAAAACCATAAGATTGTTTCTTTTTTCATATGTATAAATTATTTAAACGGGTTATTAATGTATAAAACGTATAAACCTATGGCTAAAAATATTATAATGAATATAACATTAAGCCAGGAGGTTGATAAAAAACCTTTACTCTTTTTCATAAGTTAAATATTTAATGATTTTAGCTGCTCTTTTAACTTCCTTTATATTCGCTATTTTATCCTTTTCTATAATATTGATAGCTTTATCAAACATATCTCCTCCAATAAACGATACTATTATTGGTTTACTGTATTTCTTCTGTAATTTTACAATTATTTTAGCAGTTTTTTCAGGTTCTGTCATTATTTGAAGTCCTTGAATTACAAGTAAGCAATAAATATTTTTTTGTTTTAACAAGGCCTCAATTGCAATTTCGTATCTTGAAGACAACGCATCTCCCAATATATCAAGTGGATTGTTTTTTGTTTTTAATTTTAATACATCTAAATTATTTAATGTATCTTTGGTTAATTTAGATATTTTTACATTTTCATTTGCAAGAGCATCCACTGCAAGAACCCCCAAACCACCTCCATTAGTAACAATACCTACACCATTTTTGCATCTATCGTTAAAACTTAGTGCTTTTGCTGTATCAAGTAATTCCTCAAGAGAATCAACTTCTATAACACCAGTTTGTTTAAAAACCGAGCTATAGATTCTGTTGTTTCCAGCTAAAGATCCTGTATGAGTTAATGCTGCACTTTTCCCTAATTCTGTTTTTCCTGATTTTAAAACAATGATAGGTTTAATTTTAGCAACTCTAGAAGCAACCTCTAAAAACTTTCTTCCATTTTTAATTCCCTCTAAATACATTATAATGACTTTTGTATCCTTATCGTTTTCTAAATAATTAATATAATCTGATAAATTAAGACCTTCTTCATTCCCAAAAGAAACTATTTTAGAAAATCCATAATTTTCTTTTCTAGAAATATCAATAATAGCATCTAATATAGCCCCTGATTGAGATAAAAGTGCAATATTTCCTTTTTTAGGAATAAAAGGAGCAAAAGAAGCATTTAAATCTTTTTGCACATTCATAATGCCAAGACAGTTTGGTCCTACAAGAGAAATATTAGCTTCAGTCACTATCTGCTTTAGTTCCTCTGCCTCTTTCATATTTCCAACCTCAGAAAATCCCGCTGAAATCACTATTATTCCTTTTACTTTTTTAGTAGCACATTGTCTTGCAACCGAATTCACTATTCTAGCTGGAACTGCAATAATGGCTAAATCAACTTTTTCTTTTATATCTAAAATAGAGGTATATGTTTTTTTATTTAATATCTTGTCATCGTTCGGATTAACAAAGTATATTCTACTTTTGCTTTTTATCAAATTCGAAGCAATGCCTCTACCTACTGTTTTGGCCTCGTCTGAAGCTCCAATAAGTGCAATTGATTTTGGATTGAAAATATGTTTAAGCATTTTGTTTTACAATTATTCTAAAATCAGCTATATTAATTTCTTTTTCGTTTATAAAGATTGGATTAAAATCTATTGAAAATATGTTTTCTTCTTTTAGTATAAGGTTAGATAAATCTATTAAAAGATTAACTAGTTTGTCTATATCAACCTTTTTACTTCCTCTAAAATCTAATAATATTTTGTATCCTTTTAATTCTTTAAGCATGTCTAACGAATCTTTTTTACTTATAGGACATGCTCTAAAACTAACATCATTTAAAACTTCTATAAAAATTCCTCCAAAACCGACCATTATAACAGGACCAAAAGTATTGTCATGATTTAGACCAATAACAAGTTCTCTTCCTTTAAATTGTTTTTGAACAATAATACCCTCCTTTTCTTTAAATTTCTTATTTAAAAAAGAGAATTGATCCTTAAGCTCTTTTTCATTTTGGATATTAGTAGCAACAGCATTCTCTTCTGTTTTGTGAATTACTTTATCAGAATATACCTTTAAAACAACTGGAAAACCGATCTTTTTTGCAAAATCTAAAGCTTCTTTCTCTTTTAAAAACAATTTTGTATTTTTAATATCGATATTATATTTTTTAAGTAAAATCCTTGTTTCTTTAAAACTTAATAAATTCATTTTATTATTTTTAAAAATTCTTTTTTATTAATAGATGCTCCTCCGACCAAAACTCCATCGGTTAAATTAATTATCTCCTCAGCATTTTGACTATTAACACTGCCACCATACAAAACCTTACTTTGAGGAACTATTCTTTTTATTAATTTATAACTAATTAAAATATCTTCTAAATTACAAGTCTTTCCTGTTCCTATTGCCCATACTGGCTCATAAGCAATAATTATATTACGATCTTTTATACCTTTAAGTCCTTCTTTTATTTGCATTTTCAAAACTTTTTCTCTATCTTCCCCTAGCTTTTCACCAATACATAAAATAGGCTTTAATTTTTCCTCTATACAGATTTTAATTTTTAAATTTATATTTTCATCAGTTTCATTTAATAAACTTCTTCTTTCTGAATGTCCTATTATAACATATTTACAACCTGCGTCCTTAAGCATTTTAGGAGATATTTCTCCGGTATATGCTCCTTCGTTTTTATAAAAACAATTTTGAGCTCCTAAAATATAATTAATTCCTTTTTTAAAATAAACAAAAGGTGGACATAGAATAACTAAATGCTTCGTCTTTATATCATAAACACTGAAGAGTTCTTCAACCTTCTTTTTTGATAAAGGATTCATTTTAAAATTTCCTATAATAATCTTTTTCATATACGAATATTAATTATACCTAAAGTTGCCAATACCAATATTGAAGCCGCTATACTATTTCCAGCAAAAATTAATAATACGGATCTCTTTAATGGTACATTAAAAAGAAATGCGCACAAAGAAGCTGTCCATGTTCCAGCAAATGGGAAAGGAAATAAAGCAATCAAAAAAAGTGCCAAACTTTTATAAATTTCAAAATCTTTACGATGTTTTCTTCTTGTTCTTTCAAAAAGCCAATTTATAATTTTTTTAAAAAAATCCGAATGTTTAGCTAAAAAATTTGTTATAGCTTCTAAAAAAAATAAAACAAAAAAAGGAATCAATGAATTTCCAAAAAGAGAAACTAAGAAAACCTCCCATGCAGGAAGTTTAAAAACTCCTATACCTAGTGGAATAGATCCTGACATTTCACAAACCGGAGTCATTGAAAGTAAAAAAACTTGAAGTAAATCATTCATATCAAGAGTATTATATCATGCAATAAAAAAAAGGTCTACTGAAGAGTAGACGAACGTTTACACGCTTTTTTCTTTTGAGCTGTTCTAATTATTTCAAAAACTTTTTTTTGAAAAACGGACATTTTCATCCATTCTATTTGATCATCCATTATCATATGACCAAAAATTTTTTGCGTTTCAAAACTTTCTTTCTTTAAGATGCTTTGAATACCGCAAGGATTATACAATAATGATGGTTGATCAATTAGCATTAAAGCCAGGTCTTCTGATAATACAACATTCATATCTTGAAGCTCATGTAACATATCCTCAAAGGGATCAGGCATAAATCCTCCAAATGAAATACTAATATAGTTTAACAACTAATTTTAAAATTAGCAAATACAGTAGTTTGCCCATAATTTTTATATATGTTATTATTTTAATAATAAATAATATGTCAAAAAACAAATCCTTTACTTTAATAGAACTTCTTGTTGTTATAGTAATAATAGGAATACTAGCAGGAGTAATAATGATCTCTACTTCTTCTTCAATTGATAAAGCTAACTTTGCTAAAGCTCAAACATTCTCAAACACTGTTCAAGAAGAACTATTATTAAATCTAGTATCTGAATGGACATTTGATAATCCTTCAAATATAGGAGAAGATACTTGGGGAAATAATAATGGGACACTAGTTGGAACACCTCAATCAATAGATGAAAGTAGTTGCATTTTTGGAGGATGTGTATATTTTTCAGGAGCTGTAGGGAATTATATTCAAATTTCCAGCTCTCAATCATTAAAAAATATAGATGAAATTACTTTAAGTTTTTGGTTTAAAAATTATACGACAGGAACATCGCAGGGTCCAGTAAGTAAAATGTATGGTACAAAGCCTTATTGGTCAATTTGGTTTAGTAATGGACGTTATCATGTTTGGGAAATAGCGGACGTGACTTCTGCTTATTATAGGCCAGATAGTAGTCATAAATTTGATCATGAAAAATGGTATTATGTAGTTGTTACACAAAAGGGTGCAAACTACACAACTTATTCTAATTCTATTATAGGTTTACAAAATAATGATATCGCAAATTTTTCCGAATCAAAAAGTGATAGTAATTTGTTAATAGGATCGTTAACAACTACATCTTGTCCTTTTAAGGGCTATATTGATGATGTCAGAATATACAACGCCGCTTTATCTACCTCCCAAATCAAACAAAACTACATCGCAGGACTAAACTCAATGCTAAGTAATGGAAACATATCTAATGAAGAATACAATGAAAGAATAAACGAACTAGCCTATCAATAAAAAAAGATAAATTTATTTTATCCTCTTTTTTTTATTATATAAATTATTTTGTTAAAATTCTTGATCCATCTTCGGTTGCCGCTATCATATCCTCAAATTTTGTAGAAAACCGCATATGTGTGGTGACATTACCAACAATTATTGACTTTCATATGAAATCATGTTTTACTACACCTTAGGAGGTTAAAAATGCAACTAATTTACGGCTTAGTTAGCTTGATAAGTCTAATGCTAGCCTTTATTGGGGCGTGTTTGTATGCATACTTAGTAGATTACTTAGAGAAGAAGGGTGGTAGATTTGGACCTAATAAGGAAACAGTTGTCGCAATATCAATTGCGCTTCTATTAGCCATATTAGTAAATATTTTCATAATTTACTTAGCATATTTTTTAGAAATTGGATAATTACTTATCCTCTTTTTTTTATATAAATTATTTTGTTAAAATTCTTGATCCATCCTCAGTTACCGCTATCATATCCTCAAAATGAGCAGATATAGAATTGTCTTTAGTTGCATAAGTAAAACCGTTTTTTAACAACTTAATTTGATCACTCCCCATTGAAAGCATCGGTTCTATACAAAACACCATACCTGGAATAATTTTTAAGCCTTTATGCCTTTCTCCATAATTAAGTATATCAGGATATTCATGTAAATCTTTTCCTATTCCGTGCCCACATAGATCTTTTATAACAGAGAAACCCTGTTTCTCCGCATATCTCTGCATTGACTCACCTAAATCACCCAAGGTAATTCCTGGCTTGATTTTTTTAATCCCAATTTTAAGCATTTTGCGAGTAACATTTAAAAGCCTTTTTTTCTCTGAATCAACTTCACCCACAATAAATGTTCTTGCCATGTCTGTATGAAAACCATTTAAGATATTGGGGTATTTCTTTTTGTCAAAATTATTACCTAAAAATTTTTCTAATTTAAAAAATATACCAAAGTCTAATGTAAAAATATCCCCTTCTTTAAATTCTCTATCTCCTGGAAGTCCATGTACTATCTCTTCATTAAATGATGCGCATACAGAAAAAGGGAATGCATTCACCCCTTTAAAGCTAGGTCTTCCACCTATGTTAGCAATTATTTTTTCTGATCTTCTTTCGATTTCTATTGTCTTTACTCCTGGCCTAATCATTAAACTAAGCTCATCAAGAACTTGTTTTAAAACATGACCACCCATTGCCATTACATCAATTTCTTCTTTTGTTTTTGTGATAATCATAATTCTAGTTTTTGTAGAATTTCATCGTATACATCTTCAATGGATTGTTCTCCGTTAATTACAATTAATTTTCCATTATCTTTGAAAAAACTTATAACTGGTTCAACTTCTTCCTTATACCATATCAACCTCTTTCTAATACCTTCTTCAGTGTCATCTGATCTGCCCTCTATTTCTGCTCTTTTAAGTAACCTATTAATAGCCTCATCATCAGATATATCGATTACTATTACTTTATAATTAGATGACCATTCGTACCAACTCATTGCCTCCTCCATCATCTTTGCTTCGAGTATTTTTCTTGGAGCTCCATCGATTATAATACCATTAATAGTTCCTTTGTTTTTAATTTTTTCAAATTCATCAATGCAGAGCTTAAAAACTATCGATGATGGAGCTAGTCCGCCATTATCAATAGTGCTTGCAATCTTATTACCAGTAAAATCATTTATGTTTTTTCTTTTTCTTAAGAGGTCTCCACTACCAACATAATCTAGACCTAACTTTTCTTGTAAAAGCTTAACTTGTGTACCCTTTCCAGCCCCAGACTTTCCAATTATTGATATAACTAAAGGATTTTCTTGATTGTTCATAAAAAATAAAAGCTTGTTAATTTATAACACCATTAACAAGTTCATTAACTAATAATTATAAGGTTTTAATCATTATACTCATGCATTTCAAGCTGAGCATCAATTTGTTTTAATGTATCTAATACAACGCTTACGATAATAAGAAGAGCTGTCCCCCCTATCATAAATGAAAATTGTTGAATTCCTGTTACTCCTTGAACGATTAAAGGTGTTATAGCTACTGCTCCTAAAAATGTTGCTCCAATTACAAGGAGTTTATTTAATACTGATTGTAAATAATCCTCTGTTGGCTTTCCTGGCCTTATTCCTGGTATAAATCCACCCATTTTTTGAAGATTTGAAGAAATATTTTTAGGATCAAAAGTAACCGCTGTATAAACAAATGTAAAAAGAAAAACTAATATAAAATACAATCCACCATAAATCCAATTATTTGAGAATAAATTAATTAAGAAATCTATATGTAAAAATGTTCCTATCATATTTGGAAGCATCAAAAGTGACATTGCAAAAATAATAGGAATAACACCTGAAGGATTTAATGACATAGGTAAATATGTAGAAACACCTCCATACATTTTATTACCTCTTATTCTTTTTGCATAAGAAATTGGAATATTTCTTCTTCCTTCGTTTACAAGAACAACTGCAGCAATAATTAATATTGATATAAATAGAAAAGCTAAATATGAAATCAATTGACTTGGATCATATGTAATTACTAATTGTTTTATATTAGCAGGAATTTCTGCTACTATTCCTGCAAAAATCAAAAGAGAAACTCCATTTCCAATACCTCTTTCTGAAATAAGTTCACCTATCCACATCAATATAACGGTACCACTAGTAATAGCTATTATAGATGTTAAAAGCTCGAAAGTACCCATCCCTTGAATAAGTCCTTGTGCTTTTAAAAACATAAGCATTCCATAACTTTGAATAGCTGCGAATGCTGGTGTTGCTAATCTTGCATATTGATTAAATTTTTGTCTTCCTTGTTCTCCCTCTTCTTTGTATAATTTTTCAAGTTGAGGAAAAACCATGGTTAAAAGCTGAAAAATAATAGTTGCTGTAATGTATGGCCCCAATCCAAGCATAATAATAGAAACATTATCTAATGCTCCCCCTGTAAATAAACTTAGCATTCCAAAAAATTCATTCATTGCAAAAAATTCTTGTATTTTTGCAAGATCAATTCCTGGAATTGGAATATTTGCCATTAATCTAAATATCGCAAACATTCCCAAAACAAAAAGAATCTTATTTCTTAATTCTTTTGTTTTGATTATTTTAGCTATTTTATTTAACATATTATTTAATTTGTCCTTTTTGTTCTTCAATAATCTCTTTTGCTTTTTTAGAAACTATACAACCTTCAATAATCAAAGATTTAGTTAATTTTCCTTTTGCTAAAATTTTTATTTTAGGATTTTTTTCTTCAGTTTTCTTTATTAGTTTCTTTCCAACCAAAGTTTTAGCAGACACAACTTCTCCTGATTCAAAAAGCTTTTCCAAATCTGATAAATTAAAATTTATAGCTTTATCTTCTTGAACGTTAAATCTATACCCTCTTAGTTTGTGATATTTTTTTAACCACTCTCTTACAATTGGTTGAAATCTTGTACCTGCTCTAGAATGTTGCCCTTTATTTCCCTTGCCAGAATATGTACCCTTTTTTCCTCCTCTTCCTACTCTTTTGGCTTTTTTAAAGCTTGTTTTTGGTTTTAATTCGTGTATTTGCATAGTCTATTCTTTTAAATCTGGCTTGCTAAAAGCTCAAAAGCTTTAATAGTTGCCTTTGCGTTGTTTAACTTATTTGATGTTCTACTCAATATTTTTGAAGAAATATTTTGAATACCAGCTAATTGACAAAGTGTTCTTACAGTTCCACCTGCAACAAGACCCTTTCCTTTCTTTTGTGGCTTTATAAGAATAACAGATGGTCCAAACTTAGCTTCTACCTCGTGGTCAATTGTTCCTTCTTTATTAATAGGAACTAAAATCAAATTTTTCTTAGCTGTTCTAGTAGCCTTTTCAATAGCTTGACTAACATCTAATCCTTTTGAAACTCCAAGACCAATCTTACCTTTCCTATCACCTACCACTATTATAGCTCTAAAACGAAGTTGTTTTCCTCCTGCAGTAACTCTTGTAACTCTAGTTAAATCTAATAATTTTGATTCAAATTCGTCTTGTGGTTTATTAAATTGTTTTTTTTGATCTTTTATCATAATTTATTAGAATTTTAACCCTCCTTTTCTTGCGGCTTCTGCGAGCGCTTTTACTCTTCCATGGTATTTGTATCCTCCTCTATCGAACACAATTAAATCAACTTTTTTAGCTTGTGCTTCTTTTGCTACAGTTTCTCCGACTTTTTCTGCTTTTTCAGTTTTTGTACCTTTTAAATCTTTATCCCATACTGTAAACAAAGTCTTACCTTCTACATCATTAATCAAACTAGCATAAATATGAGTATTTGATCTTGATACAAATAATCTAGGTCTTTCGCTTGTTCCTGAAATTCTACTTCTTATTTTTTTATGTCTTTTATCTTTTTTAGCTATATCCATATTTTTAAACTTTAACCAGCGGCTTTTTTACCTAACTTCTTTCTTACAACTTCTCCTTCATATCTAATACCTTTTCCCTTATAAGGTTCAGGTTTTCTAATTTTTCTGATAGAAGCAGCTGTTTGACCTACTAATTCTTTGTCTATTCCAGATACTGTAATATTTGTCTTTTCTGCTGTAAATGTAATTCCTTCTGGAGCAGGTATTGTTACAGAGTGACTAAAACCGATATCTAAAACTAAATCTTTCCCTTGTACATTCGCCTTGTAACCAACTCCTACAAGTTCTAATTTTTTTGAAAATCCTAGATTAACTCCATCAACCATATTTTGAACAAGCGCTCTTTGAAGTCCCCAAAGTGCTTTTGTTTTATTTTCTTCATCTTTTGGAGTAAATATTATTTCATCGTTTTCAATTTTTGTATCAATGAAATCAACTAAAGGTTTTTTTAACTCACCTTTTGGTCCTTTTACAAAAATCATTCCAGAATCAATTTTTACCTCTACCCCTTTTTCAATTTTAACTGGTTTTTTTCCTATTCTTGACATATTATTACCAAACTTCACAAATTATCTCACCTCCAACATTATTCTTTCTAGCCTCTTTATTTGTCACAACACCTTTTGATGTTGATATAATAGATAAACCATATCCTGACTTTACTGGCTTTATTTCTGAAGATGTCTTATAAATTCTTTGACCTTGCTTTGAAATCTTTTTAATTTTTGTAATCATTGGAGTACCGTTTTCCTTATACTTTAAATCAATAATAATCTTTTTATTTGGTACTCTGCCCTTTTTCTCTACATTCAAAACATAACCTTCTTTTTGAAGAAGTTCTGCTATTCTAAATTTGAATTCAGAATAAGGAACACTGATCTGTTTTTTTGAAACAATCTGTGCATTATTTATTGTTGTTAACATGTCTGCTACTCTGTCCATAATATTTAAAAATTACCAACTACTCTTTTTAACGCCTGGAATCTCACCTTTATTAGCCATTTCCCTAAAACAAATTCTGCATAATCCAAATTTTCTAATAAGGCCTCTATTCTTTCCACACCTAAAACATCTTCTAGTGACTCTTGTAGAAAATTTAGGAGTTTTTTCTGATTTTGCTATTGATGATTTCTTTGCCATAAACTATATTTAACTTTTTCTTAAAGGAAAGTCAAGTAGTGTAAATAATGCTTCTGCTTCCTCTTTTGTTTTTGCTGATGTAACAATCGTAACTTCCATTCCAAAAAGATAATTCGCCTTTTCTGGAGAAATTTCTGGAAAAGCAATGTGTTCTTTAATTCCTAAATTTAAATTTCCATTAGTATCGACTGAACTTAATTTTATTCCTTTAAAATCTCTTGTTCTTGGAAGTACAATATGAACTAACTTATCCAAAAAGTTATACATTTTTTTTCCTCTTAATGTAACCTTTGCACCAATTATATTTCCCTCTCTTGTTTTGAAAGAAGCTATTGATTTTTTTGCTTGAGTTAAAACTGGTTTTTGTCCAGAAAGTTGACTTAATTGTTCAAGCATATATGCCTCAAACTTCTTTTTTTCATCGTTTGTTTTTTGAGAAACAATTTTACCAAAACCAGTGTTTATTACAACTTTCTCTATTTTTGGTATAACCATTACATTCTCATAAGAAAACTTTGAAGCCAATTCATTCCTTACCTCTTTTTGATATTTTTCTTTGATAATCATATTTCTTTGTTACACTTTTTACAAACTCTCTTTTTTACATTATCTTTAGAAAATGTATAAGACACTCTTGTCTTTTTTGAACATTTTGGACAAATCAATCCAACGTTTGAAATATCTATTGGTCTTTCTTTCTCAATAATTTGGCCTTTCTGTCCTTGTGCTCTAGGACGCATATGCTTTTTTATTATTGCAACTTTTTCCACAACAACTTTACCTTCTTTTGGAAGTACTTTTAAAACTTGTCCTTTCTTATCTTTATAATTTCCTGCAATAATAATAACTTGATCTCCTTTTTTAATATTCATATTTTTATACTAATTCTTTAGTCAATGTTGATATCTTATCAAATCCTTGTTCTCTCACTTCTCTTGCAACTGGTCCTAAAATTCTAGTTCCTTTTGGTTCTTTTGTTTTTGCATCTAAAATAACAACCGCATTATCATCAAATCTTATATATGAACCATCTTTTCTTCTTTTTGGTTGCTTTTGTCTTATAATAACCGCTCTTACAACCTGATGCTTTTTAATAACCTTTCTTGGTTCAGCAGTCTTTACAGTACAAACTATAATATCCCCAATCTGAGCATATCTTTTTCTTGTTCCCCCAATAGGCCTAATACATAAAACAGTTTTTGCACCTGAATTATCTGCTACTTTTAATATTGTTTCTGGTTGTATCATATTCTTATATCTTTAAAACGACTTCCCATTTTTTGTCCTTAGATATAGGAGTGCATTCTCTTATAACCACTGTATCTCCTACTTTTAAATCAATCTTTTCATTATGGGCCTTATACTTTTTATGGCTTTTAAATCTTTTCTTGTATTTTGGATGTTCTTTTATTGTCTCAACATTAACTACAACAGTTTTCTGCATTTTGTCTGAAACAATTTTTCCTGTTAATTCTCTTTTTGGCATATTATTTGGTATTTAATATAGTTAATATTTTTGCAATATCTTTTTTAATCTCTTTAATCTCTTTTATATTTTTTACTTTTTCGGTAGCCAAAACAACTCTTAACTCTTGTGCCTTTTTTCTATTATCTGCCAAACTCTTTTGTAGTTCTTCTTTATTTAATTTTCTTAATTCCTGAATCTTCATATTTCTTTTTTAACAAATTTAACTTTTACAGGAAGCTTATCTCCACATTTTCTAAATGCCTCTCTTGCTTCAGTTTCAGGAATTCCTTCTAATTCAAATAAAATTCTACCTGGTTTAACCACTACAACGTAATGATCTGGATTACCTTTACCTCCACCCATTGGAACTTCAGCTCCTTTTCTTGTAATAACTTTATCTGGAAACACCCTAATCCACATCTTACCAGTCTTTCTAATATATCTTATAAGGATTCTTCTACAAGCTTCTAATTGATTTGAAGTTAGCCAAGCAGGACCCTGAGCTTTAAGTCCATATGTACCAAAGGAAATATCAACTCCTTTGTCGCTAAACATACGAAGTCTACTTCTTCCTTTCATCTGTTTTCTATATTTTGTCCTTTTTGGTATAAACATATTCTTTATTATTTGTCAAATTTTTCTCCTTTATATAACCAAACCTTGATTCCAATTACTCCATAAGTACAAACGGCTATATGTGAAACATAATCAATGTCTGCTCTAATTGTATTTCTTGGAAGTCTGCCTGCTTCAGCTCGTTCTTTTCTTGCAATTTGAACACCATCCAACCTTCCAGAAACTTCCACCTTAGCTCCTTCGACTTCTTTATTTGCCATTGCCTTTTCAACAGCTTGTTTAATAGTTTTTCTAAAAGGTGTTCTTCTTTCTATTTTTTGAGAAATCCACTCAGCAACTATTTTTGCTGATACCCAAGGATTCTTAACTTCTTTAATCTCTAATTTTAATTTCTTTTCTAAATCTAAACTTTCTTTTTGGCTTAAATGCATTTCTTTTGTAATGCTTTTCAAAAGCTCTTTGTTTAATCTTTCAACGCCTTCACCTCCTCTACCAATAATTAATCCAGGCCTAGATGTATAAATAACTATACCTGTCTTATTTGGAAGTCTATTGATTTCAATTCTTTCGACAGATAAATCTTTTAATTTTCTATCCAAAAATGCTCTGATTACAAAATCTTCTTTTAGAAGCCTTTTAAAATTCTTTCCATAAAAACCTCTAGATAACCAATCATTTGTCTCTTTTACTCTAAATATTTTTGGATGCACTTTATGACTCATTTTTCTTTGTCTTTACCTTTTTATCTTCATTTTTGACTTTTTTCTCTTCTTTAATTATTTTATCCAATTCAATTTCAATATGTGAAGTCCTTTTGTTAATTCTATTAGCAGTACCCCTTGCTCTTGGCATAATTCTCTTATATGTAGCACCTTCATTTACAAGCACTTTTGAAATAAATAAATCACCCGCTTTCACTTTATCAATGTTTTCTGCATTTGCTACAGCTGAATTTAATAATTTAAGCATAGGCTCAGCAGTTTTCTTAAGTGTAAATTTCAAAATTGTTTGAGCATCTTCAACCTTTTTTCCTCTAATTAAATCTACAACTAATCTTCCTTTTCTTGCTGATACTCTAAAATTGTTTAGCTTAGCTTTATACATAATTCTTATTTCTTATCAATTTCCTTTTGTAATTTACCACCGTGTTTGATGAATTTTGTTGTAGAAGAAAATTCTCCTAATTTATGTCCTACCATATCTTCTTCAATTCTAACTGAAATATGCTCCTTTCCATTATGAACACCAAAAGTATGACCAATCATTTCAGGAATAATAGTACAAGATCTTGACCATGTTTTAATAACAGTGCCGTCACCTGCTCTAACCTTTGACATTTTTTTCAATAATTTTTCATCAATATATGGACCTTTTTTAAGACTTCTTGTCATATTTTTATTTTTTTACTCTCCTTTTTACAATTAATTTATTTGACCATTTATTACGTGATCTTGTTTTTACTCCTAAAGCATGTTTTCCCCAAGGAGTTTTTGGATATTTTAAACCAATAGGAGCTCTTCCTTCACCTCCTCCATGTGGATGATCTACTGGATTCATTGCACTACCTCTAACAGTTGGCCTCACTCCTTTTCTTCTCATTCTTCCTGCCTTTCCCCAATTAGTAAATTTAAGATCGTGATTTGAAACTATTCCTATGGAAGCATAACATTCTTCTCTTACTTTTCTAATTTCAGAAGAAGGCATTTTTAATAAAGCAAATCCTTCGTCATGAGCCATAACAACCGCATTTGAACCTGCTGATCTTACTAATACTCCTTTTTTACCTGGTTCTAATTCTATATTATAGACTTCAGTTCCGTCTGGAATATTTTTAAGTTGCATTCTATTTCCAAGCTTTACCTCAACTTTTTCACCCACTTCAACTATATCTCCTTCCTTTAATCCTTTTGGTGCTAAAATATATCTCTTTTCTCCATCTTCATATTTTACAAGTGCGATAAATGCAGTTCTATTTGGATCATATTCAATTGATAATACTTCTGCTTTAATGTTTTGTTTGTTTTGACCAAAATCAATCATTCTGTACATTTTTTTTGTCCCTCCTCCAATATGTCTTACTGTCATTCTTCCATTTGATCCTCTTCCACCAGTTTTTTTGATTCTCAAAAGCAAAGCCTTTTCAGGTCTCTTTTTCTTTGTTAAAATTTTTGTATTTTTCTCTGTTTTCATATTACTTTGAAGTTAAATCAATTTGCTGCCCTTCTTTAACACGGACAATTGCTTTTTTAAATCCTGATTTAAAACCTTTGATCAATCCTCTTTTTTTTGGTTTTTCAGGGACATTAATAATTCTTACTGATTCTAAATTAACATTATACTTCTTTTCTATAAAGTTTCTTATCTGGATTTTATTAGCTCTTTTATCTACTTTAAAAGTGTAAAAATTATTCTCAGCTATAAAGGATGCTTTTTCTGTAATACAAGGCTTTTTAATAATATTAAAATCTTCTGAAGGTATTACCTGATTCTTTGGGGCTGTTTTTGTTTCTTTTGTTAATTCTTTTTTTGCCATATTATTTTTCACTTAAAAAAGTTTCCTTTATTTTTTCAATCCCTTTTTCTGTCATTACTAAATACTTATAGGTTAATATATCTAAACAGTTTAAATCTCTTGCTTGAATTGTTGCTACTTTTTCTATATTCCTTGCTGATTTAATAATATTTTCATTTACATCCTCAAGTGCTAATAAAATAGATCCTTTTAATTGTAAACCATCAAGTATTTTTTTAAATTCTTTTGTTTTAATTTCGTTTACATCAAATGAATCAACAACAATAAGACTATCATCTTTTATCTTTTCTGACAATACCATGAAAAGTGCTTTTCTTTTCATTTTCTTTGGAACATCCTTTTTAAAATTCCTCTCACTTCTAGGACCAAATGTGATTCCTCCACCAACCCATATAGGAGATCTAATAGAACCATGTCTTGCTTTACCTGTACCTTTTTGTCTCCATGGTTTTTTTCCACCTCCAGAAACCTCTGCTCTTGTTTTTGTATGAGCAATAACTTGTCTTCTGTTTGACATTTGAGAAGTTACAATTTGATGAACTAAATTAGAATTCATAGGAACCTCAAAAATGTCTTTGTCTAATATTTTTTTTGCTTCTGTCTTAGTTAAAGTTTTCATATTCCTTATCCTCTAATTTCTATTAATGTTCCTCTTCTGCCTGGAATAGCTCCTTTAATAGCTAAAATATTTCTTTCTTGGTCAATCTTTCTAATCTCTAAATTTCTCATTGTAACTCTTTTTGATCCAGTTCTTCCAGGCATTTTTTTTCCTTTTACAACTCTTGATGGAGAACTGTATCCAACAGACCCAATTGTTCTGTGTTCGTGTTTTACTCCATGAGAAGCAGTTTTTCCATGGAATCCCCATCTTTTAACTCCTCCTTGGAAACCCTTACCTTTAGATATACTAGAAATTTTTATTTTATCTCCTTCATTAAAAACACTAACATCAATCTTATCTCCAATTTTCTTTTCTGATTCAATACCTCTAAATTCTTTTAAATATCTATAAGGTTTTGTTTTTATTGATTTTGTAACTTTCTTTTCCTTTAATTGTTCAAACCCAATTTGCACAGCCTCGTAGCCATCTTTTTCTTTTGTTTTTAGTTGAAGTATTTCGCATGGACCGGCCAAAACTAAAGTCACTGGAATAACTTTCCCCTCATTATCAAACATTTGGGTCATTTCAATTTTTTTAGCTAATATATATTTCATATTTATTTTCAATAAAAAATCTGAACACCAGTCCAGGAATTTTGTTAGACCAGTTCATTCAATCGATTCTATACTTCTTATAATACACTTTTAATCTCAGTGTCAACTCCAGCAGGTAATGTTAAAGTCTTTAATGCATCAACTACTTTTTGGTTTGGATTTAAAATATCGATCAATCTCTTATGAATCCTCATTTCAAATTGCTCTCTTGAAGATTTGTGAACAAAGGTTGATCTATTGACTGTAAATTTACTGATTTCTATTGGTAAAGGTACAGGCCCAGAAACCTGAGCTCCGCACCTTAACACCATATCAACTATTTGTTCAGCACTCTTGTCAATCACCTTGTGATCGTATGCTCTCAATTTAATTCTTAGTTTTGGAACTAAATCAGTCTTTTCAGTTGTGTTTGCTTTTGCTGACATTTTGTCTAAGTCTTTTATTTAATAATTTTTGTAATAACACCTGCACCTACAGTTTTTCCTCCCTCTCTAATAGCGAATCCTTGCTTTTCTTCTAATGCTACAGGTACTATTAAGTTAACAGTAAATGTTACTGTATCTCCTGGCATAACCATTTCTACACCTTCTGGTAAAAGTACATCTCCAGTAATATCAGCAGTTCTGATAAAAAATTGTGGTTTGTATCCTTTAAAGAATGGTGTGTGTCTTCCTCCTTCGTCCTTTGTTAAAACATAAATTTGTGCCTCAAATTCTGTATGAGGAGTAATTGAACCTGGCTTTGAAAGAACTTGGCCTCTTTCAATGTCTTCTTTCTTTAAACCTCTTAATAAAACTCCAACATTATCACCAGCACTACCTTCGTCTAAGAATTTTCTAAACATCTCAATAGATACTGCTGTTGTTTTTTGAGTTGGTCTAATACCAACAAGTTCTAATTCATCGTTAGGATGAAGAACACCTCTTTCAATTCTACCTGTTGCTACTGTTCCTCTACCTTCAATAGTAAACACATCTTCAACTGCCATCAAAAATGGCTTTTCTTTATCTCTTACTGGCTCAGGTATATATTCATCAACTTTTTGCATTAATTCTAATATCTTTTTAACATTTTCATCGTCAGCTGATGTACCTTCTAAAGCTTTTAATGCTGATCCTCTTATAACAGGAATCTCGTCTCCTGGGAATTTATATTTTTTCAAAAGTTCCCTTACTTCATCTTCTACTAAATCAAGCATTTCTGGATCATCAACCATATCACATTTATTTAAGAAAACAACAATTGATGGTAAACCGACCTGCTTAGCTAAAAGAATATGTTCTCTTGTTTGAGGCATAGGACCATCTGGAGCAGAAACAACTAAAATGGCACCATCCATCTGAGCTGCACCAGTAATCATGTTTTTAATATAGTCAGCATGTCCTGGACAGTCGATATGAGCATAGTGCCTTGTATCTGTTTCGTATTCTTGGTGAGAAATGTTAATAGTAACACCTCTTTGCTTTTCTTCTGGAGCTGAGTCGATTTGATCAACACCTTTATTGTCAGCTTTTTTTCCAGCTAAACTTAATGCGTGCAAAATAGCAGCAGTTGTTGTGGTTTTACCATGGTCAACGTGACCAATTGTACCAATATTTAAATGTGGTTTTGTTCTTTCAAATTTTTCTGCCATAATTTTATGTTTTAAAATGTAATTAATTTAATAATTGTGAGTTTTAATTCACAATAATATCAGTAATCAATATTACCTCTATATGATAACACTGATAATTTTATTGATAACAAATACATTGTACCGAAATTTTTAAAAAAGTCAAGACCCTTAAAATTTCTAAATTCACTTTTTATTTTTAGACTTTTGAATATTTAATAATTCAAAAAAGAGAAGGTTTTCACCCTCTCTCCTTCTTCACTAAAATGGTAAATCTTCTAATTTTAAACCTTCTTTCTTTTCTTCTTCTTTTGGTTTAATCTCTTCTTTTACCTCTTCTTTTGTTTCCTCAATAATATATCTTGAGACAATGTAGGCTTTTTGGTTTTCAAGAACGACAACCTTGCCCTCCCTGTCAACTATTTTTTTAATATCTTCAAAATTCATATTATTTTCTTTTACCCTCTATAATTTCCTGAGAAATATTTCCTGGAACTTTTTCATATGAACTAAATTCCATAGTAAATGTTCCTCTACCCTCAGTTAATGAACGAAGTCCTGTTGCATATCCAAATGTTTCTGATAACGGAACTTTGGCATATATTACCTTCATTCCTGTTCTATCTTCAGTTTGATCAATTTGACCTCTTCTAGAAGATAAGTCACCAATAACATCACCTAGGAATTGCTCTGGAACAACTACTTCTATTTTCATAATAGGCTCTAATATATGTGGACTTGCTTTTTTTGCTGCCTCAATTAATGCTTGAGCTCCGGCAATTTTAAAAGCTATTTCAGAAGAATCAACTTCATGGAAAGATCCATCATACAAAGTTGCCTTAACATCAATTAAATTATAGCCTGCCACAACTCCTTTCTCAAGTGCTTCTTTTATACCTTTTTGTACAGCAGGAATATATTCTCTTGGAATAACACCTCCCTTAATTTCATCCACAAATTCAAATCCTTTTCCTCTCTCAAGTGGCTCAATTCTAATTTTAACGTGTCCATATTGTCCTCTACCTCCTGATTGCTTAACATATTTGTATTCAGCCTCTGCATTATTTTCAATAGCCTCTTTATATGAAACTTGTGGTCTTCCAACATTTGCCTCAACTCCAAATTCCCTTCTCAATCTATCAACTAAGATGTCAAGATGTAATTCACCCATACCACCGATGATAGTTTCTCCTGTTTCTTGCTCGGTTTTAACTCTAAATGTTGGATCTTCTTCTTGAAGTTTTTTAAGAGCAGCACCCATCTTTTCTTGATCACCCTTAGTTTTTGGTTCAATCTTAATATTAATAACCGGTTCTGGAAAAGAAATTTGTTCAAGTACAATTGGGTGACTTTCATCACACAATGTATTTCCTGTTGTGGTTTTTTTAAGAGCAACAGTGGCACAAATATCTCCTGCAAAAATCTCATCCACTTCTTCTCTTTGGTTTGCATGCATTCTTAAAATTCTACCAAGTCTTTCTTTTTCTCCTGTATTTGTATTTATTAAATAACCTCCTTTTTGAAACGTTCCAGAATATACCCTAATATATGTCAATGTTCCAACATAAGGATCTGTTGCAATTTTAAATGCAAGAGCAGCAAAAGGTTCGTCATCACTAGCATGTCTTTGTAAAACTTTAGTGTTGTCTCTTGGATCTGTCCCTTCAACGGGTGGTACATCTATAGGAGATGGTAAATAACTAATAACAGCATCTAAAAGTAGCTGTACTCCTTTATTTCTTAAAGCTGTTCCACATAATACAGGAATAAGCTTGTAATCAATAGTTGCTTTTCTTAAAACTCTTTTTATTTCTTCTTCAGTTATTTCCTGTGCTTCTAGATATTTTTCCATAAGAACTTCGTCTTCTCCTGCAATTTTTTCAATCATTTTACCCCTCCATTCTTCTGCTTTTGTTTTAAACTCATCTGGAATATCAATTACTTTAACATCGTTTCCATTATCACCTTCAAATTTGTAGGCTTTCATTCTGATTAAATCAATAATCCCATCCATACTTGCCTCCTCTCCTAATGGTATCTGAATAGCGACCGCGTTCTTAGTTAATTTTTCCCAAATACTGTTTATACCATGGTCAAAAGAAGCTCCTGTTCTATCTAATTTATTAATAAAACAAATTCTAGGAACATGATACTTGTCAGCTTGTCTCCAAACAGTTTCTGATTGAGCCTCAACTCCTGCCACACCATCAAAAACAACAACAGCACCATCAAGCACTCTTAAAGATCTTTGCACTTCAGCAGTAAAATCAATGTGTCCTGGAGTATCAATTAAGTTAATTCTGTGCTCATTTTTTTTCTCACCAGTTAAATATCCCTCAGGTGACCAAAAACAAGTTGTTGCAGCAGAACAAATTGTAATTCCTCTTTCTCTTTCTTGCTCCATCCAATCCATTTGAGATTCTCCTGTATGTGTTTCACCAAGCTTGTGAGATACTCCTGTGTAATACAAAATACGCTCAGATACAGTTGTTTTTCCAGCGTCAATATGAGCAATAATACCGATGTTTCTATATTTTTCTATTGGATATTTTCTAGCCATAAATTAAAATTTATTTTTATTCTAAAAAAGAAACTGTCTTGGTTTTAGTAACAGCTTCTTTTAACTTATTATATTTACCAAGCAAAGTGTGCGAATGCTCTATTTGCTTCAGCCATTCTATGTGTATCTTCTTTTTTCTTGATTGAATTTCCTCTGTTCTCTGAAGCTTCTATTAATTCCTCTGCAAGTTTTTGAGACATAGCTTTTCCTTTTTTTGATCTCGAAGTTTTAATAATCCATTTCATAGCTAGACTTAATTTTCTATCTCCCTTAACTTCTATTGGTACTTGGTATGTTGCCCCTCCAACTCTTCTTGGCTTTACCTCAAGTAGTGGAGAAACGTTGTCAATTGCTTTTAGAAATAAATCTAATGGATCTTGTTTAGTTTGTTCTTTAATAATATCAAAAGCATTATAAATAATTCTTAATGCAGTTTTCTTTTTTCCGTTCCACATTAATTGATTAGCAAATTTAGCTACGATAAAATTATCGTATTTCATATCTGGTTCTACTATTTTTTTTTCAAATTTTTTTGCCATATTTTTTCTGATTATTGTTGTTGTGGCTTTTTAGCACCATACTTACTTCTCTTTTTCTTTCTATCTACAGCTGCACAATCTAAAACTCCTCTCACAATATGATATCTTACTCCTGGTAAATCTTTTACCTTACCACCTCTTAACATAACAATTGAGTGTTCTTGAAGTGTGTGTCCTTCTCCAGGAATATATGCTGTTACTTCCATTCCATTAGATAACTTAACTCTTGCCACTTTTCTTAAGGCTGAGTTAGGTTTTTTAGGTGTAGTTGTAAAAACCTTTAAACAAACCCCTTTTTTGAAAGGTGAAAAATATTCAGTTGGTCTGTTTTTGACCGGATTAAAACCAACTCTCATTGCTGGAGTTCCTGTTTTCTTTCTAATAAGTTTTCTTCCTTTTTTAATTAATTGATTAATTGTTGCCATAATATAAAACTTTTCCTTACAATAAAAATAATCAGCAATACTTGCTTATAAGCACAAATTAACAGAACTGCAATAAATTGTCAAGCAGTGCATTTCTTATAAATTAAACATGCTTATATTGCGACCTCAACCGGATTTGAACCGGTGTTGCCAGGATGAGAACCTGGAGTCCTGAGCCACTAGACGATGAGGCCTTAATAAAATACTTCTAACATATTTCTACTTATTTGTCACATCTTCTTCAATACTATAATCAAAAGGTATTTTATAATAATCTAAAATATATTTTGATATTTCTCTAAAAGTTGGTGCTGCAGAATATTCTGAAGTACTAGTGTTTGGACTATCTAATTTTACTAAAACAATAAATTTTGGATTATATGCAGGCGCATATCCAATAAAAGATTGCCAAGTTTCAGTTGAATATCCAGACCTGTTCTGTCCTAAAGAACTATAAGGTATTTGAGATGTTCCCGACTTTCCTGCGACATAATAACCATCTATCTTTGCTCTTTTGCTATAAGATCCATCAACGACACTTACAAGCATTTTTGTTAGATCAGTTGAAGTTTTAAGAGAAATTAAATCATTTTTTTCAACTTCTTTTTCAAAAACTTTTTCATCAGTTTCACTTTTTATTTTTTTAACAATTCTTAATTTTAAAAGATCACCACCATTTGCAATAGCAGTATAAGCTTTTATCATATGCATAGGGGTTAACATTACACCCTGTCCAAATGAAGCATTACCTAGAGATACATCAATATTATATTTTAAAGCATCTTTAAGATTCTTGTTTACTGAATATGTAGTCGGAAAACCTAAATCAAGATCCTCAAAAAAACCAAAATCTTCAATGTACTTTACAAAAGTCTTATGTCCTAACTGTTCTTCAACAAAAATCATACCCGTATTCATAGAATTTTCTAATATCTGAGCCATTGTAGATACTCCATAAGCTCTTTCTCTATAATTACACACCCTATAGTCTTTATATTGTTTGCAACCATATTTATCATCAAAAGTAGTTTCTGAAGTAACCTTATTTTCATTTAAAGCAGATGCCATTACAATTGGTTTAAAAATAGAGCCTGGTTCAAATAAAAGTTGGGTGGCATTATTTTTATAAATTGAAAAATCTTCAACCTTGCTATAATTATTTAAATCAAATCTTGGAAATTGAGCTAGCGCTATAATTTCACCAGAATAAGGATCCGCTACAATGATTGTTCCTGACTTTGCTTCATATGTTTTTATAGCTTCATCCAATATTTTTTGGGCCTTAAATTGAATATTGTAATCAATAGTTAAATATACATTAGCACCATTACTTGTTTCCTCTTCTGAATTAAATAAAAAACCCCATGGATTTGTAGCTTTTTTAATGATTTTACTTTTTCCTGATAAAACATCATTGTAATATCCTTCTATACCATACTGTCCCTTATTTTCATTATTAATAAATCCTGAAACTTGAGCTGCAAAATCATTTCCCGGATAAACCCTCTTAGCTTCTTTACCAATATATATTCCTTTATATTCTAATTCTTGAATTTTATTAAATTCCTCTTCATTTAAATCCTTTTTAATAATTTGATAGAAACTTCCTTCTACTTTAGTTTTAGGAAGTAATTCTTCTTTAGAAATCTTTATAATTTCAGATAACTTTTGTGCAATTTCTTCTTCAAAAACATCCTCTATTTCTTCTGGAGACAAAAAAAGATAAGGATTCTCTTTTGTTAAAGCAAGAGCAGTCACTTCATCTCTAAAATATATATCTCCTCTTTTTCCCTCAATCTCTTGAACAATACTTTGTTGTCCTCTAGCCATAGCCTTATATCTTTCACCCTTTTCGATTTGTAAATAATAAAGACGAGCTAAAAGAAGCCCGCACATTAAAATTAAAATAAATGATATAAAATTAATTCTTAAATTATTCATAGCTATCACCTAGAAGCTATATCTCCATTAGAGGATACTAAAATATAATCTAACTTTCCAATCTGTTCAAAACCTTGTTCTAAGATTTTGTCTTCAAAATTATTTAATGCAGCACTCTGTGATAATGATACCTTTAATCCTGCAATTTCTTTTTGAATAGACTTATTTTCAGCCTGAATTGAGCCTATTGAATAACTTTTTTCAGATACATCAACGAGTTCATAAATTGTTGATCCTAAAAGTAATGAAAAAGATACTATCAATAATCCGTAAAATAATTTTGTGTTCATCGTTTTATTTTTTTATTATGATTCTTAATTTAGCAGATCTTGATCTTGGGTTCTGCCTAACCTCCTCCATTTTAGGAACGATTGGTTTTTTATTTAAAACTTCAAGTTTTTCCTTATTTTCTTTAATAAATTGTTTTACAATTCTGTCTTCTCCTGAATGGAAGGAGATTACTGCTAATCTCCCCCCACTCTCCAAGACATTCATAGCCTGGGGAAGAACCTTCCTAATATTCTCAAGCTCTTTATTTGCCTCTATTCTTAATGCTTGGAATATTTGTGGAAGAGAACGGTGACTTTGAGCCAGTACACTTATCAACTCAAAAGTTGTTTTAATTGGTTTCTCTTTTCTCGCTTTTACAATAGCTTCCGCTATTTTTCTAGCTTTTTTCTCTTCCCCGTAATCTTTTAAAATTCTTTCTAACTCTTCTTTTGTGTAAGTGTTTATGATCTCTTCGGCCCTTATGCCTTCCTTACCAAAAAGCATGTCTAGTGGTTCGTCTTTTTTAAACGTAAATCCTCTTTTACTTTCATCTATATGCCATGATGACATCCCAACATCTAATAAAATTCCATCAATACTTTTAAAGTTATTATTCTTTACAATTTTTTCTAAATTGATATAAGAATCATTAACTAAAATTACCCTCTTATTTTCTTTAAATTTATCCGTTGCCTTTTTAAATATGTCTTCGTCTATTTCAATGCCTAATATTTTTCCGTTTGGTTTAGTCTTTTTTAATATGAGCTCTGAATGGCCTCCCATGTGGAATGTTCCGTCAATAAAGTTTTCGTTTTCTTTTGGATTCAAACCTTCGATGACTTCGTTTTTCAAAACCGGTATATGCATATTATATTTCAAATTCCTTTAATCCTTCTGCAATATCTCCTATGTGATCTGAATTGTCTTTATTGTATTTATTCCATTTGTCTTCGTCCCAAATCTCAATTCTACTATATAGCCCTGCTACAACTATTTTTTTATCTAACCCTGCATAGTCTTTTAAATAATCAGGAATTAACACTCTTCCATTAGAATCAATTGAAACATCCATTGCACCAGCAAGCATCACTCTCGAAAAACTTCTTGCATTTGATTGGGAAAAAGGAAGTTTGGCTAGTTTTTCTGCTAATTCTTTCCATTCTTTTTCTGAATACATGAATAAACAGCCATCCATTCCCTTTGTTATAATGGCTTTTTTGCCTAAAGTAGTTCTAAACTTTGAAGGCATAGTCAATCTTTTTTTGTCATCTAAGTTGTATTTATATTCTCCGATTAACATTTTTACCACTTTTACCCACTTATTTACACTATATTGCCATTTTATCCCACTTATTAAAACTTGTCAACCACTTCACAAACAAAAAATCGGCAATTAAGCCGATTTAACAAATACCTATTTATATTTTATTTCCCTGCTAAATTCTTTATTCTTTCATTATATTCTTCTTTTGAAAGCCCTCCTTGTGCTAATAAAGAATCTAACCCAGCAATATAGTTTTGTCTAATTTCACTTAACGATAAATTTTTGTTATATATAATCATTTCATCTAATCTGCCCCTCATTCTTCTTCCTGAATACCCTGCTATATGATAAAAGTTTTCGCTTGTTCCAGAAGAAGCGGCACCATCTTTCCAATTTAATTCACCGTTTATATAATGAGAAACATATGTTCCGTCCCAAACGGTAGTAACATAAGACCATTTATCATAACTTACTTTTGAACCAGTAGAACATCTCCAATAGTCATGTGCAAATGAATATGACCAAAAACATACATCTTGACCAACAATTTCCCAAAAATTCCGAAGCATTGAATGTCTACCATCATCTGCCCCTGATGTATTATATACCCAAACCGATAAAGTAAATAATGGCATTGTTCCAGTGTCTGTTATATCTACATAAGCAACACTAGCTTCATCTCCTTTAAAATTTAAACATGTTCCAGAAATACAATTTTTTGAAGAAAGCCAACCAGTATTACCACCATCTCCAGAACCAGCAGCAGTACCAATGTTAACTAAAGTTCCAGAGTTAGAACTTTTATTTATATCATAAGTTTTGTTTCCACTTCCTTCATCAAATCTCCATTCTTGAAGAATATTAAGGGCTAGTTGCTTTCTTGCATTAGTAGAAAATGTGTGAGCTTTAGCACTATTTGTACTTTCTATATATGATGCAGTTGAAGTTACTACGAGTCCAGCAAGTAGACCAATAATAATGATAATAACCATCATCTCGATTAATGTAAAAGATTTATTTTTAGTCATAGGCTAATTTATTTATTCTTTCATTGTATTCTTGTTTAGATATGTTTCCATTACTTAACATTGAGTTTAGTCTTGCGATGTAGTTTTGTTTGATTTCTGATGTGGATAATGCTTCGTTGTAGACTTTTACCTCATCAACATATCCATTAAAAGGATAGGCGGTCTGCCATTGTAGCTTACCCAATAACAAAGGAAAATCTTCACCAATACTATTTAAAGATGAATTTTTTGCAACAAAATTATCCATTCCATCGATATAAAGAGTAAAACCACGAGTTCTATTATTAGAAAGAGCAACGTGTGTCCATTTATTGAGAATTACACCCTTATTGATGCTACCTGTATTAACGGTTCCATCGCCAGAATTATAAGTTAAAGTATTGCCAGAACTATTCAACCAAAAATGATATCCATCTTGTGTCCCGGAATTACCATTCCCCTTATCCACTATCGCTATATACGCATAACCTGCTGCTACCGCTTTATACCAAAATTCAATTGTATAGTTAGAAAACAAAGGTTGTAACGAGGAACTGTTTCCTAAATTTATATAATCCCCTTCTACTCCATTAAATCTAATACATCTCCCATAAACACAATCATCACCTCCTTTTATTTGAGGATTCCCATATACTGTTCCGTTATTAGATCCCCAAGTATCTTTTACATCATTATTAGTAGCTACTCTATTAATTGTTTGATCAGTGCCTTCATCAAACGTCCACTCAGATACTAGATTTAATAATAGTTCTTCTTGAACAGTGTTTGAGAATGTTTGAGCTTTAGCAAAGTTAGCTTTATCAATTGAAGAAGAAGTAGAGATCATTATTACTCCTGCTAGTATTCCTATTATTACTATAACAACAAGAAGTTCTATTAAAGTAAATGATTGTTGTTTGTTTCTATTTATCATAGGCTAGTTCATTTATTCTTTCATTGTATTCTTCATTAGATATGTTTCCATTACTTAGCATTGAGTTTAGTCCTGCGATGTAGTTTTGTTTGATTTGAGAGGTAGATAAAGCGGCGTTGTATATTTTTATATCATCTATTAAGCCATTAATAGAATTTTCACTTGTTCCTATATATAAATTATTATTAGTAACCCCGAGCGAACCTGAATAATTTGAATCATTCATCTTTAAGACCCCATCAACATACATTTTTCTGCTCACTCCATTAAATGTCGCGACAAAATATTTCCACTGATTTATTGTTAAGGCATCAAACGCTATCTGCCTGAGAGCTCCATCAATAAATAAATTTAAAAAAATCCTAACTCCCCCATTATTTGTATGCAACGTCCATTCCCCATCCTTGCTAATAATTATAGGAGCAAACACATCTTGCACGTCATTACTTTTTATCCATAAACTAATAGTAATGGCCTTGTCTGTATTTAATGTTCTATTGTTGCAATTAATGTAACCGTCTTTGTTCAAGCTTATACACTTCCCAGAAACACAATCATCTCCTCCCTTTATTTGAGGATTACCATATACTGTTCCATTATTAGATCCCCAAGTATCTTTTACATCGTTATTAGTAGCTACTCTATTGATTGTTTGGTCAGTACCTTCATCAAACGTCCATTCAGATACTAGATTTAATAATAGTTCTTCTTGAACAGTGTTTGAGAATGTTTGAGCTTTAGCAAAGTTAGCTTTATCAATTGAAGAAGAAGTAGAGATCATTATTACTCCTGCTAAAATTCCAATAATTACAATTACTACTAATAACTCAATTAAAGTAAAAGACTTATTTCTCATATTCATTTTGCAAAACATTAATCTTAAAGTTTTCGTCAATAGAAATAACATCTCCATCCTTAATTTCTCCTGACAAAAATGATTTTGCAAGAGCATTTTCAATTTTGTCTTGTATAACTCTTCTCATTTCTCTTGCACCAAATTGTGGATTATAACTTAATTCAACAATTTGCATTTTAGTTTTATTTGGAACATTTAAAATAATTTGTTTTTTAAGTAAATTTTGTTGTAGTTTTTTAAATCTTAACTCTGCTATTTCAAGTAAATTATCTTTTGTAAGAGCTTTAAATATAACGGTTGCATCAAATCTATTTATGAACTCTGGCCTAAAAATAGATTGTTTAATAACATAATCTATTATGTCTTGTTTGATTAAATCCATGGATTTATCATCTTGAATAGCATTTAATATGATTTGATATCCTGCATTTGATGTAGAAATAATAATTGTGTTAGAAAAATCAATTTTTCTTCCCAAAGAATCTGTCATAAACCCTTCATCTAAAATTTGAAGCAATAAGTTTAAAATATTAGGATGAGACTTTTCTATCTCATCAAATAAGATAAGAGAAAAAGGATTCTCCCTTACGTTTGTAGCTAAAAGACCTAAATTATTATCATCTCCCATAAATCTTTTAATATCTTCATTTGTTTGAAATTCGGACATATCAAATCTTATCATCTTAGCTTCAGATCCAAAATACACTTCTGCGAGAGCTTTAGCTGTTTCTGTTTTTCCTACTCCAGTTGGTCCTAAAAATAGGAAAGTTCCCATTGGCCCATTTTTTGTTTTAATGCCTGATCTTGCTCTTCTGAGTGCTGCTGATATTTCATTAACCGCTTCTACCTGATTAACAATTCTTTTATGAATAAGGTTTTCTAAGTTAAGCAAGACCTCTCTCTCACTTGAAGATAATTTTCCAACCGGAATTTCTGTTTTTTCTGAAATAATGCTTTCTACATGTTCTTCAAGCATAACTTTTTCCTTTATTTGATTTAAATATACAGCAACATCATTCAATAATGTAATAGCTTTTTGAGGAAAAGGATTGCTGTGAATATATTTTTCTGAAAGCTCAATAATTTTTAAAAGAGCTAAATATGATACAAATATTTTATATTTATATTCTATAAAAGGAACTTCTCGCTCCAAAAGCAAGATTGTTTCACTTTTTGATGACTCAGAAATTTCTATTTTTTCAAATAAAGATAATATTTGAGGTTTAAGTTCAATATATTTATGAAGTCCATTATATGAAGTAATAGCTATAAATTTAAATTCATTAAATCTCAGATATGGAGCGATAAGAGATGATATATCGGTTACCCCTGCCATATTTTTATCATTAATATAGTTATCAAAATCATTTAAAACAAGAACTACATTTCCAGCAAGAGAGGCTTCTCTAAAACAAGTGTCTAAAATAAATTCGACCTGATCAATTGAAGTTGCCTCTGTTAAAATAGCAGATATATTAAATTCAAGAAATCTTTTTCCATTTAATTCTGGAAAAGATTGATTTAAAAATGACTTTTGAACAATAGATTTAACAATACTTGACCTCCCAACACCGTTATCTCCCACTAGAAGCACATTGTTTTGATTTTCTCTTATCAATACTCTTTCAGCTTGAGCTTGTTCATTTTTATGTCCAATAATTTCTAAAAAACCAGATCTCTGAACAATGCTTGTTAAATCTATAGAATACTTATCTAATGTTGGTGTAAAACCACAAGCCCAATCATTTGCCACACTGCCACGTTTACATAAGTTTTCTTTTTCCCACCATTTTTTTGTATCTTTTATTTTTTTAGAAAGACGTTCTCGCCAAAAGTTTAAATTATCAACATCTTCTTTTTTAATTCTTTTTCTTCTTAAATCCTCTTTAAGCGTTGGCTCTATTTTAGACAATGCTGAAAAGATGTCGTTTGTTTTGATATAAAGTCTTTTTCTTCTAATTGCAGATTTAGCAGCTTCAAGTATAATATCGTCTAAACCATATAAACGATTAGTGCTTTCTTCAATATCTTTTGTTAAAAGCATTGTCTTTTTTATTTTTAAAAGAAATTCCTTTTTATTTATCAATAATCTATTTAATATAAAATCTATTTTTTTATTTCTATTATTTACTAAATAATAAAGTAAAATACTCGAGTTAATATCTAAATGCTTTTTTTTAGCAAACTTCATCGCTTTTTTAACTCTTGTAGCCGCTTCAACTGTCATAAAATCGGCCAGATTTATATTCTCTAAATTTATACTTAATTTTTCAGTTTCTTTAATACAGTAGTTAAAGAATAAAGATAAATTTAGAGATATTAAAAATATAGAAAAAGAAAGGACTACAATAAATAAAGCAAATCGAGTAAACCCTAACGAATCATCTAAAATAAAACCTTGAACAAGATAAAAAATAGCAGTTATAGGCGCGAGTAAAGAAATTGTTCTTAATATCTTAAAAAAATATAAGAAAAATCTTAATTTCATTCTTCTATTTACTTTTGACTTTTTTAAATCAAACATTTTGAAAATTTAAACATAAGAATAATCCAAAAATTCCAATAAATGGCAATAATAGCCAGAACAATAAAGACAATAATAAAAGTAGTAATGTGATTATTTCATAAAAAATAAAAAATAGTATAATAAAGCATCTCATTATAAATCCCACTAATCTTGAAAAATTGTTAGAAAAAAAAGTTTCAAGACGGTTTCCTAAATCAAATCCTTTATTATAAGACCAAGAAATTTTCTTCCATGGAGAAAATAATGTTTTTAAACAGTAATTAATAGAAAAATAATTATAGCCAAACCAAAAGAAATTACCAAAAATATGAATAATTTTTTTTGGCATTCTCACAAATTGCCAATAAAAATATTTTAAAAATATTATCATTTAATCTTTTTTGTTATTATTTTATACATATTTACTCCAGTATAACTATACATTTAATGCTTTATTTCCAAAATAAAAAAACAAGAACATATTCCTGTCATATAATACTACGAATTAGCCCTTCACTAAATCCAGCATTTAAAAATTGTATACACATGACCATATTATACTCTTTTATTTAAAATGAGTAAAATATTGACAAAACGTAATTTTATGCTATAATTTTAGAAGTGAAATTTTATGGCCGATATATTTAGCAAATTAAACAGCGCAACAGAAAGCATGTTAAGCAATATGCTTTTGGGTCTGATCATTCTTGTAGTACTTCTTCTTGTAATTAATGTGATGAAAGAAGTGCTCGGAAGCCTAATCGCCGGCATGGTCATAGGAACATTAATAGGCATTATAATAACTCATGTCTATTATTCAAAACAAAACACTCCATGAGTGTTTTATTTTCTTATTTTAACCTATTTGACAAAATTACTTGTTTGTGATTTATATATCTTAAACTTGACAAATAGCATCTAAGATTTATACTTATAGTATAGGTTTTTTTAAATAAAATTAATAAATCATTAATTTAACATAATAAAACTATGAATTTTGAAGATTTTGAAGAATTAGATCAAGATCTTTTCGAAGACGATTTTGAATACGATGACAGCATCGAAGATGAAATCGACTTTGATGAAGAATTCTAATTATTAATAAAAAAAGGAAAAGAAATGAACAAAAAAGTATCAACCATCGTTTTATCTGTAGTTGTAATAGCTTTTGTAGTATTTGCAGCTATGAATTATAAGCAAGAATCAGGTTATTCTATTTCAAAAGAAGAGGCCGTCAATAAGGCCCTAGAATATATTAATTTAAATTTAGTAGAGCAAGGAGTGAATGTGTCACTATCACAAATTTATGAAAGTGAAAAAAATGCTCCCTACTATACATTTCAAATTAATATAATGGGTCAGTTATTTGATTCTGTGGTTACAGCTGATGGCTCTAAATTATTTACCAATAGCGGAATAGATTTAAATAAAAAGTTAGATGAAAAAGTTGATGGTAACTTTTTAGTAAAAGAAAATGCTGAAATAATAACAGAAGACGGTAAGCCGGTAGTGTTTTTGTTTGCTTCATCAACTTGTCCTCACTGTGAATGGGAAAAACCAGTGCTAAAGGCTGTATTAGATCAATTTGAAGATCAAGTAATATATAAGGTAAGAGAAGATACTACAGAAGATCAAGATGTTTATAATCAATTTGGATCTGGGGGTGTTCCATTAGTTGTGCTTGGCGGAAAATATTATAGAGAAGGAGCTGGAGAAAACTTTGGCGAAGAAAAAGAAAAAGAATATTTAACTAAATATATCTGTGAATTAACTGGAGGGATGCCAGAAAATATTTGCCAATAATAATTAAAAGAATCCTGCTAATGCAGGATTTTTTGTATAAAAAAAGATGCCGATTAAGGCATCTATTTTTTAATGTCAAATTATTTCAATTCAACTGTTGCACCAGCTTCTTCAAAGCTCTTTTTCATTGCCTCAGCCTCTTCTTTCTTCACACCTTCTTTAACAACTGCAGGAGCTGTTACAGCACCATCAACCAAATCCTTTGCTTCTTTTAATCCGATTTGAAGAGTGTCTCTTACAACCTTAATTACTTCAATCTTTTTATCTCCAACACTTGCTAATACAACGTTAAATTCTGACTTAGCTTCACCCGCATCTGCATCTCCCTGAGCAGGAGCTGCTGCAGCTGCTACCATTTGAGGAGCTGCTGAAACGCCAAACTTTTCTTCTAAAATTTTAACTAATTCTGACAAGTCTAATACAGACATTGTTTCAATTTCTTCCACAATTTTTTTAAATTTTGTAGGAATTTCTATAGTTTTATTTTCTTCTGCCATATTATTATTTTATACTTAATTATTTATTGTTTTTTATCTCTAATCTGAGATAAAGCTTGAACAAATTGAGACATTGGTCCTGAAAGAACATATGCAAAATTTGATATAGGAGCATTTAATGTTCCAAGTAATCCACCTAAGAGTTGTTGCTTTGATGGAAGTTCGGCAATTTTAATCATGTCAGATATCCCATAAAAAGTTCCTTCTAAAATTCCTCCTAGGATTTTTACTGTTTCATGAGTTTTTGAAAACTCGTGAATGTTTTTTGAAGAAGAAACTTCATCTTCATATCCAAATACAACACCAACTTGTCCTCCTAAATCTTTAATCTTAATATCGGCCTTCTTTTCTTCGAAAGCACGTTCGATTAATGTTTTTTTTGCAATCTTAAGTTCGTTTCCTGATTGTCTCAATCCCTTACGGAGTGAAGATAAATCTTTTACGCTTGTTCCAGCGTAATCAATAAAAACAACTGATTTTTGTTTATCAATTTTTTCACTTAACTCCTTAACTATTTCTTGCTTTTTTTCTTTTGTTATTGCCATAAAACCTTTTTTTATATTAAAAAATCTGTGCGACCACAGACAAAAATACAAGATACTCATATTAATCCTCGATAGGACTTATGATAAAATGCCTATTGTCTGCAGATATATACTTAAATTATACATACTTCACCACAAAAGTCAATAATTGGCTAGTTTGCTCATACTGAGTTCAAGAAACTATCGCAAAAGTATATAATAAAAATATAAATTAAGAT
>DAOSDM010000005.1:0-41870 GCA_035362415.1 Candidatus Pacearchaeota archaeon
TTTAAAAATAGAATTTTTTACAGGAATAACCATTGATCCGCCAACTTTTAGCTGAGCAACTAGTTCCTGAGGAATATCATTTGCTGTTGCAGATACTAAATTTTATCAAAAAGCCCCTTCTCTTTTAATCCAATAAGATATTGCTATGAGTTAAAAAATATATTAACTCTTTTTGCTCATATTTTTATTTTGATGCTGGTAATGCATTGATCCTTTGATTGTATTCTTATTTCGATATATTTTGGTTTGTTAAACCTGCAATTTATTGTCATCAAAAACCTTAGTTGAATATCTATAACAATTTCTACGACAACTCCTGAAACAAATAATTCTTCTAAATTATCAATTTCTTCAATCGAATAAATTGAAAAAGAAAACCACAACTATCCTTTAAAAACAATTTTTGCAATTTCTTTATTTTCTGCAGAATTGCTTGTTTTTATTAGAAGACAATTAAAAAGAACTACTTAAATTTTTTATCCTTTGAAAATATTCTTCTTTTGAGATTGAATTATTGTTAAGTAAAGAATTTAATCCTGCAACATAATTTTGTTTCACTTGAGCTGTTGATAAAACATTATCAAACAATCTAATATCGTCAAACTTCCCTCTTATGAAATGACCCAAAGAAGAAGCATAACTTCCAAATATTAAATCACTATCATTATCTATTTTTAAAATGCCAGAAGCACTACGCCAACCCTTAAATTCTCCATTAACATAAAGTCCCAATCTCTGACCGCTACGATTATATAGAAAAACCAAATGATACCAAGTTTCATTAGAGTTTAAAACATTTGCCCAGCTGCGAGATACCATACTTGTTCCATTAGCATATTGCCAATAAACATCCTCTTTATTGGTATCACTAAGCCAACTCCATAAATAACCGACCGTTCCTGATTGCGATCTTTTTTGAAAAAAAGTTGGATACGAATCAGGATTACTGCTTGGCTTGTAATACCAAAGCATTATTGTTAAATCGTCCAAATGGAATTTTTGATTGTCTGAAATTTTAAAATCTTGAGCTCCGCTTAATGAAATGCATGCTCCAGCAACACATTGATTACTTTCTTTTGTAATATAGCTGGTTGAATTACTTGTTGCATTTATTCCTCCCCAAGAATCTAAAACAATATTACTCGCATCATCAAATCTCCATTCGGAAATTAAATTAAGCAATGATTCATTTCTGAAGCTATCATTAAAAACCTTTAGCTTGGCTATGTTAGCTTTACCGATTGAAGAAGAAGTAGAGATCATTATTACTCCTGCTAGTATTCCTATTATTACTATAACAACAAGAAGTTCTATTAAAGTAAATGATTGTTGTTTGTTTCTATTTATCATAGGCTAGTTCGTTTATTCTTTCATTGTATTCTTTATTAGATATGTTTCCATTACTTAGCATTGAGTTTAGTCCTGCGATGTAGTTTTGTTTGATTTCTGAAGTAGACAAGGCTGCGTTGTATATTCTTACATCATCAATTGACCCAGTCATGTTATAACTATCGTGATTCTGTGTTCTTCCTATATCAAAATTATAATTATTATTTATACTTTCAGTAAAAGAGCTAATATTTCTGATTGCTCCAGGAGCTTGAACTCCGTCTAAATATCCAATTAAATTCGAGCTTCTATTAAAAGAATAAACTACATAATGCCACTCATTATTCAAAACATTTTGTATTGCTGCTCCATTAGCATTTAATACACCGTCAGCAAAAATAACACTTATTTGAGAAGTAGATATCAATATTTCAAATCCAGGATATATTGCTGACCAATTCCCTACTCTTTTTCCCAAAATACCATTTGTTTCCCCTTGACTTAAAGCCTTAATCCAAAATGAAACAGAAAAATTACCTTTGTCAAAATTTAAATTATCTGGTTTTCCATAATCAATAAAACCAGCTCCATTAAAATTATAACATGTTCCAGAAACGCAATTATCTATAAGTAAGGGAAGGGTTGTCCCGCCGAGTGATCCATCATTATTCCCCCAAGAATCCAATGTTTTTCCAGATATTTCTGGTTCATCAAATGTCCATTCAGATACTAGATTTAATAATAGTTCTTCTTGAACAGTATTTGAGAATGTTTGAGCTTTAGCAAAGTTAGCTTTATCAATTGAAGAAGAAGTAGAGATCATTATTACTCCTGCTAGTATTCCTATTATTACTATAACAACAAGAAGTTCGATTAAAGTGAAGGATTTCCGTTTATTCATATCTACATTATTATACTTTACCTAAACAGATAATTCAATAAATTAAAGGAACAAAAACAAACCCAGGAATTTCTTTTTTTTCTATTCTATCTTCAGATTTTTTATATACTTTAAAAATAGAATTTTTTACAGGAATAACCATTGATCCGCCAACTTTTAGCTGATCAACTAGTTCCTGCGGAATCTCTTTTGCTGTTGCAGATACTAAAATTTTATCAAAAGGTCCTTTCTCTTTTAGTCCAAGATGTTGTGTTGCTTGATATATTCTTGTGTTTTCTAAATTATATTTTTCTAAATTATATCTGCCAAATAAAACAAGATCTGGAATAAGCTCTACTCCACAAACCCTACCTCTAATACCTACAATGTATCCCAAAAGAGCAGTTGTCCAACCCGAACCAGAACCCACATCCAAAATTCTATCCCCTTTTTTGGGACTAAGTATTTCAAGCATTAGAGCTACTGTTGATGGTTGAGAAATTGTCTGATTAAAACCAATACTTAAAGGATAGTCATTATATGCTTCATCAGCATATTTTGTTGGAATAAAATCTTTCCTATCTATTTTCTTAAAAGCCTGAATTATGCTTTTTGTTTTTAAGATATTATTATGAGTTAAAAAATATATTAACTCTTTTTTATTCATACTTTTATTTTAATGCTGATAATGCATTAATCCTTTGATTGTATTCTTGTTTAGATATATTTTTGTTTATTAATAAAAGATCCAAACCTGCAATATAGTTATATTGTATTTGAGATAATGCTAATGCTTCGTTGTACATTTTAACCTCATCAAGAACCCCTTTAAAACTGTTTGTTGCTAAATAAAGATTTCCTGAAGGAATACTGCCTACTGTGGAGCATTCCGCATAAGAAGAGGAGCCGTTATCTAATAATCCATCTATATAAATATCTGGTGTCGTTTTATTTCTATCAAATACTCCCACAACATGATGCCATTTATCGTCATCGATAACCTTATTTGAATATCTATAACAACTATTTCTTAAATATATTAATGCTTTTTTAGTCGTTGAATGAGGGTAATCAAATACCCCTTGCCAATTAGTGATGCTAGAAATATTTAAATATAAAACTGACCCTCTTATGATATTATTTGTTTTTCCCCAAAATTCCCATGTAAAACTATTGTCTCCTATGGCTGGATAATTAGTCATTTGATTTATGTATTGAGCTGTATCAAACTTTAAACAAGTTCCTGAGATACAATTATTCTCACTCATCCATCCATATGTATTTGTATCTCCATAACCAGCTGTTGTGTTTACATCAAACCCTACAAGAGGACCAGTGAAATTTGAACTCCATGTGTCTTTAGTTAAAGTTCCCGATCCTTCATCAAAATTAAATTCAGACACTAAATTCATCATCATGCTGTTTTTAATAGTTTCTGAAAACGCCTTTAGTTTAGTAATACTAGCTTTATCAATTGAAGAAGAAGTAGAGATCATTATTACTCCTGCTAGTATTCCTATTATTACTATAACAACAAGAAGTTCGATTAGAGTAAAAGACTTTCTGTACATAATTAAATTATACAATTAAAAATTGAAAAAAGCAAAATCTTGACTTTTTTATTTTTTTGTCCTTGAATTATAAGTATAAGTATAATAAAATAAAAACATGAGTGGACATTCTCACTGGAGTACAATTAAATTTAAAAAAGGTGTAGAAGACGCAAAAAGAAGTAAAATTTTTTCAAAGTTTGCGAAAGAAATTACAATAGCCGCAAGAGATGGTGGTGGTGATTTGGATTTTAATCCAAGATTAAGAATGGTTGTTGAAAAAGCAAAAGCATCAAATATGGCTTCTGATAGTATTGATAAAGCTATAAAAAAAGGAACCGGAGAACTTAAGGGAGAAACTCTGGAAGAGTTTTTATTCGAAGCTTATGGTCCAGAAGGAGTTGCAATATTAATTGAAGGCATTACCGATAGTATGAACAGAACTATAAATGAGTTAAAACAAATTATTTCTAAAAATGGTGGAAAAATGGTAGAAGCTGGTGCTATTAGATGGATGTTTGAAAAAAAAGGACTTATTTATGTAAAAAAGGGAGAGAAAAATGACGAAGAAATGGAATTAGATTTAATTAGTGCTGGCGCAGATGACATTTCTATTTCAGAAGATATATTTATAGTAGAAACTAAAGTTGAGGAACTTGATAATGTTAGAAAAAATATAGAAAGTATGGATTATAAAATTGAAAATGCCTCACTTTCATGGATTCCAAATGAAAGAATAAATGCAGATAAAGATAAAAACTACAAACTTTTTGAAGCTCTCGATGAGTCCGAGGATGTTAAGGATTTTTATTATAACTTAAATGAAGAATGAAAATATTAGGAATAGATCCAGGAACAGCAACTACAGGATATGGTCTTATTGAAACAAATCAGGATGATTTGAGCTGTTTGCATTATGGAACTATAACAACAGCGGCTAACACAAAGGATGAGGATAGATTAACAATAATATATTCTGAGCTCGAAGATATACTTAAAGAATATAAACCAGATGCTGTTGCAATAGAAAAAATATTCTTTTTTAAAAATCCAAAAACTGTTATTCCAGTTAGTCAAGCAAGGGGTGTAATGCTGCTTGCCATCTCTAAACAAAATATTCCAATATTTGAGTTCACCCCCCTTCAAGTTAAAACAGCTGTAACTGGTTATGGTAGAGCTCAAAAAAAACAAGTCCAAGAAATGGTTAAAAATTTGCTTCAGCTTGAAAAAATACCAAAGCCAGATGATGCAGCAGATGCTTTAGCTATAGCCATATCCTATTCTTATTTAATATGAAAAACAAAAACTTATTTAAAACATCTTTAAAAACATTTTCTTTGCTTATTTTAGCTGGTGCAATTATAGCCACTATTTTTATTTTTTCTCTAATTAAAGATTTTCCTAGGCCAGAAGTGTTTAGTGAAATAAACATGAATCAGAATACTAATATTTATGATAGAACTGGAACAATACTCTTATCTAGTATTTATGGAGAGGAAAAAAGAAAATATGTAAATTTAAATGATATACCCATGAACTTAAAGCATGCCATTATTGCTACAGAAGATGCTAATTTTTATAAACACAAAGGTATTGATTTTGTAGGTATATTAAGAGCTATAAAAGTTAATTTAAAAACAATTTCATTATCCCAAGGCGCCTCAACACTTGATCAGCAATTAATTAGGTCCACATTTTTATCAAAAGAAAAAACAGCTGATAGAAAAATAAAAGAAATTGTTTTAGCTCTTGAACTTGATAGAAGATACGAAAAAGATCAAATACTCGAATGGTATATTAATCAAGTTCCTTTCGGAATTAATATTTATGGCGCAGAAGAAGCAGCTAATACATATTTTCAAAAGCCTTTAAAAAATATAACTCTTGAGGAAGCGGCAACCCTTGCTGCAATTATTCAATTGCCATCGTATTATTCGCCATATAGCAATCATATAGATGAACTTATGGGAAGAAAAGACTATGTTTTAAAAAGAATGACTCAAGAGGGTTATATATCAGAGGAAGAGGCGGAAGAAGCAAAAAATATTGAAATTGTTTTTAATAAAAAACCTCAAACAAAAGCTCCTCATTTTGTAAGCTATGTACAACAACAATTAGAAGAAATTTACGGTAGAGATTTTTTAGAAACAAAAGGCCTTAAAATATATACTACTCTTGATTACACCCTTCAAGAAAAAGCAGAAGAAATTGTAAAAAAAGAAGTTACTACAAATGCAAAAGCATATAATGCGTATAATGCATCACTTGTTGCCATGGATCCAGATACTGGAGAAATTCTAACAATGATTGGTTCTGCTGATCCTTGGGCAGAACCTTATCCAATTGGGTGTAACCCAACAACTGACTGCAAGTTTGTTCCTTCTTTTAATGTGGCAACGCTTGGAAATAGACAACCCGGATCTTCATTTAAGCCATTTGCTTATGCCGAAGCTATCTCAAAAGGATATAATCCAGATAGAACGCTTGTAAAAGATGAGTTAACTAATTTTGGAGTCTACGGAGGAAAAGAATATATTCCTCAAAATTATGATGGCTTATTTAGAGGATGGGTCACATTAAGATCAGCATTAAATCAATCTCTTAATATCCCTGCAATTAAAGTTCTTCAGAATCTAGCAGGCATTGACGATACCATAGAACTCGCAACAAAAATGGGTATAACTACCTTAAATAAAGACCCTGGTTATTATGGTCTTGCATTAGTACTTGGAGGAGGAGAAGTTCATCTTTTAGATATGGTGGCTGCTTATTCTGTTTTTTCAAATGGCGGATACAGAGTTCCTTCTGTTAGTATTTTGAAAATAGAAGATTCTAATGGAAATATTATATATGAAAATAAAAATACTCCTAGAAAAGTTTTATCATCTGAAGTTACAGAAACAATGATGGATGTTTTATCTGATAATGCTTCTAGGGCACCAATGTTTGGATGGAATTCTCTTTTATATATCCCAGATTATAAAGTGGCTGTTAAAACAGGAACAACTCAAAATTATGTTGACGGATGGGCAATGGGAACATGTGATTTGGTCACTGTTGGGGTTTGGGCCGGAAATAATGATAATTCTCCTATGAATAATAAAGCTTTGGGAACATCTACCGCCGGACCGATATGGAATGAATTCATAACTTATGCTATTAATTATTTAAGATAATAAAAATAAAAAATATGGTTAAAAAAGAACGTACATTTGTAATTATTAAACCCGATGGAGTACAAAGATCTCTTGTTGGTGAAATTGTTAGTAGATTCGAACGCGCTGGACTTAAAATAGTTGCTATGAAATTTGGATACGCAGATGAGGAAAGATGCTGGCAACACTATGATAAAGATGATGCATGGTTTGAATCAAAAGGACAAATCACTATAAAAAGTAGAGAGGAAAACGGCCTTCCAGTTACAAAGCCTGCGATTGAATATGGAAAAGATATTATTAGATCACTCGTAAAATATATGACATCTTCTCCTGTAGTATTTCTAGTGCTCGAAGGAAATAAGGCAGTTCAAATTGTAAAAAAACTTGTCGGAGGAACAGAACCTTTAACATCTGATGTGGGTACTATTAGAGGAGACTTTACACTTGATTCATATGAATTATCAAATATCGATGAAAGAGCTGTAAGAAATCTAATTCATTGTTCTGATAAAGTAGAAGAAGCTGAAAGAGAAATAAAGCTTTGGCTAACTGAGGAAGATGTGATTAATTACAATCTACTCGCACATCAAATTCTTTATGATGTAAATCTAGACGGAATTAAAGAATAAACAAAGCGCTTAGGCGCTTTTTTTATTTACTTTTTAGTTTAATACTTTTAAAATATAATAAAGGTCGCATAATTAATTTTAAAATTAACATATATGGCAATAACACCTTGGAAACCATTTAGCGATTTAGATAGAATTTTAAGAGATGAATTTCAAATGAGAGAACCAGCCATGGACTTATATGAAAAAGATAACAAAATTATTGCTGAAATCAATCTGCCAGAACTAGATCCTCAAAAAACAGAAATATCAATAAAAAATAACACCTTAAGGGTAAGAGGAAGTACAGAAAAAAAAGAAGAAATTAGAGAGGAAGATTACATGAAGCGCGAGATTAGAAGAGGATTTTTTGAAAGAATGATAAGTCTTCCTGCTTCTGTAAAAAAAGACAATATTGAGGCAACCTACGAAAAAGGAATTTTAAAAATAGAAATGGAAAAAGAAAAAGAAGAGGATGAACAAAAAAAGAAGATCGAGATTAAAATAAAATGACATCTACTATTGCTAAATAAAAAGTCACCGTAAATAATTCGGTGATTTTTTATGTAAAAAGATTTTTTCTCTTATATACATATTCTGCAGAGCACCAAGTCCTGCAACTAAAACTACAAGTTCTTTGGCTTCCAAATTGGTAGAATAGAATTCTCTACCCTCTCCTAGCTCCCAGTTTTTTATGAGAGGAAAAATTCCTTTGAAATTTGACCATGCTATTATTAGATGAGCATTCGGTCCTAAAAAAATTTCTGGTCTTACAAATGAGTTATTTCCTTTGTGCACATGCAGGTGCATATCCCTCATTATTTTTGTAACTTTATCAAAGTTATGTTCTCTCTCCGATAGCCATGCGCATAAATCTTTTTTATATTCGCCTCTTATAAGCCAGGTTTGATTGCCTTTATTTTTTTCAATATAAATATCGACTATCTTTTCTCCATTTTTAGGACATGCGAAATTTATAAATACTTGCATGAGATTTCGAAGAATCTTTTCTTCTTTTGAGTTTTGGATTTTTACAATAAAATCTTCGTTGCTTTCTTTTACAAAAAAACTCTCAAAACCAGATGCTTGCATAAGATCTAAAAATAGCTCTGCTTGTATTTCTTGAACATTCATAAATGGTTTTAAAGTCGGAACTTTGCCAAACCTTCTACCGTTTACCAAGACGCAACCTGCGTTCATCAATTTAAGACCCCTTTGAAATGAACAAATTTACCCAAAAAAAGGTAACAACCATATTATATAATGTACTAAAAAATATGTAAACACAAACAGCGAGCCTTTTGCCCGCTGTTTTAAAACCTAGATATCTTTTCAGGATTTCTAGCTTTAGTAATTAAATACATAATTTAATAAATTTACTTTTTCTATGCATTATTTGCGTCATATCTTTTTGAAAAAGATTTGACTTATTTCAATGTTCTACTTATTCATATACTTTTGGAAAATTTTTCTTTCAAGTATTTGACCCTCTAAAAAAGCTAAGTTATTATAATATTATATGAATAAAAAATTTATTATAATTTTATTTTTCGGAATATCTATTCTCATTATTTTATTTTCTTTTGCTATTAAAGCAAATAACGAACTTCTCGAGATTTATAAAATTAATGAGTCCACTCAAGTCTTTGACAGAAATAATGAACTTATTTCTATAGCTTCAAACAGCAAAGACTTTTACGCTTTATATGATAATAACATTAACCAAGAATTTAAAGATTTAATTATAAAAAAAGAAGACAAATACTTTTACATTCACCCAGGGTTTAATCCAGCTTCTATAGTATTAGATCTTTTAAGCGAAGTAGGCGTTACTCTTAGAAATGGCTCTAGTACAATTACTCAACAGCTTGCAAAAATACTATTAAAAAATGAAAATAAAAGAAGCTTTAATAACAAAATTAAGGAACTATTTTATGCTATTTCCCTAGAGTTAATGAACAGCAAGGAAGATATACTTTCAATGTATATAAATTCTATTTATTTTGGTAATCACTTGCAAGGATTAAAAACTGCTAGCCTAGGTTATTTTAACTCTGATCCAGATAACCTTACAAAAGAAGAAATGCTTCAACTTATTTCTTCTATCAATTCCCCTAATCAAAATAATCCCAAAGGACCAAACAATATCGAAGTTACAAAAACAATATCAAGAAATTTAAAAATAGACTTTGATGAGAATTATTTCTTAAATGAAAAAGAAGTTCAAAAAAATTTACTCATCTTCAAGGAATCAGCTATCGTACCCTTAGAAATAAAAAATTATATTACAAATGATAAAGAAGTAAAACTAACCATTGATTATAAATTAAATGAAATTATTAGAACTTCTTTAAAAGAAAATATAGAAGCGCTTCAAACAAAAAAAGCAAAAAATGCTGCGGCTATTGTTATTTCAATTCCTGACAACGAAGTTCTTTCAATGATAGGCTCTCCAGATCCATCTTCTAATAGCGAAGGATATCAAATTAATATGCTTCAAAAAACAAGACAAATTGCTTCTACTATAAAACCATTTATATATCTAAAAGCTTTTGAAAAAGGAATGAGGCCATATACTTTAATTGATGATAGAGAATATAAATACGAGCTTAATGATTTTTCTTCTTTTTATCCTAAAAACTATAACTATGAATACAACGGAGAAATAACTGCTCATTACGCTTTAAGTAATAGTATAAACATCGGGGCGCTCAAAACATTAGAATTTGTAACATTAAATACATTCAATAATTTTTTCATAAATGACCTTAATCAAAGCACTGTCCAGGATATAGAATCTTATGGCCTTGGAATAGCCCTAGGAGCCCTTGAAATGAACTTAATAGACCTAGCGCATATATTTACCATATTCCCTAATTATGGAGAATATAAAGACCTTAAATTTAATTTAACTTCTCAGAATAATCTTGCAAAAACAGTTTCCAATAAGCCATATATCGAACTTATAAATAAAATATTAAATGACAGGAAAACAGGAATGGATCAGTTTGGAATGATAAGTTTATTAAATTTGCCCAACCAAAACTATGCCCTTAAAACAGGAACATCTGTAGATTACAAAGACAGCTTAATTGTTGGATATACGCCAGACTTTGTGGTGGCTGTCTGGGTTGGTAATGCTGACAATTCAGCAACAGAAGGATTATCAGGGCAACAAGGGGCGGGATTAATTTGGAGTAGTATAATGGAAATAATGCTAAACTCTGAATATAACAAAAATACTCAATTTGATTTTACACATATTAAATCCTTTGACACAGAAAATGGATTGGAGTGGGGTCTTGTTGGAGACGATTTTAACAAAGCACAAAATATTTTAAAAGAATTGGATAATTCCCTTATCACAAATCCTCATGATAATGACGTATTTCTATTTGATAAGAATAGTGAAATTAAGTTATCAGCTAACGATGAGTGTGAATGGTTTATAAATGATGAGCCATTTACCGATCTATTTTTTAAACCAACAAGTCAAGGCACATATAAAATTAAAGCTAAAAATAAAGATAAGGAAGAAACAATATATATTTACTTTAAATAATTATTTAACTTCAAATTGCTCGCTTTGAGTTCTACCAAAATTTTCAGGAGTATACATTTCTGAAACAATTGTTGGAAGTTTTAAATAATCTCCTTTTACAAGAGCTCTAACATAATAATCAAACTCATAAACTCCTGGTGTCAGGTTTTCTTTATATATAAAGTATCTATCGTCTCTTATTTCTTTGAAATCAGGATAAAGAACCCTATTTGTAATTTCTTTTTCAGTAAACTTTAATGCTTTTTGTTCAGTTGCAAGATCCATATTAATAATTTCTAATCCTGCAGGAATATAGTCTTCAATAGCTACAAATCTTCTTGTGTTAGGAACCACTATTTCTATATGAGCCTTAAATACATCTCCTGTTTTAACTGATGTTAAAGGAGTTTTATTCTGAATATCGTCTAAATTATAGAATCCTCTTGTTATAGCAAAACCCTCATCTCTTGGAGCAATGTTTCCTCCTGTTAAATAATATTTTATACCAAGATCATAATAAAGACTTCCTTGATTTAATATATTTTTATCCTTTTTATTAAATTGTAAAAAGTTGAAATCACCTTTTTTTAGTTCGCTTACCCCTACTACTTTATTAATTTGATTTAAAATAGTTGAACTATTAAAATTAAAATTCTCAATCTGATTATCATTTAAAACAATATTTAAATTGTAATCAGCATTAGTTTCTTTTTTCCATTTCAAGTAATTAGTGAATGCCTCAACAACTTTTAATGTGTTTTGAGTTGAGCCCCATGCCCCTTCTTTATCTCTAGAATTTAATAACCATCTTAAAACTTTATCATTAAATGATGTTTCTCTTTTTTCTAACGCAATTGAATTTAAATATGTTGCTGTGTTTGAAATGGCAGTTTCAAAGTAATAGTAAGAATAATCTTTAGGAGAATCTAAGAAAGCACCCCTTGCATCAATATTAATTTTATTATCAAGGAAATTATTAACTTTGTTTTTAGTATTAGAATCATACAAGTCTGAACTAACTATTACTGCAAGCTCAGCTAAAAATCTATTTCCTAAACTATCTTTTAATAATCCTTCATTATTTATTATTTCCTCTATTTTTGATTTTAAAGTAATGCTGTTTTTAAAGTTGCCCACATTCATTAAAGTTCTTGTAAGCATGATTGTATTTTGAGGAGTTTGGTAATCTCTTAATCTATTGTATTCCTTAAACAAATAATCAGCTCCTTTATTTATTGCATCTTCGTTCACTGAATAACCAGCTTCTTTAATATAATTTAAAGCATCTACAATTGATAAAGTTAAATAATAACTCGAATATCCATTGCCCCAGAATGTATATCCTCCATCGTAATTTTGATAAGAATAAAGTTTAGATAAGCCTATTTGCATTACTTCGTCTAGAGTATATTCTTTGTTATCATATATGATTTTCTTTAAATTAAATTTATCAGCTAAATTTGGAACATCTAGTCCGGATTTTACAATGGCCATTGCCTTGAGCCTACTTGATATCTGTTCAGCGCAACCATAAGGATATTGTAATAAATAATTTAAAGCATCGGATAAAAAGACTGCAAGTGTGGCTGAACTTTTAATAGTAATTTCCCCCATGTCACTTGAAACATTTTCAGGGATATATATCGTCTCAAGCGCATAATCACTTGTAGTATAATTAGCAGTAGCAGTTGCTTCGTAAGTTAAATTTGGATTAATTTTAATCGTTTGAACAACGCCATCACTTAAATTGTCTGACTTAGCAAAAAGCTCAAATGAATGGAATCCTTCACCCATACCATTAGGAGCTTTTACTTTGAAATAAACTCTTTCAGAACCTTCCGCTCCAATGTTTATTTTTAACTCACCCTTATCTATAAGCTCCAAAGTATCACTTTTTAAAGTTACATCAAAAGAATGAATTGTATTTGTTTGATTAAATATTTGAGCACCAATATAAAATTCATCTCCCGGAATAATAAATCTTGGCTTCAATGGTACTACCATTAAATCCTTTTTACTCATAAATGTGGTATAACTAACCCCAAGTTTAGTATCTTCAGTAACTCCTAAAGCCTCAGCCTGCCAAGTTGTCAAATTGTCTGGAAGTTTAAAAGTAACTTCAGCATTTCCATTACTATCAGTAATAACACTTGCTTGCCAAAATGCAGTATCTTTAAACTCTCCCCTGGCTTTTTCTTTTTCTTCACCACCGCCGCCTCCTCCCTTCGTTGTGTCAGCTATATCTTTTCTCTCAATTATATTTTTTAAATTTGAAGAAGTTGAAACAGCCAATGGAAAACCATTATAAAAGAATATTAATGGATCTTTTTTAGGATTTCCTTTTAAGGCTAAAACACTTAAATCTACAACTGCAACGGAAACGGAAGAAGACACTGGTTCATTTTTATAATTCTTAGTTGATATATTAAGCCTAACTTCGTCTCCTGGTTTGTAAAAACTTTTATCTGCTTTAAAATCAATATTTATTTTTTGTATATCGCTATTTACCTTAAATTCTTTACTTCCAAATTTCACAGAAGGCTCATCCTTGGATTGAAGTAACACAGAAATATAAACATTTGGATAATAGTCTTCTTTTATATCAAAGGTATAGTTATAAAGATTTCCGGTAATGTCTATTATGTCATATTCAAAAACTTTTCCTCTTTCAATTGCTACTAAGGCCTTAGCTTTTTTATATGGTGATTCTATAATTATTTCTCCCTTATCTCCCACATTCAGACTATCTTTTTTAACAGTCAAATTTAAATCTGTTTTATCCGTGTATCTTATATTAACAGAACCTTCTCCATATATATAAATATCATCGATAGATTTAACCGTGTTTCCTTTTTTGTCGTTTGCACTTACTTCGATATCATAGGAACCCTCTTTTTCAAGTTTTAACTTTTTTAAATAATTACCATTACGATCTGTTGTAAAACTAAATTCCGACACAAGCTCTCTTTTCTTTTCCCATTTGTAAGAAAAAGATCCTCCCACTTCCTGTCTTTTTGCATAAACCCAATCTACTTTATATACTTCACCCTTACCGTTATTAATAGACAGAGGCTGACCTTCATTATTAACTGATTTTATTTTTATAGAAAATTCTTGATTTTTTCCAGCAAAGTATGGATCAGTATTAACACCTAAATAAAATTCTCCTTGATGAACTATAAAAGATTTTTGAGAAGAAACACTCTGTCCCATTGAATTTTTAACTGTTACATCAGCAACAATAATTTTACTGTTATTTAAAGAAAATAATTTTTCTAAATCAATATTTTCTTTAATAACACCTTTGCCATTATTATCTAAAGTAGTTTCGCCTCTTAGAATAAACTTATCTTCGTAACATTCATCATAATAACAAGATCTATAATCAAAATTTCCAAATCTAAAATATTCTTCCTTGTATTTATCAAAGAAATAGTTTTGACTACTTATAGTATAGCTAACCTCAGCGTTTTCAACAGGAACTCCAAAATAGTAATTTGCATCAATATTTATTTTTACATCGTCTTTTGACACATATTCCTCTTTATCAGTATTTAGTTTTACTTCAAAAGCCGCAGGAACATATTCTTGAACATCAAAATATGAGCAAACATTAGACACACAAACACTATAATTTCCAAGAGCAGCATCATTGGCTAGTATAAAATCTGTATTAACTGTACCAAAATTATCTAAAGTAAGATTTGTTTTAAATATCTCGTCATACTTTGAATTTCTAACATTTAAGGTAACACTTTTATCGTCAAGCATTTCATAGCTTCCATCATATCCAAGTCTCAATATAGCTTTAATGTTAACTTTTTCCCCAGGTCTATAAATTGGTTTGTCTTGATATATGTAAAACTTTTTAACATTCATCGCATTACTTCCATAGCCAAGTTCACTCTCGTACCTTTGAATTATGGTACTATCATCACCTTTTTTAATAACCACCGCTTTTAGTCCGTATATTGGAGATATTAAAGAAACACCCTCATTATTTGTAGTTCCCACTTTTTTATACTCCCCTGAATTTGAGTAATAATAAATATCTGCATTGGAAATAGCATCCCCAGTATTTATATCAGACACTAAGTATATATTTTTAAGAGAATTTAATTGAGACTCTGTTAAATTAAGTTCATAAGAATAAGAAGAAGGAGTGATTCTTTTTTCTCCCACTGCCATATTAGTTACTGTTACAAAAGTAACTGGTGTATATTTACTTAACTGTGGATGAGATAATATGACAGCATAATTTCCTAAAACATTTTCATAAAAATCTTTTATATCTATACTAAAATAATTGTTAATCCAATACTTTTGAGGTAATGTTATTCTTTTAGTTTGTATTTCACTACACGCGCTCTTTTTAAAATAGTCATTGTATCTGTTGTTGAAATTATCAACAAAATTCTTTTCACTTAATTTACAAACATCAACGTCAATATAGGTAAGGTTTTGAGTTCCGAAATTTAATTTTGTATTTGATGTTGGTGTAATACTAAACCCTTGCTGCATTGAAAATGCACTTACGTAATCTGAATCCATTTTACCTGTTGTAAATTCCTTTTTTAAACTTTGTTCGTCCCCAAAAACATCTTTAATATCAAATTCAAAATTATAAGTTGTCTCAGGCATTAATCCAACATAAATATATGTTTTGAAAGGTGTTTCTCCCTTACAATTACTCCAATTGTCATAGTATGAATTTCTAAAAGAGAAAACTTCATAATCCAAATCTCCTCTTATTTTATCTTTGTACTCTGTTTTTTCTAATTGAAATAATGGATTATTAGAACAAACTGTAAAATATCTAAGTCCTTCATTTGTAATATTAATATTTAAAGATTTATATACATGGATATCTTTTTTTATATCCTCTGCATTAATTTTAAGACCATCCTCATTTATAATTTCCTTTAAAGTAATATTTATTATATCTCCTGCATTAATATTGCTATCATCAAATTTAATTATTACCTTTTGTTTATTTTCTATTTTTTGACAACTTTGGTCTGATAAAGAACGCCAATCTTCTGTACACTTTTCTCCATATCCAATACTTTTAATATTAAATGAAGAATTTATATTGCTCTTAGAAATATTAATATTTTCGTAAAAATCAATCACAAGCTCTCCCTGTGGATCAAATAAATCTGGAGTTGCATAAGAAGAGCGGGAAGAAGTTGCGCTCCATGATTTTATAATAGAGGTTGTATTAAAATTAACATTTCTTTCGTTTTCTATATTTATATCCCCTTCAAGTGGATAGGCTTTTTTAATTGAAATTTTGTAATCTTCTTCAAAATCCCAAAGTTCGCTTCTGTTAAAACGATCTCTTTTATTATAAATTTCTATAACTGACTTATCTATTTCTTCTTCCTTTTTAGAACTACTAAATAAAGAGGAAAAAAGATTTGTTATACTTTTATCCTTATCTCCTTTGTATTTTGCAATAAAATCTATTTGCTCACCCCCCTTAAAAAGATTTATTTCTTTAATAGTTTTACTTAAATCAACGGGCTGATTAAAATAGAGTCTTATTGGTTCATTATATATAACGTTATTTATTTGGTCAGTAGTATTTAGATATCTTAAATTTTGACTTGTAAAATGAATTTCTTTTTCTTGTACCAAAAGACCATCCATTGAAGTAAATCCTGGATTTACTTTAACAGTATAATTAGACGATCTTTGAAGTCTTTCTTTTGGAATAAATTGTAATGTGTTTGTACTTATCCATTTAAATTTTCCTTCTGTTGCTGGATAAATATCAACTGGCACGTCTAACTTTTCTAATTCTTCAAGTGTAGTTAAGGGCACAATAGGTCTATTGAAAACAATTGTAATTTTGCTATCCAGCGCAGCTTCTGTTCCATCCAATGGAAAAATATTTATAATTTCTGGATCTTCTACGGATTCAAAATATGCTTGCATTATTTTATTGTCGCCAAGATCAAGCTTTAAAGAATAATATTTGTTCAAAGATAATTTTTCTTTTGGCTTAAATACAATATAATCTCTTTCATCACTTTCACTTGCAAAAACATTAAAATTTAAAAACGATTGCTTACTCTCCTCATCCACCCAATCACCCTCAATTACTGGATCAAAACTTATATTATTTTTGGCAGTTTCCTTATCTACTCCCGTAGGTAAATATATTTTAATTGACGCTGATTGAGATATTTTTTCTGGCACAAGAGTATATTCTCTTGAATATTTATTCCCCTCAAGAGTGTTCCTTTGCGACAATATGAAAACAACAGAAATTAAAGCTATTAATATTAAAAAAACTTTTAAAAATTTTTTAAACTTATTTTTTGGTGGAGGAAGTAAATTGTTTTCCATGTTATTTATCTAAATAATTATATTTATTAATAAGATGCTCGTTAAAATTTTTACTAAAAATTGTTTTACCATTCTTGGCACTTAAATAAAACCAATAATCGGTATCTTTAGGATAAATCGCGGCTTTGATACTTTCTTCACCAGGACTGCAAATTGGTGAAATCGGAAGGCCACTCTTTCTATATGTATTATAGAATACATCCTTACTTTTGTCAGTATCAAAGTACAGCTCTGTACTATCAACTTCAAGCGGCATTCCTGCACTTAATCTTTTCCATAAAATTCCTGAAACTATTTTCTTGTCTTCATATGTTATGACTTCTTTTTCAATCACTGAAGCCATTATAATTACATCAAACAATGTTCTGTTTTGTTTTTTTACTTCTTCTCTCAATTCACTAGTTAATTTTTTATCAAAGTTTGTTAAAATTTGCTCTACCAAAATATCTAGCCCATTTTCTAAATCAATCTGATAAGTATCAGGAAAAAAATATCCTTCTAATCCTACTACTTTTGGCTTATCCTCTAAAAAAGAAAATTTTTCCTTTAATAGCGCTTCATCTTCTTCACTTAGGTGCAAATATTTATTCAAAAATTCTTGTTTAGTACAAAATCCTTTTGAGCTAATTCCTTCACTTATTTCTTTTAAACTATGTCCTGGAATAATAGTTAAATAATCTATTTTTTTCTCTCCTTTAACTAATATATCTATTATTTCTTGATTACTTAAACCAGCACAAAAAGAATAAGTACCTGCTTTTAACTTTGTATTTTTTTTATCGTTTAAAGTCTCAAATATAAAAATTATTTTACTTTTTATATACCCTTCATTTTTTAAATTATTTGCGATTTGAAAGATGTTCTCGCCTTTCTTAACTATAAAAGGCTTGTCTTCACATTTTGTAAAAATAGGAAAATCGAAAATCAATATTATGATTATAATTATTATTACAAATAAAAATAAAAGTTTATTTAATACAGGATTCATTATTTTTAATATAACATTATTTTTATTTCTTAACAAAAGCTTAATATTATGGTATTAAATAAGTAGAGTCCTTTCTCGAATAATGGAGGAAAAATGACTGTAAGATTAATTGAAACTGAAGAAGAAAGAGAACTCAGAGATGATTTAGAGCTGTACAAAAATAGTAGATCCAAATCATGTCGTAAGTACCTAGAGTACACTATAAAAAACTGTAAAGACCCTTCCCTGCTAAGATACTTAGCAACCCAAATTGCAGAAAATGAAGCATTAAATTATTTTGAGCCGTTAATTGCTGACAATTGCTATGCTCCATATTATATCCTTGAAGAATTAACTTCCAGTAGAAATCCACTGACTCGAGCCTGTGTAGCATTTAATCTGAATACTCCTGCAGGATCTGTTTTGATGCTAAAAAATGATGAAAACGAATATGTTCGCTTGATCGCAAGTAAAAATCCAAATTTACCTCGCAGTGGAATACTTACAAGATTCTTTGAACGAATTAATCATTTTATCAATTATCTAAAATGCTTATTGGGTTTTAACTAATAAGCTTTTTGTTTTAAAGAGGGCAATAAGCCCTCTTTAAAATTTTACCTAATGATGTATGTTATGCTAACGTTCGATGTTATCTTATTTTGTCCAGCCTCTATGGTTGGAGCTGCATAATCAAGGGATTCATTCATTACTTTCATTGAACCACTACGAATAGTTACAGGTGCGTAAGAACTTTCTGAAAAATTAACAATTCTGACCATTTTTATGCCTAATTCTTTTTCAAGATCTTTTGCTTTTTCTTTCGCATCCTTGATAGCAATATTTCTTGCCTCTTCTTTTAGCTCTTGATCATTATCAAATGTGAAAGTTAAATCACTAACACTATTTGCTCCAAGCTCTGTTACTTTTTGAATAACATTTCCTGTCGCATCAAGATTTCTTATCTTTACATTTATAAGCTGACTAATTTCATAACCTACAAGATTTCTTTTTCCTGTTTTATCTTCCCAAGCATAACGAGGACTGATATTAAAACTCGTAGTTTTAATGTCTTTTTCATCAATTGTTAAATCTTGTTTTAAGGCACTAATAATATTATTCATTTTGGTTGTATTTTCTGACATTGCAGCTTCTACGGTTTTAGATTCTGTTAAAACAGCTACATCAATTACAGCAATATCCGGCACAGCGTAAACTTCACCTAGCCCAGAAATTGTTATTGTTTCATTTTCGCTAAGCCTTGTATTATTTCCTATGGAAGACAAAAGGAAAGCGATAAATACAATTAATAAAACGAATATTAGGAACTGAAAGAATTTATTTTCAAATAATTTTATCATATTTTTATTATTTATTAATTATTATTTTGATTGAATTTCAGAATGTAATAAAATATTTTTGTCTTTATTAAAATAATATATTGTTTTTAGGTTGTCTTCAAAAACTTCCAAAACAATTACTTCTTGTTCTTGCCATATCTTTTGATTTATTATTACATTTTCTTTTTTTATTAATTTATTATAAAGGGTTTCTTTTTCATCAACGGCTGTGTCTAGGGCCTTAGACATACTAAATGTTTGTGGTGTTCTAATTTCTTTTTCAAAGTTATTTATATCAGCGATTTCTAGAGGTTTAGTATAAGAAGAAAAATAAATGAATATGATTGCTAGAATAAATACAGAAAAAATAACAGAACCAAAAGCTAGCTTGAAATCAGATAAATTTTTCTTTTCCTTTTTGCAAAAATAATCACTATTAAGTAAATAATTTTTCAAATTATTTTTGTGTTCAGACAATACAATGCTTTCCTTGTTTACTTTTTTAAATAATTCTTCGATATTTTTCATACTAATTTTCTTTAAAAACAAGTGCATCTTTTTCTAAGATAAGCTTTAATTTTTCTAACGCCCTCTTAGAGTAAACTCTTATTGTCGTCTCATTTTTGCTTAATATTTTTGAAATCTCTTCATATGACAATTCTTCAAAATATCTTAAATGCAATATGTCTTGATAAATAGGTTTTAGCTGTTTCATCCCTTTATTTAGAATAAGTAAATATTCATCGTTTTCAAGCCTATTCTCAATTTCTCTAACAGTCTCCCCGCAATCTCCTAACTCTTTAAAGTTTTCTTCATCAACAATTAGTTTATACTTGTTCTGTTTTCTAAAATATTGATTTATTTCATTAGTGGCTATTTTATAAATCCAAGCATTAAAACTATTGTCTCCACCCTTCCATTTAAAATCATTTAAATATTTTAAAACTTTTAAGAAAGTGTTTGATGTAATATCTTTTGCATAATCAATATTTAGAGTCCTTCTAAAAACGTAATTAAATATTTTATCGTAATAAAAATCAAACAATTCAGAAAATGCCTCCCTGTCTTTATTTTTGGATTTTCCAACTAATTCCTTAATATCCATATTCTTGCCTTACACTTATTACAATGCATTGAAAATAAAAAAGTTACAATCTTTATTCTTTAACTATGCCTTTTTTTAAAAGCTTATTATAAAGATGAGGAGTTTTTCTGTTTATATACTCAATTACTTTTCCTTTAACTGACTTAAGTTTTAAATTATTTTCTTTTGCAAAAATATTTATTTTTTCTATAGCATCATCAATACTTGTTTCGTTTTCAACCGTTATCTCAACCTCGGCAATGTTATACGAAAAATCATTAAAATCAACAAAATCTAAATCAATTGAAAATATGTCTTTCTTATACTTTGTCCTGGTTGTTTTACATTCGCAAAATGGAATATAATTGTTTAAATTAAGATCACTAATTAAATCTTCTACTTTTTTAATACCAATCTTCTGCCTTATTTTATCTTCATCTATTATCTCTTCGTATTGATTAATAAAAGTATTGTTTTCTTTTTTTACTGGAACTTTTAATTCAACCCTACCATCCCTGAAACGAAGCCAATAATCTTTTAAGGTCAAAGAGTAATCTTTTTTGTCATAATAAATATCTGTGAATATTTTTTCTCCTAAAAATTGAGCATCCTTTAGAATTTGATCTTTTTCTTTTTCGCTTAAAATAAATTTTTTTTCGATTTCTATCATATTTTATGATTTATTTATATTAAATTATACCATAAGATTCTAATTTTCATATAATTATTTCATCTCTCTTTAATTATAAATATTTTTTCGTTAAAAAAGAGGAATAACTTCCTCTAATTTTATAAATACTCATTTGAAATTTTCTACCTTTTGATAGGCATAACCACACAAATGTAGCCAATGCCATCTTCTCCCTTAATAACACCTGCACCTGATGATCCTTGGAATTCAAGCACAGCATTTTTAGTTTTTACACGATTAATTCCATCTAATATAAATCTGTAGTTAAATGAAATTTCTGCAGTCTCTCCCTCAATCTTAGCTTCTAATGTTGAGCTATTTTCTCCTAAATCTAAATCCTGACTTAAAATCTCTAAATTTTTATCGTCGTTTTTTATTTTAATTTCATTAATTTTACCAGCAAATAGTCCAGCTAATTTAACTTGTTTTGTTAACAAATCCTTATCAACAACAATCCTTGTTTTGTATTCCTTTGGAATAATTTCTTTATAGGCTGGATAATTTCCCTCTATTTGTCTTGAAATCAAATTAATTTCAGGATGATCGATTTCATTTAAACTAGTTTCAAATAATATCTGAGTTTCAGAATAATATATTTTAACTGTCCCCATATTTTCTTGAAGAATATTGATCACTTCTTTTGTTGTTTTTTGAGATAATATGAACTTAATATCATCGCTAAAAGAATTCTTGTAATTATTTGATTTAATAGTTCTCTCAATTAATCTAAAACTATCTGTCGCAACTAGGTTAACTAAATCTTTTTTAAATACAAAATATATTCCAGATATTTCAGGTCTTATTTGAGACATACTAGCAATATCAACCACATCAGCAAGCCCATCTTTTAATTCCTGTGCACTAATTTCAATAAAATCTTCTTTTGAAAACTGTGGAATAATAGGAAAATCATCAGCCGTAAATCCCTTAATCTGAGTTTTAAATGTTTTTGTTTTTATAAAAAGAGTATCGTTTTTATCCTCAATTTCTATTTTTTCATCAGAAATATTATTAATTACTTGAGTTAATATTTTTGCTGGAATTGTTATTTTTCCTTCTTCTTCTGTTTTACATAAACCCCACCATTCAATTCCTGTCTCAAGATCAGTAGAAGATATCTTTAAGAAATTAGGTAAAGCTTCTATAAGTACATTGTTTAAAATAGGTAAAGTTAAATTCTTTCCAGTTAATCTTTCCGTATAATTTAATCCTTTCTTGAATTCTTGTGTTAATATAGTTAGTTTCATAAATTTAAATGTTAATTTTTATAGTTTAGAATAAATTTTATTCACTGTAAATTCTCTGCAATATCATTTCAACTTCTTGTCCAAATTTTTGGTTTTCTTCGAACTCTTTCTCAACAAGCGAACATGCATGCATAACTGTTGTATGATCTTTTCCACCAAACCTCCTTCCAATAACAGAATAAGATAGCTTTAATTCTTTTTTAAGTAAATACATTGATAATTGTCTTGGCTTAGAATATTCTTTCTTTCTTGACGATACAAAAAGCTCTTTGTCTTGAAGTCCATAAAAATCTATTATCGAATCAATTATTTTTTCAGGAGTAGTTACTTTTGTCTTTACACTAATAATATTTTTCAATTGTTTTTTAATATCATCTAATGAACAAGGTCTTCTATTAATTTTTTCCATTATTAAAATTTTATTCAATGCTCCTTCAAGCTCCCTTACATTTTTTTGTATGTTTGAAGCAATAAATTCAAGTGCTTCAAAAGACATATTTATTCCTTTTTCGTCTGTCTTTTGTTTTAATATAGCAATCCTGGTTTCGAGATCAGGCATACCGACATCAGCAATCATACCTCCTTCAAATCTTGATCTTAATCTGTCTGTTAGAGTAGGAATCGAGCCTGGGTGCTTATCTGAAGACAATATTATTTGCTTATTATTTTGATATAAGGCATTAAAAATGTGAAAGAATTCCTCCTGAGTTTTTGTTTTTCCAGATATGAACTGAATATCATCTATAATTAGAACATCAATTGTTTGAAATTCTTTTTTAAGTTCCTCCACCTTATTTTCTCTAATACTATTAACAACATCTGTTATTAATTTTTCAGCAGGAATATATCTTATCTTTTTTGAATAGTATCTTTCTTTTATCTTGTTTCCCACACCCTGTATTAAATGTGTTTTACCTAATCCTACTCCACCGTATATAAAAAGAGGATTATATGCCTCTCCTGGATTTTCGATAATAGCTTCTCCTGCGGCATAGGCTAATTCATTAAAAGGACCCACAATTAGTTTATCTAAATCGTATTTAGGATTTAAATTTGTTTCCTCATCTCTTTCAAATTCAGAAAAGCCTAACTGCTCTTCATTATTTAATTTAACTGTATTGTTTTGAAAAGTTTTTTTAGATGGAGTAATAACATACTCAATATCTCTAATAGAAGAATCAACAGACTTTAGTATCCTTAAAATCTCTGCCTTATATTTTTGTTCAAGCCATTCTTTACTAAAAGAATTCGGAACAGAAACTGTAAGCACCCCTCCTGCTATCTCTGATATTTTTGTGTTTGCAAACCATGTTGCAAAATTTGCGGAGGATACATTCAGCTTAATTTGCGCTAATACTGATTGCCAGATTTGTTCTTGAGTCATATTTTTACTTGCATCTATTATAGTATATGTGGAAAAATTTGCAAAGGTGTTGAAAAATAAAGAAAATATTGAGTAGTGTGGAAAACATGTGGATAACTGGGGTAAAAAAGAGGAAAACTATTGATAAGATTGACCAATTTTATTTTTTTTGCTATTGTATTTTTATAAAATTAAATGAAAGACTATGAGCGTTACATATAATCCAAAAAAGAAAAAAAGAGCAAGAACACACGGCTTTTTAGCTAGAACAAGAAGCAAAACAGGTCGTGCAGTTTTAAAAAGAAGAAGATCAAAAGGCAGAGTAAGATTAACTGTTTAGTTTTTAATGCTTAAAAAAGAAAACAGACTAACTAAAAAGAAAGATTTTGAAAGCGTTTATAAAAAAGGGAGAGGATTAAAAGCAGACTCTCTTTTTTTAAAAATATTAGAAAACGATAAGGATATAGCCAGAATTGGTATAGTTGTTTCTAAAAAAGTATCTAAAAAAGCAGTAGAAAGAAATAAAGTCAAAAGAAGAATTAGAGAAATAGTAAGAAAAATGGACTTTAAGTCAGGATTTGATATAATTATAGTTACTTATCCTAATATTAAGGAAAAAGATTTTAATCAAATAAAAGAAGAAATAATTTATTTATTTAAAAAAGCAAAATGTTTGAATTTATAGGAACCATATTTAATATAGTTTTATATCAGCCAATTTTAAACTTCTTAATCTGGCTATACATTGTTTTAGGTAGTTTTGGAGGTGCAGTATTAATATTAACAATAATCATAAGATTAGTATTGTATCCACTTAACAATAAATCCTTAAAGTCTCAAAAAGAGCTTCAAGAAATACAACCTCTAATTAAAGAAATACAAACAAAATACAAAACTGATACCCAGAAGCAAGCAGAAGAATTAATGAAACTTTACAAGGAAAAAGGTTTTAACCCTTTTGCAGGATTATGGTACATATTAATTCAAATACCTCTTATTCTAGCAATCTACTATGTTATTAGAAACATTGCTTCTGGCGTAGATATAACTAATAACTTATATTCATTTATAAACTTTAGCGGAACAATTGAACCAATGTTTTTGGGAATAAACTTATCTCAGCCCCACACTCTTTTTGCAATAATAGTAGCCTTGGCTCAACTTGCTCAAATATGGACAATGCAACCTAAAAAGGCCCCAAATGTTAATGAAATGGATCAAACAGAAAGATTGCAAAACATGATGCAAAAACAAATGCTTGTCATATTCCCTCTTTTAACTTTCTTCGTTTTAACACAATTACCTTCAGCTCTTGGTTTGTACTGGCTCGTAATTACCTTATTCACAATCATTCAACAAAAGATAATTTTAAAAAATTAAAGTTATGTTAGAAGAAAAAGAACTTAAAGTTATAGAAGAAAAAGCAAAAGAATTCTTTAAAAAAGCAGGGCTTGATGTAGAGCTTGAAATAGATTATTTGCAAGAAGAAAATGACATTATAGAAATGAATGTTTTCAAAATAGAAGATGCTAAAATGTTTATTGGGAAACAAGGCCTTATATTGGCAGATCTACAGCTTCTTTTAAGAAAAGTGATTAAAAAAGAACTTGAAAAAGAAGTTTATCTAACATTAGACATTGATAACTACAGAAGGAATAAAGTTAATAGCTATAAAAGCATGGCAAATTCAGCCGCCGAAGAAGTATCCATCACTGGACAACAAAAAATATTGCCCCCTTTGTCTCCGTATGCAAGAAGAATCATTCACATGGAATTAGCTAAAAGAGACGACGTAAAAACAGAAAGCATTGGAATGGGGGAACAAAGGAGACTTGTTGTAAGGCCTAAAATGATATAATCAAAAACACTTAACGGTGTTTTTTCTTTTCGATTACCACACAAAGCCTCCTAAATTTTTTGGAGAAATAAGTGAAAAGGAACTATTTTTATACTCCTTTGTAAAAAGTGGTTCTCTTATTTTTTTTCCATCATTCCATTTGAATTCGTATGCATAAAGACTTCCTTCTCTTTCCTCGATTAAATCTACCTCTGCTCCTTCATAAGTCCTCCAAAAATAATTATTTGAATGTATTTTATGGTAAGACTGATATTTTAATCTTTCTACAATACAAAAATTTTCCCATAAAGCGCCTACATCATTTCTACAATTTAAAAAATTAAAATTATTTATTATAGAATTTCTTATTCCAAGGTCCCAAAAATAAACTTTCCTAAGCTTTGAAATAACCTTCCGTTTGTTTTGAGCATACGGATATAAACGGAAAATAATATAATTTTTTTCGAGAATATCGATATAATTTTCCACGGTTTTCTTATCAATTCCCACAATATTTGCCAAATCTCTATATGAAACTTCCCCCCCTATCTGCAACGCTAAGGCCTTTAAAAGATTGTCCAAGATCGCCGATTTTTTAATTCTCTGAAACTCAAAAACATCTTTATAAAGATAGCTTTCTGAAATTTCACGTATAGCTTCTTCTTTTTCTTCTAACGATTTTTTAATTTCAACCTCGGGATAACTTCCAAATATTAAAAGGGGTTCGAGCTCTTTCAACATTAAAAGACTATCTTTTTCAGGATAAATCTCTTCTAGGCTCAAGGGGAATAAATTAAAAACAAATTTTCTCCCAGTCAAAGGTTCTTGTGTCATATCTAAAATATTAAAGCTAGATGAACCCGTTACGATTATTTGCTTTTTTTCCTTGTAGTTATCTACCAAGAGTTTTAATGTTTGTCCTAAATTTTCTACTTTCTGACCCTCATCAATAAAAACAATTTTTGCATCACCAATTAAACTTTTTAAAAATTCTAAATCGCGATTTGAAAGCAAATCACGATCCATGGGATTGTCACAATTGAACTGCTTTATTTTACTATCAAAATTACTTAAAATTTCAAAAGAAAGTGTTGTTTTTCCTGTTTGTCTAGCTCCAACAATTATAATAACTTTTCCCTTAAATAACTTTTTCTCTATTTCGTTTTGTAAAATTCTTTTATACATATTATGCCAAATTTGGTGATTTATATCCCCATTTTATGCCAAATTTGGGGATTTGTCAATTTATTCACCCCAAAAATGACCTTAACCTTATATTTAAAACCATTTTATACTAAGAAATATCTTGTATATTCCATTACTTATAAACTTTGTCTCTTTTTAATCTCTTCAGGATTTGTTGTAATAATTTGGTCCTCTGTATATGAAGCAACCACTCTTATAGCAACGTGTTTTTGTCCTGCAAAAAAGATTCCTTCCCCTACTGGAACTTCCAAAAGAAGCATTTTTTCTTGATCAGTTAACATAAAGGTTTCTTGAATTAAATCAATTCCAGCAGGACTTTGTTTTAATAATAACTGAATAGAGGAGTTGGTAATAATAGGCTTTCCATAACTTGATTTCATAAAATCTGACACATCCTGAGTAATTGTTGTAACTCCAAGCCAATACTTTCTTCCTCTTTTACATAAACCAAATAAGAAAGAAGCACCATCTTCATTTTGCATCATCCACCATGCCTCATCAATAATCAAAATTCTTTTCTTTAAAGTAGTCCTTACAGCGTTCCAAATAAATCTCATGATAATAAACATAGCAATTGGACGAAGCTCGTCTTCAATATCTCTTATACCAAAAACAGTTAATCCATTATCTGTGCTTACATTTGATTTATTATTAAAGAATTCTGAAAAAGTTCCTTTTGTAAACTTTCTTAATTTTTCACTTAATTCCTCTGCTCCATCCATTCCTTCGAGTACTGACTCTAAATCACCTAAAATAGGAACATTATCTTTCCATGTTCTTGGATCAGAATTAGGTGTAATATCTCTTGCCGCATATGTTTCGCTTAAAGCTCTATCAATAATGGCGTCTTCTTCAGGCGATAATCCACCAAGCATAACTCTCATAAGACCTACAAGATTAATAATGTTTGATCTTAAAATATCTTCTGGATCTTCCCCTTCTTTTACCTCTGGTAAATCAAAAGGGTTAATGTGGCTATCTGATCCAAGAGAGATGTTATAAAAAGAGCCCCCTGTAGCTTCTGCAAGCGTTTTGTATTCGTTTTCAGGATCAATTATAATACAATCTATGCCAACCATAAGCGATCTTAAAACTTCGAGCTTAACAGCATAAGACTTACCAGAACCAGATTTAGCAAAAATAACCATGTTAGCATTTTCCAAACTAAACCTATCAAAAAGAACAAGGGAATTGTTATGTTTATTTATTCCAAAAAGTATCCCATCATTACTACTTAGATCAAATGATATAAAAGGAAAAATACTTGATAAAGGAGAGGTGTTAAGAGTTGTATGAATGCCTAAATTATCTAGTCCATAAGGAGATGTGGACAAGAGTCCTTCTTTCTGCTGATATAAGGCTGGTTTAATATATATTAATCTTGATTCTAATATCGATCTTAAGGTTGTCTCAATTTGAATTAATTCATTTTTACTTTTTGCATAAACAGTAATATATAATCCAAACTTAAACATTTTTTCTTGAGCAGTCTGAAGGCTCCCCCTAAGCTCTTCTAAATCATGATAAGCTGTTTCAAGTGCTGGATCGGAAATTAATCCCTTTTCCTCTCTATCAATTAATTCTGCTTGTACTTCAGTAACTTTACGCCTTAATTGCTTTAAAACTGTCTCTGTTTCGATTGGATGGAAGAAGAAGGAAATATCTAAAGGAATGTCCAAGTTAATTATTGGAGACAACCATCCAGTGTTTAGATATCTCGGGTAAGAGAAAATAAAATAGGTTTTAGTTAAAACTTCTCCAATTTCTGCATCACTTGGATTAATTTTAATCGAAGCTGGAGCAATAATATCTTTTTCATTAACAAGCTCCTCACTAAATAGTTTCTGTTTTACTTCTTCTGTATTTTTTTTACTAAATAATCCCATTTTATTATTTTGTTAATTCAGGTGGTAATTCTGGATAATATCCATATTCAGCTTCCTGAGGATGATAACTAGACCATAAAAACTCAATTATTTCTGCAGTGTTTAGCGGTGCCGATTTAAGTCCACATCTTCTTAATCCTAAAGCGATATATTCCATTCTTTGATAAAGCTGATATTTAGCCGCTTGAAATTTTTGTTCTGTTAACTGATCTTTGCTTTCATTGCCATCGGGTACAAAACTTGTTAACTCTGTTAGAGGGAAATATGGCACAATAACATAAAAACTTTTTGTCATAATTGATCCTCCCCCAATTATCTCTTCTATAAACCTAATATATTCAGTTGTTTGCATTTTCAAAAGCTCATTTGTCTGCTCGCTTTCCATTTTTTTTAGCTTTTCTATATAACCTGTCATATTAATCTTTCTTGAGGATGTTAATATTTGTGCCTGAAAATCAAGGGAGTTCAAAAAATTCTGGAATTGATAAATAATAGCAGTTTGCTCCTCAGCAGATTTTAAACCAAAATTAAGAGAAGAAACAATAAGCACTCCTCTTAAGGATTGATTCTTCAATATAATAATACCCTCTTTAATTTTTTCTACAGGCATAAAATCCTGTGTCGGAATTTTGTTTGAAGCCATTTTACGATATATCTATTTTATTCTGAAGCTCATTTAACTTTCCTTTTCTAAGCTCTAATCCTTTGAAAGGATCTTCTTTTTGTTCATTTTCTAAGTCAACCGGTGTTTTTAATTCTACTTTAAGAAAAACAGGAGCTTCTTTTCTTCTCCATATGTATAGCTTTGGCATAATTGTATAATTCATGATGTAGGCGATCATCTGAGTAAAAGGCCTTCCATCAATCTTCAAAAAAGCCATTGCAATTGCTGCTCCTGCTATTATACCTGATATTATGAGAAAAAGGAACATGTAATCTTCGCCAAAAGAAAAATACATGACAAATATTACGCCTCCTGAAATGCCAACGATCATGGCTTGTTTTAAAGTGAAAGGTCCTGCTATTTTACTTTCTTCTTCGATAAATTGTGGAACTCTATATTGCATTAGTGAAACAATATTTATTATTGTCTTTATTATAGATTATAAAAAGAAGGTTTACAAGATTAATACTATTCTTCGTAAGGCTCTCTGTAATTATTCTTAAATATATGCTTTTGTTTAGTAAAAACGTTAGGCTCTTCTTTTTTTTCTTGTGTTGATGAATTTTGAGAAATTTCTTTTTTTGTAAAATATATTTTAACTGGTTCAAATATTTCTTTATCGATTATTTCGGCAATGTCCTTAGCTATTTCATTGCTTAGACCTGTTCTTAATTCAAGTTCCATTTCAAAATCTTTGATAGGCAATTCCTTCATTAAAACCTTTTTCGTAAGCCTTCCTATTTCTCTTATTTTATCTTCGCTTAACCCATTTTTCTCACCTAAATCGTAAACAGTAAAAGCTGTTTTTTCTGATAAAATTGCATCTTGCAAAGCATTTTCTAAATTGTAAAATTTTTCTATTTCATCCATTCCCTATAGTATACCATAGCAGAAATGTTTATCAATAATTTGACAATCACAAATCATTATTTTATACTATAAAAGCTCTAGTAAGGGCGTTCTTTAACAATTTATAAGGAGGATGTGTATGTCAGAAAGTTTACCAACTGTATACGCGAAGGCGTTTCTTTGCGTATTTGGACCGCTGTTGATTACATGGCTAGTATTGCCATTCATTCCCTTCGTAAACACTTTCGTAGCTGCTAACTTTATTTTAATAAATGTAATCATTGTTGCATACATGGTTATTTCCTCGATCTTTGTAGTATATCTATACCTTGCCCCAGATGCAATTGCCTTTATTTTCGCGTTAGAAAACGTGGCTACACTTATTCAATCTGGCGGAAAGTTTGTTGACGTGGCTTATAGCTCACGAGACAGAGTGGTTAGAGAAGACTTTGAAGTAGATCTCGAACCAAACCGCAAAGAAAGTTGGATCAAAAAAAATTTAGGAGGATTAACTTTTTATGGATTACCTCCATTCAGAGATGTGCTCTTTATCGATCTTCGACACAATAAACTTATTGAAACAATGATAGAGAATAGTAGAGAAGTGCAGTATAGAATAGAAAAAACAATTAAGCGAACGTCGAGAATAGATCTCAAAACAACAAACTATGCAATGTCCTTCAATGAAATGGAGGCCAAGGACAGAATACAAATCTATGCAGTAATCGTGGCAACACTAAGAGTTAGTAATATCTATACGTTCCTAAACAATCGAGATCCTTATGGTAGACTTGAAGAATTTCTATGGGCTGCTTTCCGTACCTTTGTAAGAGATTTCGAAGTAGATGAATTGATTGGTAATCGTTCTACTGGAAATAAAGATAATCAGAAAGCTATTAAAAATGAAAGAGCAATGCTCGGAAAAAAATTCTTCGATTACTTAATGGTTGATTATACCGAAATAACAAATGTAAAGATAGATGTAAAAAAACGAAATGAAGGAGGAGTAACAAGATGTTTTATTAAGATAGATGATCTAGGATTCGAAATATCAAATTTCGCAGTCCTTGATATTAATCTCAAGGATAGATCTGCAGAAGAAGCCTCTCAAATGCTGTACGTTGCAGAAAAAAAGAGGCAAGCAATAATTATTGAGGCAGAAGCAGAAGCGGAGAAGATACGGAAGCTTGCAGAAGCAGAGGCGCAAAAAATAAACATGGTTTCTGAGGTTTGCAAGAAGAATGGCATTCCGCCTTCATTGCCAGTAGTCACTGAAAAAATGGGACCGGACCAAGCAAATTACTTCTATTGGCATGGCGATCACGATGGCCGGAATTTAAATGGCCAGCAGGCACACACTCTCACTGAGGAGCAAATCAAAAAAGCACTTAGTGCTTTCATTGATTCTCAGCAAGTTATTTCTCCTAAAAAGGAGAAGGAACAGCCGTAAATTATTTTTAATTTTACGGCTTTTTTTTATGGCCTATTTTGGCGACCACTTCCTGGCTCGCCTGTTGATCCACTACCCCCCCTAGATTCTTGATTGCCCGCATCTCTTCCCTGAGCAGGTTCGGGAGCAAAATCACTCAATGTTGTTTGGCGAGTTCCATCAGAAAATATCTGTCTTTGAGGTTGTGAAGGTTGAGGACAATAAGGACATGATCCAGATGTAAAATATTTCTTTAAAGAAGCATTAGCGTTATTAAAGAAATCATTGTAATTTCTATTTACCGCACCAATAAATTCATTATCTTTCTTTCCTCTTGCCCCAAACTCATTTCCGGTCCAGTGTTTTGCTATAGCCTCTCTTATTGCAGAAGAATTTTCAATAGCTTTTACGCTAATATCAAGTGCTTTTTCTCCTGTTGATTTAGCAATAACCTCTTCTAGCTTAGTATCATACCCTTGACTAATAGGCCCACCCAAACTCATTAACCTCCTTTCATCATTTTGATCACCCATTATAGAAGATTTCATAACCTTTTCTTGAGTGCCTTTATCCCCAAGTGTTTTTACTAAATTAAATAGCTTTTCTTCTTGTTTAGCATTTGCCTTAGCTAAATATTTTCCTATTTCAGCCGAAGTCATTTTAGATATCATGGCTAGCTGTTGTCTAGAACTTCCAGTAACAATATTTTTATTCATTTCATTATCTAAATCTTCGGCAGATGTTTTATCGCTAAATGCTTTTGCTTCTTCTTGTACAATTTTAGCATGATCTTCTGCTGCTGTAGGAGCTTTAGTCCATTTTCTAAATATTGAAGCAGGTCTAGTGGCTAGCCTTATAGCGTTATCAGTTAGAGTATTGTCGCGGCTCATCTCAGGCAAAGCATCTCCTCTAGCCACAAGTCCTGTCGCTCTTTTTTGCATATCATTTTTTACTGCATATCCCATAGATTTACCAATTTTAGCAGCAGGAGATAGGAAATACTTTGATTGACTCTTGGCTTCGTTTACTATCTCTGTAACCTCTTTTGGTACCATTTTCTTAGAAATGATTAAAGCCATTATGAGGAATATTGCTAGTAAAAAATATGTAGCAAACATTGTTCCTAAGTCATCTAAATTAAAAAATATAAAACCACCGGCCTCTTTTCCTAATCCTGCCAAAGACATTTCAGCAGGTTTTTTTAATATATACGTTGCAAGCATTAAGAAAAATGTTAGTGGCACAGTAAACATGCTCCAGTGAATTAAACTATTTAGCCACTGTTCTCCCATTTTTTTAGTTTGAGGAAGCACAAAACAAAGCACTGCAAGGGGTGAAATTATAGTAAATATTTGAACAACTGCGATTCTTAAAAGAAGCACTGTAAAATATATAAAGAAAACAGAAGATAAAATAAAACTTATTCCTAATTGAACAAAAAATGTTAAAACGTTTGGTAAAAGCATTACTCCAAGTAATGTAACAGCTCCTGCTTGTACCACTGGACCAAGAACTACAGTCATTCCAGACAAAGTTAATCCAACTAAGTAAGTGATGATTGAGGCTATTTGATCGCCAGAAGCTGTCATAGCCTGCTTTACTAAAGCTCCAGCTATTTTTCCATCTTCTGCAGTAAAATTAGTAAAAGAATCCATCAAAATATTAGAAACATCAACAAGTATCTGACAGAATAAAAAACTGAAATTTACCAAAAGAGCTGCCACAATTAATCTAATAATTGCTTTTTTAGGCTCAAACTTATTCCACTTCATAATATAGGAAAGTGCAACAACAACAAATAGAACAATTATGATTAAATTAGCTAAGCCAGAAGTAAAATTCCATCCAGCTATTACAATCTCATTTCCTCCAAGACTTAGAAGATTATTTGGATCTTGGAGCAAATAATCAACACCTATACTACTTAAAGACATTGTAATCCATCCCACACAATACAAAACTAGAACTACGAAAAAAGATTCTACTACGGGGCCTGATGTCTCTTCAATTGCGCCTAATGCTGAATCAAAATAGTCAAAAATTCCAGTACCAATAAAGGCATGTGTACTCTGAGGTACTAGCATTGCAAATGATAAGATAGCAAAAAATATTAAAATGAGTGCTTTATATTTTTTTATAATATTAAACATACTATTCATCATCTCCTTTTATTATTTTATAACAATCCAAACTTTCATTAGGATTAGCAAGCATTCTGTCAACATTACCCACAGCTCCAGGGATAGACAATAATTTATCTCCACATGGATTTATTAAATCCCAAGAAGGGCTAGCTCCATACAATTCGACGATACACGAATCGTCTTTTATAAAACCACCCTCGCAATATAGTTTAGTCTTATCTTCTGCTTGATATAGCTCACATAGCTTTTCATCAATTTCTTTTTCGCCTTCAACCGTCCTCATTTCTCTATAAGCTATGTATGATTTCGGATTAAAGTCTGTCACGTATTTTATAATTTCTCCGGCAGGTCCAAGAAAAGCGTTATCAAATGAAAAAGGTGTTTCTTTGTCTAAGAAATTGACTATTTCGCGTTTTTTACCAGTAAAGTTTTTTTCCTCCCAAAACACAACTTTTGTACATTGTCCCTTAGGTAAGTCTGCTGGTTTAAACCCAGATTCACCTAATTCCATATCATACTCAATATTAGGTACAACAAGATTAGTTAATGAAGGATTAATAGTATTTAATATAAGCCAACTTGATAAAAGGAGTGCTAATCCAATAAAAGCATCTTTAATGTTATCTTGAGCTTCTTTAATTTTATTAGCATTACCAGTAGAGGTCATGTAAGTAAAACCAGCAACAACAATTGCTACAAAAGCAAGCAAGATTCCTATTGAGACCCCCCATTCATATATATATCTTACAAGAGTTGTTATTTTTGTCCCTTCTCCAATACTTGTTCCTCCAGGAGAGTTTGGCCATTCTAATTCATATGCCAAAACACTTGTTGTGCCTAGTACCAAAAACAATGATATAAACAATAAAATAGAAGTGATATATTTGTTTTTCATGATTAAAAATATTATACATCGTTTTTTAAAAAGAGTATATACTTGACAAATTTTTAAAAAATGTTATACTTCAAACAGTCCCTAAAAAGGGAGGCTTAAGATGACAGCAACTACTGTTTCAAAGAACAAAGTTCCAATAGGCATCATCGCCATTGGAGTGGTGGCAATTATATTGATTGCCATGGGTGCATCGACAATGAACAACAGTGAAATAATTGTTTCTCCATCCTCTGTAAATGTACCAACCTCTTCAAATGACGTGCCATCTGCTTCGGTAGATCCGACAGTTTTTGATGAAAGCCACGCACAGCATCTGCTGGATCAGACAATGATGTCTGCAACAAAAGATGCGAAAACGTGGAAAAGGACTTCGGATTTCATTCTTCTCTACATAAAGGGTAGCAAGGGTGATCTCAGGTGGAGCCCGGAAAAAGTAATACTGACAGAAGGTAAAGCTTTTGACGAAGGGGGCGTGCTGTATTTTGGACTGGAGGATTCCACGGGCGAAAGTTTCTACGCAGGACCAGTAGTCTGCTGGTCCCAGGAAAAGCCCGGCGATCCAATAATATACGAGCCCTCCTTCATTGCAACTACTGGAGGAGATTTTACGGAGTGGAAAGAAACTCCGTATAAATACGGCGTCGAGGCTTACGCAGACCCTCCTGAAGAGATATTAAAGATTTTCTCTGATAACAACGTACAGTTGATTCACTGAAAATCTTTTTTTATTCCCTTTGTTTTGAGAATGAATGTGTTACACTCTAGATAGTCTAAAAAACCTACAAGCCACAATATTTTGGATATACAACATTTAGGACAATCAAATTAATTATCCTTTTTTATTTAATAGTAACATTTCATTTTGAAATTTCTCCACCTAGCAAAATGTCCATGCAAATTCCACATAAAGTTAACTTACCAAGCCAAACCTTTTTTTATTTACTTACTTCAATTGAATTAAGTATTTCTACAAAACCTTCTTTTTCCGACTCCCAGCAAGCTTCAAGTGTTATCAAAGAAGCTATGTAACTTTTATTATTCAAAGTTATTGTTTTGATATAAGAATGGACGGGTGTCCCCTCTTTTTGTTTTGAGATTATTTCTAAGAGCAAAGCGTCTTCTGCTTTTTCAATAATCGTAGCATTTGTAAAAGATTCCTCCTCCTCGTTTGAATTCTCGATATCTTCCCCAACCACAACATCGTCATCTTTGTTTTCTTCACTTGACGCATCCTTTTCTTCCTCTAACTCTACTTTAATGCCCATTAAACTTAAAATTTCTTTTAGATCTGTTTTGTCGGTTTCTTCAACAACTAAAAAACTAATATTTCCGCTTACTCCAGATATTTTGTAAACTACAAATACAGTTTCTATCCCAGCCTTACTAGCTCCACCACTCATTGCATTTAGCAGACTTTTTCCATTTTTTAAATCCCAATTATTAGGAAATGTAATTTTGAAATCTTTATCTTCTGTTTCGAATGTTTCATAGCCTGTAGCTTTTATTTCATAAGGCAATGTAAGATTTGTTAACTCTTTGGGAAAACTAATTTTACTAACAGAATTGTTAATGTCAATATTAGTTAAAGCATTTATTCTAAAGTAAAGTACACCTGATAGTAAAATTATACAGGCAATGCATATTGATATATATTTTGTTCTCTCGTTTTTATTTTTTTCCATATAATTATTTATTTTAAAAAGTTTCCAAATACGCCAACATTATAGCCAACAAAAGTTAAAACAAAATCAATAGCTGTTATGGAGAAAATGATAATAAGTAATCCTAATCCAATATATTTCCACAAATCCTTTATTTGAACAATTACCTTTGGATTTCCAAGAGCAGTAAAAAACTTAATTCCAGAATAGACTACACTTCCAGCTATAATTAAAGGAACAAGTCTTCCTAATGCAAAATCAATGATATTTCGTAAAATAATTAAAAGATGAGAAATTGTACAAGACTCTCTTTCGTTCCAAGGAGTTTCTGGATCGTCAAGTGGCCTTCCACAAGGAACAATACTTTTCGTGTTGTTATTCGTTTCCGAAACTTTTTCTCTTGTTTCAGGATTAATATTTTGAAATATTGTAAAATTTTTAGATTCACTCCATTCACTAAAAGTACCATCATCACATTTATCTGAAAAACAAGACCTTACTTTCCATGTATAGGTTCCCAAACATTGTGGAGAGAAAAAATATTCATTGCTATTTATAATATTTTCTTTTTTATCTAAACTTTCACAAAATTTAGAAGTTTCTTCCTCACCCTTTGTATAATCAAAACTTATTTGATATGTTTTTATTTGATTAACTTCACCCCATTTTAAATTAGATCCTCTGTCCTCATATAAAGACAAAGTCTTGTTTTCAGGCTCTAGTCCCGTAGGAGCATCTAACTTTACTTTGAAACTTAATGTATTGCTATAATCCCCGCATTTGTTACCCTCAATGTCAGCACAAGTTTTAACTTGCCAATTATAATCAGTATTTACCTTAAAAGGAAGGTCTTCTGAATATTCTAATTTCAAATTATCCCATCTTATTTTAATTTCCTTATTAATGCCCCCACCCTCTAGTTTAAAAATATATGACCTAGCTCCAGGAACGCTATTCCATTTAAAATTAAGTGGAGGAATAACTTCTCCGCTAGGTGAAATTAATTCAGGAGGATTACCCGTTATAGTGAATTTATACAATTGAGACCAATCATCGCAATTCTTATAATATCTGTCAGTACAATTTTTGAATCTCCAAGAATAAGTTGTTTTTAAATCTAAATCATTGTATGAAATACCTGAAGCAGATAATTCCTTTGTTTCAATTAATGCTCCGTTTTTATAAAACTCAAAAATACTTGAAACATACCCATAAGGATTAACCCAAGAAATATTTACTGGAAGCCCAACAAAAGAACCATCGGCTGGAACAATATTCGTGCTTTCCCCAAGATCGGCATCACTTGTTTCAAAATACCATTCTTGACTATATGGTCTAGTGGAACAAATACCTGCCATTACTGTAGGACACCCTCTCACTTTCCAAGAATGCCTGCTGTTTTTTATAAACATGTAATTATCTATATCTGAATATTCACTAAATAAATTCAATGTTACAGGGTTAGAAATGTGATAGCAAAGTTCATCTGTTATACCTTTGTTAAAAGCACAAACTTTTTTTGTTTCATTTGTTTCTGGATTTGTTTCAAATATTTTAGGTAAAATACTATAAGAATTAGTTCCTCTTTTTTCTAATCTCCCAGAATCTACATCACACCAATCTAGAAGTACAGGTGGCGTTACTTTTAAGCCAGAGGTTGGCGCTTGCAGAGCCCAATCAAATGGCTCATAATCCGCATTATTTAATGGAAGCTTATCTATACTATCTATTTGAGGCCATGCATTCCATGCAGAATAATTAGAACCTTCCCAATCTAAGTCTTCAGGTGACTTTAGTTCAGGAGCATAGGCAGTTGTAAATTTAAAGTTTGATCCAGAATTACATTCTGTTCCATCAGCCTTACAACATGTTTGTATTGTTAAATCGTATTCTTGGCCGCTTTTTAGCCAACAAGGGTTATGATCTACTCTAAAATTATATTCAGAAGATCTATAAGTTCCCTTGTCTATGTAATTTGGCTGACTATCAGTATTAAGAACTTTATAGAAATAACCTTCCTTAATCTCATTTGTATCCTGATCAAAGTTTTTAGAAATATAATCACTAAAAGTTTCGCTATCTGCCTTTGTTGGAGGATTTACTAAATTAACAACTTTATTGTCTACTTCTTCACTTACCTTAAGACTCAATTTATATGATTGTGGACCTATGGCAGTAATACCTTCGGGGCACCCAAAATTACCACAACTTCCACTTTTTTGCCAATAAGCATTTTCATCCCAATCAATCTTAAGCGGAGATTTCACATTAGTCGAATCGTTACTAGGCTCTATACAATTACTTGTAATATTTTCAGAACATGTTTGAGGATAATCTTCAGAACCATCTATTGTTAGCTCCGGATTTTTTGGATAATTTGGATTACTATAATATCTCAATCCAGAAACATTATCTAAACAATTTCCACTACATACAAAATATGGCTTTGTTCCTGAAGTGGAACTGCTTCCACACTTACTTTTAGGACGCTCATAATATGATCCTCCTACACAAACCTGCCAAGGCTCTGCAACCGATACAATTACTTCTGAACTAAGATAAGGATACCTATCAGGTATTTTAGGACATATACCATGCTCAGTACATCTGCAACATTCCCATCCAACCCAAGTTTCTTTTATTATTTTTGCGTCTCCACAACCGCCAGAACATTTATAAATATTATATGTGTATGTATATGTTTTACAACCTGCTAAAACAAAATCAGAAGATACTCCCAAGCCCATGGAAATTAATATAAATAACAAAAAAAATTTAATATATATTTTCATTACTGAAATTATATACTAATTTGTTCCAATCTTCAATTAATAAATTTTCTGCTCTAATATCTTTAGAAATATTATTTTTAATAAATATATTTTCTAATTCTTCTTTACTAATTTTTAGTCCTTGAGATAAATTATTAATTAATTTTTTCCTTGGCGAAGAAAAACCAGCTTTAATAACCTTAAAAAAGAATTTGTCGCTTTCTTCATATTTTTTCTTAGGAATTATCCTAATTAAAGCACTATCCACTTTTGGACTTGGCCAAAAAGAATTTCTAGAAATACTAAAACAAATTTTAGCATCTGCGTAGTATTTAACAGAAATAGATAAGATATTGCCTCTTTCTTCGCACATTCTTTCTGCAACCTCTTTTTGCATCACAAGATACATCTCTTTTGGTTGATTAGGTGTTTCTAAAAGATTTCTAATTAAATTAGAAGTTAAATAGTAGGGAATATTAGCAATTATTTTATAATTAGATATATCGTTCTTTTTAATATATTCTAAAATATCGGCCTCGATAACTCTTGTATTTTTAAAATTAGATTCATTTAAAATTTTAGTAAACAAAGTATCTTTTTCAATTGCCAAAACTGATTTTGAGTGTTTATCAAGCTCTTTTGTTATAAGTCCCAATCCTGGGCCTATTTCTAAAATATTGTCTTCCTTTTGAATTTGCGTAACCGCAACAATTTTATTAATTATGTTTTGATCAATTAAAAAATTTTGCCCCAAAGACTTTTTAGGATGAATTTCATACTTATCTAAAATTTTTCTAATTTCTTCTAAATTACTCATATTTTTTGTTTAAATTATATTAGCACAAAAATGATAAAAAACCTATATTTTGCTTGACATTTAAGGCTGAATTCTGTTAAAATTAATCTGTTAATAATTAGTAAGTAATAAAAATATTAGTACTAAAGAAGATTTTTCCCCCCGTGGGCAAAATTCATTGATTAAAAGGAAAATTTATAAATTTTTCCGTAAAAAAAGAGTATTAGTTTTATTATTAGCGGGTATAATCATCGCTAGTTTTAATATTTCGGCTGCAAGTAGCAAAAGAATAATAGAATTGCCTGAAAAGGCTTTTGTTAGTTTAGAGCCAGAGATAATGGCTCCTATTAAGGATATAAATATTGAAGATGGAATCGTTCTATCTTCAATTAATTCTCCACTCTTTGTAAATAATATTAGTTTTGGAACAAAATTTACCCAAACAGATGAAGAAAAACTAAAAAAAGATATTATCTACCATTTAGTAAAAGAAGGGGAAACATTATTAAGCATTGCTGAAAAATATAATATTTCGCTCGAAACAGTTCTTCTTGCAAACGAGATTAACAAAAATACTGTTATTAAACCAGGTCAAAAACTAATAATTTTACCAACCGAAGGACTTTTACACATGGTAGAAAGAGGAGACACTGTTTCTTCTATTGCGAAGAAATATCAATCAACTTCTAATGAAATAATTGCTTTTAATGAGCTTTCAAATGCTAGCGATATATATGTAGGAGATATCTTATTTATTCCAAATGGTAAAATGCCAAAAATAGTAAACACCACTCCGAGCACAACAAAAGGTTATATAAATATCGCATCTAACTACTTTATATCTCCAGCAAAAGGAATTATCACAAATGGTCTACACTATTATAATGCAATTGATATCGCTAATAGCAAAGGAAGTCCTATTGTTGCTGCTGCTGCAGGTGTAGTTCAAACAGCAAAATATGCTTGGCCATCTGGTAATTATGTTACAATTTTGCACCCTAATGGAGTTGTAACATATTACGGCCACTTATCTTACTGGACTGTTACTCCTGGCCAGCAAGTTGCTCAGGGACAGGTTATCGGATACATGGGTAACACAGGACTTTGTATTTCTCTTGGAGGAGATGGTTCACACTTACACTTTGATGTAAGGGGAGCAACAAACCCTTTGGCAAAATATAAAGTTGGAACAAAAGTTTCCTATTAAAAAAAGCCCTCGCAAGGGCTTTTTAATTTTATTCGATACAATCTAAACATTTTTTTGCAGATGGATTTGCCTCGAGTCTTTCTTTGGTCATTTCCTTTTTACAATTCTCACATATTCCATATGTGCCGTTTTTTACTTTGTCCAATGCCTCATTAACATTTTTTAACTTAATTTCTAATGTATACTCTTGTGGAAGCAAATCAACATACTCTTCAACTTCATCAGCAGCGTCTTCTGGATCACGTTCATCAGGGGCTATGTCGGGATATTTAGTATTCCAGTCATTACTGCTTTGTTCGTCTTTAGACGCAAAACCAGAAAGAAGTCTTTCTAATTCTTCCTTTTCTTTTTCTAACCTAACTTTTTGCTTTTCAATAAATTCTTTATCAAACATACTTTTACAAAATTATTAATCT
>DAOSDM010000006.1:0-37797 GCA_035362415.1 Candidatus Pacearchaeota archaeon
CTAATTTGACAAATTCATAATTTGATTCTATATTTCAATTATATGACAAACAAATTACTCAATCTGTATTTTGGATTAATAGTAGTACTCGCATTAGTAGCTAGTGCTTTTATTTTTCCGAACATGACAAATCAAGGCATTGATTTTATTAATCAAAAAATTAACTCACAAATTCCTCATATTAGTGACAAAGGATTTAACTTGGGCTTAGATCTTAAAGGCGGAGTTCACTTAGAATATGAGGCTGATTTAAGTCAAGTTAAACAAGGGGAAACGGAAGCATCAATGAATGGACTTAGGGATGTTATTGAAAGAAGGGTAAATATCTATGGAGTAACAGAGCCTGTTGTTCAAATTTATGGAACAGACAGGGTTGTAGTTGAACTTCCAGGTGTTGAAAGCATTGACGACGCTATTAAATGGATTGGAGAAACTCCACTTCTTGAGTTTTCAGAGGAGAGAAGTGAGGAGGAGGTAAATGAGATTAAGGCAATATGGGAAAAGGTAAATGGAAAAACATTTGACGAAATTCAACAAATCGAAGGATGGGAAAAAGCCTTTGAAAGTCCTTATAAAAAAACAGAATTAACAGGAAGATATTTAGAAAAAGCTGCATTATCTTTTGATCAAACAACAATGCGACCAGTTATTGAACTTGAATTTGATGCAGAAGGAGCAAAGTTATTTGAACAAATTACTGAAAGAAATGTTGGAAAAACACTAGCCATATTTTTAGACGGACAGCCTATTATTGGTGATTTTTATGCTCCTCGTGTAGATGAAAAAATTGCAGGAGGAAAGGCTATCATACAAGGTGATTCTAATATTGAAGAAGCTAGAACAATAGTTCAAAGACTAAATCAAGGAGCTTTACCAGTTCCATTATCTAGTCCAATTGTTCAACAAAAAGTAGGACCTACTTTAGGTCAAATTTCACTTGACAATGCTATTAGAGCAGGAGTTGTTGGATTTATATCAATTATTTTGTTTTTAATTATTTTTTACAGACTTCCAGGACTATTAGCTTCAATGGCACTTTTATTATATGTTATTTTACTATTTTTAATAATTAAATTAACAGGAGCAACATTAACATTAGCAGGAATAGGAGGAATTATATTATCAATTGGTATGGCTATTGATGCTAATATTTTAATATTTTCAAGAATGAAAGAAGAAATTGCAAGTGGTAGTGATATTTATTCCGCAATCGAAAAAGGTACTAAAAGAGCATGGCCTTCTATTAGAGACGGAAACGTTACCACACTTATTGTTGCTGTTATTTTGTATTTATTAGGAACAAGTTTTGTAAAAGCTTTTGCGTTTACATTGATTATTGGTATTTTAGTAAGTTTATTCTCAGCAATAGTTGTAACAAGAATATTTCTTTTATTTTTTGCGAGAGGATTCGTTGCTAAGTTAAAAGGTATTTGGTTATAAAAATATGTTTAATTTTATAAAATATTCTAAAATTTATTTCGGAATCACAGCTATATTTGCAATAGCTAGTATACTTTCATTAATATTCTTTGGATTAAATCTAGGAATGGATTTTCAAGGAGGAACCTCAATTAAGGTTGAGTATGAAAATAATACACCTCAAATAGATGAAGTTAAAAAGAATTTAAGTATTGAAAATTATGAAATTCAAAGCTTTGGGGATAAAGGAATAATCTTAAAGATAAAAAGCAAAGATATTGGAGCAGAGGAATACAATAAAGTAATCGAAGATTTAGAGATTGAAGGAAATAAAGTTGTTGATTCACAATTTGAAACAATAAGTCCTGTTGTTGGATCTGAATTAAAACAAAAAACAATTATTGTTGCCATTGTTGCATTAGCTTTCATGCTTTTATATATTGCTTTTGCTTTTAGAAAGGTTTCTGGTCCAATTTCATCTTTTCAATATGGATTAGTGTCTACACTTATGCTGATGAATGATGTATTAATTCCTTTTGGTGTGATTGCTTTTTTGGGAAATTATTATGGTATGGAGTTTACTATTCCAATTGTAACAGCTATTTTAGCAGTGATTGGTTACTCAATTAATAATAACATTGTTATTTTTGATAGAATAAGAGAAAACCTATATTTAAATCCTAAATCAAATTATACGGAAGTAGTTAATAAGAGTTTGAATCAGGTTATAGGAAGATGTATTAACACTTCATTGACTACTTTATTTGTTCTAATTGCTTTATATTATTTCTTTATGGGTGAGGGTAGCATTGAATACTTTGCCTTAACCGCTATTATTGGCATTGTTATTGGAACATTCTCATCTATATTTTTATCATCTCCTATACTAGTTAAATGGGTTGAAGTAAAAGAAAGTAAAAGATAAGAAAAAGACCTCTAAAAGAGGTCTTTTAAAATAAAAAAGAAAGATTATATATTTAATCTTTCTATAATTCTTCCTACAATTTTAGGATTACTAATCATATCTCGATGCCTCTTTGCTGGGATGTAATAAATTTGTCCCAACTCTTTCATTTTTTCTCTTATTTCATAGTCATAGACAACTCTTTCATCACCTATATTTCCCATTTCGTCACACGGTAAAAAGAATATAATTTGAACACCTTCTTGTTTCTTGACTTTAAGTCTTTGAAAAAGTTTTTCAGATAATTCTTTTGATCCCATGTCTTTGAGTGCAGGGAGGAAAAATCTCTTTAATGTCTTTTGAACAGGGCTCCATATTACGGTGTTATCAGCTAATGCAGGTGATAAGAGAACCATTTTATTAGTTCTGCATTTACTTTGCAAAATGGCCATAGCGCCGCCATAGCTATACCCAATAAGCACATCAATATTTTTTTTGGGTAATTGCTCCTCAGATATTTCAACGAGATTTTTAGTTGGGCTTTTTGTAAGCAGAGTTAGATTAAAAATATAGCTAGATCTTTCTCTTGCAAATGGGTCTACAACGTCCACGTTGTGCCCTGTGTATTTTAAAATGTCTCTTAGACTTAGTGCAACTTCATTTGCTGGAGTTTTGCTATACCCAGTAATGATTCTTACTTCCAATTTAACACATCTCCTTTTAAAATTGTTTGATCTAAAATCAAACGCTTTTGTAAGTATAATATAATTAAGTTATATGTCAATATATAAGTCTTGACTTTGTCTTTTTGTGCATTATTATTAGTATAGTATTTTAAAAGAGGTATTAAGATGATTGATGTTGATGAGTTAACTCTTGATGTAAAAAATATTGATTTTCAGCCTGCATTTATTAATCAAAAGAGCAGAGAAATAAAGCTTTCAATGACTATTAGTAATAGTTTCAAAATTCCAAACATTTCTATTTTTTTTGATAGTCTAGAACAAAATTGGCCTTGGACACCTGTAGAAATTTATAGAGAAAATGAACTTTTTCCATATGTTGAGGATATTATTTCTAAGCAGCTCCTAGCTAATAAAAACTTAATTAATCCATTAGAAAATCTTTTAGAGCAAGAAATCGATATTCTTCCATTTGGTATGGTCTCTAAAAAGATTAATAAAAGTGTTTTAATTCCAATTGATTTTATAGAAATCGACGGCATTAATATTGACAAAGAAAGTAATATTCTTTTTATTGAAAGAATTGGTCTTGGTCATTATTTAGCATTTTACAATCAATGTCTTAACAAGATCGACGGAGATTATGTTCTTGATTCTGACAAATGTCTTATAAAGAACACTAAAATTATTGCTTTTATAAATGATTTACTTCGCAAAAAAAATTTTCAAAAGCGAGTCAGCCAAGTTTTGAATCAAAAACATAGTAAGTTTTTTTATTTAGGTATTGAATTTAAGCATCAAAAATCACCTCTAGTATTTTCTTAAAATGAGATAATTTTTTTTAAAAATATCTCTTTTTTTATTTTGATTAATCGTTGACATTGGTATAAAAAAATGTTATAAATAAAATATGAATTTTGACTACAAAAAAGTCACTGAAGATTTTTTAAGTATCTTATCTGAAAGATCTAAAAAAATAATTTCGAGAAGATTTGCTTTTGGAAAGAAAAGAATTGAAACGCTAGAAAAAATAGGATCAGATTATAAAATCACTAGAGAAAGAGTAAGACAGATAGAATCAGATGGTATTAAAAAAATCAAAAAAAACCTTAATGGTTTTAAAACAAAACAAGAATTTGACAAAATCCATGATTTTTTTATTGCAGAACTTAAGAAAAACGGTGAACTAAAAAGAGAAAATATATTTCTAGACCTTTTAGGACAAGAAAAAGACAAAAACTACATTATTTTTCTCCTTCATTTAATAAATGACTGTGAAAGAATAAAAGAAGAAAATAATTTTTATGCTTCATGGACTTTGGATAAAAGTAAAGTTGTAAGAGCAAAAGAAATTGATCAAAGCATTATTAAAGTCTTAAAAGGAAAAAAGACTCCCTTAAACTTAAATAAAATAGCGGAAGTTATTGATTTTAAAGAGGATAAAGAGATGCTAAAATCAATTATTGAGTTATCTAAAAAAATTGATCAGACTATTGATAAAAAAAGATATGGACTTATTGATTGGCCTGAAGTTAATCCAAAAACAGTAAAAGATAAAATATACTTTATTTTAAAACATAATAAAAAACCACTTCATTATAAAGAAATATCAAAGAATATAGCTGTTTTAAATTCAGAGTTAACAGCTACATCTGTCAGTAACAAAAAGCTTCACCCTCAAACAATTCACAATGAGCTCATTAGAAACGATAACTTTGTTTTAATCGGAAGAGGTATTTACGCGCTTAAAGAATGGGGGTATAATGGGGGGCAGGTAAAGGATGTTATTTTAGAAATATTAAAAAATACAAAAGAACCTTTAACCAAAGAACAGGTAATTAGTTTAGTCTCGGAAAAAAGAATTGTGAGAGAATCTACTATTTTATTAAATCTTCAAAACAAAAAAATGTTTTTAAGAGATAACTCAGGAAGGTATACAATCCGAGAAAGTTAAAACATGCAAAATTTCTTAATAGAAACTTGGTATTTAATTCTTCCTTTTTTTGAATTTGCTTTAGCCGTAATTTATACAGTTTGGTGGATTTTTTTATTGTACTATGCTTTAAAACTTCTTCACTGGTCATATCTTTTATGGAAAAATACAAATTGGGCATTAGCTAATGTTTCTAATACTATTTTAGAAGTAAAAATTCCGAGAGAAATTTTAAAACCATTAAGAGTAATGGAAGATGTTTTTTCTGTTATTTGGGGTGTGATGTATGATCCTGCAAACACAAAAGAAAAATATTTTGAAGGAAAATTTCTTTTAAGTTTTTCTCTTGAAATTGTAAGTCTTGAAGGTATTCCTCGTTTTTATATCAGAATCCCAAAGGGTGTAAGAAAAGTATTTGAAGCGGCTATTCACTCACAATATCCTAATATAGAACTAATAGAAGCTGCTGACTATACAAAGCAAGTTCCAATGGATTTGCCAAATAATAATTGGGATTTATGGGGATGCAATTATATGCCTCCTAAAAGTGATGTTTATCCTATTAAAACCTATAAGAAGTTTTTTGAACAAAGTACAGAAGCTCCTCATGAAGAAAAGAGAATGGATCCTTTAACTGATCTTATTGAAGCTTTTTCAAGAATTGGTGAAGGGGAGCAAGTTTGGTTCCAAATTGTAGCATCTTCAGCCGGAGATGATGAGAATGACTATGTTAAGCGTGGTAAACAAATAGTTAATGATTTGAGTAAACGTCCAAAACCAAAACAACCAAAATCTCTTTTTGGGCAAATGGCAGATGTATTTTTAGGTAAGGTTGAAGATAGTAGTAAAGATGAAAATTTAATGCCACCTGAAATGTTTTTAACTACCGGAGAAAGAGAAGTAGTTACTGCAATTGAAGAAAAAATATCAAAACTTGGCTTTAACTGTTCTGTTAGATCCATATATTTAGGAAAAAGAGATAAGTTTTTTGGTCCAAACAAAGCAATTGTTCCAGCATATATGAATCAATTTGTTACCAAGAACTTGAATGCGCTTCTTCCATGGAAAAAAAATATTACAAAAATACAGGCACCAGACATCTTACAAGAAAGAAGGCTTTTTTTAAGAAAAAGAAACATGTTTTTGAAATATATTGCAAGAGAACCCTATCCAGGAGGAACTTGTTTTTTAAATGTAGAAGAACTTGCAACACTTTATCATTTCCCTGGATTTGAAGTTGCTCCTACACCTGAGTTAGAAAGATTAGAAATTAAAAAGGCACCACCACCACCAACATTGCCTATAGAACAATAAAAATTATGAACAAGGACAAAATTACATTTTTTGGTGAAACAAATTTTAGAGGAAATAGAAAGAAGTTTGGCATAAAAGCTGATGACAGACTTCGTCATATGTATATCATTGGTAAGACTGGAATGGGAAAGACAGAGCTTTTAAAGAATATGGTTATTCAAGACATACTTAATGGAGATGGTGTTGGCTTTGTTGATCCTCATGGGGATGCGGCTTTAGAAATACTAAATTTTATTCCTGAAGAAAGAATCAAAGATGTTATATACTTTAATCCAGGGGACGTTAATTATCCTATCGCTTTTAATATTATGGAAAGCGTTTCAGAAGATCAGAGACATCTTATAGCGGCTGGTCTTATGGGTGTATTTAAGAAAATTTGGCCAGATGTTTGGTCTGCTAGAATGGAATATATTTTAAATAATACAATATTATCTCTTTTAGAAATAGAAGGAGCTACTCTTCTTGGTATAAATAGATTATTATCTGATGCTTCTTTTAGAGCAGATATAGTTGCCCAATTAAAAGACCCTGTAATTAAAGCTTTTTGGACACAAGAATTTTCAAAATATAGTCAAAAATATGAAGTTGAGGCCACAGCAGCTATTCAAAACAAGATTGGTCAGTTTATTTCAACTCCTTTAATTAGAAACATTGTGGGACAAGTAAAGTCCACAATTGACGTGAGAGATATAATAGATAATAAAAAGATTTTTATTATCAATCTTTCAAAAGGTAAAATTGGAGAAGATGCTTCAAAACTTTTAGGAGCTCTTTTGATTACAAAAATACAACTTGCGGCAATGTCTAGAGTAGATATTGCTGAAGAAGACAGAAAGCCTTTCTATCTTTATGTTGATGAATTTCAAAACTTTGCAACAGAATCTTTTGCCACAATTTTATCTGAGGCAAGAAAGTATAAATTATCTTTAACATTAGCCCATCAATATATATCTCAAATGGATGATACTGTTAGGGGAGCTGTTTTTGGTAACATCGGAACAATGATAACCTTTAGAGTTGGTTCAGAAGATGCAGAAGATCTTAGAAAAGAATTTTCTCCTGAATTTACTGAAGAAGACCTTGTTAATTTAGCTAGACAATATATTTATGTAAGACTTATGATCGATGGCATTACATCAAGACCTTTTTCAGCAGAAACTCTTACTCCAAGAAAAATGCCTGAAACACATTTTATGAATGAAATAATTGATTTTTCTAGAAATACATATGGAAGAAATAAGGCTGATGTAGATGAATATATTACAAACAGTATTATAGAAAAAAATGACAAAAAAGAAGTGAAAAAAGAAATAAGGCAACAGGAATTATATGATGCAGAATGTAGCTCATGTCACAAAAAAATAAAAATACCATTTGAACCAGATTTAAATAGAGAAATTTTTTGTAAGTCATGTTTAAAGAAAAAAGAAAATGAAAATAGTAATGTTTTTACTTCTCTTCCAGGCGTTAGCTTAAAAGAACTTTCAAAAGATTTTATACCAGAAATAAAAAAAGAAAAAAATACTAATTTAGATGATCTTAAAAGCATCATTGCAGGAATAAAATTAGAAAAAGAAAATACTATAATTGATGAAAATGATGCTAAAACAGGTAAAATAGAACCAGGAGAACACATTAAATTTGAACAAAAACCATGAAAAACCTAAAAAGCATTGATGTAGATAATAAAAAAGTTTTAGTAAGAGTTGATTTTAATGTCCCATTAACTCAAGATCTAGGGGTAAAAGATGATTTTCGTATTAAATCTCATTTAGAGACAATTAAATACTTAAAAGAAAATAATGCTAAAATTATTTTAATCAGTCATTTAGGAAGTCCTAAAGGACGCGAGATTAGTCTTTCCTTAAAACCTGTTGCTGATAAATTAGAAGAAATATCATCGTATAAAGTAAAATTTGTAGAGGATGTCATAGGTGAAAAAGTAGAGAAAATGGTTAATGAGCTTGATGCAGGAGATATACTTCTTTTAGAAAATTTAAGATTTTATAATGAGGAAGAAGAAAATAATAGTGAGTTTGCTGCATCTATTGCAAGGTTGGGAGATATATTTATTGAAGACGCTTTCTCTGTTTGCCATAGAGAGCATGCTTCCACAGCTTCTATTCCGAAGTTTTTAGATTCTTATGCAGGACTACTTTTAGAAAAAGAAATAAAAGCTCTTGATGAAGTTCTTGAAAAGGCAAAACATCCTTTTGTTGCAATAATTGGTGGAGCTAAAATAATAACTAAAACCACAGTAATTGAAAAATTATTAGAAAAGGCAGATGCAATACTTTTAGCTGGAGCAATTGCTAACACAGTTCTTAAATTTAAGGGAATTTATGGAGAGAACGAGCTAAAAGAAGAAAATATATTTGAGGCTATAAAAAACATTAACTTTGATGATCCTAAGTTAATTGTCCCAATAGATGGTATTATATCTAAGGGAAATTATTCTAGAGTAGGAGGGATTGAAACAATCAAAACAGGAGAAGAGGTTGTAGACATTGGTCCAGAAACAATTGATAATTATAAAGATATTATTAAAAGAGCTCGTACTATTATTTGGAATGGTCCTATTGGAAAAATAGAAAACGAAGTTTTTGCAAAAGGAACTAAAGAAATTGCTGATGCTGTTGCAGCACAAGAAGCTTTTTCTGTTATTGGTGGCGGAGAAACAGTTGATTTTATTAACAATGAAAAAATATCAGATAAATTTTCTTTTATATCAAGTGGGGGAGGAGCAATGCTTGATTATATTGCAGGAAAAAAACTTCCAGGAATAGAAGCTATTAATAAATACTATGAAAGATAAAATTAGAAATATAGAGATAGCTGCCTCAAGGATTAAAGAAGCTGTTTTAAATGAAGAGCAGATAATTATATATGGCGATTCAGACATGGATGGGGTAGCCTCTGTTGTAATACTTGAAGAAGCAATTAATAATTTAACTTCCATATTAAAAAAAGATATTCCTCAAATTTTAGTCGCTTTTCCAGACAGAGATAATGAAGGCTATGGTTTAAATGAAAATGCTTTAGCCTTTTTAAATAAGAAAAGGGCAAATAATAAAAAAGCTCTTTTAATAACGCTTGATTGTGGAATTACTAATTTTAAAGAAATAGAAGAGGCTAAAAAATTAGGTTTTGATGTTGTAGTAGTTGATCATCATAAAGTTTTAGATAAAATTCCTAATGCAGATATAATTGTTGATCCTAAGCATCCAGAAGATAATTATTATTTTAAAGAATATTCGAATGCTGGTTTAACATTTAAACTAGTAGAAGAAATTTTAAAACAAAATATGTCTTCTTTTTTAAGAAGTAATTTTATTGAACTTGTAATGCTTGCAACAATTGCAGATATGATGCCAGAAGAAGATGAGAATCAAGAATGGATTTATGAGGGGCTTGCTAATTTAGACAAAACCCAAAGACCTGCAATTTTGGCTTTTAAAGAAGTCTTAGGATCTTTTCATTCTAAAAGAGAATTTGTAAATAAGATCATTTCTGTATTTAATACTGTAAAAATGAAAGATCACAAAGTTATTACTTATGACTTTATTAAGTCAATTAATTTTGAGGATGCTAAAGAAAAAGTAAGGGAGTTAATAAAAGATACTGAGGATAGACAAAATGAAATTAGGGCTTTGACGGAGAACTTAAAAGAGCATTTAAAAATAGATCAGTCTATAATCATATTTGAAGGATCAAAGCAATATAGAGCTGATTATTTAGGGGCAGTTGCTTCAAGACTTGTAGGTTTTTTCAATAAGCCAGTGTTCTTATATGTACAAAAAGAAGATGTAAGTAGGGGAACGGTCAGGGTTCCAAAAGGAATTGATGCTGTTAAGGCCATGGATTCTTGTAAAAATCTATTAGTAACATATGGTGGACATGCTCCTGCGGCAGGCTTTACTCTTAAAAATGAGAATCTAGATCAGTTTAAAGATTGTCTTATTAAATACTTTAGTAAATAAAAAAGAGGCTAATAATGTATCAGTAAACCGGTACATCATTAGCCTTTGAGATCTCCTTAATATTTTCGTTTCGGGAGATCTTTTTCATAGCCTGTTCCTTTTTCCAATTCTCTTCATTGAGAATGGTTCCATCAGAGGTAATTCCTCCGATAGTAATGTTCTTCTGCTGCTTGGCCATACTAAAAATATTATATCATATTTATTTATTTTGTCAATAGGTGATAAATAAAAAAGGATGGGTTTTTAAATTTTCCATCCTTGATAAGAAGCATAAAGCATTGCTTTGCCTATATTGTGCAAAGTCAATTCATGCTTATTTATAAAGTCCGTAAAAGGATCTTTTTTGTTTTCTATAAATTCTATTGATTCAAATTCTTTCTTTTCTGTATTTCTGAAGCATTCCTTTATTTGTGATGAGTTTAAATTAGTTTCCCAGATAGTTGCAATGTAGGGTTGCTTGGTAATAAGTGAATCGTAAACGATTCCTAAAATACGGAATAATTTAAGTTCATTTATTCCGAGCTCTTCTTTCATTTCCATGGCAATGCCATCAAAAATAGAAATTTCATTATTTTTAACACAATTAAGATCTAAATAACCTTCTGCTGGAAAGCTATAGCGATCATTGTTAAGATAAGTTCCTGTTCGCTTTGTAACAGCTATTTTATCATCGCTTGATATTACCATAGTTCCTACAGATAAAGGCATACAATATTTTCCATTAGTAACATCTTTTATAGAAGATGGTCTTCTATTTTTAGTTCCAATAAAGGCTTTATAAGAGCCTTTTTGTGTTAAAAAATAAATTTCATCGTTGCTGTTTTTAAATTGGATAACATCGATTAAGGGGCCATTAAAACAATTTTTACTTTCCTGCCAATGTTCATCAATTTCTTTTTGAATTTCTAAGTTAAAGTTTTGCTTTTTTGGAATAAATTCAATTCTCAACTTACCGCTAATAGGTATGATTTCCAGTCTATTTATGGATTTTTTTGTCAAAGAACTTCCTCCTTGCCCATATATACAATAAAATCTTTGTTAAGTCAATAAAAAAACTCATGTTTATGTGAACATGATTTGTAACACAGAAAACACGAGCATCGTTAGTAAAAATATTATACATAATCTTAAAGAGTCTGTTTCTGTTGGAGAGCCGAGTAATGTAATGAGTGCAGCGCCTCCAATGACGCTAAAAGATTCAATCATTTATTTTCACCTCTACTTTTAATATACAATAATACATTAATTTTATCAAGGGGGAACATGAACTTTCAATCATAAAACCCGTTGTTCCTAACGGGTTTTATTAATAAAGTAAGTCCATAAGCCGAATTCTGTTTTAGTGATCATCTATCTTAGACTTAAATTACTTTAAGCCTTAAGCGAACTACTTTTTCCTTTATTAAATAAAGGTTTGTTCTTGCTCTTAGGTAAGGATTTAGCCGTTTCACCTTAAATGTTGCCATTTAAGCTTATCCTAAAAGGATATTTTCTTTTTTTCAAAAGAAAACGTCTCTGCTCGCACCTCTACCCTTACGGGCGACGGGAATTACCCGCTACCATTTTAGACTCTAAAAGAGAATAAGAGTTCGGACTTTCCTCTTTGTAAAACAAAGCGATCACCCGACTTACTTAATACTAAATTTATACCAAGCAATTGAAAGTTTGTCAAATTATTGTATAATATTTATATGAAGTTTTTTGACTTTTTTAAGACAGAGCAAAATACAATAGGAAAGGCAACTGTAGTAATTGCTGTTTTTGTTGTTTTTTCAAAAATACTAGGATTAATTAGAGATAGGTTATTAGCCTCAACTTTTGGTGCAAGTGCGGAGTTAGATATTTATTTTGCTTCTTTTAGAATTCCTGATTTAATTTATAGTATTGTGCTTGCGGGTGGAGTTCTAGTTTCTCTTTTGCCTTTATTTTCTGACTATTTTCAGAAAAATAAAGAAGAATCTTGGAAATTAATAAACTCTGTTATTAATATTTTTTCTTTAATTTTGATTGTAATTGCTATTTTTATTTTCATATTTACAAGTACAATTGTGAAAATACTTTTGCCAGAAATTGATCCAATGTTTTTAAATACGGCTGTTAATCTAACAAGAATATTGTTTATGAGTGTTTTCTTTTTTGGTTTATCGTCTATATTTTCAACAGTCTTAAACTATTTTAACAGATTTTTAATTTACTCAATTGCTCCAGTTTTATATACTTTAAGTATTGTTTTAAGCATTCTATTTCTATCTTCTATTTTTGGTATTTATGCTCCAGCAATAGGAGTTGTTGTTGGTTCTTTTTTGCATTTTTTTATTCAATTTTATGTCAGTTTAAAATATGGGTATAAGTATAAATTTGTTTTAGACTTTAAATTTAAAGGAATTAAAGATTTTTTTAAACTACTGTTTCCTCGAATAATTTCTGCAGCCGCAAGTCAGTTAAACCTGACCATGATAACAATTATTGCAGGAACTATTGCTGTTGGATCAATTACTTATTTTAACTTAGCCGACAATCTTAGATTTTTACCAATAGGATTAATTGGAATATCTTTTGCTACAGCGGTTTTTCCTTCTTTATCTAAATCAATTACAGATAAAAATATGTTAGAGTTTTGTACAAACTTGCGTAGAGTTTTGCAAGACATATTATACTTAGCTTTACCAATCAGCATCTTAACCTTTGTTATGCGAGATCTAATAGTTAATATTATTTATGGAGTAGGGCAATTCTCAGGTGAGGCAGTAAGTGTAACTAGTGCTTGTCTTGGAATCTTTGCCTTAAGTTTAATTTTTCAGTGTTTAGAACCTACAATATTAAGAGCTTTTTTTAGTATTAAAGATTCAAAAACTCCAGCCATTATTTCAATTATATTTCTTTTCATTAATTTAACTCTTTCTTTAGGATTTGTTTATTTATTGCAGGTTAATGAAAACCTTAATGCAATGCTACTTAGCTTATTTAATCTAAATAATCCTGAACATGCTTTACTTTTAGGACTTGTTTTAGCCTATAACATTAGTTTAGTTATAGACTTTGTTTTGTTATTTGTGTTCTTAAGGAAAAAAATAGAAGATTTTGAAGTTAAAAAAATTCAAGGATTTTTATTAAAAATATTTTTTTCTTCAGTTATCATGACAGTTATTGCTTTATTTATCATAAATTTATTTAATAATTTAAACGGTTTTTGGATGAATTTATTTGAGTTTATTGCAGTAACAATCATTTCTTTCATTGTTTACTTTATTTTAACCTATATTTTAAAAACGGAAGAGGCGAGGAAGTTAGGGCAATTTTTGGGAATACCATTGACAAAACTTTAAAATAATGTTTTAATTAAAAAAGTGAATAAAATGGATCTGAACTTATTATCAAAAGAGGAGATCGACGAAATTGTTGCTCTCCAGCACGAAAAGGAGTTTGACCTTTCTAGCACAGATCTTGTGTTAGAGAAAGCACAAGCTCTTGTGGCTCGACTACAAGAACTTAAGGTGGGGTTTGATGGAAAAAGTAACACTGAATTCAAGCAAAAACGAGTCACATATGCGATTTGTTCCCTGATAGATTGCAGGGCAGTCCATGAAGTGGTAGGAAAGTAGAGATATTTCCTACCACACAATTTAAAAAATTTAACAACAAGGCTTTACTCCTTGTTTTTTGATTCTAAAATGTTAGTATAAAAATATGATTAAGAACTTTGTTATCATCAGTCACATTGATCATGGAAAGTCTACGCTTGCAGATAGGCTTTTGGAAATCACAGGCACAATTGAAAAAGGTAAAATGAAACCTCAACTTTTGGATAGTATGGATTTAGAAAAAGAAAAGGGAATTACAATTAAAATGAAACCCGTGAGAATGGAATATCAGGGTAATATTTTGAATTTAATTGATACTCCTGGGCACATTGATTTTAATTATGAAGTTTCAAGAAGTTTGGCTGCTGTTCACGGAGCTATATTATTAGTTGATGCAACAAAAGGAGTGCAGGCACAAACAATTTCAAACCTTGAACTTGCTAAAAAAGAAGGTCTTGTGATTATTCCTGCAGTAAACAAGATTGATGCTCCACTTGCAAATGCAGAAGAAGTTAAAAAAGAAATCGCAGAGATCTTAAACATTAATCCGTCAGAGGTTTTAGGAATTTCGGCTAAAACAGGAGAAAATGTTGAGGAACTTTTAAAAAGAGTAGTTGAAAGAGTGCCTTCGGCTGACGAAAATGATAAAAAGTCTTTAAAAGCTTTAATATTTGATTCTATGTACGATTCTTTTTTAGGAATTGTTGCATATGTAAAAGTGGAAGAAGGGGTGCTTAAACAGTTTGAGAAAATATCTTTTGTCAATTCTAGATTTTCAAGCACTTCAAAAGAAGTGGGTATTTTCAAGCCACAAATGTTAAGTAAAAATGAAATCAGAGCTGGAGAAATTGGTTATATCGCTACAGGAATAAAAGACACAGAAAAAGTTCATATTGGGGATACTATTACAAGGCAAGGTTTTTCTGTGGAACCACTTCCTGGATATAGTCCTGCAAGTCCAAAAATATTTGTTTCACTTTATCCTTCAGAACAATCAGAATTTGAGGTCTTAAAAGAAGGCCTTCAAAAATTAACTTTAAACGATTCTTCATTATTTTTTCAACCTCAGACATATCAAGTTTTAGGAAGAGGGTTTTTGTGTGGTTTCTTAGGAAATTTACATGCAGAAATAACAATTGAAAGACTTAAAAGAGAATATGGACTTGATCTTGTTATTGGTGCTCCTCAAGTTAAGTATAAAGGAATTACAGGAAAAGGGGAGGAGGTTGATATAATGAACCCCACAGTTTGGCAAGATAGTTTTAAAGAAGTTGCTGAACCATGGGCTGATATTAAATTAATTATAGGTCAAAAGTATTTGGGAAATGTGTTTGATTTATTTAAAGGAACAGATGGGAAACATATTGATTCAAAACCGTTTGGAAAAGAAAGATATTTAATTGAATATGAGGTTCCTATGAGGGAAATTATTGGTACATTTTATGACAATCTTTTAAATGTTACGCAAGGTTATGCTTCAATGACTTATGAAGAAATTGGTTATTTACCTGCTGATTTAGTTAAGTTAGAGATTTTAATTAATGGAGAAAAAGAAGAAGCTTTTTCTAAAATTATTCCGAGATCAAAAGCTTATGATGAGGCTAGAAAATTAACAAAAAAACTTAAAGATGTTTTGCCAGCTCAATTATTTAATCTAGCCATACAAGGAAAAATTGGAGGAAAGATTATTGCAAGAGAAACAATTTCTGCTGCAAGAAAAGATGTTACAGCACCTCTTTATGGAGGAGATATAACAAGAAAGAAGAAACTACTTGAAAAGCAAAAAAAGAATAAAGACAAAATGAGGGAAAAAACAAGAGTTAGGGTTGCTCCAGATGTGTTTTTGAAAGTGTTTGGTTCATAAATTATTTTATGTTATAATTATCTCATGAATTTAGAAGAATTAGCAAAAAAGAATAACATTAGATACATTGTTCTCTTTGGATCTCAAGTTACTGGATCACAAAGAAAAGATAGTGATTTTGACATCGCTATTTTTCGTGATCCTTTTAATAATTTGGATGAATACACAGATGTACTTTTTGGACTAGCAGACATTTTAAATATTTCTTCAGACAAAATTGATTTAACCAATCTAAAGCATGCCGATTTGCTTCTAAAACATGAAATAACTTCTAAAGGAAAACTTCTTTATGGCAATGAACTTGATTATGCTGAATTTTGTGCAAGTGCTTTTAAAGATTATATAGACTCAAAAGATTTATTTGATTTAAGATTTGAATTATTAAAAAAAAGAAATAAAGAGCTCCAAAAATATGTTAAATAAATATTTTATAGAGAAAAAAATCTCTTTAATACGCGAAGATATTGTTAGGCTTAAGCAATTAGGCAGTTTAACAGCAGAAGAAATATTTTCAAATTTTGGAAAACAAGCAATAATAGAAAGACTAATGGAAAGAATTGTTACAAGAGCTATTGATATTAATCAGCATCTGATAAGTTGTTTAGAAAAAAATAAATCTCCTGAAAATTATCGAGATACTTTTTTGTTTTTATCTGATTTAGGAATTTATGATAAAGATTTTGGAGAAAAAATTGCTAAGAGTGTTGGGCTTAGAAATATTCTAATTCATGATTATGACAAAGTGGATTATACTATATTATATTCATCGATTTCTGATTGCATTTTAGACTACGTTAAGTATTGTAATTATATTATTCAGTTTTTAGATAAGTAAAAATAGATATTGTTTAAGAGCAATTAATTGAATCATGAACAAACAACAATCATTTACTTTAATAGAACTTCTTGTTGTTATAGTAATAATAGGAATACTAGCAGGAGTAATAATGATCTCTACTTCTTCTTCAATTGATAAAGCTAATATAGCTAAATCAAAAGTATTTGAAGAAAGTGTACAAAACAATCTAGCAGCTAACATGGTATCAGCATGGGATGCTGATCATGTTACCAAAGGTACAACATGGGTACTAAATGATAAATGGGGAAATAACAATGGAACATTCTATGATGGAACAGTAACAACTTGTTCTACTACTGCTTGTCCTCAAATAGTAAACGATAAGAACATGGGTAATGTTCTATCTTTTGATGGAGTGGATGATTACGTTGGTATGGGAGATGTTTTAGACATGAGAACTGACGATATGACAATTTGTACATGGATAAAAACTTCTGCGACCACAGGTCAATATTTTATAAGCAAAGCAAGAGCAGCAGCACAAAACTATAGATATGCCTTTGGTATTGAATCGGGAAAACTACGAATATTTATGCAAGGGGATAGTTTAAGTTCCGATATCGTGGTTAGTGGCAATATTCCTGTTTGCGATAGCAGGTGGCATTTTGCATCTGCTACATATGATAGAAATGGAAAAGCAAGTATTTATATCGATGGAATATATGACAATAGTTTATCTATTTCTCATTGGAATGGAATGGATATGAATCACGATAACCCTTTTAGGATAGGATCTTACACTGCCTATGACAATGTTACAGTTTCAGTTCCTTTTAGTGGCTATCTTGACGATATAAAAATATTTAACGCCGCATTATCTTCCTCCCAAATCAAACAAAACTACATCGCAGAACTAGATTCATTGTTATCTAAAAACCTAATCTCAAAAGAAGATTATAACCAAAAAATAAAAAATCTAAGTATAAAATAATAAAAAGCTGAGGAAATTCCTCAGTTTTTTATTTGCTTGAAAGTATTGCTCAATTGAGCTAAAATAAATTAAAAGACACCGATAAACATTGATCCTGTAAGTGATATAATTAATAAAATAACAATTATAATCCAGAACACTTTAGCAACTTTTTTATTATTCATATAATTTAATCTTATCTACTAATATTTTAATGTTAACAAAAAGAAGAAAAAAAATAAAGAAGAAGGGTTTTAATTTTAAAAAATTTTTTGGAATTTTAGTTTTTGCATGCCTTTTTATTTTTCTATTATATTCTTCTATTAACATGTTAATTAAAAGAATAGAATTGCAAAAAGAATTAGATAATTTAGAGGCAGAGCAAGAAAAATTATTAAAAGAAAGAGAATCTTTAAAATTTAGTTTAGGGGAAGTATATAGCGAGGCTTATTTAGAAAAAATAGCAAGAGAGGATTTAAATCTTAAAAAACCAGGAGAAAAAGTGTTTGTTATTAAAAAAGAAGGTGAGGTTATTAAGGAAAATAATGAGGAAGAAATGGTAGAAGAAACCTTTATAAATAAGATTCAATCCTTTTTTAAGTCTTTTAATAAATAACTTGTTTTTTATTCAAAATATGATAATCTGAAAACAATGGCACAAGAATGCATCTTTTGTAAAATTGCAAATAATGAATTACCTAGCTACAAGGTTTATGAAGATGAATTTGTATTAGCTTTTTTAGACATTAATCCTACCACACTAGGGCACACTTTAATTATTCCTAAAAAACATTATGAAAATATATTTGAAATTGAAGAGGATGTTTTAAAAAAAATTGCCGGAGTTTCCAAAATTATAGCAAGCAATATGAGAAAAAATTTAGAGGATGTTAAAGGTGTTAATATTTTTCAATCAAATGGATTGGTAGCCGAGCAAGTGATAATGCATTATCATATGCATGTAATACCAAGAAGAGAAACAGATAGTTTTAAAATAAACAATTGTTTAAAAAATTTACAAATAGAAGATAATAAGTTTAAAGAGATACTAGAAAAAATAAAAATATGATAGGTGAATTATTATTAAATTTAGGCACATGGGAAGAATGGAAATTAAGCTTAATTTCTTTTTTTGGATTAATCATTTTTTTTAGAATAAGTAAATATTTAATTTTAAATAAATTTAAAAAAATAGCAGAAAAAACAAAGACTGACTTCGATGATTTTTTGATTTCTATATTATCTAGTACTAATTTATTTATTGAGTTTGCTTTTTCTTTATTTGTTTCGAGTAAATTTCTTAATTTAAGTCAGGGAGCCGATAGCTTTATTAATTATCTTGCATTAGTCGCTTTCATAATTTTAGCGGCTACTTTTTTTCAAAAATTAATAAAATACTTTTCATATAAAAAATTTATTGAGCGCGAAGAAGAAGGTAAAAAAACAGACGCTTCGGTTGTAAGAATACTATCTAATATTGCAGACTGGGCAATTTGGGTAATTGCTATCCTTTTAATACTTCAAAACTCAGGGATTGATATTGGAGCACTTCTTGCAGGAGCTGGGATATTTGGTATTGCCATAGCTTTTGCTTTAAAAGAGGTTTTGGCTGATCTTTTTGCATGCTTTAGTATATATTTTGATAGACCATTTGAGGTTGGCGATTACATTGTTCTTGATAAGGGTAAGAATGGTACTATATTAAAGATAGGGTTAAGGACCACGAGAATTAAGACCTTAAGAGGTGAAGAACTTGTTATATCTAACAGAAAGCTTACAGATTCTTTATTACGTAATTACAAGAAAATGGAAAGAAGAAGGGTTAGCTTTGAAGTGTATGTTGATTCAAAAACATCTCTTGCAAAACTTGAAAAAGGGAAAAAACTTATTCTTGATATTATTAGCAAAACAGAAAATATAAAACCAATAAGAGCTTGCCTAGTATCTTTTAATGGAAATTCATGGACTTATGAAGTTACATATTATGTTACAAATGGTAATTACGGAAAATATTTAATTGCACATGAAAGTATTATTTTAGCAATTAAGAAATCTTTTGATAAAGAAAAAATTAAATTTGCCACAGATATACAAAAAATTATTCTTAAAGAAGATTAATATATGCCTAATAAAAAGATTGTAAAAAATACAAAAATTAAGAATGACGAAAAAACCAAAGTTTTAAAAGATAATTCTACCAAAAGAATTAAAATTAAGATCATTGGTATTGGAGGAGGTGGGGGGAACATTATAAAAGAACTTTCTAAAAAGCTAGATTTTTCTTCAAATAAAATAGATTTTGTAGCTGTTAACACAGATGTTCAAGCTCTTGAAACTCTTCCCAATACTCTTAAGAAGATTTCTTTTGGTGAGACTAAAACAAGAGGACTTGGGACAGGAAGGGATGTTCTTTTAGGAAAAAGTATTGCCGAGGAAGAAGAAAAGAAAATCAAAAATATTTTTTCTGATGGTAAGGATTTATATATTTTAGTGGCTTCTCTTGGCGGAGGAACAGGAACAGGAGCTGTTCCAGTTTTTTCTAAAATTGCAAAAGAATTAAATTTAACAACACTTGGCATTTTTACTCTTCCATTTAACTTTGAAGGAAAAGACAGAATAAAAGAATCTCAAAAAGCTATAGAAGAGGCACAAGCCAGTTTAAATGCTGTTTTAGTCATACCTAATGAAAGAATATTTAGATTTGTTGAAGATAATATTCCTTTTAACGGAGCCCTAAATGTTATTAATGAACAACTTGCGAAATCTCTTCAAGGACTTTTGACAACAGTTTATTCATCGGGATTGATTAATATTGATTGGGCTGATATTAGAACAACTATTGAGGGAGTAAATCAAAGAGCATATTTAAATACGGTTCAGGCAAAATTAACAGATGATTTAAGTCAGTTTACAAAAAGCTTGCTTAATAATGAATTAGTGCAGTATGATTTTTCTAAATCAACAAATGTTTTATTTAATATAGAGGGCGGAAAAAACCTATCAATGCAGCAATTAGCAATGATTTCAGAAAAAATACATGAACTTGCTCCTGAGGCTAGAATAATTTTTGGATTAACACAAAACGCAAAATTAAAAAATGAAATAAGGGCCACTGTTCTTGCAACAGGAATAATTAAAAAAGAAGAAGAAAAAAAGCCTGTAGTTAAGAAAGTAAAAAAAGAAAAGAAAGTAGAAAATAAAAACCAAAAAAAGAAAACTAAAACTCCTAAGGAAAAAATAGATGAAATAGAAGAAGAACTTAAGGAGCTTGAGGATTTAGGAGTAGAAATTAATAGGAGAAACGCAGTCGAAGTAAAAAAAGCTGAAGAAGAAGCTAGAAAAAAAGAAGAGGAGGATGAGGATATTTTTGAAATTCCTACATTTTTAAGAAAGAAAAAATAACATGAAAAGAATTAAAAAAGCGATTTTTCCTGTAGCAGGACTTGGGACAAGGTTTTTACCAGAATCAAAAGTAGTTTCAAAAGAATTAATACCATTAGCTGGCAAACCACTTTTACATTATAATGTTGAGGAAGCTATTTTGTCTGGAATAGAAGAAATAGCCTTTATTATCAGAAAAGATCAAAAAGGTGTTCTTGATTATTTTCAAGATGATTCTAATTTAGAACAAATTTTAAAAGAAAATAACAAAACAAGGGAATTAAAAGCGATTGAGAACGTAAAAGAACTTGCAAAAAAAGTTAAGTTTTGTACATTTATTCAAAAAAAACCTATGGGGGTCGCCAATGCTATTTTCCAAGCCAAAGATTTTATCGGTAAGGATCCGTGCGCAATCTCCTTTTGTGATGATATTGTTGATTCAAAAATACCTTGTTTAGAACAACTTCAAGAGATGTTTTTAACATGTGGCAGACCTATTCTTGCTTTAAAAAAAATGCCAGCCGAAAGGTTATCTAGCTATGGAGTAGTAAAAGTAGAAAAAATTGCAAATAGATTCTATAAAATAAAAAGTGTTAGTGAAAAACCTAAACTAGAGAATGCGCCATCTGATCTAGCAATATTAGGAAGAATGATATTGACTCCTGATGTTATTGATTATTTAAGTAATAATAAAGACACAATGATAAAAGACAGGTCAATTTCAGTTACACTAGGAGAAATGGCAGAACTCGGAAAGGCCATTTATGGTTACGAGATAGATGGAGATTGGCTTGAATGTGGTGATATTATTTCTTGGTATAAATCATTTACTAAAATGGCCATGAAAGATCCTGATTGTGGGGAAAGTTTTAAAAATTATTTAAAAACACTTAAATTATGATATCGGATTTAGTTATAATTGGTGGAGGACCTGCTGGTATTACTGCTGCGATTTATGCTTCTCGCAACAACATAAAGACAATGCTTTTTTCACAGAATATAGGAGGAATGCTATTCAATAAGGCAGTTGATGTTCAAAATTATACTGGTTTTCCTTCTATAACTGGATTTGAGCTAGCTGAAAAATTTAAAGAGCACTTAGAAGCTCAAGATAAAGTTTGCGTTAAAGAGGAAGAAGTTATAAATATTAAAAAAGAAAATAATATATTTAAATTAAATACATTACAAGGAGAATATTTTAGTCGTGCCGTTATCATAGCATCAGGATCTAAACCACGAGAGTTAAATATTAAAGGTGAAAAAGAGTTTTTAGGAAAAGGGGTGAGTTATTGTCCTATTTGTGATGGTCCTTTCTTAAAAAACAAAGATATAGCAATTATTGGAGGTGGAAATGCAGCCTTTGAATCAGCTATATTTTTAAGCAACATAGCTAATAAAATTTTTATTCTAGAAAGAGGGGATAGAGCTTTGGCTGATCAAAAGAATCAAGAAAAAGTTAATAGTTTTAAAAACATTCAGGTTTTTACAAATGCTCAAATACTAGAAATAAAAGGAAATGATTTTGTAAACGCTATTAAATGGATGCACAATAATGAACTTATTGAAACAGAGTTTAAAGGTGTTTTTATTCAAGCAGGCTATATTCCCGAAACAGATTATTTAAAAAAATTAGTTGATTTAAATGATAAAAAAGAAATTATTGTAAATAGCGACATGGAAACTAGGACCAAGGGTTTATTTGCTGCAGGAGATATTACGAACACAAAAGTAAAACAAATTATTTGCGCAGCATCAAGCGGAGCTATAGCAGCATTATCAGCATATAATTATTTGTTAAATTATGAGCAAAATTAAGAACATAGAAGCTAGAGAAATATTGGATTCAAGGGGTAATCCTACAATTGAGGTTGAGCTTGAAACAGAGAATGGTTTTTTTATTGACTCGGTTCCATCTGGAGCATCAACTGGAGAGGGGGAAGCTATAGAATTAAGAGATAATGATGAAGACAGATATTTGGGAAAAGGTGTTTTAAACGCGATTTCAAATATTAAATTTATTTCAGAAGAACTTGAGGGGCATAGTATTCATCAAAAAGAAGTTGATGATGCTATGATTTCTCTTGATGGTACAGAAAATAAAAGAAAATTAGGTGCAAATGCAATAATGGCAGTATCTTTAGCTGTCGCAAGAGCAGGAGCAAAAGCAGAAAAGAAAGAATTATTTGAATATATTGCTTCTATTTCAAACAATGAGATAAAGCTTCCATCACCTTGTTTTAATGTAATAAATGGAGGTAAGCATGCTGGAAACAATTTAGCCTTTCAAGAATTTATGATTAATTTTGAAGGAAATAAGCTAAAAGATCAGATTAAAATGGCTTCTGAATTTTATCATACGTTAAAAGATTTTATTTCTTTAAAATATGGGAAAGAAGGAATTAATGTTGGAGATGAAGGAGGTTTTGCTCCAGCGTTAAGTGATCCTAAAGAAGCACTTGATTTGATTGTTAAAACAGCTAAAAAACTTAATTATTTAGGGGATATTAAAATATTTTTAGATATAGCTGCTTCTGAGTTCTATGACAAGAAAGAAAATAAATATAATTTAAGTAAAGGCGTTTCATTTGAAAGAGAAGAGCTTGTAAAATATTATAAAGAACTTTGCGATACTTATCCTATTAAATCTGTTGAAGACCCTTTTGAACAAAATGATTTTGAAGGGTTTAGAATGTTAAACCAACAAATGCTCGGTAATCTTTTAATAATAGGAGATGATTTAACTGTTACAAATACTAAATTTATTGAAAAAGCATATGAAAAAAATGCTATAAATGGATTGCTTGTAAAAATTAATCAAATAGGAACGGTTTCAGAAGCTATTGAAGCAGTTAATTTAGCAAAATCATATAATTATAAGATAATGATTTCTCATAGATCAGGAGAAACAAATGATGATTTTATAACTGATTTTGCGGTTGGACTGGGTGCAGAATATATTAAATCAGGTGCTCCAGCACGTGGTGAAAGAATTGCTAAGTATAATAGATTACTTAAAATAGAGAATATTTTGGGTTTATGAAAAAAACTTTACTTGTAATTTTAGATGGTTTAGGAGATAGGCCTATTCAAAGATTGGAAAACAAAACTCCGCTTGAGGCAGCAAATAAGCCTAATTTGGATTTTATGGCTAAAAACGGGGTCAATGGCTTAATTAAACCATTTCAATTTTTTGATGAAAAACATCCTACATCAGAAGGTACGCATATAGGTTTATTCAATTATAAGGATTATTTTTTAGGAAGAGGGCCTTATGAAGCAGCAGGTATCGATATGCCTTTGTACGAAGGTGATGTTGCTTTAAGAGTTAATTTTGCAACTATAAATGATGGATTAATAACTGATAGAAGAGCAGGTAGGATAAAAGATACTGAAGAATTAATTAAAGCTCTTTCGGGTATTGAAATAAAAGGCATTAAATTTGATATTAAAAGATCTAATGGGCACAGAGCAGTTTTAGTTTTAAGGGGTAATAATTTATCTCCTCAGATAACTTCAAATGATCCAGTACGTGAGGGTGAATCACCTTTTAAAATAGAAAGTAAAAGTCCTGAGGCAGATTTTACAGCAGAAGTATTAAATGAATATTTGAGTAAAACTAACAATATTTTAGCTAATTTAGACTTTAATAAGAAAAGAGAAATTCCTGCAAATTATTTACTTTTAAGAGGGGCAGGGCAGTTTAAAAGAATATTTCCTTTTAAGGAGAAATATGGACTTAAAGCAGTTTGCATTGCGGGAGGTGGTCTTTATAAAGGCATTGCTAAGATGATCGGAATGGATGTTATTAATAATTCTTCTTTTACAGCTGATGTTGATACTGATTTAAAAGCAAAGTTTGAGTTTGCACAAAAGGCCTTAAATGAATATGATTTTATTTTTCTGCATATTAAAGGAGCTGATGTGTGTTCGCATGATGGAAGATATGAAGACAAAAAAAGATTTATTGAGGAAATAGATAAATATTTTAAGGATTTGATAAATATTAAAGATTTAGTGATAATTGTAACAGCTGATCATTCTACTCCTTCTGAGTTGAAAGAGCATTCAAATGATCCTGTTCCAGTATTAATTTATGGAAACGGAAAAGATAATGTTGCTAATTTTTCTGAAAAAGAAGCAGGAAATGGTGAGCTTCAAATATTTGAAGGGACTGAATTGCTTGAAAAAATATTTAATTTATAGACACTAAATATTTAAAATGTTAACATATTTGTAATAATAATTTTAATTTTAAACTATGACAAAAGAAGTAAAAGTATACACAACACCGATTTGTCCTTATTGTATGACATTAAAAAAGTTTTTAAAGGATAATAACGTGGAATTTGAGGAAATTGATGCCTCAGCAAGTGAAGAAACACAAAACTTAATTGTAGAAAAAACAGGTAAAATGAATGTTCCTGTAATTGTTATTAATGATGAATGGATGCAAGGATTTAATCGTGAAAAGTTAAACGATTTATTAGACTTAAAACAATAGATATGACAAAAAAAATTGCAATAAATGGTTTTGGGAGGATAGGTAGACATTGTCTTAAAATTATATTAGACAATTTTAAAGACTTAGAAGTCGTTGCTATAAATGATTTGACTGATACTGCCACGTTAGCTCATCTTTTAAAATATGATTCTGTTTATAATGAATATAAAGCAGAGGTTAGTACAGATAATGAAAACATTATTATTAATCAAAAGAAAATCAGAGTCTTTAATGAAAAAGATCCAATAAATCTTCCATGGAAAGATCTTGAGGTAGATGTTGTTTTAGAATGTACTGGAATATTTGTAAATAAAGAAGGGGCTTTAAAACATATTGAAGCAGGAGCAAAAAAAGTAATAATATCTGCTCCAGCAAAATCAGATGATATCCCTTCATATATTTTAGGAGTAAATAGCGATGAATATAAAGGAGAAGAAATAATTGACATGGGTTCATGTACAACAAATTGTTTAGCTCCTGTTATTAAAATTTTAGAAAATGAATTTGGTATAGAAAAAGGGTTTGTTACCACAACTCATTCATATACCCTAAATCAAAACTTACTTGATGGAACAAATAAAGATTTTAGAAGGGCTAGAGCAGCTGCTTTAAATATTGTACCAACCTCAACCGGTGCTGCTAAAGCAATTGGAAAAGTAGTTCCTTCTGTTTCAGGGAAATTAGATGGAATAGCTTTAAGAGTACCAACTCCATCTGTTTCAATAATTGATGTGGTTTGTGTTCTTAAAAAAGAAACTACAAAAGAAGAAGTTAATGATTTGTTTAAAAAATATTCTCAAGGTGGCATGAAAGGTATTCTTTATGTAGAAGAAAAACCTTTAGTTTCTATGGATTTTATACAAAACACAAATTCATCCATAGTTGATGCTGAAATGACAAAAGTGAAAGGTAACTTGGTTCAAATTTTATCTTGGTACGACAATGAGTGGGGTTATTCTTTTAGGTTAGCCGAACTCGCAAAAAAAATATGATCGAAGCTATAATTACTATTTTGGGACTTTGTGTTTTTGAAGTAATTTGCAGCGCTGATAATGCAATTGTTAATGCACATGTTTTAAAATCAGTTGGACCAAAACAACAAAAGTTCTTTTTTACGTGGGGCCTTTTTATAGCCGTCTTTATTGTTAGAGGTCTACTTCCCTTTATTATTGTTTGGCTTGCTAATTCTTCCCTTGGGTTACATGAAATTTTTATGGCTCCTTTTACAAACGATGCGCTTGTGGCGGGTTCACTTGAAAAATCTAAGCCAATTTTGCTTTTGGGGGGAGGATCATATCTATTTTTAATCTTTTTATCATGGCTATTTTTAGAAGAAAAAAAATACGTTTTAAAAATAGAAAGATTTATTTATAGGCAGAATGTTTGGTTTTACACATGGGTTTCTATTTATATAACGACGATTGTCTATTTTTCAATAAAAGTTGATCCAATACTAGCATTAGCAGCCACAATTGGTATTTCATTTTTCTTTATCACAGATGGTTTTAAACAAAATGCTGAGAAAACAGAAAAAGAGCTTTCTTCAGGAAAAACTCATTTAGGTGATTGGAGTAAAATACTTTATCTAGAAGTGCTTGATGCATCTTTTTCAATTGATGGAGTAGTTGGTGCTTTTGCTTTTACTACGTCTATTCCCTTAATCTTAATTGGTAATGGATTGGGTGCAATTATTATTAGGGAAATAACGATAAAAGGAATTAATAAAATATCAGAGTTAACATTCCTTAAAAATGGTGCAATGTATTCTATAGGATTTTTAGGAATTATTATGATACTTGAAACTTTTGGATTAGAAGTTCCATTTTATTTAGCCCCTATTGTAACATTTATGGTACTTGGTGTCTTTTTATACTTATCAAAAAGATTTAAAGGAAGAGAAGAGGAGGTATTAAAAATATAATTTTAATTATATAATGAATAAGCAAAAATCTTTTACATTAATAGAATTATTAGTAGTAATTGTAATCATTGGAATACTGGCAGGAGTAATAATGATCTCTACTTCTTCTTCAATTGATAAAGCTAGTATAGCTAAATCAAAAGTATTTGAAGAAAGTATACAAAACAATCTAGCAGCTAACATGGTATCTAGATGGACACTAGATGAAGTAATAGGAACAGCTGCTCCTTACACTACTCCTGACCAATGGGGAAGTAATACAGGAACTCTTTATGGAACAAATGGATTGCCACAATTAAGACCTTCTTCTGAATGTGTTACCGGTGGTTGTTTCTTATTTGATGGGGTGGATGATTATGTTGAGATTTTGAGTCAGCCTAATTTGCATCCTACTCGAGAATATAGTATTACTCTTTGGATGAAGGCAGGCACACTTAAGGAATGGAGTGGTTTAGTGGGAACATATCCTTTTACTAATGGGTATTTAATATATCAAGCTAGTTCAGAAGGGTACCCTGTGGGAGTAGCATATGTGGAAGGAGTTAGAAAAGATGTAAATTCTAATTTTAAGCCAATTTCGGGAAGGTGGCACTTTATTGCATTCACAGTAAAACAGGGAGAAAGTACAAAAATATATGTAGATGGAGAACTTAAAAAAACGACTATTATTCCATCAACTGGTAGTGTAACAACTAATGGGAACCCATTAAGAATTGCTGGACAAGGCAGTGGAACGCCATTATGGTTTGATGGTTTGATAGATGATGTAAAAATATATAATAGTGCTTTGTTATCGCTTCAAATAAAAAAGGATTATATTGCAGGATTAGAATCCCTTTTGTCAAAAGGAACGCTTTCTGAGGCTGAATTTAAAGAAAATATTAAGAAAATGAGTAGTAATAAGTGAGTTCAAAATACGTTTACATATTTTTCTTTTTTATGTATAATAATTACAGGTCAAATCATAATAAATAATTATTTAAAATAAAATTTATGATATACGAAGTTACAACATCTACTTCAACTGCTTTTGCGCAAGCATGGGCAAGTATTGTAAACTTTCTTCCAATGTTTTTGGCAGCTCTTGTAGTCTTTATCATTGGTTGGATTCTTTCTATAGGAATAGGAAGGCTTGTATCCGAAATTCTTAGGAAATTTGGATTCAATAATATTTTTAGAAGAACAGGGTGGGAAAATGCTTTTAAAAGAGCAGATATAGAAGTTGACCCTTCTCAATTTGTTGGAGTTATTACAAAATGGATTTTTGTAATCATTTTTTTAATGATTTCTTCAGATATTCTTCACTGGTCATCTTTTAGCGTTCTTTTAGGAAAGATCATTTGGTGGATTCCTAATTTAATAGTTGCTATTATTATTTTAGTAGTTGCAATTGTACTTGCAGATATTTTGGAAAAAATTGTTAAAGCAACAGTTGATAGAATGGGTGTAGCTTCAGCTAATTTTTTAGGATCATTAACTAAATGGGTTATTTATGTAGTTGCTAGTTTAGCAATTTTATCACAATTAAATGTAGCGCCAACTATTGTTGATTCAATTGTGATTGGTATAGTTGCTACATTTGTATTAGCTTTTGGTTTAGCTTTTGGTCTTGGTGGTAGAGAAGAAGCTGGCAGAGTTTTAAAAATGATAAGAGAAAAAGTGGAAAGTAGTGGCGAAGGTAATAGCAAACGCAAAAAATAATAAAAACATTTAAGCACGCCTTTCAAAGGCGTGTTTTTATTTGACAATTAATTATAAATTATAATATACTTTTTTTGGCATATTAAAAGGGGAAATACGGATGGATGCGAGAGAGTTTGAGAATATTTCACCAATTATTCTCAAAGTGATTTCAAAACGGTATAGAGGCATGAACAGATTTGCAAAAAATTATTTAACTACGGGGACTTGGCAAGACTTAACAGATTATTCTGAAAATCATATACAAATTGTTTTTGATCTTATCGATAACGGTTGTGTAGAAAGAGAAGAAGATAAACAATTTTGTTCTTCTTTATTGAAATTCATTGGATTGATAGGAAGCATTACTATATGGATAGAAAGAGCAAATCATAAATTTTACTTGGCAAATCGAGCATATTTGCTCGAAATAGATGATTACATTATTAAAGTATGGAGCGCGCAACATAATAAAAACAGAAGTTTGTATCAAAACTTACAAGTTTTCTTACAAAATTAAAAAGGGATTTGTACAAATCCTTTTTAAATTGATATAATCATAATAAGGGTAAAATGACTATGCTGAATTTGGCTGGATTATTAATCGAAGCTGTCTATTTCTTATTTTTACTGACTCTCTTTGTAGTAACTATTTTATGGACACGCATTGTTTATATTGTTATGCGTACAGAAAGAAGCGTGTTTAACATGATGATAATTTGTTCTAGCGTGTCTCACTTTTTGGTTTATTTGTTAATAGCTATGTATTTTTTGGGAGGAGCATTAGTTCGTTCTAGTATATTTTTAATTTTTTGGACATTTACGATTGGTTTACTAATTGCAACAGTTTTAGCTATTTTAAAAAGCAACACATGTGATGCATCACCAGCTATTTAATCCTTATTTTTTTAAGGATTTTTTATTGCAACTAGTAAAAAATAATGATATAATATAATTGCAAAACATTATTACTCAGAGGAGATAGAAATGGTTGAGCCAATTGAAGTAGGTATTGGAATAAACCTGGGTCAGCTGATCTTGTTGTTTATTCTTACATTTTTTGCGGCTATTACGGCCGCTGTAATCATTGCAGTCTTCCTCGTCGGATATCTAGTCTATCTAGCCTATCTGTACAGCTACTACGTAAAGTCTGGACCGCTATATGCAGCAATACAGGCAACGATCATGTCAGTTCTTGTAATCATAACGGCAGGGGTTCTCATTGGGCCTAATGCCATGATGATAATAGGGACTATGTTTGTGGTGCCTATTGTAGTGGTGTTTATTTTTGCTCAATACGTTCTTTCAAAAACAAAACCAGAGCCACCTACTACCGTTGATCTTGAGGGATCAAAAAGCGAAGACAAAGACGACTCACAACCATGTTAATTTTCCTTAGATTTAATCTAAGGATTTTTTTGTTGACCAAAATATGAGAATTAGTTATATTATAATTACTATGAATTCGCAACAACTAAGACAAACATTTTTAGATTATTTTAAGGAAAAGGGTCATAAAACTATTCCTTCATCTTCTCTTATTCCAAAAGATGATACAGTTCTTTTTACAACTGCTGGAATGCAGCAATTTTCTCTTTATTTATCAGGAGAAAAAGATGTAGTTTCTGATTTTCAAAACAGACACTTATGTTCTTGTCAAAAATGCTTTAGAACAGGCGATATAGAAGAGATTGGAGACGATACTCATCATACTTTTTTTGAAATGCTTGGGAATTGGTCTATTGGACAAAATGAGAATGGGTATTTTAAAGAAGGAGCAATTGAATATGCTCTTGATTTTTTAGTTAATAAGTTAGGATTAGATAAAAATAGGTTACACGTAACTGTTTTTAAGGGTAATTTAATTACTCCAAGAGATGAGGGAGCAATTGAAATTTGGAAAAAACATGGGATTCCTGAACAGCATATACATGAATTTGATGAAAAAGATAACTTTTGGGGACCAGTTATAGAAACTGGACCATGTGGACCATGTTCTGAAATTCATTATGATAGAGGTGAAAAATACGGATGTGGTGAATTATGTGGACCAAATTGTTATAATTGTAAGAGATTTGTAGAGATATGGAATTTAGTTTTCATGGAATATTATAAAAATAAAGAAGGCGATTATGTAAAACTTAATCAAACTAATATTGATACTGGTATTGGTTTTGAAAGACTTTTATCTATACTTCAAGGTAAAAGTTCAGCCTATGAAACAGATTTATTCGAAGAGCTAATTAAAGAAATAGAAAAATATTCAAAGGTTAAATATGAGGGCGATAAACAGGCTTATAGAATTGTTGCAGATCATTTAAGAGGATCATCTTTTTTAATAGCTGAAGGCATTTTACCTTCAAATAGTGATAGGGGATATATATTAAGAAGGCTTCTTAGAAGAATTGTGAGGTATTCAAGATTAATTGAGCTTGATTTGAATTATACAGAAAATTTAATTTCTGTTATAATAAATAAGTATAAGGATGTATATAATGAGCTTGAGCGAAATAAAGAAATTATTTTAAATGTTTTTAAAGGAGAGAGAAATAAGTTTGAAAAAAGTTTAGAAAAAGGATTAAAAGAATTAGATAAATTAACTGAAATTAGTGCTAAAGATGCTTTTTTTATTTATCAAACCTTTGGTTTTCCAATAGAAATGATCAAAGAGGAGGCAGATAAAAAAGGTATTCAAATAGACGAAGAAGGGTTTAAACAAGAACTTAAAAAACATCAAGAAATTTCGAGAGCTGGTGCAGAAAAAAGATTTGGTGGAGTAGGAATAAATGCTGGAGAGTATGAGGCCAAGCTTCATACGGCCACTCATTTATTACATCAAGCACTTCGTGAAGTTTTGGGTGACCATGTTAAGCAGATGGGATCAAATATTGATAGTGAAAGATTAAGATTTGATTTTTCACATGGAGAAAAATTAACTGATGTGCAAATTAAAAAAATAGAGGATATTATAAATGAAAGAATTGAGCAAGGCTTTGTAGTAAAAAAAGAAGTGAAATCTTTAAACGAAGCTTTAAATTCAGGCGCCTTAGCATTTTTTAAAGAAAAATATCCTGAAAATGTTAATGTTTATACAATAATTAATCAAAACAATGATGAGATTTATTCAAAAGAAATATGTGCAGGGCCACATGTTAGCTTTTCAAAAGAACTAGGTAAATTTAAAATCTTAAAAGAATCTAGTTCTGGCGCTAATATAAGAAGAATAAAAGCAGTATTAATTTATTAAATTTATGGTAAAAATTATAGATATTATATCTCCAAATACAAATAAAAATGATACTGTAAGGATTGTAAAAAAAGAAGAACAAAAAACACAAAAAAAGTTTCCTAAAATATTTGCATCAATTTTATTATTTATAATTATAGGATTAGGTACGGCCTTTTTTATAGAAGGAAAAGGGAATATTGTTATTTATCCCGTACTAAAAGATGTTAATTTCGAAGAAACAATACAAGTAGTGGCTGGTGAAACAGAAATTAATTATGAAAAAAATATATTGCCAGGTGAATATTTTGAAGAGAAATTAAACTTTGAAGACACATATGAGGCTACTGGATCCGATGAATCAGCAACAAAAGCTCAGGGTAAAATTACTGTTTGCAATGAACATTCTAATTTAAAACCATTAAAGCTTATTAAGGATACAAGATTTTTATCAGCAGAAGGTGAATTAACATATAGAGCGACTGAAGCATTTACAATTCCGGCAAAAAACGGAAACAATCCTGGATGTATAGAAGTACCCGTTATTGCTGATGAGGCTGGAGATCGTTATAATCTTACATCAGCAACATTTTCGATTCCTGGATTAAAAAATACAGATTATTACACTACTATTTGGGGTGAAATAAAGGAAGGCCAAAAAATTGAAGGAGGATCAGTGTCAGAGCAAAGAATAATTACAGAAAAAGATATTGATAAAGCAAAAGATTTGTTTGAGGAAAAGTATTTAGAGCTTGCAAAACAATCTTTAATAAGTAATTCAGAGGCAGTAGGAACATATATTTATTCCGATAATTGGTTTGAGCAACAATTTGATAAATTCATTGTTTTAGGAAGTAAGGGAGATAAGGTTTCTAATTTTAAAATAGAAGCAACTATTACAACAAGAGTGTTAATTTTTAGAAAATCAGATGTTGATAAATATATAGAGAATAAATTACTATTATCACAAGAAAATAGATCTATTGTTCCAGACAGTTTACTTAAAGAATTTGTGATACCAGAAAATGACTCAGAAAAAAATACACTTTTATTAAAAGTAAATGCAAAAACTTATTCAGAAATAAGTAAGGTTCTTTTAATCAATGATGTTAAAGGACAAGAAATTGAGGATTGTAAAAATATACTTAAAAACATCCCTGAAATAAAGAGTGTGGATGTTTTTGCATCTTTATTTTGGAAAAACAAACTTCCTTCCAATAAGGAAAATATAAATATACAAATAGAGTTTGAACAATAATGCATGCTCTTGAAAAAAGACTTGGATAATGCTATTGTTTTAGCTAAGGATATAAATTAAATTTGGCTAGGACCACTTGACCAAACGGATTTTTTTTGTTATCCTTTCAAATATCGTGATTATATATGGCGAAAAACGAACAAAAATTTAAAAAAGACGGCGTTATAACAGAAAGTCTTCCTAATGGTTTTTTTAGGGTTAAATTAAATGAGGGAGATGAGGTTTTGGGACACTTGGCTGGAAAATTAAGAGTAAATAGAATTAGAATACTTCCAGGGGATAAAGTAGTAGTTGAAATGACTCCGTATGATAATAAAAGAGGAAGAATAATTTTTAGAAAAAAATGAAAGTAAAAGCTTCTGTTAAGAAAATTTGTAATAGTTGTAAAATCGTCCGTAGAAAAGGACGTGTTTATGTGATTTGTTCATCAAATCCTAAACATAAACAAAGACAAGGATAAGAATTAAATACATTTATGCCTAGAGTTTTAGGAGTACACATTCCAGACGATAAAAAAATTGAATTTGCATTAACCTATGTTTACGGAGTAGGGAGGATTTTATCTAGAAAAATTTTAGAAGAAGCTAATATTTCTTTAGATAAAAAAGCAAAAGATCTAACACAGGATGAACTTAACAAGATTAAGGAAGTAGTAGAAGCTAAATACTTAGTTGAGGGAGATTTAAAAAGAGATGTAATGATGAACATCAAGAGACTTAAAGATATTAGCTCTTGGAGAGGATCTAGACATTCTAAAAAGCTTCCTGTGAGAGGACAGACAACAAGAATTAATAGCAGAACTGTTAGAGGAAATAAAAGAACAACAGTTGGTTCAGGAAGAAAAGCTCCTCCTTCACCTAAATAATGAATGATTTTTTTTGAAGAATTAATACTATGGGAAAAAAACATATAACACAACAAACAAAAGAAGAAATGATTAAGGAAGGGGAAGCTCTAGAAAAGGTTCTTGAAAATGAATCTGAGAAATCTGTTTCTAAAAAAGCTTCGAGAGAAGGTGCGCTATATATTTATAGTACATACAACAATACTATTATCACATTAACAGATCAATTTGGTAATGTTTTGGATTCAAGATCAGCTGGAAGGCTTGGTTTTAAAGGAAGTAAAAAATCAACTCCTTTTGCTGCTTCAAAAGTAGCTGAAGCTTTGGGTCAAATTGCAGAAAAGATGGGAATTAAAAAAGTAAGAGTATTTGTTAAAGGAGTTGGGTCAGGAAGAGAATCAGCTGTAAGATCAATAGCAAATCAAGGATTCGAAATATTATCAATTAAAGACACAACACCGATTCCACATAATGGTTGTCGTCAAAGAAGACCAAGAAGATTATAATAAAGAGATATGATTAAGCAATCTAAATGTAAAATTTGTAGAAGAGTAGGTGATAAACTGTTTTTAAGAGGAGACAGATGTTCAGGGGTTAAATGTTCTTTAATTAAAAGACCTTACGCTCCAGGACAAAAGCCAAAGAGAAGAAAGGCAGGACTATCTGAATATGGTAGAGAACTTCGTGAAAAACAGAAGATCAAAAGATCATACAATTTAACCGAAAAAGAATTTAAGGGTTATGTTAGTGTTCTTTTAGATACAGGAACTAAATTAGTAGAGGATGTGCCATCAGCTTTTGTAAAAAGTATTGAAACAAGATTAGATAATATTATTTTCAGACTAGGACTTGCTAAATCAAGAGGAGAAGCAAGACAAATGGTAACACATGGACATTTTCTTGTTAATGGTTCAAGAACAGACATTCCTTCAAGACAACTTAAAGTTGGTGACAAAATATCAATTAGAAAAGGATCAAGAGAAAAAGCTATTTTTAAAAATATTGAAGAAAGAGTTAAAAAAATTCAATTACCAACATGGCTTTCAATGGATAAGAAAACTCTTGAGGCAGAGATTAAAAAATATCCAAAAATTGATGATGTTCAATTAGCCGGTGAATTATCAGCAGTTTTTGAACATTATTCAAGATAAAAAACATAAAAGAAAATATGATTTCACTACCTACTACAATTAAAAAGACTAACATTAGTGATAATTATGGTATTTTTGAAATAGAACCTTTTTATCCTGGATATGGAATTACAATTGGAAATGCTTTAAGAAGAGTTGCTTTATCTTCTCTCGAGGGAGCAGCTGTTTCTACTGTTAAAATTAAGGACGTTTCACATGAGTTTACAACACTTCCAGGAGTTAAAGAGGATGTTTTACACATTTTACTTAATTTAAAGCAGTTAAGATTTAAATCTCATTCAGACGAACCACAAAAGGCTATATTAAAAGTAAAAGGTGAAAAAGAAGTAACTGGAAAAGATTTTGAATTATCTTCGGAAATTGAATTAGCTAATAAAGATCAGTATATAGCAACATTAACTGACAAAAAATCTGAAATTGAAATTGAGGTTACTATTGAAAAAGGATTTGGTTACAAACTTTTAGATGATAGTGATAAAGGAAAAAAGGAAATTGGTGTAATGTCTTTAGACAAGATTTTTACTCCGATTAAAAAAATAAATTACAAAGTTGAAAATGTTCGTGTGGGAGAAAGAACAGATTATGATAAATTAGTTTTCGAAGTTGAAACAGATGGTACAGTAAAGCCTGAAGATGCATTACTTGAATCTATTAAAATATTAAATTCCCATTTTCAATTCTTAGAAAATGAGCTAACTCAAGCTGGTAATTCTAAAGAAGTTAAAAAAACAACTAAGAAAACAAAAGAAAGTGTTTTAAAGATAAAAGACATGGATATTTCAGACAAAGCTATTAATGCTTTAACAGAAAATGATTTTGAGACAGTTACAGACTTAACATCTAAAACAGAAGAAGAATTGGTAGCAATAAAAGGTGTTGGCAAAAAGGGTGTTAAAGAAATTAAAAAGGTTTTAGAAAGCTTAAATTTAAATTTAAAAGGGTAATATGAATAATTTAAAGAAAGGAAGAAAATTACATAGAGAAATAGGTCAAAGAAAGGCGCTTTTAAATACATTAGCATCTTCACTTGTTTTGCATGGTAAAATTAAAACAACTCACGCAAAAGCAAAAGAATTATCTCCTTTTATTGAAAAGAAGATAACAAGAGCTAAAAAAGGTGATTTAGCAGCTAGAAGATTTCTTTTAAAAAACTTTTCTTTGAATATTGTTAAGAAATTAGTAGATGACATTGCTCCAAAATATATCGAAAGACAAGGAGGGTACACAAGGGTTGTTAAACTTGGAATTAGAAAATCAGATGGAGCAAAAATGGCAATAATTGAATTAGTATAAAATTATGGAAACTTATACATTAGATGCAAAAGACAAAGCATTAGGAAGACTTGCAACAGAGATTGTTTCGCTCTTGCGCGGAAAGAATAAACCTGATTTCATGCCTAATAAAGATTCAGGCAATGTTGTTATAATAAAAAATATTAGCGAAGTTAAGCTTACGGGAAATAAGCTTTTGACTACAACATATTTTAAACACACAGGATACATTGGAAGTGAAGAATTTATTCCTATGAAAAGAGTTTTTGAAAAGGATGGTGGAAAAGAACTTTTAAGATTAGCTGTTTATAGAATGCTTCCAAAGAATAAGATGAGAGATCAGCAAATTAAAAGATTAAAATTTGAGAAATAAAGCAATGGCAAAAGAAGATAAAACAACAAAAAAAGAAGTAAAGAAAACTACTGCCAAAAAACCTGCTGCTAAAAAGGCTGTTGCTCCAAAGAAAACAGTTAAGAAGGTGGTAGCAAAAAAGACAGCTGCTCCTAAGAAAGTAGAGGTTAAAGAAGAAGCTCCAAAAAAAATAAAGATAAAAGAAGCTTTTTCTGGAAAATATCTTAATTCAATTGGAAGAAGAAAGACTGCTATTGCAAGAATTAGACTATATCAAAATGGAAAAAACCAAATCATTGTAAATGATAAGGATTATAGAGATTATTTCCAAGTAGAAGCTATGCAATCTAAAGTAAGGGAGGCACTTGATAAAATGAAGATTGCTGATAAATTCGATATATCAGTTATGGTTAAAGGGGGTGGAGTTGATTCTCAAGCAGAAGCAGTAAGACATGGTATTTCAAGAGCACTTATTAAATTAGATGAAACCTATAAAAAAAGATTAAGGAAAGAAGGTCTATTAACAAGAGACTCAAGAATGAAGGAAAGAAAGAAGCCAGGATTAAAACGTGCAAGGAAGGCTCCAAGATGGTCAAAAAGATAATATACAAAAGCCAGGGAATGTCCCTGGTTTTTTCTTTACAGGAGATTTTAAATGCATTATAATATGCATAATATGATGAAACAAAAATCCTTTACCTTAATCGAGCTTCTTGTTGTTATAGTAATAATAGGAATACTAGCAGGAGTAATAATGATCTCTA
>DAOSDM010000007.1:0-35201 GCA_035362415.1 Candidatus Pacearchaeota archaeon
ATCTTAATTTATATTTTTATTATATACTTTTGCGATAGTTTCTTGAACTCAGTAATTAAAAAAGAAAATGAGGAAATATCCCCACTTCTTAATATTAATTTTAATTGATTTTATAGAATTTTTACAAAACAATTATTGTAACTGTGTATAGCATTTTCTTCAATAAATGCGCTATCTCCCTTGTTCCAAAAAATAATAGTTTCGTTTTCGTTTGCATAGCGGGCACCAGAGGCTGAAATGGCTTGAGAAAGAATTAAATTTCTACCATCACTTAAAGATAGTTCAACTTTATTGCTGAAAAAAATAGCATTAATGTATTTATCTTCATCACAAACAAAAGTTGCTGAGTTTATAACATTATTATTTAAACTTTGCTGTTCAGCTAATGGTGATTGCTCAAGAATAGCATTTGCAGATCCCCAAAGTTGACCTAAATAAAAAGCTATGCCAAACGTAGCAACATAAATAACGATTGCTAATATCATTGAATAACGATTAGGCTTGTTCCAATTTATTTTCATGTTTTTTTTATTTAATTATTACTAAAATAATTATAAGTTATTTAAAAAACTTTTACAATACTTGTCAACTATACCTTTTTTAAAAAAAGTGTATACTTTATTTTTGTGTGACCTTTCTATATGTCTTTTAAAAATAAATTCATTTTAATAATTGTTTGTATTTTATTTTTTTATCTTTTTAATGAAAAAAAGGATCTTTTTGCACAAATTTTAGAAAAAATAAATTTTAAAAATAATGAGGCTTCGTTAGTATCGGAGAAAATTAATAAAACAATAAGAATATATAATGGACATCCTTCGGGAGAATCTTTGCCCTTAAAAAAAGATACTAAGTTATTATCTAAAACAGATGGGCTTGTATATAAATCACTTGATGCGGTAGTTGTTCCTGGGGTTAAAGATGGTAAGCCAGGATATGCTGATGTTAGGGTGGAAGCTGTAAAAAAGAAAGATACAAAAATTGATGAAGAGTCAATTATTACGATTCCAGGACTAGGTTCTACTGATTATTTCGAAACGACTTGGGTTGAATTAATTAATGATAAAGATAATAATTTTTCTTCTAAAGAAGAAGAAAGTATTTCTGTTAAAAAAACTTTTGTTAATGGAATTATAGAAAAAGATACTATTTGGGAAATCGAAAAAAGTCCATATATAATTACTGGAAATATTTTTATTCCCGAAAATGTGACTTTACTAGTAGAACCCGGAGTAGAGATTATTCTTGATGGTGATTATGGATTTTTAGTTGAAGGAGAAATGAAAATGATTGGTGAAAAGAAAAAACCAATAAAATTTTAACTAAATTACATAAACTTTTAAGGGTGGGAATCCATTAAAGTAAATAGAACTATAACTTGCAGTATAAGCTCCTGTTGTTAAAAAATAAAGTTTATCTCCCTCTTGAATGTTTTTATTTAATTTATATTTATAATTTTCATATAATATATCCATACTATCACATGTTGGGCCAGCCAAGATTACTTCTTTTGTGTTATTTTTGTGATCTAAATCACCGCTTAAAATAGGGTATTTAATCGCTTCATCAATTGTTTCAATCAATCCTCCAAATTTTCCTACATCTGTATAAACCCAATCATAATTTGTTGTTGTGCTTTTTGAAGAAATCATAATTATTTCTGTAATTAATATCCCTGAATCAGCAACAAGAGATCTTCCTGGTTCAATTATTATTTCTGGAAATTTATCTCCAAAGTCTTCTTCTAAAAATCTAGTAACTTCTTTTGCATAAATAGAAATATCTTGTGTTGGTTCAAGATAGTTTGATGGAAATCCACCACCTATATTAATTAATTTAAGATCGATATCAGCATCAGCCAATGAATCAAATAGATATTTGCACTGAGCAATAGCATTATCCCACTGTCCTATATCTCTTTGCTGAGATCCTACGTGGAAAGATAATCCATAAGGAGTTAAATTTAATTTTTTAGCTTTTAAAGCTAATCTGAAAATCATGTCTGGATAGGCTCCAAATTTTCTGGATAATGGCCAATCAGCTCCATTACCATCGCAAAGTAATCTAAAAAAGACTTTTGAGCCTGGCGCCTGACGCGATATTTTGTTTAAATCGCTTTCAGAATCAGTTGCAAAAAGTCTTATACCTTTTTTGTAAGCATAAGCAATATCAGTTTCTTTTTTTATAGTATTACCAAAGCTCATTCTATCTGTGGAAATACCAAGTCTTAGTAATTGCTCCATTTCAAAAATAGTAGCTATGTCAAAATTTGATCCTTTTTTGTCCAAAAGTTTAATTACTTCATCATTTGGATTTGCTTTTACTGCGTAGTATATTTTTGCGTATGGTAAATTTTTTTGAAGTTCATCATACTTTTTTCCTATCTTTTTTTTATTAATTATTAAAAAAGGAGTTTGCTTATCTTTTGAAAAATCTTTTATTTTATCAAAATCTTTTTGAGAAATAAGGTTTGAATTATTTTGTTGGGGCGACATTTTTTTAAATTTATTATTAACAGAATTATTGTATAACTATTTTATAAAAAAGAAAATAGGCATTGAAACACTTATTTTTATGTGATAAAAGTTATTATATGATTGAACTATTAGCACCAGCTAAAAATTTACAAAACGGAATAGCAGCTATTAATGCAGGGGCAGATGCAGTTTATATAGGTGTTAACAAATTTGGCGCTAGAGTAAATGCTTCAAATAATTTGGAAGATGTTGAAAATCTAATTAATTATGCTCATAAATTTAATGTTAAGGTATATGTTGTTTTAAATACAATCTTATATGATAAAGAATTTAAGGAAGCGCAAGAAATAATTGATAAACTCTATTCTTTTAAGGTGGATGCAATAATTATTCAAGACTTTGGTATTTTAAGTCTTGATTTGCATAATATTCCTGTAATAGCTAGCACTCAAATGAATAATATTGACCTTCTTCAAATTAAATTTTTAAAAGAGGTTGGCTTTAAGAGAGTTATTTTGGGTAGAGAATTATCTTTAAAGGAAATTAAAGAAATTGGAAATAATACAAATATAGAACTTGAGTTTTTTGTACATGGAGCGCTTTGTGTAAGCTACAGTGGTAGATGTTATATGAGTCAATATCTTGCTAAAAAAAGTAGCAATAGGGGTGAGTGCATACAACCTTGTCGCTTGCCTTATACGCTTATTGATTCGGAAGGAAAAATATTAATTAAAGATAAATATTTATTATCTTTAAAAGACTTCAATTTATCAAACAAATTAGAGGAGTTAATAGACGCAGGAATAACCTCTTTTAAAATTGAGGGCAGACTTAAAGATATAGATTATGTTTCAAACGTTACTTATTTTTATAGGAAAAAATTAGATGAAATTATAAAGAAAAGAAAAGATATTAAAAGAAGTTCACGAGGAAAAGTTTTTTCAAAAATAAATGTAGACCTAGAAAAGACTTTTAATAGATCATTTACTACTTATTTTTTCGAAGGGAGACAAAAAGACATTCTAGCTATTAATAGCCCTAAATCTATTGGTAAATATATGGGTTTAGTTAAAGAAAAAATAAATAATTATTTTATCCTTGATAGAAAACATGATTTTAGTTTAGGTGATGGATTATGTTTTTTTGATGAAAAAAATAACTTAAAAGGAAGTAATGTTATTAAAATAGACAAAGATAAGATATTTTTAAATTTGGAACAAGGTTTAATAAAAGGAAGTAAGATTTATAGAAATTTTGATATAAAATTTGATAAACTTATAAAGTCTAAAGATATTATTCAAAGGAAAATAGGTCTCAAAGTTTTATTAAAAGAAACTCAAAAAGGAATTTTTGTTACATTAAAAGTTGATTCTAATAATTTTATTTCCAAAGAATTTGAAATTAAAAAAGAATATGCTCAAAATAAAGAAAATGTAATGGAAATTTTTAAAAATCAGTTTTCAAAATTAGGAAATACGGATTTTTATTTAAAAGAAATAAAAATTGATTTTTATAAAAATCCTTTGTTTATCAATCCTTCTATTTTGAATAATATAAGAAGAGAGTTGGTGGAAAAATTAAGCAATGATCTTATAAAAAATTATAAAAGAGAAGAAAAACAAATAAATAAATCAAATAATACAAAGTTTTATATAGATAAACTTTCCCATGAATATAATGTTTCAAATCAGAAAGCATATAATTTCTATGTTAAGCATGGTGTTTTAGATATCAAACCTGCGTTCGAAATTAAGGAAGCTGATAAGCTAATGACAACAAAACATTGTTTGAAATATTATTTAGGGTTTTGTGGTAAAAAAGATTTAAAAGAGCCTATTTATTTAATTAATGAAAAAGGACAAAAATTCTTACTAAAATTTAATTGTCAAAAATGTCAAATGGAAATTTACAAAAAAGCTTCTTGAATGTTTTTTTCTATATGATATTATTATAATATGAATTCGGCAAAATTTGCATTTTACTATATGCTATCACTTGTAACACTTTTTATAGTGTCGTTATCTTTTGGAAATGTTATTTTTGAATTAATAAACAAATTTTTTCCAGATATCGCAAAAACAATCTATTATTATAATAATTCTTCTTTAAAGTCTGCGATTTCTGGTTTATTGATCGCAACCCCTATTTTTTATTTTATTATGAATAGGATTTATTTAAATTTAAGAACGGGGGAGCTTAAAAAAGACTCGGAAGTTAGGAGATGGCTTACATATTTTATATTATTTATTTCTAGCGTTGTTGTAATAGGCTCTTTAATTCAAATTTTAAACAACTTTTTAGATGGAGCGCTTACAATTAATTTTATTCTAAAAGCCTTAACAGTTTTATTTATAGCAGCTTTAATTTTTGGATTCTATTTTTATGATATAAAAAGAAAAGAATTTCAAACCAGTAAAGTAAACAAAATATTTTTTACTATTTCATTATTTTTAATCATCGTAGGACTTGTCTCGTCTTTTTTCATGATTGAATCTCCTACAGAGGCTCGTAATCGAAAAATAGATGAAAAAATATTACAAGATTTTGAAAATTTAAGGTACTCGATAGATGAATATTATTACAAGCATGAAAAAATGCCTCAAGACTTAAAGGAACTTCAAAAAAATAAAGAAGGTTTACCATTAAGCATTAGAAACCCCACAAATGATAAGGAATATGTATATGAAATTATTGATAGCGAGAGATTTAAATTGTGTACAGAATTTAGTTCTTCTAATTTACAAAAAGTAAGAAGTTATTACGACAATACATGGAAGCATGATAAAGGCTATAACTGTATTGAAAAAGAGGTTAATCAAGATAATAAAGCAAAAACTTTAGTTAAATAAAAATAAATATGGACAAAAAATTAATCATAGTTTTATTAGTAATTTTATTTGCATTAATAGGAATTACTTTTATTATTGGATTAATAATTTCTGGGAACCCATCTGAGGGTGAGAATAAAACCGGGCAGGAGAATGTTCCCCAAACAAAGGAAACCATAGATTCTGAACTTTTTAATTTAAAAAATATAATTGAAAATGTAAAAATAAGTAAAGGAGGGTACGAATATTTATATGATGATGAGGGCTTTTTAAACAGTGTTAACAAGCTTAAAGCTATGGGAGCAGTTAATATCATAAGTAATATAAATCCCTTATCGCAAACATATTGTCTCACTTTATTCCATGGCGAAAATAATATTTCTTCATGTATAGATAATAATTTTATAGGCACTCTTGAGACTTCAGCATGCGATAGAAATAATATTATATGTGTAATTCCTCAAAATGAGGAAGTGTCTGAAACTACAGAAGAGGTTATTCCGGAGAATAATGATATTGTAGAAGAAGATGATGGAAAAGAGGTAGAAGAGGAAGAAGTTCCTGAATTAGTACTCACAGAAAATGTAACAGTTGGAAACACTACCATTGCTAGATATAAAAATAATGAACAAAAAGAAATAATTTTTATAAATGAAAAAGAATATGGTCCTTATAGCGAAACATATATTATGCATAATGAAAGTGAATGGGGTCTTGCAATGAATTATAATGGCAAATGGTATGTTAATATAAATGGTAAGGCAGTTGGGCCATACACACAAAAACCAACAATTGAATTTTATGATGAAAGTTTAGGGTTTTCATATATTAAAGATGATAAATATTATGTCAAAATAGGGGATGAAATTTATGGCCCTTATGATGATTTATTAGAATTTGATTTAAATAATAAATAAAATAAATAATATGGAAAAAGAAAACCTATTTTGTAATAAAACTTTTAAAAACTTAGTAAATATTTTAATCGCTATATTAGTTATTTTTTTAGCTTTTTTGATGTTTGATTTGGGTAAGGATAAAACACAAGATAATACAATTTCAGTTACTGGCTTTGCTGAAATTAGCGCTAAACCGGATGTTGCTCAAATAACATTAACGGTTCTTTCTGAAAAAAAAGATCTTAGTGTTGCAAGTAGTCAAAATAATGAAAAAATAAACACAATCATAAGCTTCTTAATGGAAAGTGGAATAGAGGATAAAGATATTAAAACAAGTTCGTATAATATTAATCCAAGATATGAATATACGAATGATTATAAAAACCGTTACTTAGCGTCATATGAAGTTAGGCAAAGTTTAACTGTTAAAGTTAGAAATTTAGATATTATTGGCAATATTATAGCAGGAGCTACATCAAGAGGAGCTAATGATATTGGTAACCTTCAATTTATTATTGATGATAACGAATCGTTAAAAGAACAAGCAAGAGAAAAAGCTATTGATAATGCTAAAGCAAAAGCTCAAAAACTAGGGGAAAATTTGGGTGTTTCAATAACAGAAATAATTAGTTTTTATGAAGACACATATACACCTATTCCTGCTCGTGAGTACTCTGCAATGAAACAAATGAATAGTGCTGCGGGAGATATATCAGCCCCTTCTATACAAACAGGAGAAAATAGCATCACCTCTAATGTGACTATTACATATAAAATAAAATAATTAAAAAAAGAGGGGTGACCCTCTTTTTGTATTGATTTATATAAATAATTTTGCTAAATTTTGTTTGCATGGAATTCAAATTAAAAACAAAAATTAGTCCAAAAGGAGATCAACCCAAAGCAATTGGTGAACTTTTTAATGGATTAAAAAAAGGTTTAACAAAGCAAACACTTTTAGGTGTAACAGGTTCTGGAAAAACTTTTACAATTGCTAATGTTATAGAAAAATTTAAAAAACCAACCTTAGTTATATCTCACAATAAAACATTAGCTGCTCAACTTTGTAATGAATTTAGAGAATTTTTTCCTGATAACAAAGTGGAATATTTTGTAAGTTATTATGATTATTATCAACCAGAAAGTTATTTAGTCAGCAGTGATACATACATTGAAAAAGAAGCTCAAATAAATGATGAAATTGATAGATTGCGTCATGCATCAACTCAGGCTTTACTTACACGAAAAGATGTTATTATTGTTGCTTCTGTTTCTGCTATATATGGTTTGGGTTCACCAAAAGAGTATGAAAAAATTGTTTTTTCATTTAGTAAGGGAGAGAATATAAAACATAGTGAACTTGCAAAGAAGTTGATTGAAATTCATTTCGAAAGAACAACGACAGATCTTAAAAGAGGAACCTTTCGTCTAAGAGGACAAGTTTTGGAGGTGATGCCTGTTAATGAAAAAGTAATTTATAGGTTTATTATTTCTGACAAAATAGAAAAAATAGAATTAATAGATTATTTAACAAGAGATCATATAAGAGATTTAGATAGTGTTAATATATTTCCCGCTACTCATTACATTATTAACGAAGATGAAAAAGAATCAGCATTATACAGCATCAGAAAGGAATTAAACGAAAGATTAAAATATTTTGAAAAAGAAGGAAAAATTGTAGAATATGAAAGATTGAAAAGAAGGGTGAATTATGACCTTGAAATGATTGAAAATATTGGATATTGTCAAGGAATTGAAAACTATTCGGCTCATTTTGATAAAAGAAAAAGAGGCGAACCACCTTTTACTCTTTTAGATTATTTTAAAGAAATTGAAAAAAACTTTTTAATTGTTATTGATGAATCTCATGTTACTCTTCCACAAATAAGAGCAATGTATAATGGGGATAGAGCAAGAAAAACAGCGTTAATTGATCATGGTTTTAGACTACCTTCAGCTTTTGATAATCGTCCATTAAAATATTCAGAATTTGAAAATTTAATTAAAAATGTTATATATGTTTCTGCAACACCAGGTCAAGAAGAGTTATCTTTAAGTGATAATATAGCTGAACAAATAGTGAGACCAACTGGATTAATTGATCCTCAAATTGATATAAGACCTATTGTTTCTTCATCAAATAATTTATCACAAATAGATGATTTAATTAAAGAAATTGAAGTTCAAGTTAAGAAAAGAGAAAAGACTTTAGTCACAACTTTAACAAAAAGAATGGCAGAAGATTTAACTTCTTTTCTTGAAGACAAAAAAATTAAAGTAAAGTATTTACATTCCGATATTAAAACGCTTGAGAGAGTAGAAATTATTGCAGATTTAAGAAAAGGTTTAATAGATGTAATAGTTGGTGTTAATTTAATAAGAGAAGGATTAGATATTCCCGAGGTGTCACTTGTTGCAATATTAGATGCAGATAAGGAGGGGTTTCTTAGAAATGAAACTAGTTTAATTCAAACAATTGGTAGAGCTGCAAGAAATGAAAATGGAAGAGTAATTTTATATGCGGATGAAGTTACTCAATCAATTAAAAAAGCGGTAGAAGAAACTGATCGAAGGAGAAAAATCCAGTTAGAATATAATAAGGAGCACAATATCACCCCTAAAACTATTCAAAAAAACATATCAAATATATTAGATCAATTTGGTTTATCTAAAAGTAGAGAAAAGAAACAACTTGTTAAACTGGATCTTTTAGGTGATGATAGAAATATAAAGGAGATTATAAGGTTTAAAAGAAATCAGATGGATGAAGCTGCGGAAAGATTAGAATTTGAGTTAGCTGCGATTTTAAGGGATGAGGTTAAGGAATTAGAAAAAGAATACAAAAAAAATGCAAAATAAAATTATTATAAAAGGCGCGAGAGAACATAATTTGAAAAATGTTTCACTCGAACTTCCAAGGGATAAAATGATTGTTTTTACAGGTTTATCTGGATCTGGAAAATCTAGTTTAGCTTTTGATACAATTTTTGCAGAGGGGCAGAGAAGATATTTAGAATCACTTTCATCTTATGCAAGGCAGTTTTTAGGAGGAATGCAAAAGCCAAATGTTGATGAAATTGAAGGTTTGTCTCCTGCAATTGCTATAAGTCAAAAAGCTCATAATTCTAATCCAAGATCTATTGTTGCAACTATTACAGAAATATATGATTATTTAAGAGTTTTATTTGCAAGAATAGGAAAACCTTATTGTCCTGAATGTGGAACATTAATTAACAAAATGGCGACGGATGAGATCGTGGACAATGTTAAAAAAATAATTAATGAGAAAAAAGAAACTGTAATTTTATTCCCTGTTGTAAGGGGAAGAAGAGGAGAATATTATCAGTTAATTCAAGATTTGTATGAATCAGGATTTTTAGAAGTAAGAATTGATGGCGAATTTAAAAAACTAAATGAAAGAATTGTTATTGAAAAAGGAAAAAAACATACAATTGAAGTTGTGGTAGATAGATTCAAAAATATTAAATTCGACAAAGATTTTTATTTTAGATTAAATGAAGCAGTTGAAACGGCAATTGATATGTCTGATGGATTATGTTTAGTTTTAATTGATAAAAAAGAACATATCTTTAGTACAAGTTATTCCTGCCCAAAATGTGGCTATAGTTTTCCTGAAATAGAGCCAAGACTTTTTAGTTTTAATAGTCCTTATGGATATTGTGAATATTGTAAAGGAATTGGAACTGAAAATATTTTTTCAGAAGATCCGTGCCCAGTTTGTTTAGGAAAAAGATTGAATAAAAATGCGCTTAGCGTAAAAATTAATTCAAAAAATATTTGGGATATTGTAAGTTTAAATATGCATGATGCATTTAATTTTATTAATAATCTTAAATTAAGCGAGAGAGAATTTGAAATTGCAGAAACTATTTTAAACGAAATTAAAGCTCGTCTCAAGTTTATGCTTGATGTTGGTTTAAATTATATTGATTTAAATAGACGTGCTGGAACGCTTTCTGGAGGAGAAGCACAAAGAATTAGGTTAGCCTCACAAGTTAGTACTAAAATTGTGGGAGCACTTTACGTTTTAGACGAACCAACAATTGGACTTCATCAAAGAGATAATGAAAAACTTGTAAATACTCTTAGAAACTTATGCGATATTGGCAATACAATAATTGTAGTTGAACATGATGAAGATACTATACTTGCTTCTGATTGGATTGTTGATTTTGGTCCATTTGCGGGAGAACATGGAGGAAATATTATGTTTTCTGGACCTCTTGAATACATGTTTTTTTTAAAAAAGCCTGAAACAAATTTAAAAATAATTGGCGATCCTAAGGAAAGTTTAACAGGTAAATATTTAAGAAAAGAATTAAAAATAGCAGTACCAAAGAATAGAAGGCTTGTAGATAAAATGCATCCAATGCTTGAAGTTAAAGATGCCTACGGAAATAATTTAAAACATATTGATGTTAAAATTCCTCTTCAAAGATTTGTGTGTTTTACAGGAGTTTCAGGTTCTGGAAAATCAACCTTAATGAACGATGTTATTTATAAATACGCTGTAAATAAAAAATTAAGATTGCAAAATTTTGATAAAAAAGTGAGAGAGATTAAAAATTTAGATTATATCGATAAAATAATAAAAATTGATCAATCTCCGATTGGAAGAACTCCAAGGTCAAATCCTGCAACATATACAAGAGTTTTTGATCAAATAAGGGAATTGTTTGCAGCAACTCCTGAAGCTAGAATAAAAGGATTTAAATCGGGAAGATTTAGTTTTAATATGCCTCAAGGAAGGTGTGAGCATTGCGAAGGAAGAGGATTAATTGAAATTGAAATGCATTTTCTTCCAAGTGTAGAAGTTGTTTGCGATGTTTGTAAGGGGAAGAGATTTAATAGAGAGACTCTAGAGATTCACTATAAAGGCAAGAATATTGCAGAGGTATTAAATATGACAATAACTGAAGCAGCAGAATTTTTTAAGGATATTCCTAGAATATATGATAAATTAAAAGTTTTAAACGAGGTTGGTCTTGGATACTTAAGACTAGGACAATCTGCTACAACTTTATCTGGAGGAGAGGCTCAAAGGGTTAAGTTAAGTAAAGAGCTTGCAAAAAAGAGCACGACAAAAACTTTATATTTATTAGATGAGCCAACAACAGGACTTCACTATGAAGATGTTAGAAAATTAATAGATGTTATTCAAAGATTAGTGTCTCAAGGAAATACGGCTCTTGTAATTGAACATAATTTAGATTTTATTAAAACGGCTGATTGGGTTATTGATTTGGGTCCTGAGGGAGGCGAGTTTGGAGGAGAGGTTTTAGCAGAAGGTACTCCAGAAGATCTTGCAAGAAAGAGTACAATTTCTTATACGGGAAAATATTTAAAACAAATTTTATGATTAAGAATCTAAAAGACGTTCCTGGAATTTATCTTTTTTATAAAGATAAGGAACTTATATATGTAGGAAAAGCAACTTCACTTAAAAATAGAGTAAGAAGTTATTTTTCTGGTCCAAAAACTCAAAGACCAATAGAGCTTTTAATTAAAGAAATTAATAATATTGAAACAATTGAAACAGATTCTGTTATTGAAGCTGCCATTTTAGAAGCTAAATATATTAAAAAATATAAACCAAAATATAATGTGACTGGAAAGGATGATAAGAGTTGGATTTATATTTATTTAACAAAGGAGGATTTTCCTAAATTAAAAACTGTAAGAGAGCACGAATTAAAAGATTTTAATAAGAAAAAGGTGAAAAAAATATTTGGACCATACCCAAACATTAAAACATCTGAAATGCTTAGAATTTTGCATTCTCTGTTTTTAATTTCTAAATGTGAACCTAATCAAAAGCGTCCATGCTTTGATTATCAAATTAAAAAATGTTTAGGAGTCTGCAAGGGAGAAATTACAAAAGAACAATATGATAAGAGAGTAACAAAACCGCTCATTCAATTTTTAAATGGTAATAAAAAAGCTGTTATAAAGAATTTAGAAAAACAGATGAAAAATTTTTCAAAAGGAGAAAAGTTTGAAGAGGCAAATAGAATAAAATTTCAGATAAAGAGGCTTCAAAAAATACAGGATGCATCACTTATTAATAAAAGCTTTGTAGAAGATTCTTTTAAAGAAAAAATAAAAATTGAAAGAATAGAGGGATATGACATTTCTAACTTAGGGAAAGATTATAAGGTGGGAAGTATGGTGGTTTTTAACCTAGACGGTCCGGTTAAAAAAGAATACAGAAAATTCAAAATAAAAACTATAGAAAAACAAAGCGATATCGATTGCTTAAGAGAAATTTTTGAAAGAAGGTTAGGGCATAATGAATGGAGTACCCCTCAAATTATATTAGTTGATGGAGGGAAACCTCAGGCTAATTTAGCTCAAAAAATGTTTAAAAATATTTTTGTTTTAGGAATTGCAAAAGGAAAAGATCGAAAAAAGGATGAATTTATATATGGAAGTCAAGATAGGGATATGATTGATTTTATAGAAAAAAATAAAAATCTTTTTATTAATATTAGAAACGAAGCTCATCGTTTTGCGATAAGTTATCAAAGAAAGCTTGCTAGATTGAAATAGTTTTATTATAGTAAAAATATGGAAATATTAATTGTAGGAAATAGTAATAAGGAGTCGCAAGATCTTTTTAAAAAAGCTCAAGGTGTTGCTAAAAATTTTGAAGATGCTGAGATTGAATTTGTTTTTGAAAAAACAGATTTTTACAATCTCCCGTTAGTTGTTATTAACAATATAATTGTTTCTTCAGGAGTAGTTTTGACAGAAAAAGAAATTGAAGAATTATTTAAAAATCCTCCTAAAAGATGTTCAGGATCTTGTGGTAGTTGTGGAGGATGTTCATAAAAAGATTGCATAAATTTATAAACATATAATGCATATGTTTCAATAAGACTGGTTTGAAAAAACAAGATTTTTTTGATATATTTTACATAATGAAAAATGCATTAATAAGTAAAAAAATAGGTGTTATTTTAACAGATACTATATATGGAATAGTTGGCCTTGCTTTAGATGAAGAAATTGTTGAAAAAATTTATAAAGTTAAAGAAAGAAATTTAAAAAAACCTATGATTATTTTAATTTCTTCAATTGATGACTTGTCAAATATCTTCGAAATCCATCTAAATGAGCAGTGTCTTAATATTTTAAAAGAATTTTGGCCTGGAAATGTAAGTGTAATACTTCCATGTAAAAAGTTTGAGCATCTTCATAGAGGTTTAAATTCTATAGCTTTTAGATTACCTGATAAAAAGGCAATAATAGATTTAATTAAAGAAACCGGTCCCATTGTCGCGACTTCAGCAAATAAGGAAGGTGAAAAACCTGCAGAAAATATAGAAGAAGCAAAAGAGTATTTCGGCGATGAATTAGATTTTTATATTGACGGGGGAAGATCATGTCAAAGCTCATCAATTTTAGTTAAACTTAAAAATGAAAATGAATTAGAAATATTAAGAGGAAAAATATGTCTAAGAAAATAGCAATTCTTATTTTATTGATTCTAATTTTTTCTCTAATATTTTATAAAACAAATGAGGAATTTCTAACAAAAGAAAAAATTGAACATTCTGGAATAATTTTTTCAAATGATATAGAAACAAGTAATGATTATTTAAACATTTTATTATTAAAAGGTTCCGATCAATTTACCGTACATTACAAAAATGATTTTAAAAAAGAAGATTGTTTTATCGAAAAAGATTTAAGTTCTTTAAAGGTGAAGAACACAATTCCTGTAATTATTAATGAGAATAAAAATGATTTAGAAAAGTTTTTAAACAGTTTAAGCTGTGAAAATCATGTATTATATACGCAATTTAATTTTACAGAATATGAATTTTTCAACAATAATATTATAGATAATATTGATAATATAGATAAATTAAAAGTGGATTGTCCATTGTGTTTTTATGGAGTTTATTACTTCTCAAAAAAATGTGGCAAAGATAAATATGAATTTTTAAATAACAATTTGTATTTTAAAAGTAAAGGAAATAGCATTAATAAAAGTGATAAAATATCATTTGTGGGAGACATGATGTTTGATAGGGGTGTTAACCTTTTAATAAAGCAAAATAATAATTTTAATTATCCTTTTGAAAAAATTAAAAAATATTTAAATTATTCTGGTACACTTGTTGGAAATTTGGAAGGACCTATTGTTAATAATATGACTTTTATTTCCACTCACTCAATGTCATTCAACTTTGACAAAAGAAACACAAAAGCGTTTAAAGATAATAATTTTCAAATCCTTTCTCTTGCAAATAACCATACTTCAAACAGAGGGAGTGCTGGATTAGAAGAAACCAAGACATTTTTAAAAGATAACGATATTGATTATGTAGGAGAACCTCATGGGTGTTCACTCAATGATATCGTTATAAAGGATGACATTATTTTTTATGCTGTTAATACAACATTTCCTTTTAATTGTTCTAACGAAGAAATTATCTCTAATATTAAAAAATTAGACAAAGAAAAGTTTTTAGTTGTTTTAATGCACTGGGGAGATGAGTATGTTCACAATGCTTCTCAAAGCCAAATTAACCTTGCGCATTCAATAATTGATGCAGGGGCAGATTTGATTATAGGAGGGCATCCTCATGTTATTCAAAATATTGAAAAGTATAATAATAAATTAATATTTTATTCTTTAGGTAACTTTATTTTTGATCAATATTTTTCTAAAGAAACTCAGCAAGGAATCATGGTTGGACTTGAACTCAAAAAAAATGAACAAATTTATAATCTTTTTGTGATAGAAGAAGAAAAAGCTCAGCCAGTAATTGTAAAAGAATCCGAAAGCATTTTAAATTGGTTAGCTTCTATTTCATCAAGTAGTTTAGAAAATGAAATTAAGAAAGGGCAGATAATTATTTATCCCAAAGATTAATAAAATATTTGAAATTATTTGAAATTTCTTCAGAGGCTTTTTCTTTATCAATTAAACCTTCGGAATATTTTTTAATTGTTTCTAAAAATATTGTTCTACCGATTGCAAATCCAATAATATTTTTTATATTTTTTGATTGAACTAGCCAGTTTTTTACTTTTATTTTTGATTCACCTCTTCCTAAAAATATAATTTTTGAATTATTTTCTATTATCTTATTAATTTCTTTCCAGCCATTTTCATTAAAACCTTCTAGCTTCCAAATGCTTACTTGTATATGTTCTTGAATTTCATTTATGGCCTGACACGTTCTATCTAATCTTAAATATCTATCATAATTTTTAGTTAATTTGAGATCATTTTCTGTTGGAGGAACTAATAATTCTAATATTATTTTGTAATTATTTTTTAAACAGAAATCATTAATTTGTTTTAAAACAATAATCTGTTTTTCATTTATCTTTATATTTGAGGGATTATACCTTATAAGTACTTTAATATAATCTGGATTTATTTTTTTAACTTCGTTTAAATCTTTATATTCTAGTTGCAAAATATTTTTACCACTTTTTTCAATTGGAAGACATATTTTTATATTTTTTCCTTTAGCGATTTCTATTATTTCTTTTCCATATTTTTCATCAACTAAAATAGCTAATTCGTTTTTTCTTTTATATTGATTGTAAACATTTAAAAAACCAGTAAATATAATTTTTTTCAATTCGATAACTTTATTTTTAGTTGGTTTTTCTAAAATTTTTAAAAATGATGACCTATGATCGAATGGTAAAATAAATAATTTCATACATATAATATATCTTTTTATTGCATTTCTTTCAACACTTGTTATAATTTAATTATGAAAATATCTTTTTTAGGCGCGTGTAAAGAAGTTACTGGTTCATGTATTTTAATTGAAATTAAAAATACAAAATTTTTAGTTGATTGTGGAATGTTTCAAGGATTAAATTCGTATGAAAAAAACTTTGAAGAGTTTAATTTTAATCCAAAAGAAATAGATTTTGTGCTATTAACTCATGGTCATCTAGATCATTCTGGAAGACTTCCCAAACTATATAAACACGGTTTTAGAGGGAGAATTTTTGCAACAAGCGCAACAAGAGATCTTGCAGAAATTATTTTATATGATTCCGCTCGTATTTTTGAGAAAGATCAAAGAACTCCAATATTTAATTTTAACGATGTTTTGAATACAGTTAAGTTGTTTGAATGTTTTGATTATTCTGATGAAATAAAGGTAGGAAGTATAGTTATTAGATTAAAGGACGCTGGTCATATTTTAGGATCTACGATATTTGAAGTTTTTGTAGAGAATAAAAAAATAGTTTTCTCTGGCGATTTAGGTAATCATAATGCACCAATTGTTAAAGATACTGACTTTATTGATTCTGCGGACATAGTTGTTGTAGAGGCAACATATGGAGGAAAGATTCATGCAAGCAGAGAAGAGGGTGTTTTAGAACTATTTAAAAATATACAAGAAGTAATTGATAGTAAATCAGTGCTTTTAATACCTAGTTTTAGTATAGAAAGAACACAAGAGTTATTATTTGAAATTAATAAAATGATAGAAAATAAAAAAATACCTTTTGTGAATGTATTTTTAGATAGTCCTTTAGCAATTAGAGCTACTCAGATTTATGAAAAATATATAGATATATTTGATAATGAATGCATAACATTAATTAATTCTGGTGATGATATTTTTGATTTTGCTGGTTTTAAAAAAAGTAAAAATACTAAACAAATATTAAAAAATGCTTCTCCTAAAGTAATTCTTGCAGGATCTGGAATGTGTTCTGGAGGGAAAATGCCTTTTTATTTAAAAAACTATGGAGCAGATAAAAATAATATAATATTGCTTAATTCTTACCAAGCAGAAGGTACTATAGGAAGAAAACTAGAAAATAAAGAACCTATTCTTATTGATGAAAAAAAGGTCACTATTAATGCTAAAATTAGAAAAATTTCTTCTTTTTCTTCTCACGCTGACTCGTTTAAACTTAAAGAATGGGTTTTAAGAAGTAATCCTCAAAAAGTTTTTATTAATCATGGAGAGGAGCAGGAGTGTATGTTATTCAAATCGTCTATAGAAAAAAATATTAAAAACATCATTATTCCTGAACTTAAAAAAAATTATTCTTTAGATTAATTTGCATAAGAACACTTATTTTGTTAGAATTTAGAAAGATAAAAATAATATAATAAAAAAAATGGAAAAATCAAACATTGTAATCAGTTCTTTAATAATAGCTTTTTCTTTAATAATTTCTGTATTAATTTATTCTAATAATTTATTCAAAATTCAAAATTTAGATAACACACTTGTTGTCACTGGATCTTCTACTAAAATTGTAAAATCAGATTTAGCAAAACTTAATTCAAGTTTTTTCAGAACCGTAACTGAGAGCGAATTAAAAAAAGGATATGCATTTATGCAAGAAGATGAAAAGAAAGTTATTAATTTTTTGAATGAAAATAATATTTTAGAAGATGAATATGAGATATATCCTGTTTCAATGTATAAGGACTATTATTATGATAAGGCAATAGATCAAGATCCTCGATATAATTTATCTCAAAGAGTTGTGATAACTTCAAGTGATATAGAAAAAATAAAAAATTTATCTCAAAAAGCCAACGATCTTATTAAATTAGATGTTATTTATCAGACTAATGCTCCCGAATATTATTATACAAAATTGCCAGACGAAAGAATTAACCTTTTACCAGAAGCTGTATTGGATGCACGAAAGAGAGCAGAAGCAATTGCGAAAAGTGCTGATAGAGGAGTAAACACAATTAAGAGCGCTGATATGGGGGTGGTTCAAATTATGCAACCAAATTCAACTGATATAGCAAGTTATGGTGCATATGATACTTCAACAGTAGAAAAAGAAATAATGATTACTGTTAGGGTTAATTTTGTTTTAGATTAAAATTTAAATAATTTTTAAAACACTTTAATTTAAAGCGTTTTAAATTTGAAAATATATTAAAAAGCTTGAAAATATTTTTTAATTTAGTATAATTCGAAACATTACAACTATAAGCATTAAATATGACACCAATAATTAAAAAAGAGCCAGATATAATTCTTTTTGTGAATGATATACCTGACGATGTAGAAATCTTAAAAAAAGATCTTTATAATTATGGTAAAAAAACTAATAAAAAATATAGATTAGCAATCATACATGATACTAGAAGAGTAGAGATAGGAGAAATTAAACAATATCCAGAAGATGTTATTTATTTATCTTGTGACTTCAGCGATCCTGTTAAGATTCAAAAAACATTATTACCTTATCAAAACGAAATTTTAGCAGTAACTTGTCGTAGCGAAATAAACATTGATTCTTTTTCTAAATTAGTTCCAAATGTTCCTTATTTAAAAACTCCAACATCTGAGTCATTGGATTGGGCCATTCAAAAAACAATGATGAGGAAAAGATTTAATGCATACGATAAAAAAATTACTCCTAAATTTTCCATCGTAAAAGATTATTCTAAGGAAACAATTCAAAGCATAAAAGAAAAAGTAGGTTTTCCACTTGTTGTAAAACCATCTGGATTAGCTTCAAGTCTTCTTATAAGCGTTTGTTATTACGAAGAAGAATTAGAACAAACCTTGCAGGAAGCTTTTAAAAAAATAAAAAAAATATATAAGGAAAACGATAGAAAAAAAGAACCAGAAATTTTAGTTGAGCAATTTATGGAAGGAGAAATGTTCTCTATAGATGGGTATGTAACATCAAAAGGAAGAGTGTATTTTTGTCCATTAGTTAAAGTTAAAACAGGTAAACAAATTGGTTTTGATGATTTCTTTGGTTATCAAAGAATATTACCGGCTAGGGTTGAAAAAAACTCAAGTGAAAAAGCAGAAGAGGTTGCAAAAAAAGGAATTCATGCTTTGGGTCTTAGAAGTGTTTCTGTCCATATAGAATTAATGAGGCTTGAAGATGGTTGGAAGGTAATTGAAATTGGACCTAGGGTTGGTGGATATAGACATTTAATGTATCAACTATCTTATGGGATTAATCACGCATTAAATGACATTCTAATTAGAATTCCACAAAAACCCATAATCTCTAAAAAGGTTAAAGGACATACAGCAGTTTTTCTTTTTTACGCAAGAAAGGAGGGAAAATTACAAGCAATTAAGGGGGTTAAAAAAGTGCAAGAATTGGAATCTTTTTATGATATTAAAATAAATAAAAAGATTGGTGATGTTTGTAAATTCGCAAAAAATGGAGGAAAATTCGTATGTAATCTCGTTTTATTTAATAAAGATAGGTCAAAGCTTTTAGCTGATATAAGAAGAATGGAAAAAACTTTAAAAATTATAACTTAGATATGAAAAAAATAATTGTTTTTATTACGTTAATTATTCTTTTAATAACTTTAGTTGTTTTTTTTCTATTAAATAATAAAAAAGTAGAAGAAAAAGAAAGTGTTGTTTTCTTTTTTGATTTGGTTGAAAAAGATACTGATATTAGCTTTTTAAACACACAAAGCTCAATTCTTCATTGGAAAGTTGTTGACGAAAATAATGATGTTATTACTGTAGAAAAATCAAGTAAAAATGCTGAAATAAAAAATATTACAGAAAGTGAATCAGAAAAAATTAATAATTTTTTTGAAGAAAATGGGTTTGAATTAGATATCTATAATTTAGCAGATAGCCCTCAAGGTAGTGTTAAGGGATATAGAAAGAATAAAATGTATTGTATTATCACACAAGATTACAAATTAAGTGATCGTGATGCTATTACAAGTATAGACATGAATATTAATTGTGCAATTTAATTTTGGCTTTTATAATTTTTAATTTAATGCTAAAATTGGATACATGGAAAATATATTTGAAAATATAGAAATTAACTTACCCGAAGGTGAGCTTCAAAAAAAACTTAAAAGTGGAAAGGTTTTAAATATTAAAATGGGATTTGATCCAACTTCTCCAGATCTACATTTAGGCCATGCTGTGGCTATTAAAAAATTAAAACAATTTCAAGATTTAGGGCACAAAATTATTATAATCATAGGAGATTTTACAGCTAGAATAGGAGATCCTACGGGAAAAGATAAAACAAGACCACAATTAACAAGAGAAGAAATTGATAAAAATTCAAAGACTTATATAACTCAATTAGGAAAAATTTTGGATGTTTCTAAAGTAGAAATTAAGAGAAATTCTGAATGGTTTCATCAAATGAGGTTAGATGATTTTATTTCTTTACTTTCTAAATATACTGTACAACAAATCATGGATAGAAATGATTTTAAAGAAAGGTTTGAAAAGGGCAATGCTATTTCGATGCATGAAATTATTTATCCTTTAATTCAAGGATACGATTCTGTTATGGTAGGTGCCGATGTTGAACTCGGTGGACAAGATCAATTATTTAATCTTTTAGTTGGGCGCTATTTGCAAGAAAAATACGATAAAGAACCTCAGGTAATCCTATGCACGCCACTTTTACGTGGATTAGATGGGGTTAACAAAATGAGTAAATCTCTTAATAATTGTATTGGATTAACAGATAATCCTAATGATATGTATGGAAAAACTATGTCAATTCCAGACACTTCAATAGAAGAGTATTTAAATTTAGTCACTTCTTTTTCAGTTAAAGAAAAGAATTTATTTAAAGAACAATTACTTAATAAGGCAGTTAATCCAATGGATATTAAAAAAAAGATAGCCTTTAATGTTGTTTCTCAATATCATTCCAAGGAAGAGGCTCAAAATGTTCAAAATGACTTTGAGAATAAATTTCAAAAAAGAAAATTAGAAGATATTGAACTTATAGATATAAGTTTTGAAGGAATAAACAAAGACAAAACCATATTAGAGTTTGTGCATGAACTTTTAAACAAATCAAAGAGCGAGGCAAGGAAATTAGTAGAAGCAGGGGCAGTTTCAGTTAATGGGGAAAAAATATTTGATATTAATTTTAAAATTGGTAAAATAAAAAAAGAATCTGTCCTAAAGATAGGAAAGTTAAATTATTTTAAGTTTAAATAAAATATAATCATGAAAAAAATAAACCTTATCCTTTTATCATTAGCATTTATATTATTTCCAATAATTAAAGCTAATGCTTTTTCGTTGTATTATAATGAAGCTCATAAAAATGATACAATAGAAGCCGAAATCAACATAACTAGAGATGCAGTATCACCAAAAGCTGTTGAGGGTTATATTAATTTTAATCCAGAATCTTTTGAGTTAGTAAAAATTATTCAAAATAATTTAACGATAGACAAATGGATGACGGCTCCATACTTAATCGAGAGAGGGAAATTATTTTTTAGCGGAACTTTTGATCCGAATTTAAATAGAAATAATCTTTTTACTCTTGTTTTTAAAAAAAATAGTGATAACAAATTAAATCTAAACCTTTGTTCGAGTACAATTTTGGGAGAAGACGATAAGTTATATGATTTGCAAGAAATATTTTTAAAAAAAGAAAATTCATTGAGTATTTTTAATGTAACATCATCTACACATAGCGATCCTGAATCGTGGTATTCAAATAAAAATGTTGAGCTAAAATGGCAGCTTCCTTCGGATGCTGAAAAAATTAAAATTTTAATTGATAAAAACGAATTTTCTTATCCGTCGGTAGAATATGATAAACCTATAAATATAAAAAACATAGAATTAGATGACGGTATTTGGTATTTTCATATTAGATATTTTGGAAATAATGGATGGAGCTCTATTGAACATCGAAAAATAATGATAGATACCCAAAAACCAATATTAGTCGATATAAAAAACGAAAAAGGCACAATTAATTTTTTTGGGCAAGATGAGTTGTCTGGAATTGATTTATATGAAATAGATATTCCTGCTTTAAATCAAAAATATATTATTGGTGAGGAAGTTTTTAAATTGCCACAACTTAAAAGCGGAATATATGACATTAAAATAAGAGCTTATGATAAAGCTCAAAATTACATTGAAATAAACGATCTGCTAGAAATTAAGGGCATAGATCCTCCACATTTTTCTGGTCTTATTTTGGGAAATGAAGAATTGTTTATACTGGGATATGTTAATGAACCAAAATCTAAGGTGTATGCTTCAATAAATGGAAGCGAGGCAAGTTTTTCAGATGCAACAAAGACATCTGACGATGGAAAATTTGTTCATTCGATACAAAAATTGACACCAGGATTATATGATTTGCAATTAATGACAATCACAGATGATGGAATTAGCGAAAAGAATAAAAAAATAATCTTAGTTGTTAGTGAAAAAATAGTTTTTAATTCACTATCTAAGGTTTTAATAGCATGTGGGTTAATAATTTTAATATCAATATCGTTTTATATTTTTTTAAAGAAAGATAATAAAAAAACAAAAAAGAGAAGAGTTAAAAAAATTAAAAAATAAAATTATGGATTTTAATGATTATCAACAAAAATCAAGACAAACAGCGCTTTATCCCAATAAAGATAATAATTTTATATATCCAACATTAGGACTTGTGGGAGAGGCAGGTGAAGTAGCAGAAAAAATTAAAAAAGTTATCAGAGATAATAACGGAGTTATTACTTTAGAAAAAAAAGAGGAGATAAAAAAAGAATTAGGAGATGTTCTATGGTATGTTTCAAATTTAGCTTATGAATTAGACATAGAATTAGAGGATATAGCACAAGGAAATATCGAAAAACTTTTTTCAAGAATGGAAAGAGATAAGCTCCATGGAGATGGTGATAATAGGTAAGTATGATTTATATTATAAATTCTACGGGAGAAAAAGAGTTATTTTCTTCTAAGAAAGTTTACAATGCAATTCTTAGGGTTAGTGGAGAAGAAAGAATTGCAGATAAAATTACTAAAATTATTCAAGAAAAGATATATCCAGATATCACCACTTTTGAAATATATAAGTTGATAAAAGAAAATTTAGCTAAAGAAAAAAAAGCATCATCTATAAAATTTGATTTAAAGTACGCTATCAAAAGATTTGGCCCAGAAGGTTTTATTTTTGAAAAATTTATTAAAGAAATTTTTCAAGAATTAGGATATAAAGTTAGTAATAACAAAATCATTAAAGGTAAATGCATTTCTTATGAAATAGATTTTATTGCTAAAAATAAAAATTTAAAGTATATGGGTGAATGCAAATACAGAAACTCAACTGGGCAAAGGATTGATGTTAACGTTGTTTTAAAAAGTTTTGCAGTTCTTGATGATATAAAGAATAACAATCCCTTTTGCAGTATTAAAACAATGATTGTGACAAATGAAAAATACACTGAAAATGCTATAAAATATGCTAAATGTAAAAAAATACAGCTTTTGGGATGGAAATATCCTGAAGAGAAAGGGCTTGAAAGAATTATCGATGAAAATAATTTTTATCCTATAACTATTCTTCCTTCTTTTAATAATAGTCATCTTAGTTTGTTTGCAAGAGAAAATATTTTACTTGTAAAAAAATTAACCGATGAAAAGATAAATTTACTTAAAAATCATAATCTTAATAAAGAATATTTAGATAAGCTAAAAGAAGAAGTTAACTTATTAATTAATTGACTTTTAGCTTTATTAAAGATAAGGTATTTTTGTTAATAAATAAAATTAAGTTATGTCATTACATATAGGTATTGTTGGTTTTCCAAATGTTGGTAAATCTACTTTATTTAAAGCTATTACAAAAAAACAGGTAGATTGTGCTAATTATCCTTTTTGTACAATTGATCCGAATATTGGAGTTACTGCTGTTCCGGATAAAAGAGTTGATTTATTAGGAGATCTAATGAATTCTAAAAATAAAATTTACACCACGATAGAATTTGTTGATATCGCTGGTCTTGTTGAGGGTGCAAATAAAGGAGAAGGACTTGGAAATCAATTTTTAGCAAATATTAGAGAAGTAGACGCTATTCTATATGTTTTAAGATGTTTTAAAAATGAAAATATTGCATCTGTAAGATCAGAAATTAATCCTATTAAAGATAAGGAGATTTTAGATATGGAAATGGCCTTAAAAGATCTTTTAACAATTGAAAAAAGAATAGATTCTGTTCAGAAGAAAATGAGATCTGGTGCGAAAAAAGAAGACGAGAAAGAGATAAATTTACTTAAAAGAGTGAAAACATTATTAGAAGAAGGGCAAATATTAATTGATCAAGATTTTTCGTTAGAGGAAGTAAATATTTTAAAACAATATCAATTGTTAACATTTAAAAAAAGAGTTTATCTTTTAAATGGAAAAAATGAAGAAGTTTCAGAAGAAGTTAAAAAAACATTTGAAATAAATAACTGGGACTATATAGTTATTGATATTAAAGAAGAAATAGATGCTGATGGATTAAGTGATGAAGAGAGAAAAGAGTTGGGGCTTCCTGATTCTAAATTAAACCAATTAATAGAAAAGTGCTATCAAGTTTTAGATTTAATCACTTTTATTACTACTGGAGAAGATGAAACAAGGGCTTGGACTTTAAAAAAAGGCAGTTTTGCTCCTGATGCAGGAGGCGTTATTCATACCGATTTTAAGGACAAGTTTATTAAAGCAGATGTTATATTTTGGGAGGACTTATACAATTGTAAAACCTTTTCTGATGCCAAGGCAAAGGGTTTGATTAGAACCGAAGGAAAAGAGTATATTGTTAAAGATGGAGATGTTATTGAAATAAAAAGCAATGCTTAATTATGATTTATGCATTATTGGAGGTGGTCCTGCGGGAATGATGGCAGGCATAATAGCAGCTAAAAGAAATAAGAAAGTTATACTAATTGAGAAAAATAAAGATCTCGGGAATAAGCTGTTATTAACTGGTGGTGGAAGGTGTAATTTAACTAACACCAATTTGATTAAAAAAGAATTTGCTTCTAAATTTGGGAAGCAAGGTGATTTTTTGTTATCGCCATTGTCTTTATTTGGAGTTAAAGAAACAATGGATTTTTTTATTGAAAATGGATTGAAATTAAAAATAGAAGAAAACAAAGTTTATCCTAAATCAGAAAAATCAAAAGAAGTTTTAGATTTTTTCAAAGCCGAGCTTAAAAAAAATAATGTTAAGATTTTAACAAATTCAGAGGTTAATAATTTTGTTTTAAAAAATAAAAAAATTGAAAAAATATTATTAAATAATGGTGAGGAGATAAGCGCCTCTAATTTTTTAATTGCTACTGGTGGAAAATCGTATCCAGTAACAGGGTCTACAGGAGATGGATATGATTTTGCTAAAAAAATGGGGCATATTATAACTAAGTTGAGTCCAGCACTCACTCCAATAGAAACAAAAGAAAAATGGGTTAGTATTTTAAAAGGTGTGAGTTTAGAAAAAATTGGTTTGAGAATAAATAATGAAAAACAAATTAGGGGAGATATTTTATTTACGCATTTTGGATTAAGTGGACCCTTAATATTAAATTTAAGTGAAAGATTAAAGACAAAAGATAAAATTTATATAGATCTTTTTCCAAATAAAAATATTGAAGAATTGGAAAATTATTTAATTTCTTTATTTAATAAAAACGTTAAAAAAAGAATTAACAACATTTTGAGTACCATTATTTCATTTAAATTAACACCCATTATTTTAAATTTCTCAGGAATTAATAAAGATGAAATTTGCAGAAACATAACAAAAGAACAAAGGAAAAAAATAGTCAAAAATCTTAAAAACATTGAGTTCAATGTAATCGGACTTTTGGGATTTGAAAAAGCAATGGTTACAAAAGGAGGAGTTTCATTAAAAGAGATTGATTCAAAAACAATGAAATCAAAAATAATTGGTAATTTATATTTTGCGGGTGAAATTATTGATTTAAATGGTGAGTCGGGAGGTTACAATCTTCAAATGTGTTTTACGACTGGTTATGTCGTTGCTCAAAATATTTAATTTTGTTATAATTTATAATAAATAAGTTAATGCGACTAAATAAAAAATAGTTATTATTTTTTACAAATAAATGAATAACAAAAAAAGAAAAAAAGTTGGTTTAGCATTAGGATCTGGAGGAGCTAAGGGTTATGCTCACTTAGGAGTATTAAATGCATTAGAAAAAAATAACATTCCTATTGATTATATATCAGGAGCATCTGCTGGAGCTATTGTAGGTGCACTTTATTCATTATATAAAGATACTAATAAAGTAAAAGAAATTTTAACTGATTTTAATAAAGTAAGATCTCTTATCGATGTATCTTTTCGTGGAGGAATTTTCAAAGGTAGAAAATTGATTAATTTTTTTGAAGATATTTTTCAAGGAAAAAAAATCCAAGACTTAGACATACCTCTTTGTGTTGTTGCTACGGATTATGCAACTGGACAAGAGGTTAGGTTTAGAAAAGGAAACATAGCATTAGCGGTTAGAGCAAGTATGGCAATTCCTTTTATATTTGAATTAGTAGACTGTGAAAAAAAAGAGTTAGCGGATGGGGGACTATCTTCTCCTGTGCCAATTAAAGCTTTAAGAGAAATGGGAGCAGATGTTGTTATTGGTGTAAGAGTTGAAGACAAAATAAACCAACATGAAAAAAAGAATATATATTCAATGACTCAAAGAGCTTTAACAATCTTACAACATAATTTATCAAATTACGAAACAGAAGATTGTGATATCTTAATAGATCCATATTTTGAGGGTTATGGCATATTGGGATTTCATAAAGTAATTCAAGGAAAAATTCCAGAAGCAATAGAAGAAGGGAAAAGAGCAGCTAATGAAAAAATATCTCAAATTAAAAAAGTTATAGGTGGGGAAGAAGAGATTTCAGGAATTTATAAGTTATAAAATTCCATATTTTTGTTTTAATTCTTTTAATCTATTGTAGGATTCATTGATTCTTTCTTCTGTGATTTTCTTTTCTTTAACAGCATTTTTAATTACATTTATAGCTTTTTCTGCAATATTTTCATCATATTCGCGATTATTATTTGAAAGTATAAGCAAGTCACAGCCTGAGTTTATAGCCTTTATAATAGCTTCTTCAAATCCAAAATTATCAACGATTGCACCCATTTGCATATCATCCGAAACAATAACTCCATTATATCCTAGTTCGTTTCTTAGAACATCTTGAAGAAAAATAGAAGATAAAGTTGCTGGATTTTCACTATCAATATTTTTATTTACTACATGAGCCGTCATGATCATGTCTAATTTATTATCTTCGATTAACTTTTTATAAGGTAAAAGTTCTTCTTCTTTGTTATATGTTTCTGTAATATCAACTAATCCTAAATGACTATCCTCTTTTGAACTTCCATGTCCAGGAAAATGTTTTATTGCAGTCATTATATTATATTCATGCATAGCATCAATAAAATAATTGGCGTGCTCATATACCTTTTCGGGATCTTCGTTAAAGGATCTTTCTAAATATCCTATAACAGGATTGTCAGGATTTATATTAACATCAACAACGGGGGCAAAATTAAGATTGAAGCCTAAATAGCTTAATTCCATACCCAAAGGAGAAGCCTTGGTGAAAGTTTTTTGAGAATCTTCTTCTCCCATCACTTGAGCACTTTCTATTTGAGCAAAACCATATTTAGATTTTAGCCTATTTACATATCCACCCTCGGCATCAACTGCAATAAATAAATCGTCTTTAGTTAATTTCTTTATATTTTCTATCAATGCCTTAGTTTGTTTTGGGGTTTCTATATTTCTTATCCATGTTTTAGAGGGAACATCGTAATCAAAAAGTATTACTCCTCCAATATTATATTTGTTAATATCATTAATTATTTTAGAAGATTCAGAAACCTCCATTCCTCTAAATCCTAAAATTAACATTTTTCCTATTTTTTGATCTAAAGAAACTATGTTAGAGTTAGTTTCTTTTTTATTAAATAAAAATATACTAGTAACAATAATTGCTAGTATAAAAAACACAAAAGCTATTTTTTTTATATTCATATTAATTTGAAAATTAGTTTATTTATTGTTATATTATAATAAAGATAATTAAACAAAACAAGATATGAAAAAAAGGATTATATTAATTATAATGATTTTAATATTTGGCTTATTGTGTTTTTATTTTGGGCGTAATTTAAACATGGAAAATATGGAAGGCTATTATATTGAACAAGGATATTCATTTAAAAACCCTGATAACTGGAATAAAACTGAGGAATTGGGACCACTTGCTTTTGTAAATAATAGTGAAGATAATGGAGAGAATCCTTTTAAGTCCTATATATTTTTTATTAAAGACGATCTCAAGGGAAGAACCTCTGAACAATACTTTAATTACATAAAAGATCAAATAAAAAGCTCTTCTGAAAGTATGGAAATCATTGAAGAAAAAGGCGAAGGTTCTTTTCATATTATTTACATTAAAACTGTTCAAAACGAAGTAAGTTATATCGTCGGAACAGCCTTTATTAAAGGAATTAATGATACATATTTAGCGGTAAGTTTAAATACACTTGAATCTAATTTAGATAAAACAAAGCCTGTATTTGAAGAAACATATAAGAGTTTTAGATTAAGATAATTTTTACTTGAAAAAATAAATTTAATGCGTATAATATAATTATTATGGACAATATTTCATTTGAAGATTTTAAGAAATTAGATCTCAGAATTGCGAAAATTTTATCAGTTGAAGCAGTGGAAGGAGCTACAAGACTTTTAAAATTAGAAGTTGATTTAGGAGAAGAAAAAAGGATAGTGGTTTCTGGTGTTGCAGAATACTATACAGAAAATAATTTAATAGGAAAAGAAGTTATTATAATTTCGAACTTAGAACCAAAAATTATTTTTGGAATCAAAAGTCATGGCATGATTCTTTTTGCAAAGCAAGGAGATATGCCAATAATTTTAAAACCAGAAGAGGAAGTCACTCCTGGTGCAATAATAAGTTAAATTAATAATATGAACGATATAAATTTTAGTAGTCAAAGGAGTCCAGATCCAATTAATAGTGTTCCTAAAAGTGAACCACAGCTACCAGTTAAACCTGTTTATAAAAAAGAAAATAATTTAGACCCTGTTTTTAAAATTTCACTTATTATTTTAAGCATATTTTTGATAATACTGTCATTTTCAACTATTTATAACTTAATATCAAAAACTCAAGGACAAGGAGAGGTTATTACAAATGAACAGGGCGGGGTAATTACCGTAAATACAAGCGCAACGGTTTATGCTACTCCAGATATTGCGAAGATAAATATAGGAGTAGAAACATCTGAGGCTTCAATACAAAAAGCAGCGGACGAAAATTCGAGAAAAATAAACAATATTATTAATTATGCTCAAGGTGAAGGCGTGCCTCTTGAAGATATTAAAGTCATTGAATATATAGTTGAACCACAGTATCAAAAACAATCAAAGAGCGCAGAATATCCTGAAGGGAAAATTATAATTCCTTCTTATAAGGTTAAGGAAGTTATCGAAATTAAAATGGCTAAAGATAAGGTGCAAGGAGTTGTTGAATCTGCAATCAATGCTGGGGCAAACACAATAGGTGAATTGGTTTTTGATGTAAAAGATAAAGCTAATTATATTGAAGAAGCAAAAGCAGAAGCCATTGAAAAAGCAAGAAATGAAGCTCAAAAAATTGCTCAGAATTTAAATGTAGGACTTGGAAATCCACTTAATTATTCTGATAATCTTTATGGGGATTATAGAATTTCTAAATCTCTTTCAAATTTTGAGGAGGGTAAAAATGAAATAACTGTTAACGTATATATTACATATTCAATAAAATGAGTAAAACAAATTTAATTAATGTATTATTACTAGTAATATTTATTGGTTTGATGTACTTTGTTTTTCAATTTTTTTCCAAAGTTGAAATTGGGGAACAAGGAGCTTCTATTCATCAAAATTTTAACGAACAAGAAAATAATTTAAATGATAATTCAATAGAAATGCAAAACAACAATATTGAGACAGAAATTTTAAAAGAAGGACAGGGAGAGCCTTCAAAAGTGAATGACACTTTAGTTGTCCATTATACAGGAATATTAGAAAATGGTGAAAAGTTTGATTCGAGTTTAGACAGGGGGGTGCCTTTTGAATTTACATTAGGTAATCATTCAGTAATAGAAGGATGGGAACAAGGGATGCTTAATATGAAAGTAGGTGAAAAGAAAAAACTTTTTATCCCTTATCAACTTGGTTATGGAGAATATGGCTATCCTCCAGTTATTCCAGAAAAAGCTAATTTAATATTTGAGGTTGAGCTTTTGGAAATAAAATAAAACAGATGAAAAAAATATTAACTTCCGCTTTAATTTTTTTGGGATTATTTTTCTTCGCTAGCTTTACAAAAGCAGAAGTTGATTTTCAAAATAATAAAGTCGATATTGATTTTTTCTATAGTAAAACCTGTAGTCATTGTTCGGCTGCAAACGAATTTTTAAATAAAGTATCTTTAAAAGATAGTAATATTAGAATAAATAAATTTGATGTTAGTGAAAAAGAGTCAATTAATCTTTTGATTAACTACTACGAAAAGTATAAAGTCGATGAACAATACAAAGGTAGTGTTCCAGTGATTTTCATTGGGAATCGTTATTTTGTTGGTTTTGAAAAAAATAATTCTGAAAGTAAGATAGAAAATGCAATTAACGCTTTTGTAGATAACGAGGAAGATATTGACAATGAGGATGATTTGGTTGGAAATTTTTCTACAGTTGATAAATTAAGAAAAGAAATAAAACTTCCTTTTATAGGTTCTGTGGATTTGCAAAAAGCTCATCCAATAATTATTTCAATAGTTTTTGGAGCACTTGATGGTTTTAATGCTTGCGCAATGGCGACACTCGCTTTTCTTTTAGCTGTATTAATAGGTATTGGTGATAGAAAAAAATTAATTCTTTTAGGTGGTATTTTTATATTGGTTTCAGGGATAGTGTATTATGCATTTATAGCAGCATGGCTTAATCTATTTTTGATAATTCCACATCTAAATATAATAACATATATTGTAGGTATAGTTATGATTGTCTTTGGGATATATGTTTTAAAAGAATATTTTAATGGAATAATTTGTAAATTATGTGAAATTAAACCAGATCAAGAAAACTGGTTTTCGAAAAATCAAAAAAAATTAATGCTTAAGACTCAAGAAATTATATCGTCCAATAAATCTATGACTCTTATAATAGGAGGCGTTATTGTTCTTGCCGCCGGAATAAATTCAATAGAGCTTATTTGTTCGTTTGGTCTTCCAGTTGCATTTACCAAAATTCTAACATCATATAATTTATCATCTCTTTCTTACTATTTTTATATTTTAATATATGATATATTTTATATGTTAGATGATTTTATGATATTTTTGATAGCTGTTTTTACTTTTAATTTAGTCCAGGAGTCTGAAAGATATATAAAGGCTGCGAAGTTTATTTCAGGAGTTTTATTAATTGTATTAGGTATTATTATTATATTTTTCCCTGAATTTTTAGGATCCATATGATATTAAAGAAAACAACATTATACATGCTTTTATTTATATTCACCATCACTTCACTTGTTTTGCTTATGAGAATAATGCTCATCAAATGAAAAAAATATTAGACGATATTAAAAATTGTAAAAGATGTAATTTATGTAAAACAAGAATCTTACCAACTATCTATTGTGGTGATCCTAGTAGTAAGATTATGTTTATTGGAGAGGCTCCTGGTAAAAATGAAGACGAGACAGGTATTCCTTTTTGTGGAAGAGCTGGTAAAATTTTAAACGAATTATTAGATTCGATTAAATTAGAAAGAAGAGATGTATATATTACAAATATAGTAAAGTGTAGACCGCCTAAAAATAGAAATCCCAAAGAAAATGAAATTAAAAAATGTAAGCATTTTTTAGATGAACAAATAAAGATAGTTAATCCAAAAATAATTTGTCCATTAGGTAGATTTTCTAGTCAGTATATATTAAAAAAATACATGAATAAAAAATTTGAGATAGGAGAAGTACATGGAAAAGTTTTTAAGGTTTGTGATAACATCATAATACCAATGTACCATCCAGCTGCGGCAATATATGATAATAAAAAAATAGATATATTAAAAAAAGATTTTAAAAATATAATAAGTAATTTATAAAAATATGACATTTGATGACATATTAATAAACCAAGATATAGTAATACCTTCAGACATTAAAATAATTATAACTATTCTTGTATTCGTAGAATTAATATTAAAAGGATTTGCCCTTTGGAGAGCTGCAAAAAGAGGTGATAAGGCTTGGTATATAGCTGTGCTTGTTTTAAATACATTGGGATTAATTCCTCTTATATATCTAATTATTACCAGAGAAAAAGGTGATGTTGATAAAAGTTAAGTGTTATCCATTGTCAAAAAAGGAATTAATTACAAAAAAAGATGAAAATTCTTTTGAAATTTATATTAAAGAAAAGCCCGAAAGAGGGGAAGCCAATAAGAGAGTATTTAATATTTTAGCAGAATATTTTAATATTAAACCAAATAAGATAAGATTAGTAAAAGGAGCAAAGAGCCCTAATAAAATTTTTGAAATTCATGAATAATGATATATTAATGAGTATTTTTGAAAATAAAGCAATAATAGCTACTTTAATAGCTTGGTTTATTGCACAAACTATGAAAGTAATTCTTGTTTCTCTTAAAGAGAAAAAAATTAACCTTCTTTCATATTTTATTCCAGGAGGGTTTCCTAGTTCTCATAGTGCTTCTGTAGCTGCTTTGTCAACTGTAATTGGCCTAGAAACTGGTTTTAATTCCTCTATATTTGCTGTCTCAATCGCTTTTACTGTTTTTGTTTTATATGATGCCTCCGTGTTAAGGCGCGCTGCTCAAAAGCAGGCTCAATCATTAAATGACTTAATAGAATTCATTGACCTAAAAGGAATGGAACCATTAAGAGAGGTTTTGGGACATAGTTGGGTTGAAATTTCGGCTGGTTGTATTTTAGGAATTCTAATTGGTCTAATTGTCTTAATATGAATATTCCAGTAGAGTATAGGCAAGGTTATACATATTTTTTAGGAAATAAAATTGATTTATCCTTAAAACCTTTAATTCCAAGACAAGAAACTGAATATTGGATTTCTTTAATATTAAAGGAGATTAAGCAAGGTTCAAAGTGTTTAGATTTATTTTCTGGATCAGGCTGTATAGGGGTTTCGGTTTTAAAAACTATAAAAGATTCTTATTGTGATTTTGGAGAAATAGAAGATAAATTTGTCAAACAAATTAAAATAAATTTAAAAGGAATAAATAAAAATAGGTATAACATTATTAAAACAAATGTTTTTTCAGATATAAAAAATAAATATGATTATATTTTAGCTAATCCTCCTTATGTGGCAGAAAGAAGAATAAATGAGGTTGGGGAAGATGTTTTAAAATATGAACCATATATAGCCTTATTTTCTGGAGAACATGGAATGGATGCAATCACAAAATTAATAAATAATGGTTTTAATTACTTGAAAAAAAATGGAGTTCTGGTGATTGAACATGATCAAAGTCAAAAAAAAGAAATAGAAGAAATAGTTTTAAAAAACCAATATGCAAAATATGAATTTTGCAAAGATCAATTTAATGAATATAGATTTATAAAAATATATGTTTGAATATATAATATTAGGAATTTTACAAGGCATATTTGAGTGGATCCCAGTTTCTTCCGAAGGAATAGTGGCTCTTTTTTCAAATTATTTTATTAAAGATTTAAATGTAGTTGATGTTGCTATTTTTTTACACTTAGGAACGTTTTTTTCAGTTTTAATTTATTTTTGGAAAGATTGGTTGGATTTATTGAAGTTAAAAGATGTTGAATTTTTAAAGTTTTTTATTCTAACAACAATTATTTCAGGAGGAATAGGTTTTCTTTTTTATGATTTGTCTAAGGAAATTGTAATGGGCGGAGGACTTTTACTGTTAATGGGATTTGGCCTTTTATTGACATCATTTTTTCAAAAAAGAAAGATTAATTTTAATTTAGATAAAAAATATGGACCTTTTTTAATTGGAATTTTGCAAGGGGTTTCTGTTGTTCCAGGAGTATCTAGATCAGGGTCTACAATTTTTGGACTATCTTTTTTTGAAAAGGATCCTCTTAAGATTTTAAAAATTTCTTATTTATTATCAGCTCCAGTTGTTGTTGCATCATCAGGATATCTTTATTTAAAAAATCCTGATATTCTTTTTGATGGAGGGTGGGTTGCATTAATATTTGCCTTTATTTTTGGAATCTTAACATTAAAAATATTATTTGATTTAACCAAGAAAATTAATTTTTCTTTATTTACATTAATATTTGGAATTTTGTGCATATTAAGTGGGATTATTGAGTATCTAATATGATAGAAAAAGAGTTAAAAAAAAGAAGGGATGCCGAAAAAGCGAATACGCTTTGTAGATTTTTTAAAACAGGAAAAGGAGATTATGGAGAAGGGGACGCATTCTTAGGAATAAAAGTTCCAGATCAAAGAATGATCGTTAAAAAAAATTTAAACGCTTCTTACCTTGAGCTTCAAGAGTTATTAAATAGTAAATTTCACGAATGCAGATTAACAGCGTTATTAATTTTGGTTCAGAAGTTTGATTTTGAAGAGGAAAAAGTTTTTAAATTTTATTTAAAAAATTTAAAGAATATTAATAATTGGGATTTAGTTGATTTATCTTGTCCTAAAATTATTGGTAAATACTTATACAATAAAGATAGAGCTTTACTTTATAAATTAGCTAGTTCTAATAATCTTTGGGATAAAAGAATAGCAATTGTTTCAACACATTTTTTTATTAAAAATAATGACTTTGAAGATACTTTAAAAATATCTAAAATACTTTTAAGTGATAAACATGATTTAATTCACAAAGCAATTGGATGGATGCTTCGAGAGGTTGGGAAAAGGGATGAAAAAGTTTTAATTGATTTTTTAGAAAAAGAGTATTATAATATTCCTAGAACAGCTCTTAGATATGCTATAGAAAGGTTGTCAGAGGAGAAAAGAAAATATTTTTTAAATAAGAAAAATGAAAAATAAATCTTTTACTTTAATTGAGCTATTGGTAGTAATTGTAATCATTGGAATACTAGCAGGAGTAATAATGATCTCTACTTCTTCTTCAATTG
>DAOSDM010000008.1:0-28225 GCA_035362415.1 Candidatus Pacearchaeota archaeon
GATAAATACTTTAATAATGAAAAAGCTTGCAAAACAACAATCATTTTACAAGCTTGAATTGCACAATATGTTCGTGAACCTTTACAGACCGTATTTTAAATTTGACAAAAATATGTTTTTCTAATACAACATAGTCACAACGCAGCTATTTAACAAGGAGGTCATTTTCATGGATTGTTTTACATTTTGTGAAGGCAAAATCATTCCAGGCATTTCTGTTGAAGTTGACAGAAAGCTTGGTCCCATCGTAAAACTTGGAGAAAAAGGTTGGGGTAGACGATACGCAAAGATTCCTTTTTACCGTAAAAATCCTGCTGAAATAGTAGGAGGAAAGATTAGACAAGCTCACCCGGTAAAAATCGATATAAAAGAAACTTCTACTGGCAAAAAAGCATTTTATGCGCTTGCAAAACCAAACAACATAAATAATTCAAGAATACTTTTACGCATCAACACTCAATGGATTCCCGAACCTAAAACCTATGGTGGATGGGCCATCAAAAAAAACGAGCCTGACTTGATTATAAGTGGCTATGGAGCCCATGGAAAAGACGGCGAACTAGGTGGATGGCTTGATTCTCTTGTGATATTATCACACGGAGACGAAGTCTACATAAAACCCGAGGGAGGTTTAAAAACACCTGAATTCTCAGTTTGCTATGACCAATTTACAGATATCAGATGTTATGTTCTTAAGGCAACTTAATTTTTAAAGACCATGCTATGCACGGTCTTTATTATATAATAGCAATCTCTAAAGGAATTTCAGCAACTTCTGTATTATCTTGTTTTACCTTTATTCTATACGTTCCTGATCCCTCTAATATGAATTTATCAAACTTAATATTCGTTCTTATTCTTTTTTTTCTTTTTGGCAAAGCAAAACTAAAATTAAATTCATTTAACTTATTTTTATTAGGGCTATAAAATTCGATAATAACATTAGTTTCTTTATCATACTCATCATCACTTTCAACAAACCATAGCGAGACAAAATTAAAGAAAAAAGCAACTTCTTCTTTACTTTGTAAGAACTCCTCTCTAATTTTAATTTCCTCCAAAACATCTACAAGTGTGGCATTATTTGTCTGCTCGTCTATAATGAGCCTATTACAAATTATTGACCATAAATGTTTCATATTACTATTTTACCATTTTAAATTATTAATATCAATTATCAAAAAAGACGCCTTTTACAGCGTCCTTTTTTATAGTGTAAATAATAATTATTTTACAGCGTCTTTTAAACCCTTTCCTGCTTTAAACTTTGGAACCTTCATTGCAGGGATCTTTAGAGCTTCACCAGTTTTAGGATTTCTTCCTGTTCTAGCAGCTCTTTTAGAAACCTTGAATGTTCCAAAACCAGTGATAGTTACTTGTCCTCCTTTTGATAGAGTTAATGTAACCTCATCAACAATTGCATTTAAAGCATCTACTGCGATTCTCTTTGAAACAGCAGTCTTTTTTACAATTGCTTCTGCTAAAGCGTCTTTTGAAATAGCTTTTGCCATAGTTTTGTTTATAAAATTAATTATTATGCGACCTTTATATGCTTGTTATCTAGCATATTCAATTATTCTTGTCTCCCTTATTACATTCACCTTAATCTCTCCTGGGAATCTTAATTCGTCCTGTATTTTTGAAGCAATGTTTTTAGCTAACTTTTGTGCCTCATGATCATTTACTTTTTCAGCCTTAACAAATATTCTAACCTCTCTTCCTCCTTGTATTGCATAGGCTCTATCAATTCCTTCAAAGGCAAGCGCAATGTCCTCTAAATCTCCTAATCTTTTTAAATAATTTTCAAGAGTATCTTTTCTTGCTCCTGGCCTTGCTCCTGAAACTTGATCTGCTATTTGAATAATTTTAGCTTCTATGCTCTCATATGGATATTCTTCATGATGAGATTTCACTGCTGAAATAATTTCTGGCTTTATGTTGAATTTTTCTAATATTTTTGCCCCGATATCAGTATGAGATCCTTCAACTTGATAATCTAATGCCTTACCAATATCATGAAGCAATCCTGCTTTTTTACATAAACTACTGTCTAAATTTAATTCTGATGCTATCTGAGAGGCTAAAAGCGAAACCTCTACTGAATGCCATAAAACGTTTTGACCATAACTTGTTCTAAATTGTAATCTTCCAAGTACTTTCACTAATTTATCAGGAAGATCTAACACTCCAGCTTCATATGTAGCAGCTTCTCCAGCGTCCTTAATTTTTTTTGCAAGAAGTTGTTGTGCTTTTTCACACTCTGCCTCAATTCTTGCTGGCTGCACTCTTCCGTCTTTAATTAAAGCTTCTAATGTAATTTTTGCAATTTCTCTTCTGATAGGATTAAAACAAGAAATCATAACTGATCCAGGAGTCTCATCAACGATAAGCTCTACACCAGTAACCTTTTCAAATGCTCTTATATTCCTACCTTCTTTTCCTATAATCCTTCCTTTAATCTCGTCATTTGCAATAACAACAGTACTTGTTGTTATTTCTGTTGCTTGAGGAATAGCATATCCTTGCATAGCTGTAGCTAATATTTCTTTAGCTTTAATTTCATATTGATCTACTCCTCTTAATTCTAATTTTCTAATTCGTTCAGCCAAGTCTGCAGCATATTCTTTCTCGGTTTTTTCAAATAACTTTTCTAAAGCTTCTTCTTTTTTTAGTCCTGCTATTTTTTCAAGTTCTTTTAATGTACTTTCTTTAACTTTTTCTATATCGTCCTTAATTTCTCTAACTCTGTCTACTTTTCTTTTTAAGTCTTGCTCATCCTTTCCTATTTTCTTTTCTTTCTCCTCAAGCACCTCTTCTTTCTTAAATACTCTTTCTTCCGCTTTAATGACTAATTTCTGCCTTTCTTCTAGATCAGCTTTCGTACTGGTTTCTATTTTCTCTGCTTTTTCCCTCGCTTTAATTATAATATCTTCAGCATTCTTTTTTGTTTGTACCAATCTTTTCTGGAGCTCAGCTTCTATGGATCCTGCACGCTTTCTGGCTATAGACTGTCTGATATAGTATCCTAAGGTTCCACCGAAAATAAAGGAGAGAGAACTAACTATCACTAAGGTTAATCCTTCCATATTTTTTGTTGAAAGTCTGGTAACTGAATTCAAGAATTTACCAAAAATTCAAGATTATTTTTAATTGTATTTTTAGTTTATCAAAAAACCCTTGAAAATACAAGGGTTTTACGAATAAACATTATTTTTTGACACAATCTCTTCCGTTATAATAATATCCTATGGTGCAAATAACTTCATTATATTTATTAAGATAGGCATTACTTGGGACGTTTATTTTTTCACAATAACTGCCATTACTTTTATAGCCCCAATTGCATTCCCAATATTTACCGTTTGCTAGAAAATGTGCATTTGGAGGAAGGTATATTTTTTGACACCTACCATCTTTTTCTTCGTAGCCATAGCTACATTTCCAATCGGTACCATCGTCATTAGTTATGTACGCATTTTCTGGAATAAATACCTTAAGACAATAATTCCCCATATTTTTATATCCGTAATCACATTGCCATGAAGTTCCATTTTCTATTAGATGAGCATTTGCCGGTACATTTACCTTTTGACAACCAGACTCGGTCTTAAAGTAACCATAATTACACTCAAAATCGTGTCCATCAGCTGTAAAGTGCGCTGTTGAAGGAATAAATAGTTGCTGACATGAATATCCTACTTTTTTGTAACCATATGGACATAATCCCTCACTTAAAAAATATATACTATTTTGAGGTATTAAAACACATGAGTTTCCTGATCTTTGATATCCCGTATTACAAATAAAGTCTGTCCCATTACTATTTAGCTTAGCATTTTGAGGAACTACAACCTTTACGCAAGCATCTCCTTCTTTTTTGTATCCAATTTCACAAATCCAGTCATTGTACTTCTTTCTCAAAATACCATTTTCTGGAACTTTAATCTTTTCACAGTAATTACCCTTATCAACAAACCCAGCATTACAATAATACCCATCGCCCTTAAAATTTATATATGCATTATCAGGGATATATACATATCCTAGAAAATTACCATCTGCATCGTAATTTTTTGCATATTCGGACGCATCTGCACATAATGGCAAAAATACTAAACACAATATTAATATAATTTTTTTAAACATACTCATATTATAAAATAGATTATACAAAAAGTCAAGACAAAGCTATTAATATTTTTACTTTTAATGCAATGTTTGCTATAATTTAATAAATTTAGGCTATGCGCATTTTAATAATAGAAGACGATAAAAATATACTTTATTTTTTAAAAACAGGCCTTGAAACCGAAGGCTTTGTTGTTGATGTGGCAGAGGACGGTATTAAGGGCGAATCTTTAGCATTAATTAATGAATATAACCTCATTCTCTTAGATCTTAATTTGCCTAAAAAACCTGGTAATGAAATTTGCAAAAAACTTAGAGGTGACAATATATTTACCCCCATAATCATCCTAAGCGTTGAAGGAGATATTGAGAGTAAAGTTAGACTCCTAAATTCTGGTGCTGATGATTACATGCTAAAACCTTTTTCTTTCAGTGAATTGCTTGCCAGGATAAAAGCACTGCTCAGAAGACCACACGATTTAGCAAAAAGTATTTTACAATTTAATGATCTAATACTTGATCAAGATAAACAAGTTTTAATTTACAAAAATAGAACAGTTTATTTAACCCGCAAAGAGTTCTGTATACTTGAGCATCTTATGCGTAATTGTGGCAAAATTATATCTAGAGCTTCAATTATGGAAAATGCTTGGGATTCAGAAGCAGATATATTTTCAAAAGCAATCGAAACGCACATCTTAAATTTAAGAAAAAAAATTGATAAAGATAACCCCGAAAAAATAATAAAAACTGTTCCTGGCAGAGGTTACATAATTGGTTAGGTAATAAAGGTCGATAATTAATACTTAAAAAAAATCGAAAAATGAAAAACTTAATCTTCGAAGTTCTAACTAACAAGAAGTCCAGAGAAACCACAATGTTGGCTACTTTAATAGCTGTAACAATTATTCCTGGAGAACCTTGGCTATAAATTAAATATGAACACCTTCATTAAAAATATGTTTAATAAAATTAAGCTAAAAATAAATGCAGGTGTTTATTTTTTTTATAAAAAATTTATAAAACCAAAATCTGTAGATGAAGACCACAAAAGACGTGAATTTATTTTAAACACATTGTTAATGTGTACCCTCTTCCTATATTCGTTATCTTTTTTAACAACAATATATTGTGATATAAAAGCAAATGATACCTGCAATGGACAAGAAAACTTTACCATATTCCCTGTTTTTATTCTTTTTCTTATTTTGTATCTAATATCTCGCTTTAAATCATACCGCTTATCTGCATATTTATTTATAATCATTTTTTTAGTTCCTATATTATATGCAACATATATATGGGGAGCTGACTTATCTGCAGTTCTATTATTCAGTGTGCTTTTAATTATTATGTCTAGTATAGTTATAGGCACGCACTTTTCCTTCTTTATAACATCTGTTATCTCTACTGCATTCATAGTTCTTACGATCCTTCAAACAAATAATATTATTGCTGTTGATCGCACATGGAAAAACGGCAAAGAAATAGGATTAGAAAACATCTTCATATACATGTTAACGTTCCTGATTATAGTTACAATTTCTTGGCTTTCTAACCGAGAAATTGAAAAATCTTTAGAAAGAGCTAGAAAATCAGAAACTAAACTTAAGGAAGAAAGAGATTTGCTAGAGATAAAAGTTAAAGAAAGAACTAAAGACTTAGAGAGGGTTCAAATGGAAAAAATGAAAGAAGTTTCTAGGTTGGCCGAATTTGGACGATTATCCAGCGGACTTTTTCATGACCTTATAAATCCCCTAACTGCTCTTTCTTTTAATGTTGAGAAAATAAAAAAATCGCAAAACGATTGTCATTTAAGAGAAATAGAAAAAGATCTAGATGAGGCATTTATAGTAACAAAAAAAATGAGACAATTTATTAAATCTATTCATAAGCAAACTCATCATAAAGAAAATAAAGAGCTATTTTCACTTAACCAAGAAATCGATGAAGTTGTGCGGGTATTAACATATAAAGCTCAAAAAAATAATATTCAAATCAATACCAGCCATGATAAAGAAATTAAAATCCTGGGAGATCCAGTTAGATTTAGCCAAATTATATTAAATTTAGTATCAAATGCCATTGATTCTTATCCATTAAATAATGAATTTAAGAAAATAGATATAAGTTTATGTAAAAATAAAGATTGCATTAATTTATATATAAAAGATTATGGCAAAGGCATACCAAAGAAAGTACAAAATAAAATATTTACGACATTTTTTACTACTAAAGAAAATGGTACTGGTGTGGGGCTATCTTTAGTAAAAAATATAATCGAAAAGGACTTTAATGGTAGAATTTATTTTAAAACTAGTGAAAATAAAGGAACAACATTTATTATTAAACTTAACCCATAAATATAATGTTCGATAGTCAAGAAAAAAATGGCTCTTTTGCAAATTCCATTTTACTTACAAGCATAATTGCATCATGCCTTGATAAAGAGAATTCAAAAATAAGGGAAGGAGCGATTAAATGGCTATTGTCTCAAAATAAAGATTTTGTATTCAGCACTAATTTAGGCATAAATTTTTATGCCTTAATAGCTATATTTAAAAACGATTCATCTATTATTAACGGAAGCATTCTTGCAAAAATTCTCAAAACTCTAATTTCTGTAGAAACAAAAGAAGGTGGTCCTTATACCACCGATATAGGAATAAATACCATAGTAGCATATTTTCTTTCCCTTCAAGAGGTTTATTTGCCAAATATTCAAAAGCTTTTGCATGATTGCGTTAATTCTAAAAATTTTGAATCAGATTTTATAAGAAATAAATACTTTATTATTTACTTAATCTCTAAATCCTTGAAAGATAAAAAACAAACACTTGTCAGCTACTTACTTAAAGAAAAAAATTGTTCAAAAGATGCCCTAGATTCACTCCTAATCTTAAATTCTCTTCTAGATTTAGGTTGCAAGACTTTAAATCTAACAAAAGAGATAGAATTATTAAAAAAACAAAATATAGATCGTACCTCTATTTTTTGCATTGATAGCAAGGAAACTATACTTAATAGTCCCTCGCTAGCAAATGCTTTTTACTTAGAATTAATTAATAAAAAAAAGAAACAAGCAAAAGTAAGTTTTTTTACTCAAAATGAGAAATCTATAATTAATTTAACTTTAAAATTAGCTGAAAAAAAATTTGAAAGTCTACCTCAAGAAATAGCAGAAATTGCCTTAAATAGAATAAAGAAAACAATAAAAGATAATAAAGACAAACAAATGTCTCTCATGGCTTATTACACAAGAGAAGCTCTTGGAAAAAAAGGATATAAAATAAGTGATCAAATGATTGCTGAAATAAGTCTTACAAATATACTCTTTTGGACTGCGTTTGTTATTTACGATGATTTTTGGGACGAAGATGAGTGTAAAGATCCAAAATTATTACCAATTGCAAATCTATATGCCCGCCATTATGTTGATTATTTCTCCTCCTTATTTCCTGAAAAGATAATGTTTAATAATTTTTTCCATAAATTAATGGATAAACTAGACGCCGCAAATACGTGGGAAAATATACACTGCCGTGCAAAAATCATAGAATCAAAACTTATAATCCCGGAAACCTTACCTGATTATGGCGACTATAGCCTAAAATTTTATCCTTCTTCAGGCCATATATTCGGCTCTGTAGCAATATTTTGCGCTCTAGGATATTATAGCGAAGTAAAGCCTTTAATCACATACTTTAAACATTACTTAATTGCCATGCAAATAAATGATGATGCACATGATTTAGAAGAAGATTTAGGGCGAGGCCATTTAAGTACTGTTGCCGCATTAGTTATTAAGGATTTCAAAGAAAAATATCCTCTTAAAAAAGAAATTGATTTAAATAACGATTTAAAAGAAATAAAACAAATATTTTGGTTTAAAACAGTCAAAGACGCTGCAGAAATAGCGATCTATCATACCCAAAAGTCAAGAGAAGCCTTGAAAAGTATTACGATATTGGAGGATTGTGCCCCCTTAGAGCATTATATTAATATTGTAGAAAATGTGGCCAAGAATACATTAATTGAGCAAAAGAAAAGCATTGATTTTCTAAAAAACTTTAAGTAGCTTGAATTTTTCTTTATAATATCTTTAAAATTATTTGAACATATAGGGTATAAGATAAAGTTATCATCATTAATTTGAATACACATATATGTTTCAAGAATATCGTTGTAAGCATTGTAATAAACTTTTTTTTAAAGGCGAAATCAAAGAGGCTACTATAGAGATAAAATGTAGATATTGCAAAAATATAAATGTAATTAAAGCAACGATGTTGCTTAATGATAGGGAATCTATTTTATCAGTTAAAAAATAAGCGGAAGAGGTGGGATTCGAACCCACGGTACCATTTAGGTACACAGACTTTCCAAGTCTGCCTGTTAAACCAACTCCAGCACCCTTCCTTATAGTTGCCTTAAAGCATTTACTCTTTCTTCGACTGGAGGATGTGTCATGAACAACTTCTCGTACCACTCCACCTTCTTTTTATAAGGAGATGCAACATATAAATGAGCTGTTGCATTATTGATTTTATTAAGTGGAGTTCTATCAGATGATATTTTAATAAGAGCAGAGGCAAGTGCTTCGGGATCTCTTGTTAGTAAGGCTCCATTCGCATCTGCCTTAAACTCTTGTTTTCTTGAAATTGCTAATTGTATAATTGTTGCTGCTATAGGTGCTAAAATCATACCAATTATTGCTAAAATCAAAAAAATAGGATTTTTATTATCATTATCACCATGTCCCCAAAACATTGATCTTAAAAATATGTCAGATAAAATACTAATTATCCCAACAAGCACTACTACAATAGAGCCTACAAGTATGTCTTTGCCTTTAATATGCGCTATTTCATGCGCTATTACTGCTTCAAGCTCTCTTTTTTCAAGCTTTTGAAGCAATCCTCTTGTAACGGCAACGACGGCATGTTTTTCATCCCTTCCTGTAGCAAATGCGTTTGGTTGTACTTCTTCTAAAATGTAAACTTTAGGAGTAGGCATACCTGCTGTAATTGCTAAATTCTCGACAACTCTATATAGTTCAGGATTATCGTTTTTTTGTATTTCTGAGGCTCCTGATATGCTTAATATCATTTTATCTGAGTTATAATAACTCATAAATGACATTACTGTACTGAATAATACAGCAAAATATAGTATGTTGACATCATTAAAAAACCATGAAAAAATCCAACCTAAAAATATTACAAAAATTAGGAAGAAAAATATTAAGAAAAATGCTTTTCTATTATTTGAACTGACTTGATTGTATAATGTTGCCATTAGAATTTAACTTGAACCGCTTCCCTTTCCTCTTTGTTTTCAATTTCAAACAAATCCATTTTCTTAAAGTTGCATATGCCTGCTAAAATATTTGAAGGGAAAGATTCTATTTTAATATTTAAATCTCTTACATTTCCATTGTAAAATCTTCTTGCTGCCTGAATTTTATCTTCTGTATCAGTTAGCTCTCTTTGAAGTTCTAAAAAGTTAGTAGAAGCTTTTAGGTCTGGATAATTTTCTGAAACTGCGAATAATGATTTCAATGTTCCCGATAAAGCGTTTTCTGCCGCACTTTTCTCTTTTACATTATCTCCTGCCTGCATAGCTCTTGATCTAGCTTCTGCAACTTTTTCCAAAAGTTCTCTTTCATGTGTTGCATATCCTTTTACTGTTTCAACTAAGTTAGGTATTAAATCATATCTTCTTTTTAATTGAATATCTATATCAGACCATGCTTCTTTTGATCTATTTATTAAGGCTATAAACCCATTATACTCAGCAATAAAGTAAATCACACTTATTGCTATGATTCCTAAGATAATTAATGTTGACGTATCCATATTTATTTTTTTATATTAATAACAACCTTTATAGTCTATAACAGTCGCCCAATGAAGAGTCTCACCATCCCAACAATGCTCTCTTGCAACGTTTGACCACGTATGCCTGGTTAAACTTGTATATCCACCACCATTAATAGCACAATAGGAGGATATATGGGAAGTCTCTGACCAGTGCTTATAAGACGACCACCCTATTGGACAAGCGCAGGTATCTGCATATACATAGCCGCCTGATTCTGTATATGATCTACAATTTCCTGCCAGTTTTGAATATGGAAATTTGCACACCTTAACATTTTCTTCTATCGTTTCAACCATTCCTCCGGCGTTTGTACAATCATTTAAAGAATGTTTAAGCGCATAAAGCATATTTTGGGGATCTGGGCCAACACATAATTTCCCAAAGCTATGATTATAGGAATCACAAACAACACCTTGTTTTACCCAATTAGTAGAACATTTTCTAGCAACTTCAGTTGTTCCTGGTGGACACTCGGCATAACCATTAACATCGTCTCCCACATAGTATACTCTTGCGGCAGGAGCATCCTCCATAATTGCCGCATTTACCAACGAGTCAACATATCCTTTTGTCGACATTGTACCAGAAGAATCGTTGGTCTGAACTTCATAATCAGCTATTATTTTTCCAGAAATAATGCTATTTCCACTAGGATTAATATAGTAATTCGGATTATCAGCATCTCTAAATGTTGATGCTCCTATTTCGCCAGCTTTTGTTTGAGCTGTAGGGCCAGTATTTATCGGCGATTTATACTCACTTGGCATAGTTGTTGGCTCAGTCCATGAATAAACCGCATATCCTACAACTAGACAAGATAACACAACGTAGAAAAGATGTTTTATTTTCACATTTTTATTCTTTTACAGTAGTTATATATTTTGCTAAAAATTCTGTTTTTCCATGAATGTTGTATGGTGCCTCAATCACAATTTCTTCACCAATTTTTAAATTGTCCTTGAAGTAATCCAAACTTCCATTCACTCCGTTCACAGTTGTAGTTTCGTTTATAACAACTATTAAATCTCGTTTCATCTGATCATCAAAGTTTGTACCAATCCCCTTTATAACCACACTGTTTGCTTGAATAGCGGTAATTGTTCCTGAGGTATGAAATATATCTGTTGGAACAGGAATGTCTAAATCCCTTACTGGATTTTCAATCGCATTTGGGTTAATTTCTTCTATTTTTTCATTTTCTCCTACAGAACCAACAAGTCCAACTTGCATGGAACCTTCTGGCATAGGAACGTACACATCTACAACGACATTCTTGTCTGTCAGTTTAAGGTAAATTACAATTACTGTAATTAAAATGACTAAAGTAGATATTGTTAGGATAAGTTTTTTATTAATACTTTTTGGTTCTTTTCTTTTTTCAAGTTCAGGCATATAGCACAGCTTTATTAATTATTAAAACCATTATACCTTTTGTTTGATAACTTCGTCAACTACTCCATAAGCCTTTGCCTCATCTGCACTTAGATAGAAATCTCTATCTGTATCTTGTGTTATTTTATTTAATGGTTGCCCTGTGTGCTTAGCTAGAATGTGATTCATTCTATCTTTAATCTTTAAAATATGTTTTGCAGCAATTTCAACCTCTGTTGCTTGACCTTGAGCGCCTCCAAGCACTTGATGAAGCATTATTTCTGAATTAGGTAGTGCATATCTTTTCCCTTTAGCACCTGCTGCTAATAGTGTTGCACCCATTGATGCGGCAATACCAATTGCTACTGTAGAAACATCACATTCTATGTATTGCATTGTATCATAAATAGCCATACCAGCTGTTACTGATCCTCCTGGACTATTGATATAGAATTGGATGTCTGCTTTTGGATCTTTTGATGCTAAAAACAAAAGCTGAGCAACAATTGAATTTGCTACTAAATCATCTATTGGGCCTGTCAATAATATTATTCTATCTTTAAGTAATCTAGAATAAATATCGTAAGCTCTTTCGCCTAAATTTGTTTTTTCAATTACTGTTGGAATTAAATTCATATGTTTATTATTAATTTTATCTTATTTTAGAAAAATTAACAACCTAAAACAGTAAATATTTTTTCTCTCTTGAGTTCGTCTTCTATATAATATTTTGCATTAGAATTTTTCATTTCTTCCTTCGCTTTTTCTTTGTCAGGATATTCGGCTGCTAATTCCTCTATTTTTTTATCAAGCTCCTCTTCTGTCACACTAATATTTTCTTTCTTTTCTATTTCATGAAGCACTAAAAATCCTTTTACTCTTTCTTTTGCAACACTTTCAAATTCTTTTTTAACCTCTTCCTCTATTTTGTTAACTTGTTTAAGGTAATCCTCAAATGTCATTTGAAGTTCATAAGAAACTCTGTTCTTCAAATTCTGAAGAAGTGCCTCGCCCTCTCTTTCGATTAAGGTTTGTGGTACTTCTACTTTTGTTTCTTTAGCTATTTTTTCTAAAACTTCTGTTCTTATTTTTTGCTTTTCAGACATTTGCTTTTCTTTTTCAAGCCCACTTCTTATGCTTTCTTCCATTTTTTTAAGTGATTCAAAGCCAACACTTTTCGCAAACTCTTCATTTACTTCTGGAACTTCCATTTTTTGAACAGAATCTACGCTGACATTTAATACGATTTTTTTCTTTTTATCTTTAGGATCACTTACTTTTACTTCCTTTTTATCACCTTTAGCTAAACCGATTAATTCATCCTCTAACCCTTCTATATAATGTCCTTTTCCCAAAATAAATCTATCTTTCTTTTCTTTATCATCATCAACATCCTTCATATTATATGTGATCTCGACTAAATCCCCTTTTTCTGCCTTACCTTCTTTTTGAAAGAATTTTGCTCTTGATTGAACAAGCCAATTTAGTGCATCTTCATATTCTTTCTCTTCGATTTTTGCTTCTGTTTTTGGGGTATCTTTTCCAATTTTCTTATAATCAGGAAGCTTTATTTCTGGTAAGATCTCAACCTCTGCCTTAAATTCAAGCGGATTTCCTTGTGTCATTTTAAGTATTTCTATACTAGGTTCTTTAATCGCTTCGATATTTTCTTTTGTCACAATCTCAAGCCATTTAGCAGATATACAATCATTTACTGCGTATGACATTATTTGAGAAGGATCTACATGCGACTTTGCTATAGCTACTGGCACATGCCCTTTTCTAAAACCATCCATTTCTATTTCTTTAGCAATCTGAACCAATGCCTCATCACAATATTTATCAAATTCTTCTGCTTCAACAACTACATTATATATAAGCTTGTTTTTTTCTTGTTTTTTTTCGTATGTCATAGTTTATTCTTCTTCATTATTTATCTTTGTATCACTTGAAATAATGTCTTCCTCTCCTTGATTCTCACTTCTTACATCAATTCTCCATCCAGTTAATTTTGCTGCAAGCCTTACATTTTGGCCATCTTTTCCTATTGCAAGTGATAATTGATCTTCTGGAACAACTGCTAAAGCTGTATTCTTAGGCTTAATTTCTACTTCTGAAGTTTTTGCTGGAGAAAGAGAATTTATAATAAATTGTGCTGGATCACTAGAATATTCGATAATATCTATTTTTTCACCTCCAAGCTCAGACATTACTGCTGCAACTCTAACTCCACGCTGACCTACCATTGCACCAATTGCATCTACTCCTTCTGCTTTTGACTCAACAGCTATTTTTGTTCTATAGCCAGCTTCTCTTGCAATTGATTTAATTTCTACTTGTCCTCCATTTATTTCAGGGACTTCGAGTTCAAATAATTTAGATATAAATTTAGGATAAGCACGTGATAGAATAACATTTGGTCCTTTTGGAGTAATTTCTACTTTTAAAAGATATAATTTCAATCTTTGGCCTTCTTTATAAAATTCCCCTCTTACTTGTTCTTCACGAGGAAGCACTCCAATTCCCCTGCCTAGATCAAAATAAATATTTTTACCATCTATCCTTTGTATTATTCCAGAAACGATTTCACCTTCTCTATCCTTAAACTCGCTTAAAACGTTTTCTTTTTCTGCTTCCCTTATTTTTTGAAGTATTACTTGTTTTGCTGTCTGGGCCGCAATTCTACCAAAATCTTCTTTTTGCTCTAAATGAGTTTTTATTTCATCACCCACCTTAATATCTTCATTCTCTTTCTTTGCCTCGGTAATCAAAATATGCTTTTCAGTGTTAAATTTAGCTCTTTTGCCTTCTTGGTCTACTTCTTCTTCCTCTTCTTTCTTTAAAAACTTCTTTGCTTCTGCCTTTGTTAAACCAAATTCAGTTATTTGATCTTCATCCATATATACTAATGTAGGATCTACTACAAGAAGTATTCTATAAAAATCTGTTTTCCCTGTTTCTAAATCTAAAACAGCCTTAACTACCTGTCCTTTTTCGCCATATTCTTTTTTGTATGCAGAAGCTAGTGCTTGTTCTATAATTTCTAGAACCTTGTCTTGCATAAGACCTTTTTCTTCTGATATTTGAGTTATAGCTGATGTAAATGCTTTAAAATCCATAAAAATATCTTTTACTAATTATTTAATAAAAATGTCGGAGATCAAATCCCGACATCTATCTTACTTAAAAGATATCAAGTTTTTAGTATTTTGTCAATGAAAAAGCTTATATACCCACCATCCTGAAAACAATGAAATAGGGACTATATACCATTCTAAACCCAATATGCACAAAGAAAGAATTAGTGTTAAAAACATTGTGATATAAATAATGTATTTAAACTTTTTATTAACGTCACGCACTAAGGTACTAGTGTTAATAAAAATGAAAGTCAAGATAAAGAATGCAAAAATCCCTAAACCTAAGAAAAAAATATTTTGTATTGTTTCATATATTGGCATATCCAACATGAAATTAGCATGAGCTAAAGAACTTTGCAAGGCAATATAATATTGAAAACTTAAGGAAATTAATATAGTATGAAACCAATGAACAATATAGAAATCCCACACAATGTATTATTTGCCATTCAGACTCTCGCAAAAAATAATTTTGAAGCGTTTTTAGTCGGGGGATGCGTGAGAGATTATTTACTAAATAAAACTCCCAAAGATTGGGATATTGCCACAAACGCAAAGCCAGATGAAATAATAGAAGTTTTTAATAAAGAAAATATTAAAACTCTTTATGAAAATGATTTTGGCACAGTCGCTGTTTATATTGCTGATACTGTATTAGAAATAACTACTTATAGGATAGAAGGCTGCTATATTGATAAAAGGCATCCAGAATGTATAAACTGGACAAAAAACATAGAAGAAGACTTAAAAAGAAGAGATTTTACCATTAATGCAATGGCTATGGATGTTTCACGTGGAACATTTGAAATTATCGATTTATTTCATGGTCAAGAGGATTTAAAAGAAAAGGTTATAAAAACTGTAGGAGATGCAGAGGAACGCTTTTCAGAAGATGCGTTAAGAATGCTTCGCGCAATAAGATTTGCAACCGTTTTAGGTGATGATTGGGTAATAGAACAAAATACACGTAATAGTATTATTAAAAATAAAGAATGGCTTATTAAAATATCATTTGAAAGAATTAGAGATGAATTAATTAAAATAGTAATGTCACCTTATGCAAAAAAGGGAGTATTGCTTTTGAAAGAAACTGGATTACTTCATTACATAATTCCTGAACTTGAATTGGGATATGATTGCATGCAAAACAAACACCATGTTTACGATGTTTTTACCCACAACTTGGAATCACTTAGCTTTGCTGTCAAAAAAGATTTTAATATATATGTCAGAGTTGCCGCACTATTGCATGATATCGCAAAACCAGAAACTAAAAGTGGAAAAGGGGAGAATGCAACTTTTTACAATCATGAAATAGTAGGCGCGCAAATGACTAAAAATGTATTGAATCGTTTAAAGTTTGCTAAAAAAGATATTGACAAGATTGTCAATCTTGTCAGATATCATCTTTTTTATTACACTGTAGAAGAGGTTACAGAATCCTCAATCAGACGTCTCATTAAAAACGTGGGCATAGAAAACATGGATGATTTAATAAAGTTGAGAATGTGTGACAGAATTGGGTCAGGGTGTCCTAAGGCAGAACCATATAAATTAAGACATTTGAAATATTTAATAGAAAAAGTTTCAAAAGATCCCATTTCTGTTAAAATGCTTAAAATAGATGGTAATGCCATAATGAACATTCTAAATATTAAACCATCAAAAAAAATTGGTTTAACATTAGAAATATTACTTGCGGAGGTTTTAGAAAATCCGGAATTAAATAATATAGATTATTTAAAAGATAGGGTTTTAATACTAGGATCAGTAGAAGATAACGAATTAGAGCTACTTGCTGCAAAATCTAGAGACGAGATCAATAGTATTATTAAAAAAGAAGACAATATGACAAAGGAAAAGTACTGGCTGGTATAATGTTCCACATGGAACATTCCCCATAAAAAGACAGGAGCATGAAAATGTTTCCTGTTTTTTAATAATATGTTATAATGCGGACAAGCATGAACGCGGACAAACGCGGACAAACGCGGACAAGTTTATGAACGCGGACAAATGCGGACAAATTTATGAACGCGGACAAATGCGGACATAAAATCACCAACGCGGACAAATGCGGACAAGTTTTAAAAGACATTATTTTTAGAATATTTCTATTAAAATAAAGCTTTTAAATACCATATGTGGATAAATGTGGACAAATTGGTGGACAAACGCGGACAAATGTGGACAAACGCGGACAAATACTAACGCGGTCAAAAATAACTAATAAATAGTAACGCGGACAAATACTAACGCGGACAAATGCGGACAAAAATATGGAAAAACTATATCATAATATATCATCAGCAATTGTTGTAAAAATCTTAAATAGTGATTGTAAAAATGGTCTCACTAAAAAAGAAGTTGCAAAAAGAAAAATTAGTTTTGGAAAGAATATAATAGCTGAAGAAAAAAATTATTCCGCTTTAAAACTATTTTTAAACCAGTTTAAAAGTCCTCTAATGTATATTTTAGTTTTTGCTGGATTATTTACTTTATTTATTAACAATTACACAGATTCCATTGTTATATTCCTTGCAACCCTAATAAATGCTTTATTTGGTTTTTTTGAAGAAAATAAAATATCTCACGTTCTTAAGAAATTAAAAAGTACTTTAAAAACAAAAACAACTGTTTTAAGGGATGGTGTAAAAAGGGAAGTTTACGAAGAAGAACTTGTTCCAGGAGATATAATTTATTTAAAAGCAGGGCAAAGAATACCAGCAGATGCAAGATTAATATCTGCTAATAATTTAAAAGTTTCAGAGGCAGCCTTAACTGGTGAATGGCTTGCCGAAGACAAAATATCAGACGTTTTACCAAAAGAAACAGTTTTAGCTGACCGAATAAATATGGTTTATATGGGGGGCCTTATTGAAAATGGAACTGGAAAAGCTGTGGTAGTTGCTACTGGAAAAAGAACAGAAACTGGTAAAATAGCTGAATTAATTGATTCAACAAAAGAAGTGCAAACTCCACTTCAAGAAAGAATATTAAGTTTTTCAAAATTTATAGGAATTACAATAGCTGCAGCATCTATTCTCATATTTTTATTCGGTATTTTACTTAGAGATTTATCTTGGATTGAAATGTTTGAAACATCTATAGCTATTGCTGTTGGCGGAATTCCAGAAGCTTTACCTATTGTAATTACGGTAATCTTAGCTATTGGGGGTGAAAAAATATTACGAAAACAAGGCCTTATTAGAAAACTTGCTTCCGTCGAAACTTTAGGATCTACTCAAATTATTTGTTTTGATAAAACAAAAACTCTGACTGAGGGAAAAATGAGATTAAACAATATTATAACCGATCGAGGAGAGTTAGCGCTAAAGGCTAGTGTTCTATGTAGTGACGCATACTTAGATGACAAGGGAAGTATTATTGGATCACCTACAGGATGTGCTATTTTGGAAGGGGCGCTAAATAATAATTTTAATATTAAGCAAGTTCTAGAATCAGAAGAACTTCAAAATCTACCTTTTAACTCAGAAAATAAATATGCTTTATCTTTGAGAAAAGATGGTAATAAAAGAATATTATATATTTGTGGAGCTCCAGAAAAATTAATCAAAAAATCAAAAAATGCACATTTGTGGGAAGAAGAAATAAAAAGACTTGCAGAAAAAGGACTAAGAGTCGTTGGTGTAGGATATAAAGAAATTAAAAAAACAAACAAGGATCTAAATAAAATAGCTAATGATTTTGATTTTATAGGACTATTATCTTTTATAGATCCCTTAAGAGTAGATGTTAGGGAAGCAATAGAAACATGTAAAAAAGCAGGTATTAAAACAATTCTAGCCACAGGAGATCACGCATTAACAGCAAAAAGAATTGCAGAAGAGATTGGCCTTGAGATAGGTAATGAAAATATTATGGATGGACAGGAATTAGATAATTTAAATGATACTGAGCTTTTAGAAAAAATAGGGAAAATTAAAGTTTTTGCAAGAGTCGAACCAAGACACAAATTAAGAATTGTTGATATGTGGCAGAAAAAAGGTAAAGTTATTGCCATGACAGGGGATGGAATAAATGATGCTCCTGCTATTAAAAAAGCTGATATTGGTATAGCTTTAGGTTCTGGAACAGAAGTGGCAAAAGAGGCCTCAGATTTAGTTTTATTAGATGATAGTTTTAATACAATAGTAAAAACTATAAAGGAGGGAAGAATTGCATTAGATAATTTAAGAAAATCTTTATCTTATTCACTTGCAGACTCTTTTGCATCAATAATTTTAATAGGTTTTTCCACAATTATATTTGGTTGGCCACTTCCAGTTTTAGCAGTTCAAATACTTTGGAATAATTTAATTGAAGATACTTTTCCAGGAATGGCATTTGCTTTTGAACCAAAAGAAAAGAATGTTATGGAAAGAAAACCTGCTAAAAAAACTAATCTTATGACAAAAGAAATGAAAGTTCTAATATTTGCAACCGGTATAATTGATGAATTTTTAATTCTACTTTCTTTTTATTTCTTATACTTTGTAAAGGGATTTGAGTTAGAATATGTAAGAACAGTTGTTTTTGCGATGATGTCTATTGATACTGTATTTACAATATTTTGTTACAAAAATTTAAGAAAAAACTTATGGCAGATAAATCCTTTCTCAAACATATATCTTAATTTCGCTTGTATTTTTGTAATTATACTATGCTTTGCCGCAATTTATCTACCAATATTACAAACATTTTTAAAAACAGTTTCTCTTGATATATTTGCCTGGATTATTATTATTTTAATAGCAATTTTGAGTGTTGTTGGTATAGAGCTTACAAAATACTTTTTTATAACAAAACACCATACTGAAGAGTAATAAACATGAACAACAAATCATTTACACTAATAGAGCTATTGGTAGTAATAGTAATCATTGGAATACTAGCAGGAGTAATAATGATTTCTACTTCGTCTTCAATTGATAAAGCTAATATAGCTAAATCAAAAGTATTTGAAAAAAGTGTTCAAAACAATCTATCTGCAAACATGGTATCAGCATGGGATGCTGATCATGTTACTAAAAGTACAACCTGGGTACTAAATGATAAGTGGGGAAGTAATAATGGAACATTTTATGATAATACTTCAACAGCTTGTACAACTTCTTTATGTCCTCAAATAGTTAATGATAACAACATGGGTAATGTCTTGTCTTTTGATGGAATAAATAATTATGTTAATGGCAACTCAACAACATTGGCCACAAAAGCAATAACAATAGAGATATTTGTACAAATAAAGGGTATTGGTGCCGGAACAAATACTTATAGACCTTTTATTGATCTTGGTGGGGCTTGGGGTACATTCACAAAAGTTTATTTAGGGTGGTATAGTCCCACAAACAAAATTGCATTCACCCTGTATAATGGTTCAGTAGGTGATAATTTACTTTCAGATGATACTATTTCTTTAAATACATGGTATCATGTAGTTGCAACATGGAATGGGGCAATAAAAAAGATTTTTATTAATGGAAAACAACAATCAACAACGCAAACATTAACAGGGAATATAAATGCATATTTTAATTGGATAGGAAGAGAAAATGTAAATTATTATATGGGACTAATGAAAAACGCAAAAGTATATAACGAAGCCCTATCTTCTTCTCAAATTAAACAAAATTATGTTTTAGGTTTAAAGTCTTTATTAAGTAAAAATATGATTTCAAAAGAAGAATTTAATAATTTATTAATTAAAAATTAAGCAAAATTCACCTGTTGAAAAGGTGTGTAAAAATAGTTTTAAATAATCTGCATAAATTGGTATTAAATTGCTTATAAAAAATTAGTTCACAAATTAATAATTTTTATTCTCACCTTTAAAGATAGTTTTTAAAGAAATTATACACCCAATACTTCCTTTTAAAATATAGTTAAAAATCATTTTTCCACTTTTCCACATGCTTAATAATAACAATAATAAATTAATTAATTAATTAATTATATTAATTATTATTAAATATTTTGTTTTTTCTTAAATTTGCACTAGATTTTATTAAATGATATGATTTATCTAATATGATAAAAAACAAATCTTTTACTTTAATTGAACTATTGGTTGTTATTGTAATCATTGGAATATTAGCAGGAGTAATAATGATCTCTACTTCTTCGTCTATTGATAAGGCGAATATTGCTAAATCAAAAGTATTTTCCGAAAGTGTTAAAAATAATTTACTATTAAATTTAGTTTCTGAATGGAAATTAGATGATGGGTCTGGAACTAGTATAAAAGATGATTGGGGAGAAAATAATGGAACATTATCAATTGATAGTATGTGGAAACAAGAAGATTACTGTATCTCAAAAAAATGTGTGGAAATTAATGCTGCAAAATATGCTTTAATTGATTCTAATACTTTAAATTTTAATGATAATTTCACAATTGAATTTTGGATAAATCTTAAAGATGTTTTAAATTGGAGAAAAATTATTTTAAAAGATGGAAGCTCCTCTAAGGGATGGTTGGTTGGTCTTCAAAACGGATCTTATTTGTTTTTTACATATTCTGAAAATGGTGCCTATGGTTCAAGCTTTGCTGGAAGTTCTGCTGGTTACAGATCTTCTAGTTTTACTTTTAAAATTAATAATTATTATCATGTTGTGATAAGTAATAGAAATAATTTTTATATTAACGGTGAAAAAATTACAACCACAACGGGTGGTTTATCCTCTTGGGCAACTCCTGGGGGAAATAATATTTATGTCGGATATACTGATGGAGCTAGCATGTATGGAATAATCGACGAAATTAAACTATATGATGCCGCATTATCATCCTCTCAAATCAAAAAAAACTACATTGCCGGACTAGATTCTCTATTATCAAAAGAAAGTATATCAAAAGAATATTATAATCAAAGAATAAATGAGCTAGCTTGCAATAAATATGAATAAACAAAAATCCTTCACATTAATCGAGCTTCTAGTTGTGATCGTAATCATCGGAATTTTGGCTGGAGTAATTATGATCTCTACATCTTCTTCTATTGATAAAGCTAACTTTGCTAAAGCTCAAGCTTTTTCTTCAACTGTTCAGAACGAATTATTATCTAATTTAGTTTCTGAGTGGACTTTTGATAATTCTTCTAATATAGGAGAAGATACTTGGGGAAATAACAACGGAACTTTATATGGAGCGGCTGGATCTCAAAATCTCCCTCAACTACAATCAGCATCGAAATGTGTATTTGGTACTTGTTTAAAGTTTGATGGAGTAGATGATTATATTGATTTGGGAAGTGGCTTAAAAGAATTTGGCAGTAACGGTAATTTTGCTTTGATGGCTTGGGTAAAAACAAAAAGTGCAAATGGTGGGATATTTATGCGCACATATAATGGTCATTGGCGTGGAAGAATTTCTTTTTGTTCTGATAGTATGTCTATATACGATAGATCTATTTCAAACTATATTGTACCAAATTCAAATGAGGCATTGAACGACGATTGGCATTTTTTAACAGCCGTTTTTGATAGGACAAATGGGAAAATGAGTTTTTTTATAGATGGAGCATTAAAAGATTCTAAAGATTGGGACGGCTGTATGGAATCCTCTGTAGATAATGGTGCTTTTATTGGTTTGTTGGTAAAAACTAGTGGTGTATTCGAATGTATATATAAAGGTTTAATAGATGATGTTCGTATTTATAACGCAGCCCTATATTCCTCCCAAATCAAACAAAATTACGTTGCAGGATTAAACTCAATGCTTGCAAATGGAAACATATCTAAGGAAGATTATAATGAAAGAATAAACAACTTAGCTTATAATGATAATAATGAATAATAAAAACAAATCATTTACATTAATAGAACTACTTGTAGTTATAGTAATCATAGGAATACTTGCAGGAGTTATCATGATCTCTACTACTTCTTCAATTGATAAAGCTAATATTGCAAAGGGAAAAGTGTTTTCGGAAAATATTAAAAACAATCTAATGCTTAATTTAATTTCAGAATGGAGTTTTGATAATATAACTAGTTATGATGTTGCGACAGGACTATTAACTGCGGGAGCTAGTATTCCTGATAATTGGGGTATATATAATGCAACAGGAGTTAGTCAGCCAATTTTAAAAACTGCAAATGAATGCATTTTTGATAAATGTTTGGAATTTGATGGTGTAGATGACTATCTCTATTCGAGTAATGCATTGAGCCAAATTAGTAGAAATTATACGATAGAGGCTTGGATGTATGCTTATTCTAGTCCTACTGGTAGTAGAAGTGTTTTTTCTTTTTCAAATTGCGCATCAATATATTTAAATACATCAAATGCTACTGTGGCTTATTGGCAGGCGTATAATGGACAAGCTTCTTGCGGATATAATGCTACCTTCCCGAATGTTTCTTCAAATAAATGGCATCATATAGTTGTTGAATTTATCTATGATCAAGGAATTAAAATTTTTATTAACAATTCACAACCCACTATTGATAACACAAGAGATACAACTACAGCAATTTGTTTAAATGGCGTTCCGAATTTATTAGAAAATTTTCTAATAGGTAGATATTATGATAGTAGAAATTTTTTTAAGGGAAAAATAGATGACGTTAGATTATATAATCAGGCGATATCTTCTTCTCAAATTAAAAAAAATTATATAGCAGGATTAGATTCTTTATTAAGTAATGGAAATATTTCAAAGGAGGATTATAATAATAGGATAAATGAACTAGCCTATGAATAACAAATCCTTCACATTAATCGAACTTCTTGTCGTGATTGTAATCATAGGAATCCTAGCAGGAGTAATAATGATATCTACTTCTTCTTCAATTAATAAAGCTAATATTGCTAAATTAAAAGTATTTGAAGAAAGTATAGAAAACAATCTTGCTGCTAATATGGTGTCTAGATGGAAACTAGATGAAATAATAGGAGCAGCTGCTCCTTATACTACTCCTGACCAATGGGGAAGTAATACAGGAACTCTTTATGGAGCAAATGGAACTACCACAATTAAGACCTGCTTCTGAATGTGTTACAGGTGGTTGTTTCAAGTTTGATGGGGTGGATGATTATGTTGATGTAGGAAATTTTGGTGGAATAAAAGGAGAAAAGGAGGTAACTATTACGTTTTGGGTGAAAAAGAAAGTAAACATCACACATGCTGGACCAGTAAGTGGAATAGGGGGAAGTAATTCAAAAATATTGTTTTTAATGTTGGATAGCTCTAATGGCGGAACCGATACAAATTCTTTTTTTATCTCTTTTTGTGATGGTGTTAATGTTAAAAACTTACTTTCAGACCATCGATTACCAATTGATTTATGGGAACATGTGGTGGTAACTTTTAAAAGTAAAGATTTTGTAAAGATATATTCAAATGGTATTCTTAATAATTCCGACAACACAGTACTGGAAAAACTTAATAGTAATCCTGAAAATAATTTACTTTTTGGCATTTATTCCAGCTTTAAATTTAATGGATATATAGATGATATTAAAATATATAATTCAGCTTTATCTTCTTTTTTAATTAAACAAAACTACATCGCGGGATTAAATTCTTTATTTAGTAAAGGAAACATATCAAAAGAAGAATACAATCAAAGGATAGAAAAACTAGGCTCTCGTTGAAAAAAACTTTAAAAAATGATATATAATTGTTAATGAATATTTATATCTTAATCTTTGTATCGTATTTATTAGGATCTATTCCATTTGGATATCTTGCTGGCAAGATCAATAAAATAGATATTAAAAAAGTAGGAAGCGGTAGTACTGGTGCAACTAATATTTCGAGGGCTCTTGGGAAAAAATGGGCTATTTTAGTGGCTATATTAGACGCATTAAAAGCAGCTCTTCCTGTTTATTTAGCTTTTCAATGTTTAACAATTGAATGGCAAATTGCTCTTGTTTCAATTATTCCTGTTTTAGGACATATTTTTCCTATCTGGCTTAAATTTAAAGGGGGAAAAGGAATTGCAACATTTGTTCCTGGATTAATAGCTTTTTTAGGATTAATGCCTTTCATAATATTGATTACAATTTGGGGTATTATGCTTAAAATTACTAAAACAATGAGTTTAAATAATTTAATTTTAGGATTTTTTATACCATTTTTTATTTGGTTTCATACTCACTCAATTACATATTTTATATTAGGAATAATGTTTTTCTTAATTATTTTATGGTCTCATAGAGAAAATATTAAAAGATTGTATGGTGAAAAAGAATTAAAATTATGAATTTAGAAATTATTTTAGCCACTATATACTTTTTTATCCCAGCTTACATTGCTAATGCTATTCCACCTTTATTAAATAGGTTTAAAATTTTAGAAAAATTAGCAATTCCAATTGATAATAATAAAATATTAAGAGAAAGAGCTATATTTGGGTCACATAAAACATGGAGAGGCGCTTTAGGTATATTTATAGCTGGAACTTTAATTACAGCTCTTTTTTTTGAATTAAATAATTACTTTCAGTTGTATGAAGTGTTAGCTTTTGATCATTTAAAATGGAATCCATTTATTTTTGGAGCTATTTTTTCCTTAGGAATAATTATAGGAGATCTTTTATTTGCTTTTATTAAAAGACAATTATATTTAAGTCCTGGAGCAGCTTTTATTCCTTTTGATCAAACAAATTATGTTTTTGGTATTTTTTTACTTTTACAATATTTTATTAATTTAAATCTATTAATTTGGGCTATAATTTTAGTTCAAACTTTTATTATCCACGTTGTTTTTAACAGGGTTGGATACGTTTTAGGCTTGCATAATGCCAAATGGTAATATAAGATAAAAATATAAAAACTAAAACTTTAAATTATGGAAGACATAATTATATCACTTAATAATGCTAGTGTTTTCTCAAACATTTTTTGGGCTGCATTGGTATTTTTTATAGGACTAATCTTATCTAAGAAAAGTGGAAGTATTATAGAAAACTTACTTCAAAACATTAAATTGAATCAAGCAACAAAAAATTTAGGATGGCATAACTTTTTTGAAAAGTATAATACAAAATTAAATGCTTCTAGATTTTTTGGGATGATTGTTCAATTGTATGTTATTTTAATAACTTTCATGGTTTCAAGTGAAATCTTAAACCTATCAGTTTTAAGTGAGTTTTTCTTAAATGTAATACAATATTATCCAAATATTTTAATTTCATCAGTAATTTTTGTGATGGCTGTTTTTGTAGCAGATTTTTCAAAAAAAATCGTCTATGCAGGAGCAGATTTAAAGTACTCTAATACACTTTCTGCTTTTATTGGGGCTTCTACATGGGTTTTGGCTGCACTTGCTATTTTTTATCAACTTAAAATTGTGCCAGATTTAATAATTACATTATTTGTTGGGGTGGTGGTCGCACTTGCTCTTACATTTGGACTTTCATTTGGATTAGGAGGACAAGAATTAGTTAAAGACTTTTTAAAGAAGATTCAAAAAAAGATAAAATAACATGGACGAAATAACGCATAAACAATTGCAAAAGATGATTCTTTTTTCTTGCGAAAGAATTGAAAGAGATAAAGAAGAAATAAATAAAATTAATGTATTCCCTGTTCCAGATCAAGATACTGGAAGTAATTTAAGTGGGACTTTAAACGGCGTAAGAGAGGCTATTAATGGGAAAAAATTTACTAACTTTAAAGAACTAGGAGATGCGGCCCTTGAAGGTGCTCTTATGGCTGCACAAGGTAATACGGGAATTATTTACACCGGCTTTATGGTTGGATTTTTTGATGGCATAAAAGAAACCTCAAAAATAAACACATTAGATCTTTCTATATCATTTAAAAATGGTTTTGAAAGAGCAAAGGATTCAATACAAGATCCTCAAAAAGGAACAGTGCTTGATGTGATGGAGGCTTTTGCAAATGAAATTGATAAAGAGTCTCAGAAAAGTAAAAACATAGTTAAAAACTTTGAAAAAGCTTTAAAAATGGCGAATAAAGCTCTTTTAAATACAAAAGAGCAAATGACTCTTCTTAAAAAAGCAGGAGTTGTTGATGCTGGTGGTTTGGGATTTTTAATGATACTTGAAACATATTTTGATGTTCTTATAGAAAATGAAGATCCATTTTCTAAAAAACCAAAGAAAAAAGAAACTCCTACAAAAAGACTTATTCAAATACTTACAAATAGATACGAAGTAGTTGCTTTAATGAGAGATATTTCTTTAAGCGAAAGTCAAATGCGTGAAAAGCTGGCTAAATTAGGAGATTGTTTAGATATTATTTTAGTTAAAGATAGGGCTAAAATACATATTCATACAGATGATCCATATACAGTGAGAGATATTATAAGGACGTTTGGAGAAGAAGAAACAATGAGAATAGAAGATATGGCAAGAGAAGTTGTTGGAGAAGAATCTGTTGTTAAAAGTCAAATTGGAATTGTAACAGATGAGGTTTCTTCTTTAAATGAAAAAAATATTCAACACTACAAAATAGAATCTATCCCATACAAAATTGATTGGAATGGAATAGATAAACTAAAAGGTGAAAGTATTTCTGAGAAACTTAAAACCGCAAAAGAAGAAGGATTTAAGGAATCACCTAAGATTAATTCAATCAATCCAGAATTTTTTAAAGAAGCTTTTACTAAACAGCTTAAAACATTCAAGAAGGTCTTATGTATTACATCTGCAAATAAATATTTTAATGCATATGATTCAGCTTTAAAAGGTAGAGAATTGCTTAAAAAAGACCAAGACAAGGTCTACATTATTGATTCAAATAATATAGGTGCTGGACAAGCTATTATTATATTAAAAGCTATTGATCTTATAAACGAACAAGAGGGATTAGAAGGAATTATAGAAGAACTTAATAATTTAGTTGTTAAAAATATAGGAGTGATTAATTCTCCATATATAGATGGTGAAAAAACATTTTTAAAAATAAAAAAGACGATAGAAAAAAATAAATACATGCTCATTGAGGCAAAAGATGAATTTGTACCTAAAGAAACTCTTAAAAAAGACGAATGCGTAAGTAAAATAATTAATAGAATTAAAAGTGATTTAAAAAAGAATAAAAAATCTTTAGCCGTTATTTTACATAATGGTAATGTAAAAAAAGCTAAAGAGTTAAAAGAAAAACTAAAAGAATATAACACCCTTGTTTCTTTCACAAATGTGGCAGATCCCGCGATGAGTCTTAAAATAGGGTATAAAGGATTAATGGTGTCATATATAAAATTATGAAAAAAATAGGAGTCACAACTGAGTCAGCTGCAGATTTATCTGAAGAATTAGTTAAAAAATACAATATAGGCATTGTAAATTTTAAAGTTGATTTAGATAAATTAAAAAACATTCCTGGTAATATTTTTGAAAAAATGCGAAAGGCTGAACAAGAAGGAATAGAAAGTACTGTTAAGACATCACAACCTTCAATTGCTGACTATATAGGAGTCTTTAAAAAGAAATTAGAGGAATTTGAAGAGGTTATTCACATCTCAGTTTCTTCAAAGGTTTCAGGAGCATACAATTCAGCAATGCAAGCTAAAAAGTTTTTAGGAGCACAGAGTGAAAGAATACACATATTAGATAGTCAAAAAGCTTCTGGAGCTCAAGCACTTTTAGTTATCAAAGCTATAGAAGATATTGAAAAAGAAGCAAATTTAAAGCAAATTACGGATAATTTTAATGAAAGAGTTAAGAAAGCTTTTCTTTTTTTTATGTATGATAATCCAAAATGGCTTAAAGCAGGTGGAAGATTT
>DAOSDM010000009.1:0-25599 GCA_035362415.1 Candidatus Pacearchaeota archaeon
TCCTCTTACTTCCATGAAATACTTTGCTTGCATCCACCAATCTAATTTGTCTTGAAACAACGGGCAGGACCCATCTTAATCTTTCTTCTAATTGATCGTTTGATAATTTTGTACACATTAATTTAGATGTTTTCATACTTTGTAGAAAACCGCCACATGTGTGGTGACATTACCACTTTTTATTGACATTTTTTAAAAATGTGATAGATATTAATTAGTCATTGGTTGTCTATGCTGGCAAAAGTATAGACCGTACAGGTTGTCGAATAAAAGTATCGCATGTCGAACGTCGTCTTGCTTGTTCTCTTAGTGATTTCAGTGTCACAACGCAGTGTTCCAAGAGAACAAATCACCTCCTACCTTAACGGTGGGATTCGTAAGAACGTTGAACAACATGAGGGATAGACTCTCCTTCTCTGCGGTATCTCCGACGGCAAAAAGGCGGATCAATATTTCCTTACAGGGGAAGATAATATCCGCCTTTATCTTTATTGACTTATTTCATAAAATACAATATACTAAACAAGTAAAATAGTTATTCGCTCGTAGACACATTGGGCGTATAGCTCAGTTGGTTAGAGCGTCACGTTGACATCGTGAAGGCCTCCTGTTCGAGTCAGGATACGCCCACATTATAATTAAACCGTAAGAAGTATGGCAGAAGAAAATAAAAAAGTAGAAGAAGTTACAGAAGCTACTACTGAAACAAAAATTGAAGAAGAAACAAAAACAGAAAAAACTCCTACAAAAGAAGAGGAGATTTTAAAAAAAGAAGATTTTATTGCTGCACAATTAAAAAAAGATATTCCTGAAATTAGAGCAGGAGACATGGTAAAGGTTTACCAGAAAATCAAGGATAAGAATAAGGAAAGAGTTCAGGTATTTGAAGGTCAGGTATTATTTGCAAAACACGGAAAAGAAATTGGAGCAACAATAACAGTAAGAAAAGTATTATCAGGAGTAGGAGTAGAAAAGACTTTTCCTATTCATTCACCATTAGTTGAAAAGATAGAGGTCGTTAAAAAATTAAAAGCAAGAAGAGCAAAGCTTTATTACTTAAGAGAAGCCAAGGGAAGAAAGGCTAGATTGAAAGCTAGAGGCTAATCTCCGTTCCATGGATTGTAGTCCAGAAATAGCATATATAATAGGTTTAATTGCTACAGATGGATATCTTTCAAAGGATGGAAGGCACATAGAATTCACATCGAAAGATTTAGAATTGATAGAAAAGTTTAAAAAAATTTTGAAACTTAAAAATAAAATATCGATAAAGTCTGATGGAAAAACAAAAAATACTTATTACCGGATACAATTTGGAAATGTAAAATTTTACAAGTATTTAAATGGTATAGGAATTACGAATAATAAAAGTAAAACTATAGATAAGGTCATTATTCCTCAAGAATATTTTTATGATTTTTTAAGAGGGCACTTTGATGGAGATGGTAGTTTTTATTCCTATTTTGACAAAAGATGGAAAAATAGTTTTATGTTTTATATTAGTTTTCATTCTGCCTCAAAGAATCATTTAGAGTGGATAAGAAAAGAGATCCATAGTAGAATAATGATAAAAGGTTCTTTGACGAAAGGTAATAGGGAATATTCTTTAAGATTCGCAAAGAAAGAAACCCTTAAATTATTTTACGAAATGTATTATGATAGCAATATTTTTTTTCTAGAAAGAAAATATAATAAAATTAGAAATGCTATTATGTTATTTAAGGGCGAATGATGGAATAGGTAGACATCTATGGTTGAGGGCCATAGGGGAGTTATCCCGTGGGAGTTCAAGTCTCCCTTCGCCCACACACATAAACACGGACGCATAGCTCAATTGGCTAGAGCATCTGTTTTACACACAGAAGGTTTCAGGTTCGAGTCCTGATGCGTCCACACAAAATTCGCTGAAGTAGCCAAGGCGGTCACGGCACATGTCTGAAAAACATGCCATCTCGGTTCGATTCCGAGCTTCAGCACATATGCATGCGGGCGTCGTATAGTGGCTATTACATGACCTTGCCAAGGTCGAAACGGCAGTTCGATTCTGCTCGCCCGCTCCAATAATTAATTTTAAATAGCTTATGAAAATATATTGGCACGGTAAAACTTGTTTTGAAATAATCATTAACGAAAAAACTCAAGAGCCAGTTTCAGTTATTATTGATCCTATAGACAAAACTTATCCTAAAAAAGACACTGATATCTTAGTTTTGACTCACGCTGTTGAATATAATAAAAAAGAAAAAGTCTTTACAATTTCAGCTGCTGGGGAATATGAAATTAAAGACGTTTATGTTCAAGGAATTCCACTAAAAGAAGGTGGTCTTATTTTTATTATAAAATCAGAAGGAATAAAAATTTGTCACTTAGGAAAAACAGATATAAAAGAACTTTCAGATGATGAATTAGGAAAATTAGGACTAATAGATATCTTGCTTATAAATGCTGGAGAAGAAGATGACAAAACAAGAATAATTAAACAATTAGAACCTGCAACAATAATTCCTATGGACTATGATAACGTAGAAGGATTTTTGAAGAAACTAGGAGAAAGTAATAAAGAATCGACAGATTATTACAAGGTGCAAAAGAAAGATTTTGATAATTTAGAAGAAGCGGAAATTATTGTTTTAAATAAAAAATAGTAAATTATGGCAGAAGAAGAACCACAAATTAACAATATTGGAAAAGTAAAAATCAGAGAAATAGGACAAGAAATGAGAGATAGTTACATTGACTATGCGATGTCCGTTATTGTTTCTCGTGCACTTCCTGATGTTAGAGATGGATTAAAGCCCGTTCAGAGAAGAATACTTTATGCTATGTATGGAATGGGAGCAAGGCATGATACTAAATTTAGAAAATCAGCAGCTGTTACTGGTGAGGTTTTGGGTAAATACCATCCACATGGAGACTCTTCTGTTTACGGAGCTTTAGTTAGAATGGCTCAAGATTTTTCTTTAAGATACCCTCTTATAAGAGGGCAAGGAAACTTTGGTTCTATTGATGGAGATCCTCCAGCAGCTCAAAGGTATACAGAATGTAAACTTGAAAAGTTAGGAGAAGAGATGCTTAAGGATATCGAAAAGGAAACAGTGGATGTTATGGATAACTATGATGCAACAAGAACTGAGCCAAAAGTATTGCCTGCACCTTTGCCAAACTTACTCTTAAATGGAGCTACTGGTATTGCTGTTGGAATGGCCACAAATATTCCTACACATAATTTAAATGAGGTTTGTGACGCCTTAATATATTTAATTGATAATAGAGATGCTGAATCAGAAAAACTATTTAAGTTTATAAAAGGACCTGATTTTCCTACAAGAGGCTTTATATTTGATGAAAAAGCAATTCAGGCAGCATACTTACAAGGAAAGGGTTCATTTGTAACAAGAGGGAAGGTAGATATTATTGAAAAAGAAAAGGGCGGAACTCAATTAATTATTACAGAGATTCCTTATCAAGTTGATAAATCAGTTTTAATTACTAGCTTTGCTAATTTAGTACAAAACAAAAGAATTGAGGGAATTAAGGATATTAGAGATGAATCCGATAAAGAGGGAATGAGAATTGCTATTGATCTTCATAAGGGAGTAATTCCTAAAAAAGTTTTAAATTCTTTGTATAAGTTTACAGACCTTCAAAAAACATATCACTTAAATATGATTGCCCTTGTGAATGGTATAGAGCCAAGAGTTTTAGGATTAAAAGATGTATTAGATGAGTATTTAAATCATAGATTGGATGTTCTTTTGAGAAGGACAAAGTTCGAGTTAACAAAGGCGAAGGGGAGAGAGCACATATTAGAAGGTTTAATGATTGCCTTAGATAATATTGATGCAGTTATTGAGACTATTAAAGCATCAAAATCAAAAGAAGATGCTAAGAATAATTTAGTTAATAAATTCAAATTAACAATTCCCCAAGCAGAAGCAATCCTTGAAATTAGGTTACATCAATTGTCAAAGCTTGAAAAGCAAAAAATAGAGGAGGAGTTAAAACAAATCTTACAATTGATCAAAGATCTAGAATTAATATTAAACAGTGAAGAAAGACAAAAAGAAGTCATGAAAGAGGATCTTAAAGATGTTAAGAAAGTTTATGGAGACGAAAGAAAAACAGTTATTGTTCCTGGAAGAGCAGGAGAAATTTCAATTGAAGACCTAGTTCCAGAAGAAGAATCAATTATTACTTTAACAAAAGGCGGATATATAAAGAGAATGAATCCTGATGAGTATAAGAAGCAGAAAAGAGGTGGCGTTGGCACAGTTGGAATGAAAACAAGAGAGGAGGACGAAATAGAGCATTTCTTGCATGCTAATACTCATGATACCTTATTTTTCTTTACTGATTCTGGAAAAGTGTTTAGAACAAAGGCTTACGAAGTTCCAGAAGGAATAAGAGCAAACAAAGGAAAGGGAATAATGAATTTCCTTGAGATAGCTCCTAGTGATAAGATTCTATCAATTTTGGCTTTAAATAAAAAAGAAGATGTAAATGGATACCTTATCATGACAACAGCCAGAGGAGTTGTTAAGAAGACTCAGTTGAAAGATTTCGAGAATGTTAGAAGGAATGGATTAATTGCAATTAATCTAAAAAAAGATGATGCTTTAAGGCAAGTTGAGAGAATAAATGATGGTGACAATGTTTTGCTTGCAACAAAACAAGGCATGTCTATTAGATTTAATGAGACTGATGTAAGAGCAATGGGACGTCAAGCATCTGGAATAAGAGGAATTAGACTAAAAGGAAATGACGAGGTTGTAGGCATGGTTGTTGTTTCAAAGGAAAATCAAGATGCAGGACTTTTAGTTTTATCTGAAAATGGATATGGTAAAATTACTCAATTTTCTGATTACAAAATACAAGGAAGAGGAGGGTCTGGTATAAAAATTGCAAAAGTTACAGAAAAAACTGGTGGCATTGTTAAGCCACAGATTATTAAAGATCAAGAAGATTTGATTGTAATTTCTCAAAAAGGACAAACAATAAGAACTAAAATATCAAGCATTCCTAAATTGGGTCGTGATACACAAGGAGTTAAAATAATGAAATTAAGAGCAGGAGACAAGGTTGTCTCTGCCACAACATTATAATGTTTGATTTCTTAAATCCAAAACAAATAATTCATAATTTATCATTTTTAAATTCTCGAATGGTTGCGTGTGATATTGGTTCTGGTTCTGGTGGATGGACAATTCCTCTTGCAAAAAGACTTAATAATGGTAAAGTTTACGCCATAGATATAAAAGAGGAGGCACTTTCTGCGTTAAGAAGTAAGTTAGATAGTGAAAAAGTATCTAATGTTCAGCTTCTATTGGCAGATATAGAAAAAGGTGTTAAAATAGCAGATAATACAATCGATTTTATTATTTTATCAAATGTTTTGTTTGAGCTTGAAGATAAAAAGAGGGCATTAGAGGAAAGTAAAAGAATTTTGAAAAGCAACGGACATTTACTTATTATTGATTGGAAAAAAATAGAAAGTATGGGAGCAAAAAATAGAGCGGTATCAAGAGAAAATATGATTATTATAGCCAGTGAATTAAATTTAAATTTAAAAGAAGAGTTTGATTCAGGTAATTATCATTTTGCATTAGTTTTCAAAAATGAATAAAAAATTATTATTAAATATTTTAGCTTTATTATTTTTAGGAGGATTTGTGTTTGCAGATGGAGAGGGAGGATTGGTACCGCCCATTGATATAAAAAGCCTTTCAGATTTAATAGATGCTATTGCAACATGGTTATTTAATATAGGCATTATATTAGCTCCTCTTATGTTTGTTGTTGGAGGTATAATGTTTGCCACAGCATTTGGAAACGCAACAAAAATTCAAAATGCAAAAAATTTAATGTTTTATACCGCTATTGGAATTTTCGTAATAGTATTGGCAAGATCATTAGTTGAAGTATTACAAGGTTTTATAAAATAAGTATGAATAATAAAATTAAAGGATTAGGATTAGTAGCCATTTCAGCATTTATTCCTGTTTTTGCAACTTTCGCAGAAGATGCAATAACAGAAACAATTAAAAATATTAATATCTGGCTAACAACTGTTGGAGGAGGATTAGCAGTGCTTTCTATTATCATAGCCGGAGTGTTGATGGTCTTATCAAATGAAAACGAGAAGAATGTTGCAAATGCAAAGAATATAATTAAGTGGGCGATGATAGGATTGGGAATAATTTTGATGGCTAATGTTTTAACAACCATTGTTCGTGGTTTGGTAGTACAACAATAAAGGTCGTTTAGATAATTATTAGTTAATGTTAATATTAAATGAATTTTAAAAAATTATTTGCTACAGTATTTTTACTAAGTTTTATGGCTTTGCCTACTTTAGCAGCTAATGAATCATGCAGACTTTCAGATACTGTTTTAAACATGATGGCTGAAAAAGAATATAATTGTCAAAAGACTTGTAACTTTGTAACAAATTCTGATTGTGGAACATGTTGTCTTATAAATACAATATACAATATAACTGATTGGGCGTTCTTGATTATAATGGTTGTGGCTGTTGGTATGATTATTTGGGGTGCTTTCACTTATTTGACATCGTCAGGAGAACCTAATGCAATAGCTGCTGCCAATAAAAAAATTTTATTTGCAGCCATTGGTATTGTGGTTGCACTTTTAGCTAAAGCAGTACCAGGTATTGTATTGTCAATCGTTGGATAATATGCTATATATAGTTTATTAATAATAAAGACCCTTAATAGGGTTTTTATTATGCCGAGGTGGTGGAACTGGCAGACACGTATGCCTTAGGAGCATATGCCTTCGGGTGTGAGGGTTCAAATCCCTCCCTCGGCACATTCATAAAAAAAGTGCTCATAACTTAGTTATGAGCTTTTTTTAATCTCAATAATACTGCTTCGGGAACATAGTTTTTAACTACATTTTCCCATCCATTTGGCTGAGCTAATTCTTTAACCATGCTTGAGCTCACTTCTGCAATTCCACGAGGCGGTATTAAGAAAATTGTGACAATGTCAGAATTTAAATCTCCATTAATATTTTTTATTATTCTCTCATAGGCGTAGTCTGTTTCATTTCTAATACCTCTTAATATGTATTTAGCACCCATTGAATGAGCATAACTTACGAGAAATTCATTAGTAAAACTACAGACACTAATATTGGGGAGATGTGTTATCGATCCTTTTATCATTTCTAGGCGTTCTTCAAGCGAAAACATACATTGCTTTTGAGGATTAATGCCAATTGCAACAATGAGCTTATCAAACAACTCAGAACCTTGTTCAATCATCCACAAATGACCATTGGTAATAGGATCAAATGTTCCAGCATACACGCCTAATTTAGTCATTGTTAGTCACCTTTTAAACGAGCACTTATTTATTATCATGCATATTGCGATTTAGCAAGTAAATAATGGGGGGTGTATAAAAAAAGATTGTTACGGGTAACAATCTTATTTTATTTCTATTTTTTGAGAATCTCCTTCTTTTTCTTTTGGAAGGCGGATTATTAGAAATCCGTTTTTCATTTTTGCTTTTATTTGAGATGTATCTACTTCTTTTGGAAGAATAATTTCTTTTTCAAACGGTCCGAAATAGCATTCTTTTACAAAATAGTTTTTTTCTTTATCTGCTTCTGCTGGATCTTTTCTTTCTCCTTTAATAATTAAGATATCTTGTTCAAGCGATATACTTAGCTCATCAGCAGTTACTCCTGCAATTGCTGATTCAACTACAACTTCTTTATCTGTTTCATACACATCTACTACTAACTCTCCAGCATCATTTGTATTTTCTAATTGTATTTGTTGGTTTTCTTCTTTTTTCATATTTTACAAACAGTTTTTAATTTTTTTAATTTTTTAAGGGCCTGCCTTAAAAGGATATATGAAACAATTAAAGCTGTTGCAACTATTACAATTACTGGCGTCCATTCTGTTTCTCCTCCATGTTCTATTATAGAGTATTTTAGGAAAAAATCAAAGATACCATGTATGATTACAGCAATCAAAAAACCTCCCCAAAAAAGAAAATTTCTTTTATTTGTTCTATAAAAAGAAACAGCTATATAGAAGCCAAATATTCCAGAACAAAGAACGTGCAAGAAGTTTGCTCCTACAAACCTTATAACTGCAAGCGATGCTGGCTCCATTAAAACTTCGAATGTTTTTTGAGAAAATAAAATTACATTTTCGGCTGTAGCAAAACCAAGAGCAGCTACAATCATATACATAGGAACGTCTATTGGTTCGTCTAAAAATTGGGATTTAAAAGCAGTAAATCTAAAAGCGAGATATTTAAACAATTCTTCGGCAACTCCAACTATAAAGAAATATTGAATAAAATCATATAAATCACCATCAAGATTTAATTTATCTAAAAGATGTATTAATCCATATTCTATAAAAAAAACAGGAAATGTTACTAGCATTCCTAGAATAAAAACTCTTAAGATAACTCTTTTTGGTTCTGGATGATTGTCTTTATTTAAAAAAAATAACATCCAGATAAATCCAGGAAGTATTGCAAATAATGTATAGATTAGAGCTTGGTTAATTTCAGTCATTTAAATTTAAATTACTATTTGCTTCTATTTTATCATAGTTTTCCTCTTTGGGCGATAGGATAGCAGTCACTCCAATCATTATGGCATTATCTGTTGTATATTTAGGAATATGTAATTTTATATTATGTTTTTTTGCTAAATTATTAAGCGCTTTTTGCAATTTTTTGTTTGAAGAAACTCCTCCTCCTACAAATAGGGAATTAGGATTGAATTCTAATATTGCTTTTTCTGTTTTTTTAATAACAACATCGATAACAGCTTCTTCTATTTCAAAACACATTTCATTGATTTCTTCTTCGTTTAATTTTTTATCCTTTATTTCATAAAAAACAGCTGTTTTAAGTCCAGAAAAACTAAAATCGTAATCACTAGAATGAATCATTGGGCGAGGAAGCTTGAATCTACTTTTTTTAACTCTTTCTGCTCTTTTGGCTATTTGTGGACCTCCTGGATAAGGTAATCCCAACAGTCTTGCTGTTTTATCAAAGCATTCTCCAATGGCATCGTCCCTAGTTCCTCCTAGTTCTTTATATATTCCAATATTTTGCATTAAAAACATCTTTGTATTTCCTCCAGAAAGTACTAATGCGAGAGCAGGAAAAGCCTCTTTTTTATAACCCTCGATAAGATTTACTAAAATGTGAGCTTCGATGTGATTAACTGGAATTAAAGGAATATTCCAATTTAAAGCAAGTGCTTTGGCTAGATTAATTCCTACAAAAAGACATGGTTCTAATCCTGGGCCAACTGTTACTGCAATTCGATCAATGTCCGGTTTTTCATAACTATTCAAAAATTCTTTTAAATCTTTTAATAATTCTGGATATCTTTCAAGAATCTCATCTGTTTCTTTTCTAATTTCTGTTTTACCTTTTTTTAGTAATTTTGCCTTTTTTAAAGAAGACAAAAAAAGAGGGAATATATTCTTAGTATGTTCTCTTTTAGCTAAGCTTGGGTGGATTCCTCCATATGCAGCATGTATGTCATTTTGAGAAGACAAAAAATCAGATAATATTTTTATCTTTTTATTACTTTCGAGAATAGCAATTCCTGTGTCGTCACAACTTGTTTCAATAGCTAATATTTTCATACACTCATCATATTTGAAAATTTGTTTTTTTTCAATGAAAAGATTATAATTATTCTAGAACACATTTATAATAAGTAAAAATTAAATATGAAAAACAACTTGGGATCATTTACTTTGATCGAGCTTTTAGTGGTTATAGTAATAATTGGAATACTTGCAGGAACGATTATGATTTCTACATCATCATCGGTTACTAAAGGAAATATTGCCAAAGGAAAAGTATTTGAGGAGAGTGTCCAAAATAATCTTTCAGTTGGCATGGTATCTAGGTGGAAACTAGATGAAACTAGTGGTACAGTTGCAGTGGACTCATGGGGGCGGCAGTAATGGAACTATTTCAACAGTAACATTTAAAGGTAATAGCGATTGTGTGACTAATGGGTGTTTTGAATTCAACCAAACACTCACTAGTTATGTTGAAATTGCGGATAATCCAGAATTAAGATTGAATCGGGGTGGAACTATTAGTGCTTGGATTTATCCAAAAGGTTTAGGTACAAGTAGTATTGGAAGAATAATTGATAAAAGTTCAACACTAACTGGTACTGGTGGATATGTTTTTCATTTAAATGCTAGTAATCAAATATCGCTTACAATTAATAATGGAGCGGTATTATCATCTGCAAACAATGCAATAACTCTTAATAAATGGCAGTTTGTAACAGCAACTTTTACTGATACTATGAGAAAAATATATGTTGATGGTATTGAGAAAGCATCTGCCACCACAAGCATTCCTTTGTCAAATACTGCTGGCGCAATCAGAATAGCAAATAGGCCAGGGGCCACAGTTGTAGACGCAGCCTTTAATGGTTCTATAGATGATATCAGATTGTATAACGCACCCCTAAGCTTATCTCAAATTAGACAGGATTATGTCTTAGGATTAGAGCAGTTATTTAAGAGCGGGCTTGTTTCGCACGAAGAATATTCTTTAAGAATCCATGATTTAGGGGAAAGATAGGATTGTAATTTGATTTAACCTACCAAAGAAAAAAGGAGGTACATTGTATCTTCTTTTTTGAGTTAAAGAGATTTATAGTATTTTGCTCAGCATGCTAAATTTGTTTTTTTTGAGTTAAGGCTTTATAATATTTATAATATGAACAAAAACAAGTCTTTTACTTTAATAGAACTACTAGTAGTAATAGTAATCATTGGAATACTAGCAGGAGTAATAATGATCTCTACTTCTTCTTCAATTGATAAAGCTAATATAGCTAAAGGAGAGGTTTTCTCTGAAAGCATAAAGAATAATTTAATACTCAATTTAGTATCTGAGTGGAATTTTGACAACAGTTCTAATCCAACGCAAGATGCTTGGGGTAGTAATGCTGGAACTGTGTTTGGCGCCACATATAAAGACGAGAGTAGTCAAAAATGTGTTTCTGGGGGGTGTTATAGCTTTGATGGCAATGATTATATTATATTTACAAATAATAATATCCCTATGGGGTCTGATGTTTTTACCATATCGGTATGGGTTTATTTAAACGTACACGATGTTTCTAGAATTATTACTTGGTGGGGAAATGCTGCAATTAACAATGCTAATGCTTTAAGGATTGGTCCTGTTGGATACTTTAGGCATTATTTTTATTCAAATGATTACGATGTTTACACTGGCGATTTGTCAAATAAATGGAGTCATGTTGTTTTAGAACATATTGGTGCAGGGGATAGGATTTTTTATTTGAATGGTTTAAAAATTTCTGGTAGTTACGTTGGCACAAAGACTTCTCCGGATGTTCAGCCTACAGATATATACATAGGTGCCAGAGCAGGAAGTCTCGAATTTTTTAATGGTTTAATTGACGATATAAAAATATATAATTCTAATTTACCACAAGCTTTGATTAGAGAAAATTATGTTGTAGGACTAGATTCTTTATTATTAAAAGGCTTAATTTCTAAGGAAGAATATAATCAAAGGTTGAACGAATTGGCTTATGAACAATAAATCCTTCACATTAATAGAACTACTAGTAGTAATAGTAATCATTGGAATACTAGCAGGAGTCATAATGATCTCTACTTCTTCTTCAATTGATAAAGCTAACTTTGCTAAAGCTCAAGCATTCTCTAATAGTATACGAGAAGAATTACTTTTAAATTTAGTGTCTGAGTGGACTTTTGATGAAGAGGTAGGCGTTAATCCAACAACAGTAAAAGATGTTTGGGGGAATAGTGACGGAATAGTAAGTGGCAATCCAATATTAAAAGAAAAGACAGATTGTGTTATAGGGAAGTGTTTGCAGCTAGATGGATCTGATTATATTGATTTTGGACAAGGCGTAAATAATAGTTTAAAAATCACTGGTTCGCAAACTTTCGAGATGTGGCTATACCCAACAGATTTTACCGCAAGAAGAAATCCAATGGGGAAAGCATATGGTGGGGAAGGTACTATTGTTCAAGAAATAGGTAAATATTTGCATTATTTATATGGAACATCTGGACTTAATGACAGCCCTTATCAAGCGATTTCGAGTGTAAAGTTGTTAAATGAAAATCAATGGAATTATATTGCAATTACTCGGGATTTGACTTTAGGAAATATGAAGTTAACCTGGTTTATTAATGGAGAAAAAGCAAATTCTGGGGGAGCCAATTATTCATCTGCAACCTCCTCAGACTTAAGCTTTTATATTGGTCGAGGGTATTGTTCTAATTATGTTGGAAGAATGGATGAAATCAGGATCTATAATACATCACTCAGCTTTGCAAATGTCAAACAAAACTACATCGCAGGATTAAACTCAATGCTAAGTAATGGAAGTATATCTAAGGAAGAATATAATGAAAGAATAAATACACTAGCCTATGAATAAGAATAAATCATTTACACTAATAGAACTACTAGTAGTAATAGTAATCATTGGAATATTAGCAGGAGTAATAATGATCTCTACTTCTTCTTCAATTGATAAAGCTAGCTTTGCTAAAGCCCAAGCATTCTCTTCTACTGTTCAAGAAGAACTATTATCTAATCTAGTATCTGAATGGACATTTGATAACTCTTCTAATTATGGAGAAGATACTTGGGGAAATAATAATGGAACTCTGTATAACTTTGCTAATCCTGCTACATCTACTTCGGGACTTGCAAATGCAAATGAATGTTTTTTTGGAACTTGTTTAAAGTTCGATGGAGTTAATGATTATATTAGCATCCCTATGACTTTATCTAATGACAATACTTTTTCTTTTAGTTTCTGGATTTTTGACACTTCAACTTCTAAGGCTTACAGGAGGTGGATAACTACAACGAATAGTACTTTTGATGGTAGCACTGTTTGCATTAGAGAAGAAGGGGTAACATATGCGGGAAGAGTTGGTTTATATGCTTCAACAAGTGGACAGAGTTCTTTTTCGGACGAAAGATGGAAAAATAAGTGGACTTTTTTTGTGGTTATTTCGGATGGGACAATTACAAAAGCTTATATGAATGGATCTGCCAGCTCAATAATATCTTTTGGTGCATCTATCTCGCCTCAAACGGGTTTATATTTTGGTGGTTACTATTCTGCTGGATCAGAATATTTTAATGGATTATTAGATGATATAAGAATATACAATACAGCCCTTTCATCCTCTCAAATCAAACAAAACTACATCGCAGGACTAAACTCAATGCTAAGTAATGGAAGTATATCTAAACAAGAATACAATGAAAGAATAAATACACTAGCCTATGATAAAGAATAAATCATTTACACTAATAGAACTACTAGTAGTAATAGTAATCATTGGAATATTAGCAGGAGTAATAATGATCTCTACTTCTTCTTCAATTGATAAAGCTAGTATAGCTAAATCAAAAGTATTTGATGATGCTACGCGAAATTCACTAATTACTAATTTAATTTCAGAATGGACTTTTGACACTGGAACCACAATGTTGGGAGATGCAACAAATGCAGATGTTATAGATTATTGGGGGAGTAATAATGGTGATATTACTAATCATGCTCCTGCAATTTTGACTGATGACAGTTGTGTCTACGGAAAATGTTTATATTTTGATGGCACCTTTAACGATTATGTGCAAGTTTCAGCAATTACATCTTTGACTACAGGATCTTCCTTTGTTTTGTCTTCATGGGTTTATCCTGAACATACGAATACCTATAGATCAATCATAGGCTACGATAGTAATCATAGATTATTAATTCAGGCTGATGAAAGAATGCTTTCTCAACAAGGTTCTAACTTTTATTCTGCGACAGGAAGTGTTTTAAATGGTAAGTGGACGCATGTTATTTATTGGTGCAATGGCATTGAAGAAAGGTGGTATATAAATGGAGTTTTATCTGGATCGCCACAGGCTATGTCTGTTGCCGAATGGAACGCAGCTTTCAAGATAGGGCAATATTCTCTGTCTTACTATCCTTTTAAGGGAAGAATTGATGATGTTAGAATTTATAACGATGCTTTTTCTGCTCAGTATATAAAAAAAGATTATCTGTCGGGTTTGAAATCTCTATTAAGTAAGGGAAGTATTACCTATGAAGAATATATTTCAAGAATAAATAGTTTATGTAAAATTAACTAGTTTGTCTTTCTTGCTTTTTTTATAACTTTCTGTTATAAAATAAGACATATTAGGCCCTATCGTCTAATGGTTAGGACATCAGGTTTTCAACCTGGCAATCGGGGTTCGACTCCCCGTGGGGTCACAATTTAATAATTTTGACAAAATCTTCATAAAAAGCTATATAGCATATAGCACCCAAATGGAGGTGTTATTAAAAACAGGAATTTACGGATCCATCCTCCGAAGGGAGAAGTCTGCTGTTTGGCCAAAACAATATCTTCTCCCAAATCTTTTTAGCCTTACGGGCTTTTTTTGTTGAAATTAGGCAAACTTTATGTTATTAAAAATGTAATATGAAATATATTAATTCTCTAAAAGTGGGAAAGGCTTCTGATCTTAAAAATAGAACGGATAGAGTAATCTATAGGGCTTTTGAAATGCTTCCTGGGATTTTAAGTTTTGGAGGTTTGATTTTAGCTGTTGTGCTTTCTTTTTTTATTCCTTTTTATGTCGCCTTATTTATAATAGTTTATGATATTTATTGGGTTTTTAGGGCAATATATTTTGGTTTTTATTTAAGATCAGCTTATAAAAGAATGGTAGAAAATCAAAAAAAAGATTGGCTTTTAGAGATAGAGAATATTATTCCTCAGAATGGTCTTAATATTAAATCTTACAAAGATATTTATCATTTAATTATTCTGCCTACATACGGTGAGCCAATAGAAGTTGTTAGAAACACTCTTTTGTGTCTTAAAAGCCAAAATTACCCAAAGGAAAATATGATTATTGCTTTAGGTTTTGAAAGAAGAGAAAAAGAAAGAGCCGTAAAGGTTGCTAAAGAAATTAAAAAAGAATTTGAAAATGATTTTTTTAAGTTTTTGATAACATGTCATCCAGAAGATATTGAGGGCGAGATTGCTGGTCATGGGTCAAATGGAACATGGATAACTAGAAATGCAGTAGAAAAAATAATCAATCCACTAAACATTCCTTACGAAAACGTCATTGTATCTTCCTTTGATATAGATTGCTGTGTTGCTTCTAATTACTTTTCTCTTCTAACATATTATTATTTAACAACTGAAAAGCCTTTAAGAACAAGTTATCAACCGATACCTCTTTATTTAAACAATATTTGGCAGACTCCGCCTGTATCAAGAATATTTTCTTGGTCAGCAACATTTTGGCAAACAATGAACCAGGAAAGGCCTGAGAAATTAATTACTTTTTCTTCTCACTCAACTCCATTAAAGGCGCTTATCGATGTTGGTTTTAAACAAACAAATGTTGTCTCTGATGATTCAAGAATATTTTGGCAATGTTTCTTTGAATATGATGGAGATTATAGAACAATGCCAATGTTTTATCCTGTTTCCATGGATGCTAACTGCGCAGAAGATTTTAAAAGAACTTTAAAAAATGTTTATAAACAGCAAAAAAGATGGGCTTATGGAGTGGGAGAAATTCCTTTTTATTTATTTGCATCACTCAAAACAAAAACAGTTCCTCTTGTAAAAAAAATAAGTATGGGGTTTGATTTAATTGAAGGTCATTTTACATGGGCAACTTCATCCATTTTAATTTTTCTTTTAGGATGGCTTCCATTATTTTTAGGAGGTAAGGACTTCACCAACACTCTTATGGCTCACAATCTGCCAAGAATTACAAGTACTATCATGACAATAGCAATGTTTGGACTTATTGGTTCTATATACATAAGTATGCTTTTAATACCTGCCCCAAAAGAAAAACAACCAAAAATTAGATATGTGTGGATGGTGCTTGAATGGGCGTTAATTCCATTTGTTATGATTTTCTTTTCAGCACTTCCAGCCTTAAATGCTCAAGCGCATTGGCTTTTTGGAAAGTACATGGGGTTCTGGGTAACTCCTAAGGTAAGAAAATAATATTCGAATCAAGGCAACATGCCTTGATTTTTTAAATGAGTTGTTTTAATATAATTAAGCCATTTATAGGTGGTTAAGATGGAAGATAAAACATTCATGTTAGCAGTGGTTGTATTACTTATGGCTGCTGGCGCAGCATCGTTTGGAATTTCATCGATGCTCGTTGATTCTGCGGAAAAGAAGCTTGTATCTTCTGGTCACGAAGCATGGCCCCCTGTCATGTATCATGATGGGAACGGATCGATTATAGGAACGGGTCCAGAAATTATAGAAAAAGCTCTGGCAGATGAGTATGTGATAGATTCTAGGTACGAAGGTTCCTGGGATCAAGTTCACGAAAAAGCCAAGAGTGGGGAGGTAGACATAATTGTTGCTGTCTACAAGACAGAGGAGCGACAAAAGTATCTACTCTATACAGACCCCTACATGAAGGATCCTATTGGTATTTTCGTCACTAGTGAGAGCTTGCTCTCATTAAGCCTTGAAGACATTCTTTCTTCCAAGGAAGGAATTGTCACCAAGGGTGACAGTTACGGAGCTCAGATAGATGAGCTTCTCCTTAAAGAAGAAACTAAATTAGTATTCGCTAATAATCCAGAAGAAGCAAAAGAAATGCTTCTTTCGGGGAAAGGCGACTATTTCCTATACGCCACTTTCAGTGGTGAAAAGCTCTTTAAAGATGAATTGTCAAACAATGAGGTGTATACCTCAACTGTTGGCAACGAACTTTTCTATATTGGTGTTTCCAAAGCGAACCCCGATGGAGGAAAAATTGTTCAATTGCTAAACAAGTATATAAGGGAGAATAATCTACTTACATAGATAGATTATTACTCTCTTTTTTAGATAAAATTTTTATTTATGATTTCTAAAAATATAGGACTTAAAGTCATGGCATTTATCATTAGCTCTTCTACGTTTAGGGCCCTTTTTCTATTTTAAATATCATGCCTTGAATAAAAGGTATAATTACATCTTTCTTATACCTTTTTTATACCTTTTTATCAGCGTATAGTTAAAATCAATAAAATTGACTTGTGTTATATATATATATATGTTATATTTTATTTAAAATGCCACCTATAGAAATAAAAGAAAACCAAGAAAGTAATGTTAGTAGAAGAAAACTTATTCTCATGTTTCTAGCGATTATAGTAATTGTTTCTTTTTTGTACTTTATCTTTATAAAAAAAGATACAAGAAAAGAAATAGTAAACAACGATTGTTTTGTTGCAAAACAAAGAACGATTGATGGAACATCAATGTCTCCACTTCTTCAAAACGGCGAGACCGTAACAACTTATGAAAACTTTTATGACTGTAATGAAATACAAAAAAGTGATATTATCATTTTTAACTTCAAAACAAGGGAAGGAGACTATATTAAAAAAATTGTAGGAATGCCAAATGAAAAATTAGAATTTGAAGAAGGATACATTAAGATTAATGGAGAGTTTGTCCTTAATTCAGAGGGAAGTAAATATAAGTTGAATTCTTCACAGCAAAAGATATTAAGCATACCGCTAGTAGATAATCAAATACCAAGAAATGGATATTTAGTTCTAGGAGATAATGTTTCAAATGGAACATTTGATTCAAGACAATTCGGATATATTAATAAAAGTCAAATAATAGGTAAAGTTAATAAATAATAAAGAATAATAAATAACAAAAACATGAAAAACAAACTCTTTATCTTTTCATCAGTATTCCTTTTTGGAATCATAGTTTCATACATTGCTTTAGGTTGGTCTGAGCCAATAGGCAGTATGCCAAGTAATTACACTTCTCCTATTAATACAAGTTCTCAAACTCAGGATGTAGACGAGAATAAGTCTGTTATTATAAACCTTGATGCTGACAAGGTTGATGGGTACCATGCGAGTGATTTGCTGGCAGCTTCAAGTGGAGGAAGCGATTGGTTTACTCGTGGAAATTGGACGCTTTTGGGATCTTATGTTAAAACAGTAGGATCAACAACATGCAACCCAACCATTGATCTTGGAATACAAATCCCTGCTTCTGCAAAGGAAGTGGCATGGTGTTTAGCAGGGGGAAGCTCAGGGTGTTCTGTTTTTGGGGTTGAGGATATTTCGGGAAATGTGCAGATATTAGGTGACGGAGCGGGATATGCAAGAATTGACATGCTTTCTACTGGTACAGAAACTGTAATTTATAGTGGAAATTTATTTTATATGGGTGAGGGATCCATTTATTATTGTGGTGGTGATAGCCCCCATTATAAATTAAATATATATTTAACATTGCGAGGCAACAGGACAATAAAACTTAATACGGAAAGTTATGGGTCTCATGGAAGAATACCTGAAGGAACGAATGTGAGTATAAAGGTATTCTATAGATAATTTATTCTATATGAACTTTATTCTCAAAGCTTTCTAGCCGCTTTAAAACCATAGGATATCTTTCAATTTTAGGAATTATCTTTTTTGCCGATTTTCTTGCTTTTTCTACCATCTGAATATCTTTAAGAGCGGTCATTACATAATCGGAAAAACCCCATTGGTTGACTCCAAAAAAGTCTCCTGGACCTCTTAATTTAAGATCTATTTCAGATAACTTAAATCCAGAGGCATACTTTTCCATTGCTTTCAATCTTTGAATAGTTGTTTTGCTATTTAAATCAGTTGAGAGAAAACAATATGATTGTTTGTCTGATCTGCCAACTCGTCCTCTGAATTGATGAAGCTGAGCTAAGCCAAATCTATCTGATCCTTCAATTAAGATTACCGTTGCTTGAGGAATATCAAACAACCTGTACAGCACCAGAGACTTATTGTAAGTCAAGCGCCGACAAAACATAGTGTGTTAGCGTTATAAGAGATGTAAGTTGGTCAACAGGTTCTGGATGGGGAAACAGACACACCCAGTCAGGCTTCTATTACTCATGCTCTATGTGATACGCCTTAATAATTTAAATTCAATTTTATTTGACATTAGTATTACTTTAATATATACTTTATATATATGAAGGTAATTATTAATATTAAAACTGAAAAAGAGGTAAAAGAGAACGCTCAAAAACTTGCAAAGGAGCTAGGTCTTTCTTTGAGCGACGTTATGAATGCTTCCTTAAGAAATTTTATTAGAACTCGCGAAGTCTATTTTTCAGATACTCCAAGAATGACAAAAGAGCTTGAGGATAGGATCGAGGAAGCTAGAAAAGATTTTGCTTTAAAGAAGAATTGGTCTCCAGGATTTGATTCTGCAGAAGAAGCAATTAAGTATCTTGAGAGTAAGTAATGATTTATTTACATAAAAAATTTAAAAAGGATTTTGAAAAATTAAGCCAAAGAGAAAAAGACAAATTTAAAGAAAGGCTTCATCTTTTTTTAATAGATGAGTTTGATCCCGTTTTGAATAATCATTGTCTTAATGGAAAATATGAAGGATGCAAAAGTATAAATGTTAGCGGAGATATAAGGGCAATATACGAAACTAAATCTACAGATATTAAGTTTGTTGCAATAGGGAATCACAACGATCTATATAAATAGACGTTGTTTTTATTGACAGAATTTGCTAAGTGTAATAAAATGAATACAAATATGTACATATTTGTAATTATTTTAATACACATTTATTATGTTAAAAAGGCTTATTTTTGAAGAAATTAAAAAGCAAATCAATCACAAGAATGCATTAATTATAGTTGGTTCAAGGCAAGTTGGGAAGACAACATTAATGAAACAATTATTTGAAGAAATTAAAAACGAGGAAAAGCTCTGGTTTGATTTTGACAATCCTCTTGATCAAAAAATTTTTGAAGATGAGGAATATAAAAATATCTATGAAAGACTCGTAAAAATGGTTAAAGGTTCTCAAAGACTCTTTATCTTTATTGATGAAATTCAAAATTATCCAGAGATTACGAAGATCATGAAATATTTAATAGATAATTACAATGTTAAGTTTATTGTTACAGGATCTTCCAGTTTTTATTTAAGAAATTTATTTCCCGAATCTTTAAGCGGAAGAAAGTTTTTGTATCATCTAATGCCAATGAGCTTTAGAGAATGCCTTTATTTTAAAAAAAAGCTATCAAGAGAGGATGCAAAAGTTAAAGATATAAATGTTTTAATTAAAGAGAATAAGCTTGTTTTGAAAAAGTTTGAAAGTGATTATGATGAATATCTTAAGTTCGGGGGTTTTCCAGAAGTTGTTTTAACAAAAGATAGCGAAACAAAAAAACAAGTTTTAAAAAATATATTTGTTTCATTTTTTGAAAAAGATATTAAGATAATGGCAGATTACAAAGATATTAAAGATTTAAGAGATCTCATATTACTCTTGGTTCCAAGAGTCGGCTCGATGATAGATGTCACAAGAATAGGGGCAGAGCTTGGCATTTCAAGAATCAAAGTTTATTCTTATCTGGAGTTTTTAGAAAAAACTTTTATGATAAAATTGATATCCAAATTTTCAAAAGGAATTGATAGGTCGGTTGCAGGGGGAAAGAAGGTATATTTTACAGATACAGGCATATTAAATGCTATAGGCTATGTAAATGATTCTCAATTATTCGAGAATGCTGTCGTCAATCAAATTTCACATTATGGGGAAGTTTCTTTTTACAATAAAAGAAACAAATGTGAGGTGGATATAATTCTAGATAAAAAGATTGCTTTCGAGGTTAAGTTGACCGGACTTTCAAAAGATCTAGAAAAGTTGGGAGAAATAAGCAATTCTTTGGATATTAAAAATCATTATATAATTTCTAAAAAAATGATAGACAAGAAAGGCTTTGTCTATCCGTCATCAATATAATCAAATAAACATTATGAAAAATTCAGGAAATCCACAAATAATAACTGATGCCGATAGACTAACTTCAGCAAAAAACATGAGAGAATATTTTAAATCGGCAAAATCACTTTTAGGCGGAACTGTTACATGGAAAGTTATTGAGATTATAAAAAAGAATGGTGCGAAAAAGTATGCAGAAAAAATTTTTGACATTCCTGAAAGAACAACGGATAGCTTTGATCGTATAGACAAAAAAGAAGCAGAAGGCTTAGTAAAAACATCAAGAGCAATAAAGGAATGTATTAAAAAAGGCGAGAATCAAGAATTTTTCAGAGCCTTATTTTTCCCAACACTAGGACACCTAATGGATTTTTACAAAATTAGAAAAGACATTAAGGATTTGGATATTGAAAAAGATATTATGCCCAGATTGTCTTTTGATATGTTTTTACCATTTTTTGTCTTTTTCACTTTAATGATGGGCGATGTATGGGAAGAATTGGATGATATTAAAAAAAAGGAAGATGTGGAAAAGTTTTATGCGATATTATTGGGAGTTTGGGATGAAATAGAAGAAATGATAGGAATTGAACTTTTAATCAATTCTAAGAACAAGAAAAGGAAAAATCAGATAAAGGAATTATTAGATATAGGGCATGATAAAGTAACTGATGCTTATTATGATGCTATTGAGGGTGAGGAGGATATAGAAAAGATAAAGAATAAAATGTTAAAGTTAATTGAGCGAGACCCAGATTTTTTTGATCCTTACATGGAAGCTGTTGATATTCTATTTGAAGAAGATAAAGATGTTGAGGCGTGGAAATTACTCGAAGAGGGGTTCAAAAGAGCAATGATGAGAATTGTTGATAGTAAAGGAAGGTGGCCAAAATCAATGTCTTGGGGCTATTTGAAAAACCGCCATTTAGTAAGGATGATTGATAGATATGCCTATGAATTGTGGTCAATGGGGAGACGAGGCCATGCTCTTGATATTTATAGAAAATTGTTAGAAAGCAATCCAAATGACAATGTTGGAGCAAGGTATAATATTTTAGCAATTTTGATGGGATTTGATGCTGGGGAAGTTGAAGATAATTTTCCAGCAGATACTCCTGGATTTGTTAACGTAATTGAGATGGACAATTGGTTTTACAAAAATGCACCTGATTATCCTGAAGATTTAAAATGGTGGTTAGATGGTAACGAAGAATAAATTTATAAAAATAATTTGTGCATTGTAAATATGTGAAGTAATGATATTTATATTACTGCGAAGATAAAAAAAATACATTCGCGTTGTTGGAATAGACAAAAAACAAGAAGAGTCTTGTTTTTTTGATTTACACATAGAATTTGACTTGCGTTATATATATATATGTTATATTTTATTTAAAATGCCACCTATAGAAATAAAAGAAAACCAAAATATTAGCAAAAGAAAACTCATTTTTATGTTTTTAGCAATTGTTGTGATTGTTTCTTTCATATATTTTGCTTTTTTTAAAAAAGATATAAAAGAGGAAATAGTAAATACTGATTGTTTCATTGCAAGACAAAGAACGATTGACGGAACTTCTATGGCTCCACTGCTTCAAGACAGAGAAACAGTAACTACACTTGAAAATTACTATAACTGCAATGAAATTCAAAAAGGAGACGTAATAATCTTTAATTTCAAAACAAGAGAAGGGGACTATATTAAAAAAGTAGTAGGAATGCCAAACGATAAATTACAATTTGAAGAAGGATACATTAAAATAAATGGAGAGTATGTGCTTAATTCGGAAGGGGATAAATACAAATCGAATTCGTCTCAAGAGAAGATTCTAAGCATTCCACTTGTAGATGATCAAATACCAAGGAATGGATATTTAGTCTTGGGAGATAATACAGGTTCGAGCACATTTGATTCAAGACAATTCGGATATATTAATAAAAGTCAAATAATAGGTAAGGTTAATAAATAATAAAAATATGAAGAATAAACCATTTATTTTTTTATCAGTAATTCTTTTTGGGGTTATAGTTTCATATATTGCTTTGGGATGGCAGGAGCCACAAGGTAATATGCCGACAGATTATAAGGCCCCGATTAATACAAGTATAGAGACGCAGAATGTAACTGAGGGCAAACCTGTTGTCGCTAATCTTGATGCTGATAAGGTGGACGGATATGAAGCGAGTGATCTTTTGGCTGCAACAACAGCTGCTTCAGGAGCATCGACACTTAATCTTGTTGTTGCTCAATTTGCAAAGAATAATCCTGCTTTAGGTTTTCCAGAATGTCCATCCGGCTTTATTCCAATACTTCAAGATGGTTTTGTGCAATATCAAAATCAACAATGTTATAGGTGCATATTACGATACATATTGTAATTATCATACAAGGGCATCTTTAAATGGGGTAGATGTGCCTTTGATTTTTAAAGTGTATAAAAATACACAAAATGCAACATGTTATTATGCCGGAACTGAATATTTTAATAATACTAATTCTCCTATCGGGATAAAATGCATTGGTGATTGTAGCAATTGTAGTGATGCGGCTAATGTTTCGATAACTTATAGTGTTTGCACAAGAGATCCTTTGTCAGGAACTTTCCAAGGAGGAGAGATTTCTGCTCCGGTTATAACTTCTTTAACAGGAACTCGTTTGATTAGCGATATTCCCTATAAAGGAAGGTTGCAGATTTCGGCATCTATTAATAATGGGGGTGAAAATGTTACTGCTAAATTATATATAAACAATGTATTAACAGAAACTAAGACTGTTACCTCAAGTTATTCGTATATATACGAAGCTCCGGAGGGGAAAACACATAGTTATAAGTTACAAGTAATAAATAGTGTTGGCTCTAATGAAAAAACTAACAGTACATGGATAGGAACTATTGGTGGCGGAATGTATATTGAATCTGATTGTACGGCAGCTGGAGGGGAAGTCGTTACTATCCAGCCAGGACAGCGAACCTGTAGATTCACACAATCGTCATGGACATGTCCTTCGGGATGGACTGGCTATTATAATTGGTCTACAGCGGTACATGGTTATTGTGTAGATTCTGGTCTTGGACATGCGTGGGCAAATATTGCTCCGGCGTGTTATTATGGATGTCTTCAGGGGTGTGTTACTAGTTGTTGTGAATCAGTCACACAAAGAGGTTGTTATTAATAAATTATAGAATACAAAAGCACCCTTTTAAAAGGGTGCTTATTCTATATGAACTTTATTCTCAAAACTTTCTAGTCTTTTTAAAGTCATGGGATACTCTTCAATTTTGGGGAGTATTTTTTTAGCAGCCTTTCCTGCTTTTTCAATCATATTTATATCTTTTAAAGCTTCCATAACATAATCAGAAAATCCCCATTGTTTAACTCCAAAAAAGTCTCCTGGACCCCTTAATCTTAAGTCTATTTCAGATAGTTTAAACCCAGAGGAGTAGCCTTCCATTGCTTTTAATCTTTGTATAGTTTTTTTACTATTTGAATCAGTTGCTAAAAAACAATAAGATTGTTTATCAGATCTTCCAACACGACCTCTAAATTGATGCAATTGTGCTAAGCCAAATCTATCAGCTCCTTCAATTAAAATTACTGTTGCATCAGGAATATCAATTCCTACTTCAATTACAGAAGTTGAAACTAGAACATCGAATTTTTTCTTTTTAAAGTTTTTCATGATTTCATCTTTTTCTTTTGGTTTCATTTTTCCGTGAAGCATATCAATTTTAAAGTCGGGAAATATTTTTTTTAGATTCTCAAATTCATCTTTTACATTTTTAAGATCTAGTTTAGAGTTTTCATCTTCTTCTATTCTAGGACAAATTACAAAACATTGATTTCCTTTCTTAAGTTCTTTTTCAATAAATTTATAAGTTCTTTCTCTTTCTATTGGCAGAATAATACTGGTTTTTATTTGTTTTCTACCTTTAGGCATTTTATCGATAACCGACAAATCTAAATCTCCCCAAATAGTCAAAGCCAAGCTTCTTGGAATAGGAGTTGCTGTCATGGATAAGAGGTGGGGAATCTTGTCATTGTTTTCTAGACATAATTCTTTTCTTTGTTTTACCCCGAATCTATGTTGTTCATCAATAACAACAAGACCTAAATTTTTAAATAATACCTTTGGTTTTTTATCATTAGATTTTTTTACAATTAAAGCTTGAGTTCCAATTAAAATATCTATTTCGCCATTAGCACATTTTTGAAGCAATTTTGCTCTAGATATTTCAATGGTATCGGTTTTAAGTTTATATGAATAATATTTGTCTTCTTTTCCTGTTAAAAGTCCGACATTAATGTTAAATCTTTTTAAAATATCAAAAAGAGTTTTAAAATGTTGTTTGGCTAAGATTTCAGTTGGTGCCATCAAAACTGCTTGGGTTTTATTTTTAATGCAATTTAATGCAACAAGCCCTGCAACAACTGTTTTTCCAGAACCCACATCTCCTTGAACAAGTCTATTCATTGGATGGGGGATATTTAAATCTTCTAAAATTTGTTTAGACACTTTTTCTTGGGCAGAAGTTAGTTTGTATGGGAGTGAGTCTTTTAATCTTTGAATAACATCTTTTTCAATCTCTATTTTCTGTGCTTTTTCGTTTTTAATTTCATATTTCTTTTTTAAAGAAAAAAGAGAAATAAAGAAAAGATGCTCAAAGATAAATCTTGCTTTTGCTTTTTCTGCACATTCCATTGTTTTTGGAAAATGGATTTGCTCAAAAGCA
>DAOSDM010000010.1:0-7459 GCA_035362415.1 Candidatus Pacearchaeota archaeon
ATTTTAACACTATCTTCAACTGTTACAACGGTTCCTCCAATAGCTGTACAATCATTAAGAGTATGTGTTAACTCAAAAAGCATGTTAGCAGGATCTGGACCAGCACACATCACTGCATCATAATAATCGGGAGAGCAAGAACGATAATCAGTGCTTTCAGTTGGCGTATCATTTACTCCATACCACCCTCCGCTAAAATAAACCGTCCACCCCCCGCTTAGAGAACAAGTTTTAGCTACCCAGTGCCTACCAACCTCATTTGTTCCAGTGGGACAAGAAGGATTACTAGCACCTTTAACATAATATAACTTTGCTGCAATCGCATCCTCTGTCACAACACTTCCCATTTTTAAATCCACATATTCTTTGTTAGCTACTGTATTTGAAGAATCACTTTCTTGTACATTATAATTTGTGGTTATTTTTCCAGAAAATACGCTATTTCCGCTTGGATTAACATAGTAATGGATCATTCGCATCTCTAAATACTGTAGCTCCTATTTCACCTAATTTTGTTTGAGCAGTAGAACTAGTATTTATTGGAGGGTTATACGAACTTGGCATAGTTGTAGGCTCAGTCCAAGGAGCACTGTATACTACAAAAGAAATAGCAATTAAAAAAAATGATAAGAGTGAAAAGATTATGGTTTTTTGTTTGTTCATAATATTTAATATTATTTTTAAATTATTTAAAATATACCATAATTAAAAAATTACAACAAGGGTTTTATTTTGCCAAAACGATTTAGAAATCAATCTATAAAAAAGCACAGAATTTGTTTTAAAAACTGTGCCTGACGATTTATTTTAATCGCCCTATTGGCCAATTTTGTTCTAAAAGCATTTTTCGAGCTTCTTTTCTAAAAGCCTTATTTGGACTCTGCGTTAAACCTGCAAGACATAGTCTGTGCATTCTTCCTCCATGTCTATCAATAAAATAATTATTTCCGAATGTTTGAGCAAGTTCTTCTAATTCTTTGGGTGAAACAAATTTATGTTCACATTTTATTGAACTCATTTCACTGGCGGAAACAACTCCGATATAAATACCAACAGAAATATCTTCCCCATCTGTAGAAATAGTTGTATACATGGCAGGCATTGGTGGAATCTTTCCCATTATATCTAAACCTGTTTTATTAAGTATTTCTTTTGAAAGTTCGTCACCAAGGAACCATTCGCTACGAGCTCTTTTTGCAGTCTCTGCTTTAATTTTTTTACCAGGAAGATTCCAAATGGCAAGAAAAACATTACTTGTTCCGCATAAAAGTAATTTCCCTTCAAACTCATCAAATATAAAGCCGTATACTCCAAGAGTAAACCTTGCCTCCACTTTGACTCACCCCCCATCACAAATAAGCCATTTATATATACGTTAAGCAACGTCTAGATATTTTAATTAAATAGTCAATTGATAATTTACAAGTTCGTAAAATTTTCCTTGCTTTTTCATAAGAGTTTCAAAATTGCCTTGCTCAACAATATGGCCATCCTTAAAAACAAAAATTTTATCTGCTTTTTTAATGGTTGATAGTCTGTGAGCAATAATAATAGTAGTTCTACCCTTGATTACATTAGATATTGCTGATTGGATCTTATGTTCTGTTTTAGCATCAAGCGCAGAAGTTGCTTCATCTAAAACAAGAATAGGTGCGTCTTTCAAAATAGCTCTAGCAATACTTAATCTTTGTTTTTCACCTCCAGATAATTTAGTTCCTCTTTCCCCTATAATTTGATTTAATCCTTTCTTGTTTTTTTTAATAACATCAAATGCATAGGCTTTTCTGCAAGCATCTTCAATATCTTTTATGCTAATTTTATTATTATCAATTCTTAAATTATCTAGAAAACTAGTATTAAAAAATGTATTTTCTTGAAAAACAATGGCTATATTTTTTCTTAAAAAATCAAGATCAATGTCTTTTATATCATGTCCATCTATTAAGATTTGACCTTCTGTTATATCGTAAAATCTTGAAATGAGATTAGCGGTCGTAGATTTACCTGACCCTGTGTGTCCAACAAAAGCAACAACTTCTCCTGGCTTTATTTTAAAAGAAATTTTTTTAAGTGCATTCACACCGTCTTTATACGAAAAAGAAACATTTTTAAACTCTATATCACCCTTTACTTTATCTAGTTTCAAAGCATTTTCCTTACTTTTGATTTCTACTTCTGCGTCATAAACATTAAAAAAGGCATCAATTTTTTCTCTTTGATGAGAATAATCCAGCACACTCCAAAAAAATGAATTAAAAACATTTATAATAATGTTTGTAAAACCGATGAACATTATAATATCTCCTAGCGATATCTCATTTTTAATAAATAGATAGCTTCCAACAAAAAAGACTAATATATTTAAAATATATCCCAAGCATCTAGAAATACCAATAATAGCTCCCCACCATTTATTGGTTTTAACTTGTTCTTTGTAAGCAATACCCTCTAAATTGTTTACCATTTTTAATAATTTGTGATTTAAGGTAAAACTTTGTACAAGAAATATATTATTTACAGCATCATAGGCAATACCTGACAATTCTGACCATTTCTTATCTGTGATAGCTTGACCGCCCTTTACTTTTTTAACTCCAAAAACAATAAAAAATATTAAAAAAGGAAAAGTCGATACAATAAGCAAAGCCATTTTAGCGTTTAAATAAAATATAATTGGAATCAAAATTAAAAGCGTAAAAACATTTATTAAAACATGTCTAAAAAATCCTATTTGAAGCATGTAATTATTATCCAGCCCTCTTTCAAAGTTTCTTACAATGCTTCCCAATTTGTCACTTTGAAAAAAATTAATTGATAAATTTAAAACATGTTTAAATGTTTTTTTCCATAAAATAGAAAATACCTTAATAGCTAAATTAGTAGAACCGTACGATATAAACATTTGCATGGAAATGTTTAACAAAACAATACAGGTCCAAATTAAAAAAATATTAATAATATTATCTAAAAAACTACCTTGTCCATTAAAAGAAACAAGACTGTTTATAATTTCTTTAAAAAAGAAAGGTTCGGCAATTGTAAGGCATGATAAAATAAAGCAAGCAATACCAAGGGATATTGCTAAGCTTTTTTGATGTTTAATAGTGCTTAAAGCTCTTAAATATATTTTCATTATAGATAATTGGGATCAATCACTCTTATTTTTTCAACGTATTCTTCTCTTTTTTCCACATTTCCAAGCTCACTATACACCTGAATTAATGCTACATAAGGATCTTTTGTAAAAGGTGCTAACTCAGCGGCCTTTTTGTAAGCCTCTATAGCCTTATCTGCAAGCTCTTCATCTCTTAAATATCTTCTATTGTTATAAATATTTCCTAAGTTAATCCAAGTTGAATAATCTTGAGAACTTACCTCTGTTGCTTTTATGGCTTTTTGTTCTGACAATTGCATAAATTCTTCACATTCTTCTTTTTTAATTTCTCTATCCTCTTCTTTAGTTTCCAAAAGCCTGCTTTCATTATATAGATCGCTAGCATTTAAAAGATATAATTGAGATAATCCTATTAAAGTCTTTTCTTTTTCTACAAAAGAATTACTTTTTTCAAGGTACTCTATAGCCTTAACCCTATCTTCTTTATGATTTTCAATAGCTAAACCATAATAATTTTCAGAAAGATAATTTAGAATATAGAAATAGTTTAAAACAATTATTGACATTAAAATCAAGGAGCATCCGGCTACATTTAAGAATATAATGCCTGGGGTTTTATTCTTAAAACAAACTTCTTTGCCTTTTTCTGAACAAATTACAAATAAAGACATGAAGAAGAAAAACAAAGACATAAGGACTACATCAAGACTGTAGAAAAACAAAAGAATAAAAAGAGATAAATATGAAATAAAGCTCATTTTTTCATAAACACCCTGTTTCTTTTTTAAAAAACGTACAAAACCTTTTAATATTAGATAAAAAGATGGTATTAAAAATAAAAGTAATCCTATTATTCCAAAATCATTTAATATATGAAATATAACTGAAAAAGATTCATAATGAATAGTATCCTGTAACATTGTAGGATTATACTTTATAAAGTTTTCATCAAAACTAGCTATACCTGAACCTAAAACAGATGAATTCTTAGCAATTTCAAAACTTTCCTGGAATCCTAATGTATGAACACTTTCCTTTTTTTCAAAAGGAAAAGTTGGATTTACTAAAAATAGAATAACGGAAATAATGGTAATTAATAATAATGCAAAATTATGCTTCTTAAAGTTTTGAGAAAGAAGTAGTGTCCAAAAAGCCAAAAAAGAAGCAACTGCTAAAATAAACCAAGCAATATCAAAGTTAATTAAAATAAGACCTGCTAATAGTATAAAAAACGATAAGCCAAGAAGTCCTTTAATTGAAGGATTTTTTTCTTCTTTAAATAAGAAAAAAAGCATAATTAATCCTATAACATTAAATATAGCAAGAATATTTATACTACCTAAAGCAAGGTAAATTTCACCACCTAATGCAAATTTTCCTAAAAATCCAATATTTAAAATGGAAATACTAGAAATTAATGAAATACCAATGTTCTTTATTTGTTCTTTTTTTTCCATCAATATAATTGGTAAAAAAAACAATCCTCCGTATATTAAAAATGATATAAGGGAGTCTGAACTGCCACTTTCTCCAAAAAAGCTATTTAAGGGATTTAAAGATAAAAAAATAGTAGAAATAATAGTAAATAAAAGAAACAATGTAATACCAAAGGATGCAAACTTGTTTCTTAATCTAAACTTGCCTTCTTTTATAATTCCTATGATTGCAAAAATTGCAATTATACTTAAAAAAGGTAATAAAAACATTGTTTTATTTAACTCAATTGAAACTGCTGAATTTGAAATATAAAACAATGGTAATAGAAATGTAAAAATGTAAAATAAAAACCTGCCAATTTTAGTAAAGCTTATATTCATAATATCATTATTTAAATTAACTTATTTTTAACTTTTTTATTATAACAGAAATACAATTTTATTCAAAGGAAGCTTCGACTAATTTATCCCAAGCAGGATAATATATTTTTCCATTAATTAAAATAATATCAAAACCCATATTATCTTTAGCAGTATTTTGATCAAATAGTTGAGTGATTGTATCTCCGTCTCTTTTATATCCCACAAGGTTATTCTCTGAACTCATATAATAAATATTGTTATTTATATCAACAACGCAAGGATAACCATTCATATTTGTTCTTTTAACAAAAGAAAGGTGTTTCATACTGTTGTCATTTATGTCCAAAAAGATGAGTGCATCATCATATCCTACAACTTCAAATATATAAAAACCGTCTGAGGCTACAGCGACACTATGTAAAGGGTCTCTAGCCTCATCTAAAAGCTTTATCATACTATCTTTATCAACTAAAATTTCTTTACTATAAGAAGATATTAATATTTTATTCCTAAGTATATTTATACGAGTGCCATCATCGATGCCTTCCAAAGAAAGTTCTTCAAAACTTTTATCAGGCGCTACCTTAATTAATTTAAGATCATAAATAAAGAAAATATTGCTAAAGTCATCTATAAGCAAATTAGATATTTGTTTATCCTCTAACATAGTATAAATTAATTCTACTTCTACATTTTCTTGAATACTTGTTTTACACATTCCTATTTTATCTAATGTATTACATTTAAAATAGAGATTGTTGTTATTATATAAGAAATTGTGTTGTAAGGCATTAAAATAATTTTGCCATAATTTTTCTCCTGTAAGAGAAAACTTAATAAGCCCATCACCTGTTAAATAGTAAATACTATCTGCTAAAATTAATTCTCCTTGCCCATAGTGATCAAACATATTAAATTTCCATCTAAACAATCCATTTTTGTCATAGCTAGCAATACTTGTATTAAAATAAGGAATATTTAAAGGATGTATAACATATAAATTACCGTATTTATCTATAAGTGGAGTAATTGTAAAACTTGTATCAGATTCTCCAATAATTAAATCTCTCATAACTACTTCTTTTTGCGGACCAATATAATCAGTTTTATTTGTTTTATTTGAATCATATCTAAGCAAGCCATACATATGATCATTAAAAGAAGAAGAATAAGTGTAAAATAGAGGATCTTTAATAATAGATTCATTTCCACCTTGCTCAAATATTTTAACTATAAATCTATAATCGATTCCCTCTTCAATAGGATAAACAGTTGTTTCAACATGTTTTCCATTAGAAATTGTATTTTCTTGCGTTATTTCGGTTAAATTGTCTTCATCAAAAGCACTGTTTTTTGTGTAATAAATTTTGTAGCTTATTTTTTCCATATCCAAGGATTCATCAAAATCCCAAGAAAGTTTAAGTTTTGTTTTATCTTCCAATTCAGTAAAATCAAAGTTCAAAACAGCAGGAACTGTATAAATTAAAGGTTTTTTATGTTCAAAATCAATAGAATTATTATCTCTATCAATATATAGATTAGAATCTATTTTTCTTGAAATCATTTTTTCTCTATCATCATTAATATATGGTTCACCACTCCTAACTACCTCCGAACCTTCTTTAATATTATTAGGATCTGTTTCAAATTTTGGAAAAAGCCAGCCCGCACAATCTATCTTAGCTTTCTTGGCCTCTTCCTCTGTTAAAAGTGTTACGTCTTTATCAAATAAACAAACCGATGCATTATTAGGATAAAAATATCCATCATTTTCTAAATCAGGTAAAGGAACTTTGAAATCACCTCTATTATTTTTATTAAAATCTATTTGAAAATGAGAATTAGCATTTAGTGTTACTTGCGGTAATGTAATATTTAAATTAGGTTCATTCCATTTTGGAAGATTGCCATTACCATCCCTACTAAAATATGCTAAATATTTACATTCGGTAGAAGAACACAATTCAATGACTTCTTCTGATTGATTAAAGATTCTTACATATTCTCGTTCATCATTTTGATAGCCATCATCGATATCAGTAATAATTAATCCTTTCCCATACATATTATCTGCGCAAGATCCATTATAATAATCAGTTAAATTACAGACTTTGCTATTTTGTAAAACACACGTATTTTCTACTACTTGTCCTCCTTTTATGGCACAATATTTTGCTTCTTCTGTGTAAGAAGAAACGTCTATTCCCCCTAATGGACATAACTCACTATACATTGCTTCTTCTTCGCATTCATTTCCGCTACTAAATACACAAACGTTATAGTCTCCGTTAAATCCCATTCTTGTAATTATGTCTCCTCCATTTTCTTTACAAAACACTGATGATGGACTTAAACTTTCCTCTTCTGAATTCTGAGCCTTAGGAGTTCCAAAAGAATCACCAGAATATGTTCGCCAACTTAGATCTGATTTTCTTTCCATTGATTTTTTATTCAAACTATCCCCTGCTGGCCAATTAGGATTAGCCAAAACCCCATCTACTAATTTACAATTTTGATTAAACAATCTTAAACTTTCATTTGTGTC
>DAOSDM010000010.1:7559-17923 GCA_035362415.1 Candidatus Pacearchaeota archaeon
CCCCATCTACTAATTTACAATTTTGATTAAACAATCTTAAACTTTCATTTGTGTCGGATAATGCTCCTGCATAAATTTTATCTGCTTTAATTCCTGGAACAGTATCATCATTTGTTCTTTCTAATAGATAAAAACCATTAGCGGGTATTAAATCCTCATTTCCAAAAATAACTTTAATTTGATTATCTTTATCTAATAGTTGATATTCTTTAAGGGAAACATCTTGATCTGTAATGTTTTTAAGCTCTATCCATTCATCAGATGAGCTGTTGCTTGTTCCCATCCAAGAAACCTCATTTATAATCACTGGTGACCTTAAAGCTTCATTTAAACCAGTTTGCGCACAATATTTTGGGGAACTACTACCACCACCTCCTCCCCCCGGTAAAACAATAACAGCTTTTCCTTCTGAGTTTTTAGCCTTAGGAGTTCCATATAAATCACCAGAATATGTTTGCCAACCTAAATCCGATTTTCTTTCCATTGATTTTCTGTTTAAACTATCTCCTGCTGGCCAATTAGGATTAGCTTCTACAATATCTTCTAATAAGCAAGCACTGTTAAATAAATAAAGAGATTCATTATTATTATTTAAATTACCTTTATAAATTACATCGGCTTTGATGTTAGGTACGGTATTATCATCAGTTCTTTCAAGTAAGGCATGTTCTCCTGGATTAATCTTTAATTCCTCAAAGATTATTTTAATTTGGTTATCTTTATCTAATAGTTGATAGCCTTTTAAATCTAATACTTTATTTCCAATATTTTTAAGCTCTATCCACTCATCTGCAGCATTCTTGTCTGTTCCCATCCACGCAACTTCATTAATAATTAAATCGTTTCTTGATGGAGTTTGCCCTTGATAGTTACAATAAGAAACTATTTCTTTTTCTTCTTTCTTTTTTTCTTCTTTTTTTTCTTTTTCCTTTTTTTCTTCTTTTTTAGGTTCTTCTTTCTTTTTTTCTTCACTTTCATTTGCCAAATCACTCAAAACAAGCTTTCTCTTCACAAGTTCATTATATATTTTAATTAAAAGAGTTCTCAGTTCTTCTTCGCTCATATCGTTTTCTGAATCAGATGGTTCTTCTTCGTTATTTGAATTCGTTGATTGATTCTCTAAATTTAATTGAGCCACTCTTTGCGCAAATTCTTCGTCCGTTTGATCGTTACCCTCAATTCTCTGTATTTCGTCATCTATTTCGTCTTCAATTTCCTTAATGTCTTCTGATAATTTTTTTAATTCTTCATTACCTTCTATCTTTTCTAAATCTTTTACCTTAAAAGCATCAAATACACTTGCTCCAAAAAAACTAAATAACTTTTTAAAATCTTTTAATGAGTTTTTGATTGGTTTCATTATCTTTTCTTCCCAAAAAGATGTTGGTTTGAATCCAAAATCAGGTACAACTTCAGGATATTCTACAGTAATTTCGGGAGTGCCTATCCAGCTATAATTCAGATTTTTATATCTCATCTTTCCCTTCATGGTTATGATAAATGGATTTATTTTATCCTGATTTTCATATACCATCATAGAATTTCCAAAAAATTTATTAGTAGGTACTTCTATGACCTCAGGAGAATAAAATTTAATAGCAGTTTCGTATTCTTCTGTTTGACCTTCATTATTAATTTGTTTGTGAGTAATTATATAATTTATTTTAATATTAGATTTTGTTCCTTTGTTTGTAGTATAATCTGTCTCCATGGTACCAGAACCAACTCTGATTTCGTGCTTAGATAATTCATTCATTGCATATTCTATGGCTTTATCCACCGTAATTTGTTCAATTTTTCCAATTAAACCAGAGATATCTCCTAACATTAAAATACTTGATAAACGAAATATTTCTTTACTAATATTGTATGCAACATCTAATGGATAATCCACTGTTAAAAACTTTATTGTTTTTTGCATCGTAAGCATTGTAATAACTATCAAAGCATCTCCATCTTTTTTTAAATCAGCAATTAAATAATTTTCCCATTCTTCATAAAAAATCTTAGGAACGCTTTTAATCACATTTTCTGATACCTTGCTTTTTAATGTTAAATGTTGTTCTAAACTTTCTATATTTTGCTCCAAATCATCTATTTCAGAAGCAAAAATGCAATTACTACTCGAAAATATTGTTAAGAATAACAATAAAAATAAAGCTTTTTTAAACATAAGCCAAAAATTACTTAATTTCTAAATCATTAATAAAATCATTTAGATGCTCTTGGCACTCTGGTACTTGTGTTGAAAGTAAACTGTCTATTTTATAAATTCTTCTTTTTGTATTATCTAAAATTGTTATAAAAACATGTTGAATATCACCATCAAAGTCTGTTTCTTTAAATTCTCTAATACCCTTTAATGCTTTTCTTCCTTTTATATCAATAATTTCACAATGTTGATAATCACAAAAATCTTGATCTCCTTCTTCGAAATAATTTATTTTATTAACCTCGTTTTCGAAAATGGAAATATTCTCACTAAAAATTCCATCATTTTCCACTCCAAGCCCAATCGAACATCCTTTTGTCCAATCTCTAAAATCCCTTAGAGGAAATTCTACATTTATGGCAGGATCATTTGCCACAAAACCATTAGTAATTGATTTATATTCATACTCCCAATCATTAGGAATCTGCATTGTTATTCCAAGGTTTTTCTCTGTTAAAACTTTTTTATTACCAACAATCTTTTCTTGTATATTAGATTTTTCAAAATCATAGAAACCAGGTTTTTCAACAAGCGTTAAGTTTAAATAGAGTTTGTAGCAAAAAAATACTAACAAAAATGATAATACTACGATTAATGTTACTCTTGTGGCGTTATTCATATCTTTATTTATTAAATTTTATTATTAAAAATCCGCAATTATTTGCGGATTATAAAGCATAACCTTGTTTATATAATATGACTTTGATTAAAATTATTAATAATTCTCTTTTTGTCATTTCTGACAACGGCTTATTTAAACTAAATATATCTTCAAATGTCCTATCCTTAATAACAGGCTCCTCTTCCTTGCTAATAATTTGTGCCTTTATTTCATAGCTCCACTTTTTGTTAGAATTGGCTGCATATGTACTATCAGCCACTATAGGCACGATCACAATAAAATCATACTCAGTGTCCATGTCAGGGATAAGAACCATCCCCTCTCTGTTTTCATTTAATTCTAAATCACCAACCACATATTTTCCTGTTTTAGTTTTTGCTATGTATTTGGCTTCAATATTTGTTTCATCTTCCCCATTAAATGTGATATTGAGTTCACCTAGTCCTCCTGTAAACTTTTGCCATTGTGCAGACCAATTATACATATTCTGACCTATTGCAATAATAGCATTTCCTGAATAAGGAAGAAAATTAGAAAAAGGAAGAATTGTAAAATTCTTTAGCTTTTCATTTTTAAAATAATACTTATCATTTGACGAACAATCATTAATTGCAAGTGCGATCACAAAGTTTTTAAAAACATCTTCCATATTTTCAGAATACCCTCTTCTTTTTAAGGCTGTATTCATACTTTCTATGCCTGCAGTGCTAGCTCTCATTGATTCAGATAAAACTTCTTTTCCATAATTATCAGCGATATAATGAGCAAATAAAAGGACTGAAGCATAATCATAGATATCGCCATTCCAATCAATTAAGGAATTAGAAGGATTTTTAAAGAAATCCTTTATTCTTTGATCAAAGTATCCATAAACTTTACTGTCTTGTATCATTGTAGCAGCATATTCTGAGTAAAGTTCAGCTAACCAAGTATTTTCTTCTGAAAATGCCTCGCTTGTTTTTTTCTGATTTATAAATATCAAATGAGTATATTCATGCATTATAAATGAATCAAAAAATGGACTATCTATTTTTTGAACATCAAGATAAATCATTTCTGCTTCATTAGATAATGGAGCCACTATTCTTTCATATTTATCAATCATTCTAATATATCCTTTTGCATCATTTTTTAATGGATGCAATAAAACGATTAGATTAGTATTATTATCAATGCCTGGATAAGCTTCTCTTCCAAATAATGATATAACCTTGCTTTGATTCTCTTTAAATCTTTCTGAAGCGCTGATTAAATCATTTTTAATTTGTTCTTGTTCATCAGCTGTCTTTATATTCCAATAATTATTATCTATATATATTTCCAATCCATTTTTTTGCAAAACTTGCTTTGCTTTAAGTGTGTAACTGGATGAATTTTGTGAAAAAACAGGGTCAACATAAAAAACTCTTTCGTTTAAAGTTTCTGCAAAAGCATTGTTTGCGAAGCAAAAAAAGATTGCACACAAAAAACCGAATTTTAATATTTTATTCATCATTATTTACATATTAACACAAAGTGTTTGCATTAAGCAATACTTTGTTTGAGTATCTAATTATATAACGCTTGATTTAGTTTTTTGTTACAAAATAAGTATTGTAACATAATATATAGTTTGTTTTATTTCTATAAAGGGACATTTTTGTCCTTTTTTAGAAATAAATGACAGTATTTCTGCTGTTTTGTCTGCAAAAATTCCTATTTTCTCCAAATTAAAAATTAACAGGATCACCTTTTTGAACTAAAAAGACCCCCTCTGACTTTGCAAGCTCTACCATTTTTTTTGTAAAGCCATTTTTACTAAATAATATAAAGTAATTCTCTCTTTCTTCATTATTCCATTTAACTTTTAAAGACTTTCTTTTTAAATCATAATATACATCAGCATCAACAGGATTTTTAGACCATTTACATTCTCCAAAGATAATCTGTTTGCTATCATTATTCAACCCTACAATGTCGATCTCCTCACCACTGTCCCACCATCTTCCTATACGCTCAAAATTAAATATTTTATCTCTAAAATCAGATAGTAACTCCGTGCAAACCCCTTCATAAACTAAACTCTCCACCTCCTTGAAGGTGTCTTTAAACTTTCTTAAAGCTTCATTGTAATGTTCTATTTCAAAATCACTTTTATAAGGGAAAACGTATCTAAACCAAAATCTTAAAAAATTATCAGAAATCTTGTAAATACCTTTTTTAGACTTTTGTATATTATCATAGGTAATAGCAACTTCTTTTTCTATTAATTTTAAATTAATAAGAGTGTCAATATATTTAGTTAACATATTTTTACTAAGTCCTGCATACTCACCAATCTCTCCAAATTTTGTTTTACTAAATGATAATGCTTTTAAAATAGATAAATAGTTCTTAGGCTCTCTAAATTCTTCTTTTAGAATAAATTCTGTTTCGTTGTATAAAAAAGATGTTCTTGAAAAAATGTTCTTTTTTACATTTTCTTCTAAAGAATAATCTTTATTAAATCCTAAAAGATATGCTGGCATTCCTCCTAAAATAGCATAAATACTTAAAAAATCTTCGAAGCTCTTTTGCTTAAAAAATTGATGTGCTTGTTTAAAATTTAATGATTTTATAAGAGACTGTCCTGTTCTTCTTCCAAATAAAGGTGATTTATAGGAAAGAGCTTCTGATTCCATCATAGAAATGCTTGAACCAGAAAGAATAAGAAAAACATCACTATTTTTCAAGTACTCATCCCACCCTTTTTGAAATATTGAAGAAATAGAATTATCCCCTTCAACAAGATAAGGATATTCATCAACAACAAAAACAAATCTTTCTTTAATATTTCTTTTTAAATATTGAAAAACTTCAAGCCACTCATTAAATCCATTCTTTACAAGAAGATCATCTTTAAAAAAACTTCCTAAAAGTCTTCCCAACTCTAACAATTGTTCTTTTTGAGATCTTTTATCAGCCATAAAATAAACAGAAGGTTTGTCTTTAATAAACTGTTTGATTAGTTCTGTTTTACCGACTCTTCTTCTACCGTAGATCACAAAAAATTCCGAAGTTTCTTTTTTCCATCTCTCGTTTAAATCTTTTAATTCTGTTTCACGATTTATAAATTGCATAATATTATTTTACCTACTTTAGATAAGTATAATCGTAAGTAGGTTTTTTGTCAATGAGATCAAAAAACACAATGAATTGCAAGGTGCAGTTTTTGTATGTTACTTTCTACATAAAAACAACACGAAGGATGATTTTTTTAATTATTATGTTATATTTAAAATATGAAATATGTACAGGATATACTTTGGTATAAAGACAATTATTTAAGTTACGATTTTATTAGAAAAGAATCTTCTCATTATTCTTTTTATTTAAAAAAAGATTCTTTAGCCGAAAAAGATTTTAAAAATATAATTAATAAAAAAGAGAATCAATACTCAAAAATAGTTGATTGGTTGAATGTAAATAATAATAGGAAAATAGATTATTATCTATATCCTTCTATAAAAGAAAAATTAGCTTTAATGGGAGACAATAGTCCAGGTAATGTTATTTGGAAAGAGTTAAAGAATAGTATTCCTAAAAGTTTTGAAATACATGTTATTTATAATGAAAAATGTAAGTTTATAAATGAACATGAAGATACTCATTTATTATCTTTACCATGGGGATTATCCATCTATTTATTTTGTGAAGGGTTGGCCCAGTATATGGAAAATAAACTCATGGGAAAAGAGTTGCATATTGTAAGTAAAAAGTTACTAAAAGAGAAAAAGCTTTATCCAATAGAGTTTCTTTTTGATAATAAGAATTGGAATACAGTTGACCCCATCATTATTTATCCTCAAGCTGGATCGTTTTCAAAGTATATTATAGAAAAGTACGGAAAAGAAAGGTTCGAAGAATTGTATAAAAACACTTCAAGAAAAAATACTGTTTCTGAAAACTTATTAGAAATAAAAAAGTTTTATAAAAAACATATAAAAGAATTGGAGGAAGAATGGTTGGAAGCATTATGATGACCGCTACAATCCCCTATAATCAATATATAAACGTAGCGATACATTTCTACTATATTGCAGCAGATACGGTAATTTTAGTCAAATTTTACCGTGTTTTTGAAACTATGTCCGTCTGACGGACATAGTTAATTCCGAGTCACAATTTACGGTTTATTAAATTAGTTTTTTTAGTAAAAAAACGAGCGGCTATAAGTAAAAGACTCATTTTGCCTTTAAGAATAAGGATTTCTTTTCTACTTACAGAGCGGTTTTCAAGTAAAAGTGTTCTTTTGAAGCACAATAACTTAGCAATATGCATTTTTTTTGCATACTGCTTTCGTTATTTATGTTTTTTATTACACCACACACGGTAATTTTAGTCAAATTTTACCGTGTTTTTGAAACTATGTCCGTCTGACGGACATAATTTTTAAATCACTCTTCATTTGTTAAGAGATTTAATAATGGCAAGTTAAGGTATAGGGTAGAATTTTTACACTTCACACTTTTTAAAATTTGAATGCTTTCTAATTTTTTTAAATAAGTTCTTGCGGTTTTTTCAGTTACAATCTCAGCAGCACTTATATTTTTTGCTCTTACATATGGTTGAGAAAATAAAACATCTAAAAACTCTTTTGAATACACATTAGGTGCTTTCTCTTTTATTTTCTTTTTTGTTTCATCCATCAAATTTAATATTTTCTCAATCTTTTGTTGAGAGCTAATAGATGTTTGTCTAATTGCTTCAAGCATAAATAATATCCATTCTTCCCATTCATTGTTAATAGTAACATTCCTTAATTTAACATAATAATCATTCTTGTTTTCTAATATATATTTACTCAAAAACAAAATAGGTATATCTAAATAATTCTTTAATACTAAATAAAGAATATTTATTATTCTTCCCACCCTTCCGTTACCATCAGAAAATGGATGAATCGCTTCAAATTGATAGTGAATTACTGCCAACTTAATTAGATCGTTGACATCGTCGTCTTCATTGATATATTCTTCTAAATTAAATAGTTTTTCTCTAATAGCTTCTTCTCCCTGCGGTGGTGTATAAATTACTTCTTTTGTTATGGGATTACCAATAACTGTACCATGTCCTTTTCTTATTCCTTCAGAATTTTCTTTAATTATTTTTACTAACTCTATGAAAATATTTGTAGTCAGTACTTGCCTTTCCTTAACAAGTTCATACCCCTTCCATAATGCATCCTGATAGTGAAAAACTTCTTTCATATAAGGATCTTTTACGTTTTTTACGTTTTCTGTCATGGCTTTATATAGATCATCATTTGTTGTTACAATATTTTCAACTTCAGAACTTAATTTAGCCTCTTGTAAAGATAGCGTATTTAAAAAAAGATTTTGATTAGGCAATCTTTTACTACATTCCCTAAAAGAAGATAAAGCCGAGCTTGCATCAATAGCTTTTTTTAGAATTTTTTTTGTTTCAATATTTTTTTTAACTGGAAGTAATTCTAAATCATTATTTGGTTTTTTTGGATCAAGGTTCATAAGATTGTTTTATTTTTATATTATGATACACACGGTAATTTTTGTCAAATTTTACCGTGTTTTTGAAACTATGTCCGTCTGACGGACATAGCTTTTAGTTATTAAAAAACCTGCACACTCCCTTAAGGCAGGCACAGGCGACTTTGTATTTTTATAATATTAAATTATTTAAGTTTGTCAACCTCCAGATTTGTCTAATACAAAACCGACATAAAACAGTGTGTCCAAAATAGAGCTAACCGAATTTCCTACAAAATTTAATATCTGTTCCAATAATAAACGATGTCTATTTAGCCTTTAAACACTCTTTTAAGCCACGATTATAGTTTTGTTTAGATTCCCCCTTCGTTAACAATAATTGAAATTAAAAAAACAACTTTTAGTTGTTGTTTTTTATTGCACTTTCTTAGCTAGTACTTTGTATACATTATCTAATATTTTTAATATTGTAATTCAAGCACTTATAATTTTTTACGTTGACTATAAGCATACTTTAGTGTAAAATATACAATAAATGAAATTTGCTAGATCAAAAAAGCTATTATTTGCAAATAATAAGGGGGGTGTGGGAAAAACTACGCTTGCTTTTAATTTAGGAATTTCTTTTGCAGAAAAAGGCTATAAAACCGCTTTGATTGATCTTGACCCTCAATGTAATCTTTCTCGTTTATCACTAGGAGATAAAGAATACTCTAAATCCTTGTTCTCACAAGGAGATAAGAATGTTTACGACGTACTCAAGGGAGTCGTTGAGGGAGGCTCTGACATTGATTTAAACATTCCTTTTATCAAAATTAGAGAAAACCTTTCTCTATTAAAAGGAAGTGTCAATCTCTCAAACTATGAAAATATATTAATCGATGCATATGGAGCCGCAAGCTCAGGTCTTCGTTTAGGATATTTTCAAACGAGTGCAATCGATAGATTTTTACAAAATAAAGGACTTAACGAAGAAATAGATATTTTTGTCATTGACACTTCCCCTAGTCTTTCACTTTTAAACAGAATAATCTTTCTTGGTTCTGATTATTTTGTAGTACCCATGATGCCAGACGCTTTTAGTCTTCAAGGAATTGAAAATTTGGGAACAATATTTGAAAAATGGAAACAAAATTGGAAAATAACGGGAAAAGCTCTTTCTCTTTCTCACGATATTGAAAGTAAATTTGTACTCTCAGGAGAAGGACTCTTTATCGGATACATAATAAATTCATATAATGTGTATGGAAAAAAACCTATAAAAGATCATCGTTTATGGATGAATGAAATTCCTCAAAAAGTTAAAACTTATCTCTCAGAAAAACATTGTAGAAATGGATTGGTTGAAAAGAGTTGGAAAACGCCTCTACATAAAGTGCAGGACTATGGAACAATACCAGCAAAGTGCCAAGAAAACGGTTACTCTATCTTTGAATTACCACAAGAACTCATACCAACAGTTCAAAAAGGGACACAGGACAATTTAAAAAAATCTAAAGAAGAATTTGAAAAGCTTTCAGATAATATATTAGAGATATTAAGGGATTATTAAACTTCTGAAGAGCTTCTTTAAAATTTGATCTTTTAAATTTAAGTTTCTTTGTATTAATGTTGTGTATTTATTTTCCATGTAGTAATACAATTAGTATTACTTTATGCCTTAACTATACACAGAATGAGTACTTTGATTAGATTTTGAGAATTTCTTTTTTTATTGTATAACCTTTAACAATATGATCTTTAAGAGTTTTTGTTGCCCATTTTCTGAATTTAGTTGCTATCTTAGAATTAACACGATAGCTAACAGAAATAATCACATCAAGATTATAATAATCGATGCTACGAAAAACAGATCTATCTCCTTCTTTTTGAACTGTTGCATTTTTTGCAGCAATTGAAGTTTTGTCAATTTTTATTGCTTTTAAGGAAGAATGTCCGTCAAACAGACAATAGATTTGTTTCCGATAATAAACAATGCCTATTTACCCCTTAAACGTTCTTTTAAGCCACGATTATAGTTTTGCTTAGGAATTCTTCATAAATA
>DAOSDM010000010.1:18023-20174 GCA_035362415.1 Candidatus Pacearchaeota archaeon
TTAAACGTTCTTTTAAGCCACGATTATAGTTTTGCTTAGGAATTCTTCATAAATAAAGGAATTGAAATTAAAAAAACAACTTTTAAGTTGTTGTTTTTTTATTTCACTTTCTTAGCTAATACCTTGTACACACTTTCTAAAAAGTCCCCTCCAGCATAACCAATAATAAGTGCAATTGCAGGAGAAATATATTCTACTCCCTCAATTTGAACCCCAGCTTGATTAACAGCAGTTGCAACAATTATTCCCACAGCTCCTGATAAAAAAATCATTGCAAAAAAGTAAGGAAGATCAAATTTAACATTTTTGTAAGAATATTGATGTTTTAAGTAACCAATAATTCCTCTGATCATTCCTCCACCAAAGCCTGCTAGCAAAAGTTGAATATACATAAAGTAATATTTATTTATAATTTACTTTATTTTAATTAAAAAAATAGTATAAGTCAAACAATGCCTTTTTAAAAGCTTAAAAAGCTTGACCAATAAGCATAATAACAGCGATCTTACCTATTTCAAGTATAAGTTTTTCTTTTTGTTCTTGACTCATGTCATCCCAAAAAGAAGATAAAACTATATTAGAATCTATAATTTTATTAGAGCTTATAGTGGCAAATGTTTTATTAAAACTTAAAGCTTTTTCACAGCTTTCAATTGTAGATGGCACTACATTATACTTCCCTTTTAAGTCACTTATATGTAAATAACTTTTTCCTGGGTTATCATTTAAGGCACAAGAAACTACTTTATCATCTTCCGAAGTTAAAAGAATAGTTTTTACTTCATTATTTGAAGATGCTACATTAAAACCATTTTGAGATGGATTTGTTACAGTAAATGCTCCATTTGAAACAAAAAAATATTCTGCTTCAGAATCTTTTAATATAGTCATTTCTGTAGTCTTGCCATTAAAATTCACTCCAGGAACTTTCATATCATCCGTTATTAAAAGTCCTGCAGAAACAGAATTAGAGCTTAAAAGAAATAAAGATATAAAGGCTATTAAAATATATTTTTTCATATTTATTTAAATTATACTTATTAAAATAGTTTTAAACTTTTAAGCATTCTATAAAACAAAACAAATTTTTTAAAACCAAGTCTTTTAATAAATAAAAGACTTAAAATAAAATATATAAAAGCTATAATAACTTTTTTGTTCATAAGGCTACTCAAAAATTAATACTACATCTATTAGTACAAATTTAAATTCTTTTTATTTTAAAAACAGAAAACCGCCCCAAAAGGGCGGTTACTGTTCTCTCACTTTGAGAAACTGAACTTACTCATATGTACCCAAAACTAAATATTAATTGTGGATAGATGAAGAGTTAGTTGAGTATGTGTACATAGGTGTTCCAACGATACCTGCTGTATCAGAATTTACATCTGTAAATTTAAAGCTTGCTTTTGCACCAAGCTTTGTTGAAAGAGCATTGTCTGCTGCTACACCTGCTGCTGTAGCATAAATAGAGAATGTCTTAGATGAACCAGCTTCAATTCTGTATCCAGTGCCATTAAACACAATAGTAGCGTTTCCACTAGCACCAGTAGCTACTCCTAAAACTCCTGTTGTTGTAACATCTCTACCAGCCTCATCTCTTACTACAACTGTAGCGTCAGCAATATTTACAGCACCTGTTGAAGTAACAGTAATTGGTAATTCTTGAAGTAAGATAGCTCCGCCTTCTTTTTCTGTAGACACAGTAATGTCAGCAAGCTTTACTTCTCCATTAATTAAACCAGTTCTGTTATCTTGGTTAAGAGTAACTGATGGGATAGCACTAACAACATTCATATCTTTTGCAGATACTGTTAATGATGTCACTGGAGTTCTAGTGTTTCCAGCTAAGTATTCAAATCCTGTTAAAGTTAGTCTAGAAACAGTGTTTGAAACAATAGGAGCTTCAGTAATAGTCTTACCTACATTGTTGTAAGTAACCTCTACAGGTAATGACTTTCCAGCATTACCAGCAGGAATTGTAAATCCTAGGCCTGATATCGTTACCTTACTACCTACAACATATCCTGTTTTTCCAGCCACAGTAATAGAAGTAATTGTGTCATTAACTGTTCCTGTTGTGTTTGTTACTTCGAATGAAACCTTATCAAGAGTAACTTCTCCGTCAGTTGCAACAAAATTAAATTTAGC
>DAOSDM010000010.1:20274-23166 GCA_035362415.1 Candidatus Pacearchaeota archaeon
AGTTAAAGTTGGATTAACTCCTAATTGTGAAATCTTAACATCTTCACCATAAGCTTTGAAGTTAAACTTAGCTAATGTAATATTGCTTACACCTCCTGTAACAGATGTTTTGTTGAAAGTTGAATCTTGTGTTATTGAAACAGATCCTTGACTTATATTAACTGTTCCAGCTGTTTTAGGAGTTCCCTTAACTACTGCGTTTACATTGTAAACTGAGTCAACAACTACTAAATCAGATGCGTTTTGTAAAGAGAAACTAAAGTTTCTACTTGATCCTTTTACTACATCTGCTCTAACTTCTAAGTTTCCACTTTGGATTTTCTTAGGAGTGCTTAGAACAAATCTTGCAGTACTATCAGATGCTAATGTAACAGCATCACTAACTAAAATTCCGTTGTAGTAAAGTTTGATGTTTTCTAAAGCATCAGTTGGAATTGATCCAATTACTTTGAAGGTTGCACCTTTTAATTCAACTTCTCTTTTTGTAACAGTAATTGGTGCTTGGAATACTGTGTATCCAGTAGCTCCAGCATTAACTGAAACACTACCTGATGGATTTGAAACAGTACCAACAGTAACTTCTGCTAAATCAGCTGAAGCGATTGTTTGTGTTCCTCCAGTAATAGGAAGTGTTGATTTAACTTCTACATTTGAAGTTAATCCGATTAAAGCAACACCTGCTGTTTGACCTGCTGTACCTGTAGCAATGTCAGAAGCAACTGTTACAATAACACTGTTTCCTGCTGGAATTGTAACAACTCCATAAGGATTGTTGAATGTTATCTTTCCTTGGCTGATTGTAGCAGCATCAGTTAATCTTGTTGTACCATCAAATAGGTAAACATTAGCTAATGTTGTATCGCCTGATACACCAACTCTTTGTAATTCAACTTTTGTAACTTTAGCTTCAACAGAATCCTTGTTTGTAATAACAAACTTTGCGATAGGAGCTGCTGATTGTCCTGTTATTAAAGTTGAGTTAACTGGACTGTCAGAAGATAGAGCAACTACTAATCCTGCTCCTGTAACTGGAGTTACAACTGGAGTTGTAGGAGTTGTTGTTCCTGCCTTAGGATCGTAACATTTTGTTCCGTTCCATGCATAACCTTTTGTTACACAGTCTAAAGCTGATAATGATGAAACATCAATTTGTCCTGCCTTAGGGTCAGAACATACTGTTCCGTTCCATGCATAACCTTGTGTTACACATTGAACAGCAGTTAAAGATGAAACATCAGTAGGAGTTGTTGTTCCTCCTTGTGTTAATAATTCATTTAATTTAGCTCTTGTAGTTGTTCCAACAAAACCAGTTCCTTGTGTTAATCCTAATGGAGTTAATACTGAACTAGCGTATTTTGTTTGAAACTTTGCAACAGCTGTTTTTGTTAAACCACCAAAGTATGATGATTCATTTCCCTTTGATCCAACACCTGTTGTTGCAACAGCTGTAGCTGAATCACTGTTTAAAACGATTTGTAAGTATTTTACATCGTTTCCTGTCATACCCTGTGATAGGTTCTTTGAAAATTGAAAACCTGCAGGGATTCCTAGACTAACCCAGTTTGATGAGCCAGTTGTAGGAGTAGTTGTTTCGGTAGGTGTAGTTGTAGTAGTTGTAGAGCTACCTTGTAATAATGATTGAATGTAAGCAATTAATTGCTCGTTACTCATGTCATCAAGATTGATAGCATCTTCACCATGAACTACAGGTACTACCATTACAGATAAAGCAATTGCTAAACCTGCGATAAGACCTAATAATTTTTTACTCATATTTTTGTTTAAAATAATTTAATTTACTTTCTTTATTATAGGTTACTATCGACCCTTAACGATCTGACATCGGCGAGAAATTATTCTTGAGAAGAAATTTTTCATCTATGTCTTCCCAAGTAAATTCCTCAGATGTGATCGTTAAAGCTCCCTTTTTTTTCTTTAACCATAATGGTTAAGGAAAAAGATTTCCAATTCCTCGCATCTATTCTCTATTTACATCTATTAGAGATATAAACACAAAATAAATGCGAGGGTGGCATTAACTATATAATTTACCAAACTTTATTTAATTTGTAAATAATTTTAATGTTTTTCACTTTTTAATCTCCTAAAAATTGTTCAAATGTATTTAATTGATTTTCGAAGTTTGCACATCTTTCTTTAACTTCTTCGTTTTCAATCAATAGCCCTTGTGCTTCTAATCTCTTACATTCCTTTACTTCATTTTTAACTCTTTCTAATCTGCTATTAATTTCTTTAATTGCAGCTTGCTTATCATTTTCATTTAATATAACTGCAAGGCTTTTTTCGTCCATAATCAAATCATCTTCTTCTTCCATATTATTAGTTGCAACGATTGGTGCTTCTTCTGTTTTTGGTGGAATAGAAGCAGTTTGAGGTTCTTCCTTGTTAACTAATGTATCAACAACCCCTGCTGTTACATCTTCATGATTAAGAGCTGTCATTGTGTTTTCACTCTTATTATCTATCAAGTTTACAAAGCTACCAAAGATTAAAGCACCAAAAATACACGCCATCATTGGCGCTAATGAACCAAAATTAAAGCTTTCAAAAAAGCTTTGCTTTTGCATTTTTGGAGTAGATGACAATATACTCTCACGAGTAAAATTAACCCATTCTTTGCTAGGCTTTACATCACTCAATCTTTCTAATTTTTTAATTAAATCTAATTCTGACATTGTTTTCTTTTACGCGATAAACAAAAAATTATTTTTTCCGTTCACTAATATAGACGCAGAACTTAACATTTTGTTACACTTTTGTAAAAAACTTATCCTCATAAAAATGACATATTAGCTATCTTGTGTCAAGAGTTTAAGGGCTGAATTCAAGAATCTATTGCAACTTTTTTCTTGGCAATTAATCTGTAAAATC
>DAOSDM010000011.1:0-23086 GCA_035362415.1 Candidatus Pacearchaeota archaeon
TTAATCTTTAGAACTTATCTTCTATCAATTGCACAATATCATATGGACCTGTACAAACCCTTGACAAAATTTTAATTCTAGGGTATGAAGACTGTGCCATTTAGTTTCCTATGACTAAGTGGTAAGTGAAAGGATTGGTTTTTCTTTTTTCAGACAAAGCGCCGCTTATCGGCGCTTTTGTCTTTTATTAAAAATACTCAAAAAATATTATTTCAAATTGCATAGACTTGACATTTTTATAATTTTATTTTACTAAATAACTTAGCATGGATCCGGTATTGCAAGCAATGATGCGCCTTGATCCGTCTGTGATCGAGGCATTCGGGGTCAAAAGACCCTACACAAGCACAGCAAGCACGGAAAAAAATCCTAGGTAGATTTCTATCTAGGGCTTCTTCTTTTTTATACTTAAAATAAGGGCAGGACTTGATTTTAGAAAAGAATTTTGTTAATGTAATCAATATAATTATATAAATAAAAGTTATGAATAAAAAGATTCAGCCAAAATATTTTGAGAATGCAAAGATAAAATGTGCTTGCGGTACAGTTTTTGAAATTGGCTCAACAAAAGAATTAATGGAAGTTGAAATTTGTTCTAGCTGTCACCCATATTATACAGGACAAGAAAGAAGAACTGGTGAAATGGGTAGAGTTCAGAAATTCAAACAAAGACTTGCTAAAACAACAGAGTTAGAAAAAGATGGAAAATAATCCAAAAGCAATTATTTTTGAGATAAGAGCCGGAGTCGGAGGAGACGAAGCGGCTCTTTTTGCAGCAGACCTTTTTAGAATGTATTCGAGATATGCCCAATCAAAAAACTGGGATGTTGTTATGTTGTCTGAAAACAAAAGCGATGCCGGTGGAATTAAAGAAATCATATTTGAGATTAAAGGAGATAATGCTTTTGAAGATCTTAAGCATGAAGCAGGAGTTCACAGAGTTCAAAGAATACCAAAGACAGAAAAATCAGGAAGAATTCATACATCAACTGCAACTGTGGCTGTCTTGCCTAAACTTGATAAAACTCAAATTAATTTAAATCCTAATGATGTGTCGATAGAAACTACAAAAGCTTCTGGTCCAGGAGGACAATATGTAAACAAAAGAATGAATGCTGTTAGAGCAACATATCTGCCAACAGGATTAACAGTATTTTGCCAGACAGAAAGAAACCTTCAACAAAACAAAGAGCAGGCACTCGCATTATTAGCTGCTAAAATTCAAGAGGAACAAAGAAGAAAAAGTATATCAGAAATAGAAGGAAAAAGAAGAGAACAAATTGGTAGTGCTGATAGAGGAGAAAAAATCAGAACATATAATTTTCCACAAGATAGAATTACAGATCACAGAATTAATAAAAAATGGCATGACATTGAATCATTCCTCGAAGGTAAAATAGATAAAATGGTAAAACAATTAAAACAGGGATTAAGTTAATCCCTGTTTTTTTATGGAAATATCATTTTTTCACAAGTAGATGACATTGACCCATTATCTATATATTGCTGTATGCACCAAGTTCTACTTTGAACACTTTTAGCATATGACGAAGATCCTCCGTAATATCTCGATGCTGCATTATACTCTCCAGAAGCATCTGCCCTAGCTCCTAAATCGTGTAAATATACTGCAGCCGCAGTAAGTGCATCTTCAAAATTCCATGGATTAGGGACGGCATGGCCTGTATACTTTGCAATATCTGCCTTAACTAAATTCCAAGTACTTGGAATAAATTGGGCAGGACCCATTGCTCCTCCAAACCCATATGGTACATATCCCTTGGGACAATTAATTGTTCCTGTCGATGCAATTGTTATAGAGGTTCTTGCTGCATGATATCCATTAGAAATACAATCAGGAATCCAACAAGAAACAGGAACTTTTGAACTATCATACCCTAGGTCCTTCATGAGCTGTGTAAATACTGGCAAATCTCTTGTGTAATGTATTATTCTTTCTACAAGTCCTCCATTTGTATAATATTCACCATTTGGTTGTCTATATCCTGTACCAGAACTAGCAAAAGTTCCTCCCCCATTTTTTGTATTTGTAACATAACATCTACCAACATTTCTTCCAAGCGCTGATTCTTGAGAAATAATTCCAAGTATGTATGCTGGCCTAACTCCGACTTTTGGACCAATTGTTTTGGCAATGTTTAGAAGTGTTCCAAAATCTGGTTGCTCCTGTCCAGGTAAAAGACCCACTAATTGAATTAATCTCTTGGCTATTTCTGCTTGCTTGCTTTCTATATCCTTTTTATTGCTCACAGATGCTTGATATTCTTGTTCTGTAATAGAATAAAGGTATTCTTGTTCTTTTTTGACTTCTTCTGAAGCATTTTTTTGTGTTTTTTGAAGCTCTACATAACTTTCCTGCTCTCCTTTTTCTACTTCAAGGTCTTCTCTTTCTTGACCTAATTTTGCTTGAAGCGTTTGATAATCGTTTAAAATATCCTGATTCTTATTATTTAAAATTTCAAAATATATAAAATTGTCAAAAAAGTTAGAAATAGAGCCCGATGTTAAAAATACCTCAAGAGGACTCTTTTGTCCGTTCTCATAAATTGCTTGAAGAATTAAAGTGATTTTTCTTTTTTGTTCCTCTATTTCTTTTTTTGTTTCTTCTATCGAAGTTTCTGTATCAATTATTTTATACCCCAAACTTTTAATTGTTAAATTAGATTGGTATATTTGATTATTCAAATTTTTGATACGACTATTTATTTTATAAATTTCATTTTCAAGAGTCTTTTTTTCACCAGCTTTCTCTTCAACATTTCTGTCCGCAAGCTCTTTTTTCACATCAAGATAATTTTTACATTTTTCAAGCAATTCTTGAAAGTCTTTTTTTGATAACTCTTTTTCTTTTTGATCCAAATTAGTAGAATTTTCACAGATACTTACTAAATCAATATTAGGATCAAGCTCAGCCATAGAAAAAGTAGGAATAAAAAACATTATTCCTACCATTCCTATGAAAAGATTTATGATATTTTTTTTATTTTTCTTTTGGTTCTTCTTTTTCATTTTCCTTTGGAGCTTCAGCTTCTGGCTTTTCTTCAACCTCAGCCTTTACTTCAACTACACTTGCTATAATTTCTTCTTTATTAGTTAAAATTTTAACTTTGTTACCCAAGTTCACACTTGCAACATCAATATAGTCCTCAAATGTTTCGAGTTTAGTTACATCAATTTCTATTTTGTGTGGTAACTCGTTTGGTAATGCTTTAACATGCAAAACCTTTAAATTATGAATTAAAGTTCCCCCAAGTGAAACTGCCGGAGCAACCCCCTTTAATTCTACAGGAACTTCTGCTTCTACTTCTAATTTTAAGTTAGGACTGTAAAAATCAACATGAATAAATTCTCCTGTCATTGGATCGTTTTGATAATCATAAATTAAAACAGGATATATCTTTCCATTACTTTCAAGATCAATTAAAGAAGTTTCTCCTGCTTCTCTGTATATTTTTTTAAATTCTCCTGTGTTAATTTTAAGTAAAATGTTTTCCTTTATTTCAGGACCATATAATATTGCTGATATAATTTCTTGAGATTCTATCTTTTCCTTTTTTTCTCTTAACTCTGCTTTTAATGAATACATAATCATTTCTATTAATTAATTACAATTTTATAATAGCATTTTATATAATATTTTCAAGTTTCTTTGAAAGTACTTCCTTTGCCTTATCTGGATTTATCTTTCCTTTTGATCTTGCCATGATCTGTCCAATCAAAAACTGAAAACTAGCTAACTTACCTTTTTTATAATCTTCAACAGCGTCTTTTTGGCTTTCCAAAACCTCATCTATAATTTTACTAATTTCTTCACTATTATCTATTTGTTTTAAACCTTTTTCTTCAATAATATGAGATGGATCATTCCCAGAATCATACATTTCTTTTAAAACTATTTTTGCAATTTTACTGTTAATATCACCTTTGGATATAATGACTATAAATTCTGCGAAATTCTCTGGAGTTATTTTTTTACTAAAATCAATTATTTCTCCACCCGCTAACCCTAAAAGATCTGATGTCAAATAATTTGTACTTAGCTTAATTAGCTCAAAATAATTACTCTTATCTATTCCTTCATTATTCATCCAATCTAAAATTTCTGTAACAATTTTCTCAAAATATTTAGCAAAATCTCTATTTTCTATAAATATCTCTATAATTTTACTGTCTTGAATTCCATACTCAGCTTCAAATCTTTCTCTTTTTGCTTGAGGAAGTTCGGGAATTTCTTTCTTAAGATTAATTACTCTTTCTTCTGTTATATGGAGAGGTGGTAAGTCTGGCTCTGGGAAATATCTATATTCATGACTTTCTTCTTTTGATCGTTGACTTAACGTAACTTGTTTTACATCATTCCATCCTCTTGTTTCTTGTATTATTTTTTCACCATTATCCAAAAGCTTTGATTGCCTTTCTATTTCAAATAAAATGGCTTTTTCAACAGACTTAAATGAATTCAAATTCTTAACCTCGACTTTTGTACCAAGCTCTCTTTCCCCTTTTTCTTTGAGAGATAAATTAACCTCTATTCTCATCTCTCCTTTTTCCATATTTGCATTTGACACATCTAAATATCTTGCAATAAGTTGAAGCTCTTTTGCAAAATTAACAACTTCCAAAGCTGAACTAAAATCAGGCTCTGTTACAAGCTCAATTAAAGGAACACCTGCTCTATTAAAATCAACCATAGAAGTTCCATCTTCACTATGGGCCAACCTTCCAGCATCTTCCTCTTGATGAATTCTATTAATTCTGATTAACTTTACGCCTTTTTCTCCCCTTACGTCTAAATAACCGTCTTTACAAACAGGATAATCGAATTGAGAGATCTGATAACCTTTTGGAAGATCAGGATAAAAATAGTTTTTTCTATCAAATTTTGTATAATCAGAAATTTTTGTATCTAAAGCTAATCCTAACTTAATAATATTATCTATTGCCTGCTTATTTATAACAGGAAGAGTTCCTGGGTGCCCCATACAAATAGGACAAATATTTTGATTGGGTCTTCTTTCATCGGCATCATTTAAACAAAAACAGAACATTTTACTTTTTGTTTTTGATTCAATGTGTATTTCAAGCCCTATAACAACGTCGTATTTATTATTTTTTTCCATAATTTTTCATAATTTTGACACCTGAACTTGTTCCCACAATATCTGCTCCTGCTTTTATCATTTCCTCAACATTTTCACGTGTCCTAATATTTCCAGAGGCTTTTATTTCTAGCCCTGGAGCATTTTTTCTCATAATTTTTAAATGCCTTGCTTTTTCGGCCATTTCTCTATTTTCAAGAGGATCTTTTCCAGTTGCAGTCTTAACGCAGAAAGCTCCTGCTTCTTTTACAATTTGAGACACTTTAGCAATTTCTTCATCTGTTAGATATCCACTTCCAATAATAACTTTTGTATCACCTATTTTGCAAATTGCTTTTAAATCTTTTAAAACCTTGTCCCATTTTTCATGTTTTACATCAGAAATGTTTACAACAACATCAAGGTCGTCTGCTCCATCCATAATTGCCTTCTTACATAATTCAATTCTTTTTTTATGATCAGAATCACCAATTGGATCGTCAATCAAAACTACAACTTTAATATTTGTATCTTTTAGCTCTTTTTTAGCTAACTTAACCCATTTTGGATTAACGCAAACTCCTCTAAAATTGTATTCTTTTGCCTCACTGCAAACTTTTATAATATCTTCCCTTTTAACATCTTTACCTATTTTTGTATGATCTATATATTGATTTAATTCTTTTTTCATAATACTTAAATTTATTTATTTGGTCAACTTATAATTTACTTATTATTTTATTAAAAACTTCGTCAATAGATTTACTTCCATCTATTATTTCCCAATTACAAAATACTTTATTTTTAGCTATTTTTAAATACTGGTTTCTTACATTATTTAAAAAATCTAAATTACTTTCATTTCTATCTAAATTTTCAAATCCTTGCTTTTCGTTTGACTTTCTTTTTTGTGATTCTTCAGCAGTAATATCTAAAAGAAAACAATTATCTGGAACTGGTAATTCAAACATTTCATTTAGTTTAAGTATATCCTCAATATTCCTTTTATCATTTAAACTCTGAAAAGTAATTGTGGATGTGAAATATCTATCACAAATAACATTCTTATCTTCGCTTAGTGCTTTTAAAATCATTGGCTTAAATTGTAATATATCAGCATAATATACTAAAATTTCAACATCTTTTTCCTCGTAATTAGTTCTTTTATGCAAAAAATCATCAATAATCTGACCTAATTGAGTTTTATATCCTGGAAAAGATAAAAAAAGTGTATTGTTTTCTCCAAAATATTTTTTAAGAAGATTTGTTTGTGTTTGCCCACCGCAACCATCAATACCTTCTATTACAATAAATTTTCCTTTTTTCATATATTTTTTAACTAAAAACAGGAACCCTAGTCCCCTGTCTCTAACTTACTTTCTTGTGGATGATTCTGTATAGCATACTTTGCCCCTTCTTTCTTGTAATAAGGCTTACTTGTTGGGGTCTTTAACTCCTGAAACACAAGTTGACATATCCTTGTGCCTGGATAAAGAAGCACTGGAATCATACCAATATTTTCCATTTCTAAAACAATTTTACCCTTAAAGCCTGGATCAATATGTCCTGCTGTAGAATGAATTACTATACCAAGTCTTCCCAAACTTGATCTTCCATCAATTCTTGCGGCTATATCATTAGGAAGAAAAATCTCTTCAAGCGTAATGCCTAAAACAAACTCTTGTGGATGAAAGACAAAGGGTTCATTGTCTTTTAGTTCAATTAATCTAGTAGTTCCATTATATGATTCTGGATCTCTTGTATCAATAAAAGATCTTCTTGTGTGTTCAAAAACTTTAAATTCATTACCTAATCTTAGGTCAAGTGAAGCAGAACCCAACTGCTTTTCAAAGTTAGGCTCTGGTAAAATTTGAATCTTTTTAGATTCTATATATACTTTAATATCTTTGTCTGATAGAATCATTAATCTATAATTTCAACACCAAGTGATCTTGCTGAACCTGTAAGAATTTTAAGTGCTGCTTCCATATCATTTGCATTCAAATCCTGCATTTTTTTCTCAGCAATTTCAGTTAATTGTGCTTTGGTAAGTTTACCAACCTTTTTTTTATTAGCCTCAGGTGATCCTTTTTCAATACCTAATGCTTTTTTGATCAATTGAGATGCTGGTGGTTGTTTTAAAATATAGTCGTAGCTTCTGTCATCATAAACAATGATTTCAACTGGTATTTTAAAACCTGCATCTTTTTGTGTGTCGGCATTAAATTTTTGACAAAATTCTGCCATGTTAATACCTGTTGGAGCTAATGCTGGTCCTACTGGAGGTGCTGGATTTGCCTTTCCTGCCGCTATATGTAATTTTACAATTTTCTTAATTTGTTTTGCCATAATTATAATTTCTTAATCTGAAGAGAGTCTAATTCAAGTGGTGTATCTCTTCCAAACATGTTAATTAATACTTTAACTTTTCCCTTTTCTTTATCGATTCCAGAAACCTTTCCATCAAAATCTTTAAACGGACCATCTATAATCTTAATTGCATCGCCCTTTTTAAAATCAATATTAAATTCTGGTTCTTCTGCGTTCATTCTTTTTTTAAGTGCCTCTATTTCCTCAATAGATACTGGAAGAGGAACTGTTCCTGAACCAACAAAACCTGTAACGTTAGGTGTGTTTCTTACAACATACCAAGAATCATCTGTTACAACCATCTCAACAAGTACATAACCTGGATATATTTTCTCTTCTACTGTTTTTTTCTTTCCATTCTTAATCTTGATCTTTTTTTCTTTTGGAACAATTACATTAAAAATCTTATCATCCATAGATAATGACTCAATTCTTTGTTTTAATCCTTTTGCAACCGCATCTTCATAACCAGAATATGTATGAAGAACATACCATCTTCTTTCATTTGTCGTCTGTTGTTTTGCCATAATTATTTAATAAAATAGTTCTCTATTATATGGAAATATCCAAGATCAAGTAATCCCAAAATCGCTGCTACAATAAGAGAAAAGATTATTACATTAATCACATATTTAGTAGTTTCTTTTCTTGTAGGCCAAGTTACTTTCCTTAATTCTCTAAAAATATCTTGTGCAAAATTTCCTTTATTATTCATAAAAATACAATAACAAAAAGAGTGAAAAATGTCAATTAGCCTCATAGCTGAGCATTATACAAAGACTTCACTTGCGTCCCTGTTAGAGCATTATTGTAAATTCTAATATTAGACAATAATCCGTTGAGGTAATAAGATGACCACCCTGTGCCTATGTATAATGGATTTGCAGAATCTCTAATATTTGTTAATGCTGTATCTTTAGATGATACAAGTTCTCCATCCAAATAGAAAAACATATAATCCCCATTAAATATTGCAACATATTGATGCCATTTATCATCCATATAATTAGAAACGTAACCATTATCATAATCAGCTGTTCCTGAAGAATTTTTAATATAAAAACTAATATTTGTACTGCCGGTTGTTAAATAAATCATTGCATCATAATCCCCGCCCCCTTTATTCATGATCGCTAAATAAGATTGAGCCACCGAAGTTCTCATCCAAAAAGACATCGTTATGCTGCTTGTAGGACTCAAAGAAGATGAATCGCTTACTAAAATATAATCGTTAACTCCATCAAACTTCATCCCATTATTCATATTTCCATCATTGCCTTCTCCAAATATAGCTCCATAGTTAGTACCATTATTAGAATTAGGACTCATGTCGGAAATAGTAGTTCCACTACTAGTTCCGATTGATAAAGGATAATATGCTACAAGGTTGTTAAAAGAAGGAACTTCTTTTACTTTTTCTATATTAGAATTGATTTCATATGATAGAGATGTTTCTGATGGTTTACTTGAGTAAAGAACAAAGAAATTACCTGAAATTGATGTTTTGTAATATATATCTTGATCTATGTTTGGAATAGCTATTTTAGACTTTAGATTAGTACAACTTGTTTTAATATTACAAGGTGTTGTTTCAATTGGAAAAGAATCCATTGAATATGTTTTAAGAAGTTTGTTTATACTAAGCATTGCACTTACTACTTTTGAGTCTTGTGCTTTGGCAATGTTACTATTTGTTGAAACAACAATTACTCCTGCTAATATTCCATTGATTACTATTACTACTAGTAGTTCTATTAGTGTAAATGATTTATTTTTGTTCATAGGCTAGTTCATTTATTCTTTCGTTGTATTCTATTTTAGATATATTTCCATTAGCGAGCATTGAGTTTAGTCCTGCGATGTAGTTTTGTTTGATTTGAGAAGAAGAAAGGGCTAAGTCATATGTTTTGACATCATCTAACAGACCATTAAAGGCGTACCCTGTAGTACTTCCGGCTCCAATTTTATCAAATGTTACACTACTATTTGTAACAAGGCGATCACTTGTTGTTGTTATTCCATCCTGATAAAAGATAGCTCCATTATTAACAACTAATATCGTATAGTAATGCCAGCTTGTATCACGTTTTGGATAACTATCACAGTAGTCTCCATCCGTATCTGTTTCAAAATAAAGTCTATCATTTGTTAAAAAAATAATTCTTTTATAAGAAGATGTGCCGCTATTGCCAAAAATTATGCCATTGTGCTCTAAATTCTTTTTAGCCCAGAAACTAAAAGTAGTTCCAGAATTTAAATTATATGTTACTGAATTTAAGGTTATATAATCAGTAGACCCATTTAAACTTATGCATTTTCCCAATATGCAATCATCTCCTCCTTTTATTTGAGGAGAACCACCAACTATTCCATTATTAGATCCCCAAGTGTCTTTTACATCATTATTAGTAGCTACTCTATTGATTGTTTGATCGTTACCTTCATCAAATGTCCATTCAGATACTAGATTAGATAATAGTTCTTCTTGAACAGTAGAAGAAAATGTTTGAGCTTTAGCAAAGTTAGCCTTATCAATTGAAGAAGAAGTAGAGATCATTATGACTCCTGCTAATATTCCAATGATTACTATTACTACTAGTAGTTCTATTAAAGTAAAGGATTGTTGTTTCTTTCTATTTATCATAGGCTAGATGTAGTTTTGTTTGATCTCTGCTGAAGACAACGTTCCATCATATAATTTTACATCATCTATTAAGCCATAAAAATCTTTTCCATAAGTAGTTCCTCTACCGCTACCTATTAATGTTTGAGAGCCATTGGATATAAGCTGACCTATAATCGGATCTATATCTATAAATTGTTTAGTATTTACATATAGATATGATTTTTGGTTTGTATAATCGTGACTAGATACAAGATAATACCATTGCCCAGATTCTAGCGTGGATGAAGGCGTGTGATTGGCAAGTGCTGGATCCCTAAAATAAGCATCCAAAGCTTTTGAGGACCTGTATTCAAACCAAGCTGGCCCAGTATAACCGCCTCCAGTATTTGTGAGAGCAAAAAATACTACTGAATATTCTAAAGGAGTTTGAATTGGTTTAACCCATAACGAAATTGTAACATTTTGCGTTAATTGAGGTGTATTTGCGCAAACAACATAATCTCCGACACCATCGAACTCCATACATTTTCCAGAAATACATTCTTTTTCTTCTTTTAAAACTGGATTGCCATTTATGGTTCCTATATTACTTCCCCATTGATCAGGAGTTTGATTAGTATTAATTATTTCATCTAGTTTCCATCTAGATACCATATTAGCAGCAAGATTGTTTTCTATACTTTCTTCAAATACTTTTACTTTAGCTATATTAGCTTTATCAATTGAAGAAGAAGTAGAGATCATTATGACTCCTGCTAATATTCCAATGATTACTATTACTACTAGTAGCTCTATTAAAGTAAAGGATTGTTGTTTCTTTCTATTTATCATAGGCTAGTTCATTTATTCTTTCATTGTATTCTTCCTTAGATATATTTCCTTTTGATAACAAGGAATTTAATCCTGCAATGTAGGTTTGTTTGATTTGAGCAGAAGGTAGCGTCTCATTAAATAACTTTACATCATCGATTGATCCAAAAAAACGTCTACCATGAGTATCCGCCAATAATAAATCAGATGCAGATGAAGCGTTCCATGTTTGAGCTCCATGGTCAACATTACCAACTAGTAATCCATCTCTATAAACTTTCATTGCGTTTCCGTCTTTTGTTGCTACTAAATGATGCCACTTATTTAGAGAAAAACCTGTCCCAGAAGTGGCTTTAGAAGTTGTTCCTCCTGTATGAATTCTAAAAGTGTAAGTACTGCTTGATTCTTGTCTGATATAAAAACCCGAAGAACTTTCACTATTCCCATGAATAACTAATCCATTAAGATAAACGTATTGGCTAGATTTAAGCCATGTACTAAATGTAAAGTTGCCAGAACCAAAATCTAATGCATCTTTATCTAAAAAGCTAATATAATCATCACCATCAAAATTCATACATTTATTATTTACACAAAGAGATTCTGTTAAAAGAGTAGGCGTTCCTGGGGCAACTCCAAGCGTACCAATACTAGACCCCCAAACATCAGAAGTAGAGGTACCACTTATTTCATCTAGTTTCCATCTAGATACCATATTTGCTGATAAGTTATTAAGCACATTCTCCTCAAATACCTTTGATTTAGCTATACTAGCTTTATCAATTGAAGAAGAAGTAGAGATCATTATTACTCCTGCTAGTATTCCAATAATTACTATTACTACTAGTAGTTCTATTAGCGTAAATGATTGTTGTTTCTTTCTATTTGTCATAAGCTAGTTCATTTATTCTTTCATTGTATTCCTCCTTAGATATATTTCCATTACTTAGCATTGAGTTTAGCCCTGCGATGTAGTTTTGTTTGATTTGGGAGGAAGAGAAGACTGTATCGTATATTTTAATATCATTTATTAATCCTTTAAACCAGTATCCCCCTTCTTTAGAAATATATAAATTGTTAGAATTTCCTTGTGAAAAATAACGTGCATGACTAAATGAATTTATAAATGCACCATTAATGTAAAGCTTCCAAACATTACCCTCCACTATTCCAACAATGTATTTCCATCTACCATCATAAGGTATAGAAGCACCAATAGCACCTCCACCATAACCTGAATTATCGCCCCAATAAAACTGAGCATTCGTAGGATACACCATTAAATCGTAACCATTGGGATCTTGCCAATTTGTTTTTTTAGACACAATTTGATACCCAGCATGTTCAGATGTTATAGGATTTATCCAGACACCCACAGTTATCTGATTTACAATATTTAAATTAGAATTATTTCCACAATTTATATTATCGTTCACTCCATCAAAAGATAAAACATTACCCATCTCTTCATCATTAACTATTTGAGGACATAAAGAAGTTGTACAAGCTGTGGAAGTATTATCATAGAATGTTCCATTATTACTTCCCCACTTATCATTTAGTACCCATGTTGTGCCTTTGGTAACATGATCAGCATCCCATGCTGATACCATGTTAGCTGCAAGATTATTTTGTACACTTTCTTCAAATACTTTTGATTTAGCTATATTAGCTTTATCAATTGAAGAAGAAGTAGAGATCATTATTACTCCTGCTAATATTCCAATGATTACTATTACTACTAGTAGTTCTATTAGTGTAAATGATTTATTCTTATTCATAAGCTAGTGTATTTATTCTTTCATTATATTCTTGCTTAGATATACTTCCATTACTTAGCATTGAGTTTAGTCCTGCGATGTAGTTTTGTTTGATTTGAGAGGAAGAGAGGGCTACGTTGTATACCTTGGCATTATTAACTACTCCGGGGAAATAATTATTATCTCCTCCAAGTGTATTATTAGGCGCAATTTTTAAAGTTGTATTATTCAAAGCAATAATACCTACGGATGATCTGCTTCCCTTAAAAATTCCATTTAAATATAATTTTATTCCAGTTAAACTACTTGGTTCATAAGAAAAAACCACATAATGCCAATCTAAAAGATTATTACTCGGAGTTACTTCGATTGTATTATTTTCACCCGAATTTCTGGTACCACAACGTATTTGGTTGCCTATTTCATAATAATCTATCCCGTAACCAAGAAAGCTTGTTCCATTCATTAAAATTCCAGCAACTTTAGTAGTTCCAGATACTGTTCCTGTTCTTTTTATCCAAATACTAAACGTAAAACTATCTTCTTTTGTAAAATTTAAAGCTCCTCCTAAATCAATATAATCATCCACTCCATCAAAAGATAAAACATTACCCATATTCTTATCATTTACTATTTGAGGACAAGCAGTAGTAGAACAAGTTGTTACTGTTCCATCATAGAATGTTCCATTGTTATTTCCCCATTTATCATTTAGTACCCATGTTGTACCTTTGGTAACATGATCAGCATCCCATGCTGATACCATGTTAGCTGCTAGATTGTTTTGTATACTTTCTTCAAATACTTTTGATTTAGCTATATTAGCTTTATCAATTGAAGAAGAAGTAGAGATCATTATTACTCCTGCTAGTATTCCTATTATTACTATAACAACAAGAAGTTCTATTAAAGTGAAGGATTTTCTCTTATTTTCCATAATAAGATTATATATTAAACATCTAGGTTTTTTACATCTTTAGCTGTTAATTGAATAAATCTTTTTCTTGGAGCAACTTCTTTTCCCATAAGCATGTCAATTACTTTATCGGCCTCTTTTGCATCTTCTATAGTAACCCTAACTAAAACTCTTCTTTCAGGATCCATAGTTGTTTCCCATAGCTGTTCTGGATTCATTTCTCCAAGACCTTTATATCTTTGCATTGAATAATTCTGGTTTTTAATTGTTTTGAATATCTCATCTCTTTGTCCTTCTGTATATGCATAATGCACCTCTTTTCCTGCCTGTATTTTATATAATGGTGGCTGAGCAACGTATAAATAACCCCTTTCAATGATTTCTTTAAAATATCTAAAGAATAAAGTTAGAATAAGAGTTTTAATATGGTTTCCATCAGAATCTGCATCACACATGATAATTATTCTATGATATCTTAACTTTTCAATATTAAAATCTTCAGCAATAGCTGTTCCCATTGCAATAACTAAATTTCTAATTTCTGCCGATGCAAGCATTTTATCTATTCTAACCCTTTCGACATTCAAGATTTTACCTCTTAAGGGCAAGATTGCTTGAAATCTCCTGTTTCTAGCTTGCCTACTCGATCCTCCAGCAGACTCTCCCTCTACAAGATATATCTCTGATTCTTCTGGATTTCTTGAACTACAATCAGATAATTTTCCTGGAAGAGCTAATCCGTCTAATACTCCTTTTCTTAGAACGTGCTCTTTTGCAGCACGAGCAGCCTGCCTTGCTTTTGCTGAAAGCATTGATTTTTCAATAATAATTTTTGTGTCTTGAGCAAACTTATCTAAGAAATCAATTAAAGCCTCTGATGTAACTGCATCAACAGCAGCTCTAGCTTCTACATTACCTAATTTTGCTTTAGTCTGACCTTCAAACTGAGGATCAGCAATTTTTATTGAAATAACGGCAAAAAGACCCTCTCTTACATCATCTCCTGTAAGTTTATCATTATTCTTAAGAACTCCGTTCTTTTTAGCATAATCATTAACAAGCCTTGTTAAAGATGTTCTAAATCCTGTTAAATGCATTCCACCTTCTGGGGTAAATATGTTATTTGTAAAGCTTTCTTCGGCGGGCTCTATCTCATTAGTATATTGAAAGGCTACCTCAACAAAAATACCATCTTTTTCTTTAGCAACATAAAAAGGATCTGGATTTAAAATTTTAGTATCTCCTATCAAGTAGCTTAAATATGATTTTATTCCACCCTCAAAATAGAAATGATATTCAAAAGGCTTTTCTTCATTTCTTAAATCATAAAAATCTATTTTGACTCCCTTTGTTAAATAAGCTTGTTGTCTCAAATGATCAAGAATAGTTTTTTTACTAAATTTAATTTCTTTAAAAATAGTTTCATCTGGGCAAAATGTAATCGTTGTTCCATGCTCTTTTGTATCTCCTATTCTTTTAACATCATATTTTGGAACCGCTGTGTCGTATTCTTGTACATAAATACCACCGTCTTTTTTAACTTCGGCTTTAAGATATGTAGACAAGGCACAAACTACTGAAACTCCCACACCATGAAGTCCTCCCGATATTTTATATGCCCCACTACCAAATTTTCCTCCAGCATGAAGCGTAGTTAAAATAGTTTCTAGCGCTGATTTTCCTGTTTTTTCATGCACATCTACTGGAATACCTCTTCCATTATCTTCAACTTTTACCATATTTCCTGGAAGTAGGCTTACAATGATATGGTCACAGTATCCCCCAATGGCTTCATCAAGTGCATTATCCACTACTTCATAGATTAAATGATGTAATCCTTGAGGCCCAGTTGAACCAATATACATACCAGGTCTTTTTCTAACTGGCTCCAATCCTTCCAAAACTTGGATGGAACTGGCTGAATATGAATTTTTTTTATTAGTCATAATTATTTATTGCTTAACTTCCCATTCAGGGTTTTGCATTAAGTTACTAATTATCTTATCTCGTATCTCGTTTATTTCTTTATTTTCTAGCCCTCTTTTATCTGACTGTAAAAATATTCTAAACGTAGCACTTTTTAAATTTTCATCGTAGTCGTTATAAAGGTCTAAAAGATCAATATTCTTTATTAAATTAACTTCTGATATCTTTATAATTTCCATTATATCTTCTATGTATGCATTGCTTGGAACAATAACTGTAATGTCTCTTGTCGCTACTGGATAAGGATATATTGGCATAAATTCATTTTCATTTATTATCTCATCTTTTAGTGCATCAAAATCTAACTCAAATAATACTGGATCCACATTTAAATTTAAACCATCCAAAACATATCCTGATAAATGTCCAATAACACCAACCTCTTTTTTATTGACCTTTATTATAGCAGATTTTTTCTTACTTAAAAAGCTCTCTTTTCCATTTGGAATATATTCAATATGAGATATATTGAAATTATTAAAGATTGCCTCTAAATACCCTTTAAGAATAGGATAATCTCCTTCGAAAATAAGACCAGATATAAGTTTTTTTTCAGAAACAGATCCATTCTTAAAAAAACCTTTACCTATTTCATATATCTTTATATCTTTTTCAAACTTTAAATTTAATTTTAAGTTTTTAACTAAGTTAGGAATTAGAGAAGGTGCTAAATATTCGGAATCAACTGTAATTGGGTTTTGGATTTCTATTAATTTTGATAAATTAAAAATTTCCTTATCTTTTTTTCCTAAAAAAGGATAATTATAAACTTCAGAAAACTGAAGCTCTTTAAAAATTAATCTTAAATTATCAGCAAAATAAAGACTTTCATTTCTTTTAATCTTAATTCCTGAAATGGGTAAAACAGGATTTATTTTATCATACCCATATATTCTACCAATTTCTTCGATTAAATTTTCTTCGATTAAAATATCTTTTCTAAATGAAGGAACTAAAACTTGAATTTTGTCTTTTTCTTCTTTAAGTATTTCAAATCCTAAACTTCTTAAAATTCTTTTAATATCTTTTAAATCAATTTCTAAACCTAAAAGTTTATTTAAATAATCTAAATGTAAACAAACCTTTTTGGGCTTTTCTTTTTCGTTATATATATCAATTACCCCTTTTAAAATTTCTGCCTTGGTTATTTCTTGAATTAAAGAAGCTGCTCTATCTAAAGCAATAACTGTAAGCTCGGGGTCAATATTATGTTCAAATCTATATGATGAATCTGTTCTTAATTTAATTTTTTTAGATGTTTTTGAAATTAAACTACCCTCAAAATTAGCTGATTCTATCACAATAGCTTTTGTATTTTCTGTAATTTCTGCTTTTAGTCCCCCTTTGATTCCAGCAATAGCAAGGGCGTCTTCCTCGTCTCTTATAGTTAAAATATTCTCATCTAAAACCATTTCTTGATTAGAAAGAGTTATAAATTTTTCGTCTTTTTTGGCCTTATCAACAATAATTTTTTTATTTTGTGAAAGTTTCTCATAATCGAAAGCATGAAGAGGTTGCCCTAATTCAAGCATAACATAGTTAGTCACATCAACAACATTATTTATTGGAGAAATTCCACAAGCTTTTAGTCTATTTTTAAGCCATTCAGGTGATTCTTTTATACTAATTCCTGTTAAAACTCTAGATGAATATCTTTTGCACCCGTCGCTCTTAACCTCAACTGACAAGAATTTATTAATATCTAAAGATTTACTTTCTATTAAATTGCTTTTAATAGGATTTAATTCTAATCCAAAAATAGCTGAGCATTCTCTTGCGATGCCTAAGTGGCTTAAGGCGTCACTTCCTCTATCAGGTAATACTTTTACTTCAAATGTATAATCATCATTATGTTTTTGAGGAAGTTCTACTTCAAAAGCATGAAGTGTTAACTTATCACAAACTTCTTTTATATTAGGAAGTTTTTCTTTAAAAAATGAATTTAAAAAATTGTATGAAATGATCATAGTCTTAGAACTGTTTTAAAAATCTTAAATCACCACTGTGAAACCATCTAATATTATCTATTTTGTATTTCATCATTGTTAATCTATCAACTGAAACGCCAAATGCAAATCCTGTTACATTCTTAGGATTTAAACCGCAATTTTTCAAAACATTTGGATGAACCATTCCAGCTCCTAAAATTTCAACCCATCCCTCTCCAGAACATACAGAACAACCTTTTTGATTACATACAAGACAACTCATATCAACCTCAAACCCTGGTTCAACAAAAGGAAAATAACTAGGTCTTAATCTAATTTTTACATCTATGTTTCTAAAATATTCTTGTAAAAATCTCTCAAGTACTGCCTTTAAATTAGCTACGGAAACATCCTTATCAACGAGAAGCCCTTCTATTTGATAAAAACATACTTCATGACGAGCATCTGTAGCTTCACTCCTAAACACTCTTCCTGGAACAACTATCTTAATAGGTGGTTCATGTGCTTCCATATATCTAGTCTGAACATTAGAAGTATGAGTTCTTAAAATTAATTTTTCGTTTTGTGGAAGATTCTCTCTATTTTTCTGCGCTATAAAAAAAGTATCCTGCATTTCTCTCGCTGGATGATTTAAAGGAAAATTTAAAGCATCGAAATTATGCCACTCATCCTCTATTTCAGGACCTTCAACAACAGAAAATCCTAATAATTTAAAAATATCTTCTAATTCTTTTTTAGCTAAAGATAATGGATGAATATGGCCTCTTTTAAACTTTTTACCAGGAAAAGTTATATCCAAGAAATCCATTTCTTCTTTTTCCTCAATTTCCATTAATCTAAAAGCTTTTTTCTTTAAATCGATTTTTTCTTTAAGAAAATCAGATAATTTATTAAGTTCAATACCAAGCTTTTTTCTTTCATCCGAATCCAAACCTTTCATAGAGGAAGACAATTCTCTTATTATTCCCTTCTTCCCTAAATAATTTTTTTCTAAAGTTTCTAAGTCGCTATTATTAGTAATTTTATCTAACTTTTCTAAGACTTCTTTTTTAAGATTTTCTATATTCATACTAATATATTCTAACTCAAATAAGGCAAAAAAGCAAATAAAAAAGAGGTCTAGCATAGTCCCTCCATTTTTTGCACCAAAAGGTTTCCAACCCTTCTCGCATCAATAATTATTTCAGAAGATTTTTGATCGTCTATCTCCTCATATTCCTGCAAATCTGCCTGCAGTTCCTTGAGAAGATTGGCGTAAATTTTCTTTGAAGTTTTCTTTTTTGTGAGATTTAGAAAATCCTTAATGTAAGATACCTTAATGAGCAGCTTTACTTCTGCTTCTTCTAGTGTTTTCTTAAACATCAACCAAACCTCCAAAGTTCTTTTATTAATATAGAACACTATTTTAAAAATATCAATAGTCATATTTAACAAAAACAAGCTAATAATAGCTTGCTTTTTGGCGGACCCGACCGGACTCGAACCGGCAGCCCCCTCCGTGACAGGGAGGTGCGATAACCAATTTCGCCACGGGTCCAATTTATGTGCCAGAGGTGAGAATCGAACTCACGGCATCTCGCTTATGAAACGAGTGCTCTAACCCCTGAGCTACTCTGGCCTCTGACTAAAAATGTTGCGGTTCTTGGAATTGCACCAAGGCCTCCAGCTTATGAGACTGGCGAGATACTACTTCTCCAAACCGCTCCGTGTATTTACACATATAGTAATACACTAAAAAACAAATAAAATCAAGTTTAAAAAATAGAATCCTCAAAAATCATTAAATCATCTATAGAAAAAGTAGTTGCTTCACAACCTATACACAAGCCTGAAAATGACTTCCTTCCAAAACTAGAAACCTCAACTTGTGTACTTGCTTTTGTTTCCCCATCAATAATTCCATAAAATTTAGAACTATTATCTATCGCCCCACAAACAAAATGCCATGCGTTATCATTAACAACTTTTCCAGTAAGAGGAATAGAGGTAAACACTCCATCTGCGGAATATACATTAAAATTAATTAAACCATTAATAAGATCAATCTTAAAATCATTATAATTTTCCATTAAAACAAAAGAGGCATTGCCAGTTTTAATCCAAAAGCAAATCGACTTAAATCGCAAATTATATGGGATTTGATAAAAAAGTATTTCTGCTCCTTGTGAATAAATACAACCATTTCCTTCTGGACAATTTGTCTCCATCTGAGAAGTTCCTTCTGCGTAACCATTAATACCAAATCTTCCAGAATCATATGCGGGATATTTTTCCTCCATTTTCCATTCAGCTAAAAGGCTAGAGCCTAACTTATTTTTGACCTCGTTAGAATAAGCTATTGTTTTTTTCAAATTTGCGTCATCCTTCCACTCGTTAATACCATAAACCACTATTCCCGATAAAATAGCAATGATTGTAACAACGGCCATAAGTTCTATTAAAGTAAAGGATTTTATTTTCATTTATTTAATATCCCAATTTTAATCAAAGTATCTTTACTCGAATTATAAATATTTATCATATCCTCTTCTTTTAGCTCAACATGATCATTATTCTGAATAGCCCTACTTAATTCCGAAACTCTTCTTACATTTTCTATGTTTGGAAAACCGCCTTCTTCTACTCCATAATCATCAAAAATGCTACGACTATTATCGCCAATATATCCAAATCTTTTCAAGATTTGAACCATTAGCTTATCGTTAATGATGATCATTTTTTCGTAATCATTTTTTTTAAAAGCCTTATCAACATCATTCCATAAAGCAACAAATTTTCTTGGTTTTCCGTATTTTTTAGGATCGCTCAAAAAATCAACTATTTTTCTTCTAATTTCGGATATGTAGTACTTTTCTTTAAAAATCAGAAAAAGAGAAATAATAATAAAAAATGCAGAAATCAAAATAAAAACATTTCTATAAGGATCAATTAATGTTTGAACCTCAGGGGATAAAATTAACTTTGTATAATAAGTTATATCTTGCATTGAATATTAGCAATATTAAATAATTTATTCTCGTTAAAATGTGAAGTAATAATATGTAATCCTACAGGAAGGCCGTTTTTAGACAATTCAAGTGGAACAGATATTGCTGGAAGTCCGGCTAGATTTACCGGTGTAGTATATATATCAGCTAAATACATGGCAAGAAAATCATCTGTCTTTTCTCCTATTTTATAAGGTAAAACAGGAGAAACTGGTCCTAATATAGCATCTACTTTTTCAAAAGCATCATTAAAATCCTTCTTAATAAGTGATCTTGTCTTAAGTGCCTGTTTGTAATAAGCATCATAATATCCTGAAGATAAAGTGTAGTTTCCAAGCATTATTCTTTTTTTAACCTCCTCTCCAAAACCTTTTGTTCTAGTATTAACATACACATCGTCAAGTGTTCTACCTACCTCATTAAATCCATACCTTATACCATCAAATCTTGCCAAATTTGCAGAAGCTTCTGCAGTAGCAATAATGTAATAACAAGCTAAAGCATATTTTGAATGAGGTAAACTTATTTCAATTATTTCTACCCCCATTTCTTTATATTTCTGAATAGCTTTTTCAACAATTGCTTTAACTTCATTATCAAGCCCTTCACTGAAATATTCTTTTGGTACTCCTAATTTAATATTATTTAAATTAAATTCATTATTATTTTCTATTTCAATATTTGTAGAATCCCATGCATCTTTTCCCTTTATAACATCATATACTATTTTTGCATCTTCCACTGTATTTGCAAAAGTTCCTATTTGATCAAGTGATGAGGCGTATGCTATTAAACCATTCCTAGAAACACTTCCATAAGTAGGCTTTAATCCAACCACATTACAAAACGATGCCGGTTGTCTTATTGATCCGCCAGTATCTGATCCTAAAGAAAATGCACACATTTCCGAAGCTAATGCTGCTGCTGATCCACCTGAAGATCCTCCAGGAATTCTTTCTAAGTCATAAGGATTTTTAGTTGGTCCAAAATATGATTTTTCGGTTGAAGAGCCCATCGCAAATTCATCCATATTTGTTTTACCTAAAAAAACAACTCCTTCTTCTTTTAATTTTCTAATTACAAAAGCATCATATGGGGCAATATAATCTTCAAGCATTTTTGATCCAGCCGAACACCTTTTCCCCTGAATTAAAATGTTATCCTTAATCGCACAAGGAATACCTGTTAAAATAGTAGCTTCTCCTTTTTTGATTCTCTCATCAGCTTTTTTAGCCTCTAAAATAGCGTCGTCTTGAAAAACTTCTAAAAAAGCATGTATGCTTTCATTCTTTTCTTTAATTGTGTTTAAATATTCTTTTGTAAGTTCTTCTGAAGAATACTTTTTAGAATCTAAATCCTCTCTAATTTCTTTTATAGTTTTACTCATCTTTTAATATTTTTTTAACAACTAAATATCCATCTTTTTCTTTTTGTATTAAATTAGTTTCTGCATATTTAAAAGCATTATCCTCTCTCTCAACATTTTTAATATCGATAGAATGTGACATTTCAGGAATATTTTCTGTATCTAGTTCTTGCAATTCTGAAACATAATCTAAAATTTGCGAAAAATCATTTTGCAATTTGTCGATCTTTTCCTCTTCAACTTCTAACTTAGAAAGTTTAATAATCTTTAAGACTTCTTGTTTTTCAATCATGGTTTTATGATAGTATAAAATAAAGATTTAATCAATAATTATTTTTCAGCTAATTCGTTTATTCTTTCATTGTATTCTTCATTAGATATGTTTCCATTACTTAGCATTGAGTTTAGTCCTGCGATGTAGTTTTGTTTGATTTGAGAGGTAGATAAAGCGGCGTTGTATATTTTTATATCATCTATTAAGCCATTAATAGAATTTTCACTTGTTCCTATATATAAATTATTATTAGTAACCCCGAGCGAACCTGAATAATTTGAATCATTCATCTTTAAGACCCCATCAACATACATTTTTCTGCTCACTCCATTAAATGTCGCGACAAAATATTTCCACTGATTTATTGTTAAGGCATCAAACGCTATCTGCCTGAGAGCTCCATCAATAAATAAATTTAAAAAAATCCTAACTCCCCCATTATTTGTATGCAACGTCCATTCCCCATCCTTGCTAATAATTATAGGAGCAAACACATCTTGCACGTCATTACTTTTTATCCATAAACTAATAGTAATGGCCTTGTCTGTATTTAATGTTCTATTGTTGCAATTAATGTAACCGTCTTTGTTCAAGCTTATACACTTCCCAGAAACACAATCATCTCCTCCCTTTATTTGAGGATTACCATATACTGTTCCATTATTAGATCCCCAAGTATCTTTTACATCGTTATTAGTAGCTACTCTATTGATTGTTTGGTCAGTACCTTCATCAAACGTCCATTCAGATACTAGATTTAATAATAGTTCTTCTTGAACAGTGTTTGAGAATGTTTGAGCTTTAGCAAAGTTAGCTTTATCAATTGAAGAAGAAGTAGAGATCATTATTACTCCTGCTAATATTCCAATGATTACTATTACTACTAGTAGTTCTATTAAAGTAAATGATTGTTGTTTGTTTCTATTTATCATGTATATACTTA
>DAOSDM010000012.1:0-22402 GCA_035362415.1 Candidatus Pacearchaeota archaeon
AACATTACTTTATCACTTAAGCATATTTCTCCTTCACGTAAAAGCATGTTCAGCAACATTAATTATCTTTCGGTGTCATTTTATTTGAGGCAACCACTTGCGCTTCGGTGTCATTTTTGATGAGTCAATGCGTACTCTTTACTAAATTATAAAAAAGTGATATATAAATGATTATTACGGGGCATAGTGAAACGGCTATCACGAGTCTTTTGGGAAGATTTATTCCTGGTTCGAATCCAGGTGCCCCGACAAAAAAACTTGCGGGTGTAGCTCAATGGTAGAGCACCGGCCTTCCAAGCCGATTATGAGGGTTCGATTCCCTTCACCCGCTCCAAATAAGAAGGCTTTTAGCCTTCTTTTTTTAGTTTTTGAAAGAAAATATTTGATATCTTTGTATTAAAAATCTAGTATATAATTATTAATTAATTTTTTAGGTTTATTTTTAAACTTATTTTTTGTATATGTATATTAAAGGTGTTGGAATGACAAAGTTTGATTATTCTGAAAAAGCATGGTGGCAATTTGCTTACGAAGCTGCAATAGATGCTCTTCAGGATGCAAAAATGAATATTTCTCAAATAGACGCCATTATTTTTACAGGTATGTCTAGTGCATCAGGAGGGGAACATCAAACTCATAAAGTTTCTTTTTTATCTGAACTATTTAAAACAAATGTCCCAATTATCGAAACTCCTTCTGTCTGTGGCGGAGGAGGCGTTGCGCTTTATACAGCGCTTCATTTAAGTGGTTTTAACAATGTTTTAGTTTTGTCAGGAGAAAAAATTGTAGATAATAAAAGTGAGGTTGTTACAGATTATATTTTGTCTGCCGCAGAAAGAGCAATTGAGCAAGAGGAAGGTATGCTTTTTCCAGCTCAAAACGCTTTAGTTTGGCAGAATTACTCAAGAAAATACGGAGCAACATTAGATGATTTATCTTTGATTGCATATAAAAATCATGAATTTGCTGCACTTAATCCAAAAGCATATTTTTATAACAAATTCTTTGATTTAGAAAAAATTAAGAACTCTCCAGAAGTTGCTTCGCCTTTTAGATTAATGGATTGTTCTTTATCTGTTAATGGTGGGGCGGCTGTTATCGTCTCAAAAGAAAAAACAGATGTAGAGGTTATTGGATCAGGTTTTGCTACTGATCATATTTTAACTTTTGAAAGAGAAGATTTGACTCATTTTAAGGCAACAAAACTAGCTGCTGAAAAGGCATTTACGGAAGCTAAAATAACTCCAAAAGATATTGATGTTGCTGAAATACATGATGCTTTTACATCAGTTGAACTTTTTTCTTACGAAGATTTAGGTTTTGCAGAAGAGGGAAAAGGGGCAGAATTAATTAGATCAGGCAAGATTAGCAAGGGAGGAGAAATGCCAATTAATCCATCTGGCGGTCTTAAAGCAAAAGGTCACCCCATATCAGTAACAGGATTGGCTCAGGTTTATGAAATAGTTAATCAGCTTAGAGGAAAATGCGAAGAAAGGCAAGTCAAAGATGCAAGTACTGGTTTAACACATAACATTGGAGGGGCTGGAGGAAGTGTTACGGTTCATATTTTTAAAAAAGTTAATAATTAATAAATTACAACAACTATGTCGTTTTACGAATGTGATAAGTGTAAAAGAACTTGGCAACATCCAATTCAAATATGTCCTTATTGCTTATCAAGTTTGAATAAAGTTAAAAGCAATAAAGTAAAAGTTTTTGCAGTTTCTAAAATAAATATTCCCACATTGAAGCATCCAAATGTTCCATATTACGCCCTTATTTTAGAAGATGAAAATGGGCATAAATGGGCTCAAAAATCTTTTAAAGAATACAATGTTAATGATGAAATTGAATTTGAAAAAGATGAAAATGCTGTAGCAATAGTAAAAACAAAGTATGATTTATTAGACGCTACATCAACTGTTATTGAGCATTTAGGAGGATTAAAAGCTTCAAATGTTTTAATAATTCCTGATTTGTCTTCTCCCGATCATGCGTATTTAAAGGAAAATACATCTTCTCAGTTTTTGGGAGCAATAATAGATTATCTTTTGAAAAATAATATAAAGGATATTAAAGTGGCTTGCCAAAGTTTTAACGAAATTCCTGTTGAGTTTTCAGCTCAAAAATCAGGACTTTTAGATGTTTGTACAAAAAGAGGAATCATTCCTTTTGATTTAGCTAAAACAAATTTTGTACAAAAAGGAAATCTAGAAATTTCTGAAGAAGTTTTAAATGCTGACTTAGTTTTAAATTTAGCAATGTGTAAAATAGGGAAAGCAGAAGCCTCCTTGAATTTATTTAAAATATTAAAAAAAGAAAATTATTCAAGTCTAAAATATTTGTCTTCAGAAAAAGAAATAATATCTGAGCTTGTAACCGCGCTTCCAAATATTATTTCAATTGGAGAAGCGGAAACAGTTCAAAGATCGGATAGGGTTAGTACATATTTGGGCATTATTTTAGCATCTAAAAATGCTCAGAAAATAGATAGAGTTTTTAATGAGATTGTTGAGGCAAGCAAGCTTCCCGAACTAACAGAAGATGTAGATTTAAACGATATTAAAACAATTGGAAGAGATATTAAAGAAGTAAAATACAAAGCTGAATTATACTAACAAATAAATATATGCTTAAAAACAAAACAATTTTAATAACAGGATCCTCTCAAGGTATAGGAAAAGCAATTGCTTTAAAATGTGCATCCTTGGGTGCAAAAATAATTTTAAATGATATACCTGCACAAGAAGAAAATTTAAAGAATTTAAAACAACAAATTGGTAATGCCGAATACTATTTAGCCGATGTTTCTAATTTAAGTGAAGTAGAAAAAATGATGAGCCAAATCGAAAGTATTGACGTAGTTGTTAATAACGCTGGCATAAATAAAGACAGGACTTTGGCTAAGATGACAGAAGAAGAATGGAAAAAAGTAATCGATATTAATTTAGGAGGAGTTTTTAATATAAGCAAAGCATGCCTTTCTTTGATAGTTAAAAATGGAGGAAGTATTATTAATGTTTCTTCTATTGTGGGAGAAAGAGGAAATTTTGGACAAGTTAATTATGCAGCTTCAAAAGCTGGAATTATCGGTCTTACAAAATCACTCGCAAAAGAGGTGGGGAGGTTTAATGTAAGAGTTAACGCAATAGCTCCTGGATTTATAGAGACTAAAATGGCGGAGGCAATACCTGAAGAAATGAAAGTTGCAGTTAAAAGATTGACTTCGCTTCAAAGATTTGGAAAACCTGAGGAAATTGCGAGCGTAGTAGCTTTCTTAGCCTCAGATGAATCAAGTTTTATTACGGGAGCAGTCATTAATGTAGATGGCGGATTAGCAATTTAATAATGAAGGTTATGTTACTAAATAAAGAACAAGTTAAAGAAATTATTCCTTATGACGATCCTTTTTTATGGGTTGATGAAGTTGAGAATATAAACGGAGATTTTATTACTGCTTACAAAAATACTAATGAGAGTGACTCATATTTTAAAGGGCACTTTGTTGATTTTCCAATCATGCCCGGAGTACTTGTCGTTGAGGGAATTGCACAAACGGGAACAATCTTATTAAGACAAAGAATAAAAGATCATAAAACAAAACATTTATTAGCTTATCAAGTTAGAAGTGCACTTTTTTATGAGCCAATATTCCCAGGAGACAGAATAAAATACAAGGTAAGAATTCTTAAAATTTATGACGATAGAATAGCTAATTTCATAGGAGAAGCATATGTTAATGATAATAGAAAATGTGAAGTTAGATTTAGCGTAGCCATTGTAGATAAAGAGGAATTAAATCAAAAAAAACAAAGTATATTATCAAAGCTTCCTCCACTTAAAATAGGGAATAAAATTGTTCCCATTCCAATAATTCAAGGAGGTATGGCTGTTAGAGTATCTCTTCATAATTTGGCTGGAAATGTAGCAAAAGAGGGCGCGGTTGGAATTATTGCTTTATCAGGAATGATGGACACAAATGAAGTTAAGGAAGAAATAAGAAAAGCAAAAAAAATAGCAAATGGAAATGGTGCAATTGGTATTAATATTATGGGAGTCGCTGGACGTTTCAAAGATCTTTTAAGAGCAGCTCTTGAAGAGAAAATAGATCTTGTTATTCAAGGTGCTGGGTTTAGAAAAGATACATTTGAATTAGCAGAAGAATTTAATGTTCCTGTTTTTGCAATTGCGTCTTCAGCTAAAGTAGCAAAAAAAGCAGAAGAGGCAGGAGCAAAAGGTGTAATCATCGAGGGAAAAGATGCTGGTGGACATTTGGGCTTTCCTCATGGGCATGAATTTAGAAGTACAATTGATATTCTTAAAGAAGTAGTAGAAGAGGTAAGAATTCCTACTATCGCTGCCGGAGGCGTTTTTACCGGTGAAGACATAGCTCAAATGATAAAAGTAGGAGCAAAAGGCGTTCAAATGGCAACTCGTTTTGTTGCCACTGAAGAATGTGATGCGCATGACAATTTTAAAAATGCATATATTAATGCAAAAAAAGAAGATATTGTTATCATTCCGTCTCCAGTAGGACTTCCAGGAAGAGTGATAAAAACTCCTTTTATAGAAAAAGTGATAAAAAAAGATCCGAGTATAAGAGTAAATCCAATAAAATGCAAGGGTTGCATTGGTCCAATATGCGATAAAAGTTATTGTATTTTAGAAGCTCTTGAAAATGCAAGAAAAGGAGATTTAGAAAATGGCCTTGTTTTTGCTGGAGCAAATGTATGGAGAATTAATAAGATACTAAAGGTTAAAGAACTTATAAGCGAATTAGTGAAAGAGGCTAATAATATATTATCTAAAGAAGCAAAATCCTATGTTTGAAAATAATAGATTAACAAAACTTTTAAATATTAAATACCCTATAATTCAGGGAGGTATGGCAGGAGTGTCTGATTCTTCTCTTGCATCAGCTGTTTCAAATGCTGGTGGACTTGGAGTAATTGGATCTGGCTTTGCAAGTACTTCATGGCTTGAAGAAGAAATTTTAAAAACAAAAGAATTAACAGATAAACCTTTTGGAGTAAATTTGCTTATGCAAAATCCAAATGTACCAGAACTTCTTAAGGTAATTATTAAACACAAAGTTCCGGTTGTTTTTACAGGTGGCGGAAACCCACTTCCTATAATGCCTTACTTGAAGCAAGCAAAAATTAAGGTTATCCCAGTGGTTCCATCATCAAGGCTTGCTCAAAAAATGAGTCAAAATGGGGCAGACGCAGTTGTTGTTGAAGGAGGAGAAGGGGGTGGGCACATAGGTGAAGGATCTACTTTTTGTCTAGTTCCTCAGGCAAGAAAAATTGTTGATATTCCTCTTATTGCTGCTGGTGGCATCTTTGATAGTGCTACTTTTAGGGCAGCAATGACTCTTGGTGCAGACGGAGTTCAAGTAGGAACAAGGTTCATAGCTACAACCGAATGTGGTGTTCATGAGAATTATAAAAAAGCCATCGTTAATGCAACAGACGAAGATGTCGTTGTTGTGGCAAGATTTACTGGACATCCAATACGTTTAATAAAAAACAAAGTAGTTGAAACTGTAAGAAAAATGGAATCTAAAAATCCATTTCCTGAAGAGCTTAATTCAGAAAGATTTGCAGGAGGAAAAATAACACAAGAAAATGTCGATAATATTCCACTTTTATGTGGTATTTGTGCTGGTGCTATAAATGATATTAAAAGCTGTCAAGAAATAATAGAAGATATGGTAAAAGATTATGAATAAGTTTGCCTCAATTTTTTCAAATATATTTTTGAAGCCCCTGATAAAATTTCTTTTAATAAAAACCATAAAAGGAAAGGATAATATTCCAAAGACAAATTTTATTCTAGCTTCGAATCATCAAAGTTATTTAGATATTCCTTTTTGTGGGATTGTATGTGTGCCAAAAAGATTTACATACATTGGTCAGATAGATGGACATAAAGGGTTAAAAAGTTTGATTGTTAAAACAATTTATTCTATTGGAGAAGTTATTGCTATAAATAGAAAAGATGAAAATTCTAAAAAAGAAGCTGTCTTAAAAGCAATAGATTTTTTAAAAAAGGGCTATTCCCTTGTTATTTATCCAGAGGGTACAAGATCAAAGACAGGGGAGATTAAAGAAGGTAAATGGGGCGTAGCAAAGCTTTTTTTGAAAACTGGTGTACCAATTTTACCATTAGGAATTAAAAATGCTATTGATTTGTTTCCAAAGAATGGAAAATTAAAAATTAAAAAAATAGTAGAATTAAATATTGGAAAACCACTTTTTTTTGAAAAAGAATACAATTTAGCAAGAAATTTAGAACCGGATTCTGATGAATATAATCAAATTTGCGCTCAAATTACAAATAAAGTAATGGAAGAAATTAAAACTTTAGTTTATGAAAATTAATAAAATATTAATTGCAAATAGGGGAGAGATAGCTTTGAGAATAATAAGGACGTGCAAGGAAATGGGTATAAAAACAGTTGCACTTTGTCCTAAAAAAGGTGAAGAAAAAAACTTTCTTGAAACACTTTTGGCTGATGAATATTATTTTTTAGAAGAAGAAGGCTCTCTTGGTTATCTTAATAAGGAAAAGATTATTGCTATTGCCAAAAAAGCAAATGTTGATGCCATTCATCCAGGTTATGGTTTTTTAGCAGAAAATGCTAAATTTGCTCTTTTATGTAGGAAAAATAACATTAAGTTTATTGGACCTCATTTTAAATTGCTTCAAAAATTTGAGGATAAGGTTGAGGCAAAAAAAATAGCAAGAAAGCTAGGACTCCCAACTTTACCTGCATCAACTGAACCTATTAAAACTAAAAAAGAGTTATTTAAATGGGCAAAAATAATTAAACCCCCCTTTATTATCAAAGCTCAGAGAGGTGGCGGTGGAATGGGTATAAGAATTATTGATTCTGAAATGAGTTCTTCCGAGCTTTTTTCTATATCACTCTCTGTGCAAAAACAAATGGCCATGGCTTTTTCAGATTTAGATTTCTTTTTAGAAAAATATTTACGTGATGTAAAACATATAGAAATTCAGGTTATAGGTGATGGTGAAAATGCAGTCTGTTTAGGGGAAAGAGAATGTACTATACAAAGGAGATTTCAAAAGCTTTTAGAAGAAGCTCCTTCAATATCAATTTCAAAATATCAAAGAAAGCAAATGGGAAAACTAGCAGTCCACCTTATAAAAGAAATGAAATACGAGGGAGCTGCTACAATAGAATTTCTTTTGGACAAAGAGGGTAATTTCTATTTTATGGAAGTTAATCCAAGAATTCAAGTTGAGCATCCAATAACAGAAGCTATTACAGGCATTGATATTATTAAAGAGCAAATAAGAATTGCTGAAGGTAATAAATTAAGTTTTGGCGAAGACGATATATCTTTAAGAGGATACGCGATTGAGGCAAGAATTAATGCAGAAGATCCTTTTAACAATTTTAAACCAAATCCAGGCGTAATAAAAAAATACATTCCTGCACAAGGACAAGGAATTTTCATGCACAGTTTTTTGCATGATGGCCAGGAAGTCTATCCATACTTTGATTCACTTTTACTCAAAATTATAGCATATGGAAAAGATAGAGAAGAAGCACTAAAAAGGCTTAAAAGAGCGCTTGATGAAACTATTATTGAGGGAGTCGAAACAACAATTCCTTTCTTTAAAATGCTTCTAAATAAAGAAGATTTTATTAAGGGTAATTATTATACAAATTTTATTGAAAAGAGTGGTTTACTTAAAGAATTAATAGCTACTCCGTATTTAAATAAAGAACTTAGGAAAAGGATTGTTGAAGAAAAGCTTGGGGAAAAGGAGATAGCTGAAATCGTTTTTCAAATTTATGAAAATTTTAAAAGCAAAGAACCTTTAAAAACAGAATTTGTTTCAAAATGGGTTTTAAGTGAAAGATTAAAATTAAGAGGAGAATAATACTATGAACTTTAAAATTAAAATAAAAGAAAAAGAATATAGTATTGAGATTTTGGAAGAAGAAAAGGATGTTAAAATAAAAGTAGGAGATAAGGAGTTTAGTTTTGCTTCCTCAAATAATAAGTCAAAACAATCTTTAGTTCCTCAAATGAGTATTCCTAAAAGAGATTTTTCAAAAAAAGAAGTTAAAGCTCCTATTGCTGGAGCGTTATCTCAAATTTTTGTAAGTGAGGGAGATGTTGTTAAAGAAGGGCAAAAACTTTTTACTTTATCAGCTATGAAAATGGAAAATGAGATAGTTGCTGAAAAAGAAGGAAAAATAAAGAAAATATTATTTAAATTAGGAGATCAAGTTAAGGAGGGGGATGTTTTAATAACACTTGTATGAATATTAAATATTTCGAAAGCATAACATCAACAAATGAAGTTGCAAGAGATATTAATAAACCATGGACAGTTATTGTGGCAAGAGAACAGATGGGGGGTCATGGCAAGGGTGATGCTCATTGGTATTCGCCAGAAGGGGGATTATATTTTTCCATTATTTTACCTAAAACAGATTTAAGAAACCTTGAGACAGTCACTATTTTAACAGCCTTTATAATTTCAAAAATTATAAAAGAACAATTTAACATAGAACCCTTTATTAAGCTTCCTAATGATATTTATATAAATAATAAAAAAGTATGTGGCATATTAACCCAAAATGTAGTTCAAAAAGAAGTTAAACATTCAGTTATAGGTATTGGACTAAATACTAATATAGATAAGTTTCCTAGCGAGTTAAACGCAACCTCTCTTAAATTAGAGACTAAAAAAGAAATAGACAATGAATTCATCTTAAATTTAGTTGTTAAAGAATTAAAAAAACAATTTAAATAATATATGCAGTTTAAAAAACAAATACAAAAATTAAATAAAAAAGTAAACGAATTAGAGAATGAGGAGTTTATACAAAAACAGCACCAAAAAGGAAAATTAACTGCGAGAGAAAGAATAAATTTACTTTTAGACGAAGATTCTTTTATTGAATTTGATGCTTTTTCTGAAAGCAGATTTAATATACTTGGGTTAGACAAAAAAAAGTTTCCTGGTGATTCAGTAATTACAGGTTTTGGAAAAATAAATGGAAGAAATGTCTATATCTATAGTCAGGATTTTTCTAAAATGGGAGGTTCTTTGGGAGAAATGCATGGAAACAAAATAGCAAAAGTAATAGACCTCGCCCAAAGTACGGGTGTTCCTATTATTGGAATTATTGATTCTGGCGGAGCAAGAATACAAGAAGGAATAGCTAGTTTAGATGGCTATGCTAAAATATTCAAAAGCATGGTTAAAGCATCTGGAGTTGTTCCTCAGATTAGCATAATAGCTGGACCATCAGCTGGAGGAGCTTCTTATGCGCCAGGATTGTCTGACTTTATATTTATGATAGAAGAAATATCAGAAATGTATATTACAGGGCCAGAAGTTATCAAGCAAGTTACTAGGGAGGAGGTTACTTCTTCTGATTTGGGAGGATCTTTTGCTCACACGAGCAAAAGCGGATGTGCACACTTTTTATTTCAAAATGAGGAGGATTGTTTTTTAGGAGTCAAACAGTTACTTTCTTATTTACCTTCAAATAATCTTGAGGATGCTCCAAGGGAAAATGATTTTTTAGGCAAGTTATTTGAAAAAGAAGAATCAGAGGAATTAGCTAAAATTATACCCGAAGATTTATCAAAAGCATATGATATTAAGGAAGTAATTAATACTATTTTTGATAAAAATTCATTTTTTGAGGTTCAATCTAAGTTTGCCACAAATTCAGTTGTAGGTTTTGCAAGGTTGGGTGGAAAAGTAGTTGGAGTAATTTCAAATCAGACAAAATTTATGGCAGGGGTTTTAGACATTGATTCGTCCGATAAAATTGCTCGCTTTGTAAGAGTTTGCGATACATTTAACATTCCAATAATTAACTTAGTTGATACTCCTGGATATTTGCCAGGCAAGAATCAAGAACATCAAGGGATTATAAGGCATGGGGCAAAGGTATTATATGCTTATGCAGAAGCAACAGTTCCTAAAATAACCTTGATTTTAAGAAAAGCCTTTGGTGGAGCATATATTGCACTTGCTTCTAGAGAATTAGGTTATGATAAAGTTATTGCTTATCCAGGAGCTCAAATTGCTGTAATGGGAGCAGAACAAGCAGTTAAAATAATTTTTAGAAAGGAATTATTAGAAAGTAAGGATCCGGAGAAACTCGAAAAAGAAAAAATAGAAGAATTAAAGGAAAGCTTTTTAGATCCTTTTGAAGCAGCTAAGCTAGGGCAAGTAGATTTAATAATAGATCCGAAAGACACAAGAAGAGTATTAATTAAATGTTTAGATTCGCTTTCAACTAAAAGAGGAGCAAAGGTTTCAAGAAAACATGGGAATATTCCTCTTTAAATAAATAAGGCCTGACTAATAATTAGTCAGACTCCATTGTCCGTACTGTCGCAAGATGTCATACACGTCACCCGAAACGTGTATTTCATTGAGCCTTGGGTTAAAGTAAGCTGTGTTTGCAGAATATTCTGCAAGTCCAATAACTTGTATCTCCCTGTAAGGGTAGATAATTTCTCCTCTTTCTGAACTAATAACCATTTCTCCGCACTCGTTTTCGCATACGATACCTTTAACTATAAGCTCTTCAGGCTCCATTTTTATCGCTTCTTCAAACATAGCATTAAATAAGAAAATGTAAATAAAAAAGAGGCTGACTAGCTTCTAGTCAAATCCTCAATAATTCCTCCAAAATTGTTTTTAGATACACTTTCCTTACCATGCGTTTTTGCCCAGCCATTGTAGGCTTCGAAGTAGGCCGTAATTTCCTTGGAAATATACAGTGCCATTTTTTCCTTGTCGAACCAAACCCAATCCGGGGGATAGTCCATAATAGTATATATGGAAATATCCTCGCTTAAAGATGGATGCATTGTTTCGACTCCGTCGTCTGTGGTAACGCAGATTCGTTTTGCGTCATCTTCTGTAGTGTAACGGAAGGCTACGACTTCTTTGCAATTTTTAGGCAGCATTTTTACCATTTGTAACCATACAATATATATTAGTTAATGTAAAGATATTAAGACGCAAAATTACGTGTTAGTATAATTTTATGAAAAAAAAGATAGCTATAATTGGAGCAGGAATAATTGGACTTTATGTGGCCTCTAAATTAGAGGAAAAAGGGTTTGATGTAACTGTTTTTGAAAAGAAAAATATTGAAAGTGTGGGCAAGAAATCTTGCTCTACATTAGTTTCAAAAAGAATATTCAATTTTATTGATGTAGATAGTGATTTAGTAGAAAATACTATTAAGAACTGTTTAATTAAATTTAATAAAAAAGAAATTACATTAGAGTTTAATCCAGAACATGTTATTATTAATAGAGAAAAGCTTGTTTTAAGAATGATTAAAAAAGCTAAATTTAATATCATTTTTGAAAGTAAGGAAACTAATTTTGATGGATTCGATTATGTAATTGGTGCAGATGGTGCCAGTTCTTTTTTGAGAAAAAGCTTAGGTTTAAAAGACCCTGATTTTAAAATAGGGCTTAAGGTTGAAAGTGACATTAAAGATTGTAGTGATACTGTTAAAACATTTAAAACACAAAATGGTTTTACTTGGATTATTCCAAAAGGAAATTATACTGAATACGGCATTTTAGAGAAAAAGCAAAATATTAAAAAAGAATGGAAGAAATTCAATAAACAAGGTAAGAATTTAAGCTTTGCTATAGTTCCTCAAGGACTTATTTTGGCAAATAGTGATAAATATGCTTTAGTTGGTGACGCAACAGGGCTAACGAAGCCGTGGAGTGGGGGAGGCATTATTTGGCAACTTTACGAGGCAGAATTGCTAATTAAAAATTTTCCAAATTTTAAGAAATATAATAAGGAAGTTAAAAAATTCTTTTTATTTAAGATTATTAAAGGAAAGATCGTGAATAAATTAGTTCATTTTGTAGGAAATAATGTAAGTTTTTTAATTCCTTCACATATAAAATATGATAATGATTTTCCCTGTTTTATAAAGTCTTTGTTTTTAAAATAATTATTTATACAAATTATTGTGATTTCCTAAAAAATAAAAAATGGCAATGCCATTTTCTACTTTAAAAATTGCCCTATAATCTCCGGTTATATCGATGCTCTTATAGTCTTTTAATTTTCCATTTAGATTATGATTATTTAAGATTTGATTATATTCGTTTTGTGCAAATAAAAGAAGAGCATTTTTTAATTTTTCTTGCATTCTAAGTGGCAATCTTTTGTATTGTTTTTTGAAATTTTTTGATATTAAGTAATTCATTCATCTAGCCAATTAATTGCGTCACGTATGTTTTTAAATTCAGGCGACATACCTGATCTTTTTGCTAAATCTAATTGTTCGAGCATTGAATCTTCGGTGGTTTTAAGTGAGAAATTAATTTTTTTTGTTCTTACAAAATCTCTAAGATAAAGATTCATTACATTACTCAATGACAAACCTAATTCTTTCGCAATTTTTTTTGCTTCTTCCTTTACTTTTTTATCGGTTTTAAAATTTATAATTTCTGACATATATATACATCATATATAAAACGTATATATTTGTCAATTCACGGAAGGGGTGTAGATATGAGTAGCGCGCTAAAAAGTCTTATTTCTAAAATTTTTATTTGCAAGCAATCAAAAAAAGTGATACTCTATATGTTAAGTTGTTATGATTTTTAAGAAAAAGCCCCAAAAATTAGAAGAACTAAAAGATTTAGGAGAAATTGTTAAATACATAAAGGCTCTTGAAGCAAGGATAACTTTACTTGAAAAAAGAATTGAGGATGGAGAAAAAGCTTCCTTAAATAATTTTAGTAAGTTTTCTATTCTAAGATTTAACTCTTTTAGTGATATGGGAGGAGACCAAAGCTTTACAATGACGCTTTTAAGTAAGAAAAATACTGGTTTTGTTTTGACTTCTCTTTTTCATAAAGATAACACAAGAGTGTTTACAAAACCGATAAATAATGGTATTTCTGAATATCAGCTTTTGAAAGAAGAAGAGATTATTTTAAAAAAAGCAATCGATGATCAAAAAGAAAACTGAAAATAAAATAGATATCAGAAAAAGACCACCAGTAGTGGTTGTTTTGGGGCATATTGATCATGGAAAAACATCTCTTTTAATGGCTATTAAAGATTTTAGAGTTTTACCTAAAGAATCAGGAGGAATTACTCAGCATGTTGGAGCTTATCAAATAGAATATAATAAAGAAAAAATAACTTTTATTGATACGCCAGGACATGAGTCTTTTTCGGCAATAAGATCTAGAGGTGCTAAGGCAGCCGACATAGGAATTCTTGTAATAGATGCCTGCGAAGGGATTAAAAAACAAACAAGGGAAGCTATTAAACATATTAAGGAGTCGGGAATAATTCCTATAGTTGCTTTAAATAAAATAGATAAAGAATGTGCTAATCCAGAAAAAGTTAAACAAGAGCTTTTAGGAGAAGATATATGGGTTGAATCTCTTGGGGGAAAAGTACCTTCAGTTGAAGTTTCAGCTAAGAATAAAATCGGAATAGATAATTTACTTGAAATCATTTTACTTATTGCAGAAATTGAAAATATAGAAGGTATTTATAGTGAAAAAGGAGAGGGTGTAATTATTGAATCAAAACTTGATACTAGAAAAGGACCCACTGCAACAGTGTTGTTAACGCAAGGAATTATGAGAAAGAGTGATACTATCGGAACAAATTCTGTCACTGGAAAAGTAAAAACTTTTGAAAGTTTTGATGGTAAAAATATTGACGAAGCTTTTCCAGGAGACCCTGTTTCTATAAGTGGTTTTAGTGAGGTTCCGTCAGTTGGGGAAGTTGTTAAAGTTTATGATTCGCTAGATGAGGCTAGTAAAAATTTAAAACCAAGAGAGGTGTTGATTAAAAATCCAGACATAAAGGCAGGAGATAAGGTTTTAAACTTAATAATCAAGACAGATGTTATTGGTTCTCTTGAAGGTATATTAGAAATATTAAAAAGTATTCCTCAAGATAAGGTTAAATTAAATATTTTAAAAGCAGAGGTTGGTGATGTTAATGAAAAAGACGTAAAACTTTCCAAGGACTCAGATGCAAGCCTAATTGCTTTTAGAGTAAAGATCGATAAAATAGCTGAAAACATTGTTCACAATAGCAAGATTGAGATATTAAACTTTGATATTATTTATGATCTCGCAAAAAAAATTAGAGAGCTTATGGATGCTATACTTGTTGTTGAAAAACAAAGAGTTGATGTTGGAGAATTAGATGTTTTAGCCATATTTAGAACAGAGAAGGAAAAACAAATTGTGGGAGGAAGAGTAATAGATGGTAGGATAGAAAAGAATCTTAAGGTTGAAATTTTTAGAGACAATGAAAAAATAGGAGAAGGAAAGGTTGTAGGACTTGAGGTATCTAAAAAGAAAGTTGATGTAGCTCATAAAGATAGTGAAGCTGGAATACTTTATCAAGGAAAAGAAAGGGTACAAGAGGGAGATGTCTTGAGATTCTATAAAGAAGAGTTTGTAAAGCCTACTATAAATAATGTATAAAAAAGAAAAGCTTAACAATGTATTACAAAAAGAGCTTAGTCAAATTTTATTAAGGGAACTTGACTTGCCTTCTGATATCGTGGTAACAGTAACAAGAGTAGAGGTTTCACTGAATGGATTTTCAGCAAGGGTGTATATATCTGTTCTTCCAGTAGAGAAAAAACAGGAAATTGTAAAAATGCTTGATAGAAAAATATTTTTTATTCAGCAACAGCTTAATAAGAAATTAAGAATAAGACCTGTTCCAAAAATAGAGTTTGCAAAAGAAAAAAGAACAGAAGAAGCAGCAAGAATAGAAGAACTTTTAAAAAAGATCAAAGATCTGGAAAAAAACGAATAAGTATGCTACTATGCTTAACGTATAAGGCGTGGTAGCCAAGTGGTAAGGCAGAGGTCTGCAAAACCTTTATCAGCAGTTCGATTCTGCTCCACGCCTCCACAAAATACATGCCGCGGTGCTGGAATTGGTAGACAGGACGGACTTAAAATCCGTTGTTAGCAATGACGTGTGGGTTCAAGTCCCACCCGCGGCACACATTAAAAGCAAGATGTACAATCTTGTTTTTTTATTCTATAATTTACCTAAAATATGCCTCAAAATATTAAATCATTTACTCTAATAGAAATATTAATAACAATTGTCATAATTGGTATTTTAGCGGGTGCAATAATGATTTCAACTTCTTCTTCGGTCGATAAGACGAGGGATGGTATTAGAAGAAATGATTTAGGTGTAATTGCAAGAGCTCTTAGGAGCTATCAAACAGCTAATGGAGTTTATCCTGTGTTAAACTGTAGAATTGGAACAACGGGTTGTTTGTCTGATTTGGTGCCTAAATATCTTGCTATGCTTCCAACAGATCCTGCTTCCGGGTATTATGGTTATTCCTCTACTGGATCAGAATTTATGCTTTTAGCAAAGGGTTCAACTGGGCCAATAACTTACACTGATTCGAATGGATTTGATAATTTGCTTGTAGCTGTGTCTTATCATTATGGTTTACCACTTATAATGGGAAGCGGTAATTCTGTAAAAGTAGAAGATTCTACTAATCAAGCATTTTGGGGTTATGTTAATAACTTTGATAATGGTTGGGCTTCTGATATATACATGGCAAAGCCGACTACTTCATATGGCTTTAAGCCAGGGAATTATGATATTTACATGAGACTAAGAACCAATGGCCTTGGTGCTTATCCAACATCTGTTACATGGGGAATATATAATAGTACTACAGCAGCTAATATGTATTCAGGAACTATTAGCGGACTTACAACATCTTATCAAACGAAGTTTATAAGACGGATTACTTTATCAGAAGCTAATATGACGCAACAGATTCGTCTATGGTTTTCGGATTCTTCTCATACCGACACTCAGTATTATGTTGACTATGTAGAATTTAGAAAAGTAAACTAATTATTTTATGCCTCAAAATATTAAGTCATTTACTCTAATAGAAATTTTAGTAACAATTGTCATAATTGGTATTTTGGCTAGTGTAATAATGATTTCTACTTCTTCTTCAATTGATAAAACCAAAGATAGTATTAGAAGAAATGATCTAGGAATGATTTCAAGAGGACTTAGGGCTTATGAAGGAGAACATGGATCTTATCCTGCTTTGAGTTGTAAAATTGGAACAACTGGTTGTTTAACTGATTTAGTTCCTGAATATATTTCTTCACTTCCTTTAGACCCTGTTTCTGGAAACTATGGCTATTCTTCTACTGGATCAGAGTTTATGCTTTTGGCAAAAGGTTCGACTGGGCCAATAACCTATACTGACTCGAATGGGTTTGATGGATCGATTATAGCAACTGCTAGACATTATGGGTATTCATCTGACTGGAACTCATCAACAGTGATTTCAACTGATGATGCTACTAACGGGGCGTTATGGGGGTACGTTGAGTCCTTTCCAAATTCTTGGTGGGGGCAATTTTATATAAGACCTTCAGCTGGTTTTGAAATAGGGCAATATGATATTTACATTAGAATTAGAACAAATGGATCTGGCACTAATCCCACTAACACACCCTGGAGAATATATAATGTGACAACAGCAACTTATCCAGGTTCTGGAAATATTACAGAACTAGGGACGGTTTATGTAACTAGGTATGTAGGGAAGTTAAATTTAAATGAAACGAATATTAGTCAGTCGCAATATATTTCTTTTAGTTCGGGGGGTTACACAACAACTTATTATATTGATTTTATAGAATTCAGAAAAGTAAACTGATGCATTTTTTTAAAAATATGCTACAATAATTAAAAATGAAAAGAACGCTTGATAAAAAACAATCTATTTTAGTGCTCTTACTTATGTCTATTTTTAGTTTGTTCATTGTTATTTTTTCTTTGAAAGTCTTAAATCAAGCAAAAGATCTAAACCTTGAGGCTGATATGGCAAGAATAAACGTTTCTTTGATTGAATACTATATTGATAATAATGTTTTTCCGACAGAAAAATTATGTAATCTTAAAAAAGATTGTTCAAATTTTAGAAAAAAAATTATTGTTGCTGTGAATAAAGATATTTATTATAATTCAAACGAAAAGGACTATATTTTATATAGTCCTAGTTTCGTTAATAAAAAGATTTATTATGTTACTGGTCCTGATCTTATAATAAAAAGATCGTTAGAGGCTCCGGAATTATAATTCTGCAAATTCAACTTCGTCTCCATGAGGATCTTTCATTTCTGCCCATATTTTTTTAACTTCTATATTTTCAAAACAGTTTTTAATAATTTCTTCTGCTGCATTCATGTCTTCTAATTGTTGAGCAAATTCTGCCTCTGCATCAGGGAAACTATATGTTGCTTTATATGCTCCACAGTCACTGTGGTGAATCAAAACAACTTTTCTTGCATTATGAAGATTGTACGATATATTTATTTGCTTTAAAATAAAATCTTGTACTTCTTTACTTCCATCAACTAAATCTTTGCTTGATCCTGCGATTGATACTACATCGCAGTCGCCTATTAAGTCGTTTTTATTCATCCATTCTTTTGTTTTATTAATTAAACGGAAATCCATACAATGAATAATAAATGTTGAACAATTGTGCATATTATTAAATTTATTTTTACAAAATAATTATAGTACTAAAACAAAAAGAACGTCAATGACGTTCTTTGTATTTTAGTCTATAACTTCTATAGTGGCCCTTTTAACTCCAAAGTTTTTAGCTTCAAGTGTTGTAGGGAACCATATATCTAAATGATAGTTTCCTTTTCTATAATGCATTCTATCTTCTACTACAAAGACTTTGTCACCATATAGTTCAGGAATTCTAACTTTTGTACCAAATGGTAAAAGATTGTTAGCTACTATTCCATCCTCAACGTGTTTTTGAGATGCTGTAATAAATGGTGTTGAATCTGTTTGATCTTCTGTAGAAGAGTATGCAGTTATAATCATGTAATAAGTTTCAGTAGGCTTTTTAATTGTATTGTAGTCTATTCCGAAACTTTCGATAACTGTATTTCTTTGTGATAATATTGGTTTCTCAACCTGCTCTATTTTTTCTTGTCCCTTAATTTCTTTTCCTAGAGGGAATAGAACAAATGATAAAATTAATAAAAAGAAAAATGTATTAATAATTTTTTTCGTGTCCGACATAAATATAAGTTAATTTTCTTCAAAAATAAAAGCCCTTCTAAAAGGACGTTTATAATTATTACAAAAAAGGACTATTTTGTCAAGAGTTTTACTCGAAAAAAGTGGTTAAGACTGGTTCTAATCAAAAGCCTTTATCGCTTGTCTTGCTTCTTCGCAGCTTCCATTTTGAAAGCAGGTTATATAAAACGGATAATTTTGTATCCGTCATGGCACCTACATTGCGTGATAAATTAGAAAATTTCTTCAGGAGAGATGTATTCTGCGATAAGACAAATGCCGCGTGTAGTTCTAACTCCTGTACCTGCGAATTCATGTTTTACATACTCAATAGCAGCCTCTTTGCTTATGAAAGAATAGTATCCTTGTCTTCCCTTAAGTAGATCTATGTGTCCTCCTCCCCAGTTAAAACAATATCCTCTATTTTGCGCAGTTACGATTCCAATAGCCCACCAGAAGTCTTCAACATCCCATCCGTAACCATCTTCTGTTATTACGTTTGGATATCTGCATGCTTCCCAAAAGTTTTTCATATTTACAGAAATTTCGTTATTTTTGATTTCTATAAATTTTTCTACAAAGCTTTTCCGCTCATCAATATATTTTTGAATTCTTAAAGCGAGACATTCCGGGCATATCGAGGGGGTGAGAGGAAATTTAAATCCGGGCTTTATGACTACTTTTTGTCCTTCCCAATAAAAGAAATAATCTGCATTTTCAACGATGGTTTCATCGCACCATACACATTTATTCATGTAGACCTCCTAGCATTGCGTACTAAAAGGATTTTAACATTAAAAAAACAAAAAAACAATTTGAGACGTTGTGTTTTTTAGTAACAAAAAAGATTGTAAACATAAGATCATTTTACAATCTTGAGCTGAATAACAAGTCAACTTTTAAGAGCTTTTATACAAATTAATGACAGGAAGTGGAAAATATTTCTTCATGTGAAATAAAACTTGGCAAATATCCGATGCTAAATTTTCTTCTGATTCCAGAATGATTCTCGTAAAATTTTACGTATCCATAAGCATCTTCTTTTCTTACAAAAAAATAGTAATCGCTTTTGCCCATAACCTTTTCTAAGCTATTGCCATCTATAAGAAAATAGCCCTTACCATCCTGTGTCAAAACACCTATCCAGCAAAGGAATTTCCAAATATCCATACTCATAGAATCTGTTTTACTATTCTCAAATTTAAGCCAAAATCTTTCCCAATTAATAGATACTTTATTACTTTGAATATCGGCAATTTCGTTAATAAATTCACCGCACTCTCTCATGTATTTGTTAATGATTTTGGAATAACAATCAGGACATATAAAAGGTGATGCAGAGTAATAAAACCCTGGTTTTACCAAGATATTTCGGTCTTTAAAAAAGAAGAAATATTCTGGATTCTCTGCAATTTCCATCTGACAATACAGGCATTTATTTGTCACAATAATAACTCCTGGCATTATGTGCCTAAAAAAATATATCATGCAGAAAATAAAAAAGCAATTAGGCAATGTTGAATTTATGATTTAAATAAGGTAAAATATAAGTAAGATTATCAATAAATATTTTGTTATGTTTTTAAATAATAAAAAATTATTGATAGAGCTTTCTCTTATACTGCTATTCATTCTTAATGCATCAAATATCTTGGCTCAAAATGATACCACTCCGCCAAACCTAATTGTGAAAAATAGTTCAACTGGGGATAATATCGTCTACAAATTAACTTCGGATGAAGCTCTTTCATATTTGAAAATAGAATTGAATAAAAGCCTTTATGCTGTTTTGTATAAAGGATCTTATGGTAGTGATACAGATATTAAATGGCACGCAGTAATTGAAAAAGACGGGGGCAGTATTTGGTTTGTCGATATTTTTGAGAAAAAAGATGTTTTTTCTTTAAAGTACGCAGGGTCAGAAGCTAAATTAAGTTTAAATAAAGAAGAAACACAATTTGATTTAGAAGTTTCTGGTCCAATCGCTAAACAGATAAAAGCAAAAAAAGATTTTCTAGTTTTGGTAAAAGACAAGGCACAAAATGAGACTTCTTTGAATTTTAACAATGATTCTTCAGTAGATAGCGTAAAGAATGGATTCTTTAATAAAAGCTCTATTGATCACCCCTTAAGGGCAGTGAATTTAAATACAAACTATCAAGGATGGACAACTAATTTAAGTGCAAGCAGGGGAGATAAACTAAAGTTTTGTGTATATTATCATAACTCTAGCAATATTATTTCCAAGAATACTAAGGTTTATTTAAATTTAAATGACAATAAAGTTAAGTCTATTTTATCTTCTGACAATTTTAATGATTATGTTAGTATGCTAAACATTAATCAGAGTATTGAAATTGATGATACTGCAAAATGGTATCACAATTACAAAGGAGAATACAAAATTGATGAGGTTAAGGTAGAATTTACAAAAGATGGAGCAGTTGTATTTTTGGGAGACATAAAGCCAGGATACAGTCCAAACGATGGATATATTGTCTTTACTGGCACAACTAAGTAAAATAAGGCTTTATGGCCTTTTTATTTTAGTTAGCTATTGACAAAATACACTAAATATTTTAATATTCGGATAATAATTATTATTTATTTTTTGTGATGTCTAAAAAGAGTTATAATAAAAAAGTATTAATGGGGCTTCTTATTGTGGCCTGTTTGTTTATTATTTCTACATCAAAAGTAGAAGCAGCCGAAGAAGGTTTTAAAATTAAATATTATAGAGACGAAGCTTTAACAGAAGAAATTAGCGGACACTCTAAATTAATGGCAGGAGACTATTATATTAAAATTATTAAAGAAGGTAATCCTGTTTCTTCTGCAAGCATTTCTATAAATTCTCAAGGAACAAATAATGATGTTCAAAATAGCTTAGCTACTAAAATAGGTAATAATAGTTTTAAATTTAAAAGAACTATTATTTTTGATAAAGATGCAAATGGAACAGAACTTGAAAGTATTCTAATTAATAATGCGCAACTATTAGATGGCCAAGCAAGTTCTTGCTATATAGATACAATAGGTCCTAAATTAGACATACAAAGTTATAACAATAATGAGGTTGATACCTATAAGTTAACTGCGGATGAAGCCTTATCTTATTTAAAAGTAGAGCTAAGAAGCGATCTTTATGCTCTTTTATACAAAGGATATTACACTAGCATGTCAAAAACATATTATGGCTGGCATGTTAAAGTTAAGAAAGGAGGAATGTCTCTTGTAAGCATTGATGTTTTTAGGGATAAAAACGAGTACTCATTAATATACGGGGATACAACAGTTAAGATTATAATGGCTGAAAATGAGTCTGAGTTTGCCATAGAAATTGATGGCCCAGAAGCTGCGACAATAAGAAACCAAGATAATATACCTCTTTTAGCAAAAGACGTAGCAGGAAATGAAGTTTCAGGTCAATTTGAGATCCCTGAAGTTTTTGCCAAAGAAGAAGCCACTTTTTCTTTAAGAAAATATATTATAGATGGAATAGGGGTTAGAAGGGAGTATGAGCTTTTAAATGAAAACGGGGAGGTTATAGATTTAACAAATGCAATTGAAATTAAAAGAAGAGCAAAGGAGAGTAATACTTTTGAAACAGTGAGTGATCTAAACATATCAATTGAGGACAAGGGCGAATATATCTACACTGTTTTATTTGATAACTTAGAATATAGTGCGGAAATATCTCTTTCTGGAGTTGAAACTGTTACAGCTAGCAAAACAGGAAACGCCAAAGAGGTTGATGGTAAGATATATCATGAATACTATGTTCCGGGTATTAGTTTTTCGTATTCACCACTTTATGAAATTGGAAATAATGAAGGGAAAACTATTAGTGTAAAAACTTCAACTGTATTTTTTGACCAAGAAAAAGAGGGTGATTTTACATATTATCTTCAAAAAGGTGATAAATGGTATAAGTTTACAATTCATTTTGAAAAGGACTTAGTGCCAGCACCTACTATTAAAGATTTTTCTTTTAACCAAAAGGAGGAGAATAAGGTTCTTTATGCATTTGAAATTGCATCAACTGGTCACAAAGACATATTCGTTAACAAGGCTACTCTAAACATATTTGATAGCACAGGTTCAGTTGCTTTAACTAGTTCAAAAGAAGGAACATTTGAAAAAGATATTCCATATGTATTTGAACTTGATACTTCTTCTCTTAAAAAAGGAGAAACATATTCTTACTCAATTACACTTGAAAACTCTTCAAAAACATATGAAAGTCAAAAAACAG
>DAOSDM010000013.1:0-17937 GCA_035362415.1 Candidatus Pacearchaeota archaeon
ATTTTACAGATTAATTGCCAAGAAAAAAGTTGCAATAGATTCTTGAATTCAGCATATAACAAAAATCTTAGGTCGTCCTAAGATTAATTGAAGAATATATATATTTAAATATTTTTTAAAATATAGTATGCTTCTTCAAGCGACTCTAAAATTCTATCGGCTAGTAAAAAATCTTTTCTATTTTCTTTTTTATTTGGAATAACGAAACATATTGTACCCGCACTTTTTGCTGCTTGCATTCCTGAAACGCTATCTTCAAACGATAAACATTCTTGTGGTTCAAAGCCTAATTCTTTTGCCCCTTTTAGGTATATGTCAGGATATGGTTTCGATTTTTCAACATCTTCTGCAGATATTATTTTCTTAAAATATTTTAATAAATCATTATTTTTTAATTTAAGTAAAATTTCTTTTTTTTCTCCAGCAGAACATATTGCTAAAGGATATTTTTGACTTACAAAATGTACTAATTTTTTAGCATAATGAGTGCAACATGTTTTTTGTCTAGTTAATAAATCTATAACAATATCTTTTCTTTTTCTTCTAATATCCCCCCTTTTTATAACTGTTCCAAATTCTTTAATTAGATCTTCTTCTATTTGATGAAAACTTTTTCCTATGAACCTTTGAGGATACTCATTTAGAGGTATATTTATATTAAAAAAATTCATGGTTTTAGTAAACGCTTCTTTTTGAAGTTCGTCATCAGATACAAGAGTACCATCAAGATCAAATAAAATTGCTTTTATTTTCTTTAATTCATCCATATTAATATTATATATTTTGTATATAAAAAAACAATACCGAGTAAAACCCGGTATTGTTATAAACTGACTATCTTCTTTTTCTCTCTTCTTTAAGTGAGAAATATACTATTAGAAGCACAAGCACTATTAGAGCAAGTATTGACCAAGGAAACCATTCCCCTGCCATAATTGTTGAAAAAAGTGACGCCTCTACTGTTTCTTCTTCAATGGTTTGAGTAACAATAGGTTTTTTTTGTATGTTTATGCTATCTGTCATGGAATTTAGTCCATCAGCAGATGCTTCAGATACAATAGCGATTGCTCCATTACCTTCATAATTTTTCATAACAGCAGTAAAATTAATTTTAAAAGTATCATCTTTCTTTAATTCCTGAATATATGCATTTTCAATTGCATCTATTGAGCGACTTATATTATTTACAAAAACACTTTTTGGATTTAAATCATTGCTTAATAAGTTTTTAACAATGATATTTTCCAACTTTGCATTGCCTGTATTTTTAACTTCTACATTAAATTCCATCGTTTCTCCTGGGGCAGCAGTAGTATTTTTTTTGAATTGAGTTTCTCCTATAGAAGTATTTCTTACAGAAATATTTAAAGAGAAATTCTTTTCAATTTGATTTGCTACTGTTTTGGAAATAGATGTTGATGGAATAGTTGTTTTTGGAGTTGAAGTAATAGCTTTTTGTGTAGTTGCTATTAAAGCTTCTGCTGGGTCAGAATATATAAGCTGCAAACCATCATAAGTTATCATCCATGATCTGTAACAATAACTTGTGTTAGTATTTAATGCATCGTCTATTATAGTTTGTCCATCTCCAAAATAAACTGTCTTAGCCGTTGCGTCTGTTACTAAGGGACAATTATTTATAGCTCTCTTAACTAATATTTTACTTCCACCTTCTCCAAGTTTCCATGAAAGTTCAGCATTAGTATTATTTTTTACTTTAGCAGTAAATGAAGCTGGTTTATCTGGTTTGGCAATAAATTTAGTTAAATCTGCTGTTGCTGTCTTATATGTTTTAGAACCCATTTGAACCTCTATACCCACATAATATGCGTCTCCTTTTTTAAGATTTATTAAAGGGTAAGAAAATTTACTTCCTTTATTTAAGTTATTAATCCAATTTGTTTGATTGGTTGCATTTGTATTATCACCCCAAATAAATCTTGCTTTACAATTTTTACTACTACATTCAGTAATTTCTCCATTTACAACAATTGATCCGTTATTGTTTTCAGTTAAGTTAATTATTTTACCTAAAACTGTTCCAGATGTTGCTATTCCTGATGAAGCAGTAGAAGTAATTTGTGGATTTACTGTAATACCAACTGTATCATTTGAAGTATTAGATCCAGATGTTACAGTTAAAGCACATGTATAGATTTGCCCAGAGCTAACAATTGGTGCTATAAATGTTGGATTAGCTATATCATAATTACTTAAACTAATTCCTCCATTACAAACCCAAGCATAATTTAAATTTGTTCCTGTTGAGGCAGATCCATTCAAATAAACAAGGTCACCAGATCTTACACTTTGATCAACTCCTGCGTTTGCTAATACTGTTTGGTTTGATGAAGTTTGTGTTTTAGCAGAAAATACAATAAAACCATCATTAGGAGCATAGCCAGGAGCTACACCACCTAAGTTAAAAGTAGCAGTATTTCCTGAAACAGTAACATTTACATCATCTATTTGGTATGCACTACCATTGTAGTTGTGATACCACTTTGCAGTATTGTTTAAACTAATGCCTTGAGATTGATTTAAATTAATACTTGCATTTGATGTATATGTGTTGTAACCAGTTGCTGAGATTTGAGCTTGAGCCTGGAAGTTTGTTGAGCTTCCGCTTGGGCTTAAGCTTAAAACAACTTTTGTATTATTTGCAGAAGATGAAGCTGCATTATGATAATATACTTGGAACTTTAATTCATCACCTGGATTAACACTGTTTAATGATGTCGCCCAGTTTAAAGATCCTGAACTTTGAGTAGTATTACCAACTCTTAGAGGATAATCAGATGCACCAGTGTTGAAATTGTTTGAACTTGAGGAAGATGTTCCCCCTACTTTAGCAGAAAATACAATAAAACCATCATTAGGAGCATAGCCAGGAGCTACACCACCTAAGTTAAAAGTAGCAGTATTTCCTGAAACAGTAACATTTACATCATCTATTTGGTATGCACTACCATTGTAGTTGTGATACCACTTTGCAGTATTGTTTAAACTAATGCCTTGAGATTGATTTAAATTAATACTTGCATTTGATGTATATGTGTTGTAACCAGTTGCTGAGATTTGAGCTTGAGCCTGGAAGTTTGTTGAGCTTCCGCTTGGGCTTAAGCTTAAAACAACTTTTGTATTATTTGCAGAAGATGAAGCTGCATTATGGTAATATACTTGAAACTTTAATTCATCACCTGGATTAACACCGTTTAATGATGTTGCCCAGTTTAAAGATCCAGAACTTTGAGTAGTATTACCTATTCTTAGAGGATAATCAGATGCACCAGTGTTGAAATCTGACGCAGCTAAAACATTCCCCAAAGGAAAGAAATTGAGAAATCCTATTGTTAGCGCTAAAAGCGAAAACAAGAATTTCTGAATAGCTCCCCACTTTCCTATATTATATATGATTTTTTGTACCATATTTTTATATTTTAACTTATTATTCTTTTTATTTGCTAATAGAAACATTTTTATTAAAAATGCTTTTATTAAAAGATAATAAGAGTAGAGAGGAGAAAAATGTGTATTCTTCTCCTCTTTAAATGGGCGGCGGCGGTGATGGAATGTTTGTTTCACCATTGCTGGGGTTGTTATTTGTTGTTGCAGTGGTTGTGCTTGGAGTATTTGTTCCAGTGTTCGTGTTTATGACTGTTTGCATGGTTCCGCTTGGAGAGTTCATGTAGTAGGACGATCCTTCAGGATAAATCAGGATTATGATGCCATCTGTTGCAACCGTCCAAGACGTACCATCACTTGCCCTCACCATCTGTTTTGAAAAGATCTTGGTGTCACTTGCGGATCCTTTTACAGCAATGTCTGTTTCGTAGCAAATCCTGTCAGTGCGAGTAGGATCTCTGTAGAAAACATATTTACTCTTGAAGGAGTTTACGTCTACAGATTTGCCTTGTTTTTTGACATTACTGAGGCTGGTCTCAATACCAAGCTCGTTTTTCATGAAGTTTTCGATAGCACCATAATGCCAGGGCTCAATACCTAGAAGATTCTCGTTAGAAAGCGAGAATTGGTAATATCCTTTAAGGATTTCTGTGAGCGCACTGAATGATGATGTCGTCTTCAAAGTTCTGCCATCACTTTGAGCAATACCCTTGGCTACAAGTACGTAGTTTCCAGGATCAACATCGCTTGCTATAAGCAGTTTCTTCTCTCCATTAATTGTTCTGAAGAATTTCTCGTCAGCCATTTTTTGGCCGTATGTGTTTTCAACATACACATCAGCAATGCGTACGCTGTCTGAAGGATAGATGAGATTGTAGTTGTATTCATTGCCAATGTAGACCCATGATTCTGCAAGTGCTGCATCAAGGTATGCCTTTGAATATACTTTCATCTCTTGGTGGGCTGCTTTTCCATCTACCTTAAAGGTGATAGTAGTTTCTCCAGGCTCTTTGGCACTAAATGTTGCCTCTTTTCCTTCACCTGTGATTACTCCCACGCTGGGATTGCTTGAAATCCACTCGAAGTGGTATACGCTGGGTGAAAGAGGAGTCTTGCCCACGAGCATGGTTGACTGCCCTACTTCAAGAGAGGTTGTGTTTGCTTCTATGCTCGGACCAATAGTCCATGATGCAGGAAGAAGTCCGAGTGCCATACTTACGAGAAGCGCTGCAAGCAGTACGCCTGTAATTACCAGGACAGCTGCCAGTGGCTTGTTACGCTCTATTCTCCTGCGTAAATCCGCAGAAGCCCGTGTCAATTTTTCTCTGATACTCATAAAACATTACCTCCGCCGTAATTTCTACGGCAACTTTTTGTTACTTTTTCAAAACAAAATCAGCTATATTCAAAGTATAAAATATTCTTATAAGAAAAAAAAAGTTATCGTAGAAATTTTATTTCAAAGAACTTCTGCATGACATAAAAATGTCATTCAATATAAAATACAATTTTTATTTAATGACAACTTGTTCTCCGAATCTTAGATCTATATATTTAAGATTATCTGTTTTATAGTTGAGTTTCTTTAATGTAATATTCATTTTTTCTATTTGCCAATCAATATCTTCTTTGGGGTCAAATACAAAATTAACATTTTTATATTTTCCTAAAAATTTATCAGAATAAACATTAAAATCTTTTATTTCGGTATTGTTTTTATAAACAGTTAAGAGTGTTAAAATAAAATCTTTTTTGGTCTCGCCCGACCATTTCATTAGATTTTTTTCATATTCGTCAAATTCATTAATTCTAATGAACCCAACTTCATTTTCATAATCTCTGATGTAAGTTGCATTTTTATCTAAAAGAGCACAGACATCTTTAAAACACCAAATACATACGGGTGCTTTTTCTTTTACTTCAATTACGATTTTTTTAGTGAAGAAATCTTTTTTAACATTGATGTCTTCGATTTCTGGGAAGTTTTCTAAAAGTGAAGAAATCTTTCCTTGAGATGGTATAAACAGGCTTTCTGATATCAGATTATTACCTAAGATGTTTAATGTCATTGTAGCATCACTTTTAAAATTTTTCAAGAGCTCTTCTTTTGATATAGTTTGAGCTCCTAAAATAGAGGTTTCTTTAACTTGAAAATGTGGAGAAAAAAATAAAAAATACGAAGATGCACTAAATATTAGAAAAAATAAGAATGAAAACCAAAACGCTTTTTTCTTAAAAAAAAGTTTTCTATTTCTTTTTATGATTTTTCTTTTTGTTTTATATGGTCTCCTTTTTCTCATTTAAAGATTTCTTTTTATTTTTCTAAGTATTTCAAAAAATCTAATCAAATAATATTTAAAACTTATTTTATAATCTTGCGTTCTTACATACTCCTTACTGTATCCACCAAAACCTTTTTTAAATAAAGTTAACCCAGCCCAAGGATGATTTTTATTATTAATTTCTTCATCTCTTGCGATACCCCAAAAATTATATGTATGACATCCTCTTTGCTTTGCTTCTTTTATAGCTTCCCATTGTATTAAATATGATGTTGGTATTTTAGGATATTTTTGTGAAGATGCTCCTTGATGATAAAAAGCAATATTTGACCAAAAAATAATCATAGCTGAGGCGATTACCTCTCCTTTGTATTTTGCATTAAGAATTAAAACTTGATCATCGTCTTTAAATGATGATAATTCATTTTCGAGATATTTCATTGAAAAAGGAGTAAAATTGTGCCTTTTAGCTGTTATCTTATATACATCATTAAAATACTTTAAATCGTCTGCATTAGTACTTTTATCAATCTCTATATCAATGTTTTTTAATCCTTGTTTAATTAAATATCTTGTTGTTTTTCTCATTCCCTGAAGAATCTCATCTTCAGTTTTTGTGATATCAAGTTCCCATGTAAGTTCAGGATGCACGTGCATGGGTGCTTCTTTAAAACCAAGTTCTTTAAATATTTTTTTATTTTCTTCGTTCTGTAATACAATAGGAGCAATTCTTATAAAATCAGCTCTTTCTTTTTTTGCAATTTCTTTTGATTTAACTAAAACTTCTTCTATTATTTTTTTATTATCTACTCCTTCTTTTATAATAGGTCCCATAGGAAGTAATAAATACGTACCCCTTTTTGCCACAACTTTAATTACTAAAAAGATAGCTTGTAATTGTTCACTATCAAATACCCCAAATCTCCATACTTTATCTTCTATTTTTTCATTAAAAAGACCCCAATTATATGAGTGTGTAAAAGTCTTTTCTTTTGCACTTAAGCAGAAGTTTTCCCAGGTTGTCTTATCAATATTTTCTTTTATTTGCATTTATATAGGTAATTATACAAAATTTTTTCAAATTGTGGAAGTATTATTCTTTATATTTTGGTAAATCCTCTTTATTATATATGTTTTGTGAATTCCAAAGCATATATCCAGAATAATTATCTAAAAGTGCATCTTTACTGGCTTTAATTTGTTCTTGTATTTCTTCTTTACTATAATCATATCCTAAAAGATCAAACGCTTGTAGCCATGGTCTAATATTTGTAACTTTGTCATTTGCAATACTTAATGACTTAAAAACAACTTCGTAGGGATATTCTGAGGGATCGACAAAGCCATTGAATCCGTTTGCATAATGTGATGGATAAACCATAGGACAAATAAAGTCAAAATACTTTGAAGCATCTTCTATATTTTGCCCCACTCCTATATCATCAATTACTGTTGTTAATCCAAATAAGTCTGCTGAAATTATAATGCCTTCAAGTTCATTTCTTAAATATTTATAAAATTCATTTATAATTTCTATTTTTGTTTTTCCGCTTAAATTATAACTTATAGCCTTAAGGTTACCATCTGTTGGAAATCTAATATAATCAAAATTAATTTCATCGAAACCCATTTTCCACGCTTCTTTTGCAACTAAAATATTATAATCCCAAACATCTTTTGAGCTAGGATCTGCCCAAGACAAACCATTGTAAGCTTGCCATATATTTCCATTTATATTTTTTATAGCCAGATTGATTTTATTAGAAGATAATATTGGATCTTCAAAAACAGCTATTCTTGCTATTATATAAACATTTTTTTCGTGAAGTCTTTTCACAATATTATCCATTTTAACCCATGATTGAAGTGCATTATGTTTATTTAACTCATTATTTTCTATGTTTAAATAAATTCTTCCGGAAAAATCTTTAACATCAATAACAACTGCATTAATTTCTGTTTCATCTATAAGTGATAATATTTTATCAAATCTACTTTGATTTGAAAGATATGGTCCTGTTAAATAAATTGCATTAATTTCATCAGGAACGTTTTTTAATTGATTGTACTGAGTGGTTTCTTCTTCAGATATAATTTCCTCAAAACTTTCTTTATTTTTAAAACTTAAAAAAGATATAGCAAAAGCTAAAAATAAAAATAGAAAAAATAATATAAGGTGTTTCTTATTCATTTAATATTTTATTAATATGATCGATTGCTTTTAATTGAAAAGCTATATCATTATTTATTTCCATAGCACAAAAATTAGAGAATAATTTTTTGTCATATTGTTTTAAGTAATTAAAATCATTTAGTTCATTTGCATCATGAGCATCATAACGCTTCAATCCTTCTTTGTTTGTATATATTTTATCTTTTACTGCACTTATATGATTACATTGAACTTCATATTCATTAATCATTTTTAGATTTTGTTTAAAAGATTCTTCATCTGTAAGTCTGTCGTTTTCTAGATGTGATAAATCAAGACAAATTCCTCCCCAATTTTTAATCTCCTCTTCATCAAGAGCGTGTAAAGAGTTTTCAATGCAAACCTTTTCTCTATAATTTGGATAATCATAATTATTAAAACAATCCTTTAAAGAATGAATATTAAATACTTGGGTATTATAATTTCTTACTAAAAAATCTAATTCTTGCTCTTCCATATCGTCTCTTATATGACAAAAAGGAATTTCTTTAATCGGAGTTTTTTTAATTTCATTCATTAACTCTTTCCTCTCTTCTTTATTTAATCCAGTAAAAAAAACGCAAACTTTTTCAAGTTTAAGCGCTTTAATTTCCTCTATCTTTCCTTTATAATCTATCAGAGTTGTAATTGTAGGATATATTTTCATTTTTAAAAACCAAATCCTCCCATTGATTGAGCTTGTTTTGCCATTTCAAGTTTAGCTTCGTTCATTGCGTCGTTTAAACAATCTTTTAATTTTTTTTCTTGTTCAGATATTTCTAATTCTGGATTTAATTTAATATCCAAAATATCCATTTTTAGATTTAGTGTAACAGTAATCCCATTTTTTTCTTTTGTTACTGTTTGCTTTTTTAAAGAAGATTCGAAATCTTTTAATTGTTTTATTTGTTTAAATTTATCAAACATGATTTAAATATTTTAAAATTAATTACATTACTATTTTTTACTAAAAAAATGTTATTGTCAACTTTATTTTGATCCTAATGATTCTATTCTTTGATTATATTTTTCTTTTGATATGTTTCCGTTGCTTAGCATTGAATTTAGTCCTGCGATGTAGTTTTGTTTGATTTGGGTGACAGATAACACTGTGTTGTATACTCTTACTTCATCAATATATCCATCAAAAGTTCTATCTGTTCCTCCTGCTCTATTTCCTATCCTAACTATACCTGCTATATCTGGTGGTAGATCTGTTACATTTCCACCTGACGAAGTGACATCTACTCCGTTTACGTAAATACGTCTTCCTAAATTATTAAACACAACTACTGCAAAATTCCATTTCTTTAATGTTATTGCATTATTTGAAGATGTTGTTCTTATTGCACCACTCTTGATGCCGAAAAGTATGGTTTTGCCATCACCACTTAGATAAAATGCAAAACCATTATCTATAGAGGTCGTTGCACTCTTATCTAATATTCTTCCACTTGATTCTCCTGGACCATTAGGATTAATCCAAGCAGTAATAGTTCCCCCTTGTGTCATTCTTATTTGTTGATTATCTGCCATTTCTATATAATCGTCTTGCCCATCAAAACTATAACATTTTCCAGAAACACAATTATTCACTTGTATAGCTCCAGTAACTACACCATGATTATTTCCCCAGGAATCTTTTGTTATTCTTCCTGTTTCTTCGGGTTCATCAAACATCCACTCAGATAATAGATTTAATAATAGTTCTTCTTGAACAGTGTTTGAGAATGTTTGAGCTTTAGCAAAGTTAGCTTTATCAATTGAAGAAGAAGTAGAGATCATTATTACTCCTGCTAGTATTCCTATTATTACTATAACAACAAGAAGTTCTATTAAAGTAAATGATTTATTTTTTAATCTCATAATATTTTATATAAAGCTTTTTATTAGGTAAACTATTTTTTCAGCAATATCTTTTGTTATATTAATATGAGTTGGTAAAATTATAATTTTATCACTAATCTTTTCAGCATTTTCACATTCGCCTTCTTTGTAATTCATTTTGCATAAATTTGTTTTTGGTGGTGCAATTACTTTTTTTCTCCATCCATCCTCGAGCATAATATTATACTTACTAATTTCTTCTATTATCTCGTCTCCGTTATCTATTAAAATTGGAAATTTAAGATATATTGCTCCATCGGTTATATTAAATAATCCTCCTATATTTTTTTTATAATATTCTGCGATTTCTTTTCTATGATCATTGAATTTATCTAATTTTTTAAATTGATTAAGAGCTAATTTTGCAAGCGAGTTAGGCATTTTAAGAGGAAAAAGATCAGGAAGTATTCCTTTATACTCTGACGCAGTAACAGCTTTTGACAATAGATTAAATCTTATAGAAAGTTCTAGAATAATTTTACCAATATTTAAGAAATTATAGAAAGGAAGAACAAATAAATTCATAATAATTGGATGCATGAGTTGTTTGTTGGTCCATTTATTTTCTGGATAATTTAATTTTTCATATAGTGCTTGTATTTTTTCTTTTATATCTAACTTATTTGTAGCAATCATTCCTCCATAAACCGAAGAAATAACTTTATCTCTTCCAAAAGAAAAGAAAGCAACGTCTCCAAAAGTTCCACAATATTCATTATTGTATTTAGCTCCGAGCGCATGAGCGCAATCTTCAACCAAAATTAAACCATATTTCTGACAAATCTTTTTAATCTCATTTATATTTGCAGGTATCCCAAATGTATGTTGAGCAATAATGGCTTTTGTGTTTTTTGTAATCTTTTTTTCTATTTGTGTAATGTCTAAATTTAAAGTCTCATCAATATCTACATATATTGGAAGAGCTTTTCTTTTTAGTATCGGATTTATAACTGCATTGCATGTAAAGGCCTGAACTATAACTTCGTCGCCTTCTTCAATATTTAAAGCTTCCAATATTAAAAGTAGGCAACTTCTTCCACTATTTAAAGAAAAAACATAATCAAAATTAAAATAGCTTTTAAAACTATTTTCAAGTTTTTGAATATACTCACCTTTTACTTTTTTAGTAGAAAATATTTCTCTAATAGCTAAACAAACATCATCTTTTTGAGTATTTGGAGATAATGAAACTGAAACTGTTTTCATTTTCTAATTTTTTTAATTAATTCTGATGGCACCCTACTTTCAAGAAGAATAATATCTTCCTTTTTATTATATTTTTTAATTATCTCTAATATTTTATTTGGATTGTTTTCAAATATAACTTTTTCTTTACCCTCTTCTTTTAGATCATCAAAATTATCATTTGTTGTGATAATAGCTAAATCGCAAATTTCATGTATTTTTTTTCCGATTTCTTTATGTATTCTTTTTGATTCTTTTTGAAGCTCAATTAAGCAAGGCATTACTATTACTTTTTTTCCCTCCCAAAGATTTAAAAGACCTAAATGAGCCATAACCCCATTTGCATTTGAAGAATAAGTGGCATCAATAAAATTATTGATTATTGTCATACCTCCCTGACTTGGAATAATATTTTTAGCTGCATTAGATATTTCTTTAAGATTCATGCCAAGTTTATACGCAACAAAGATAGCTCCTAATAAATTTGATACATTATGGCCTCCTAGAACATTTACTTTAAAATATTCCTTTTCTCCGTTTTTTAGACAAGCATTAAATTCAATATGATCTTTAAATATTTTTATATCCGTAGCATAAATATCTTGCTCTTCTAGATATGAGTATTTATATATATTTGAAAAAGTTTTTTTATTGTTTTTTATTAAATAATTATCCCAATTTAAAACAGAAAAGTCTTTTACATATTCTATTAATTCAAATTTAGCTTTAACAATATTTTCTTGTGAACCAAAAGTTGAAAGGTGTTGGTTATTTATACCAGTCAATATGCCAATTTGGGGATCAGCAATATTACATAATAATTTTATTCCCCCTCTGTTATAGGCTCCCATTTCGCATACAAAATAGTTATCATTTTCATTTAATTCATCAAGTATAAATTTTGAAATACCTATTTCTGAATTAAAATTTTCTTTAGTTTTTTTAACCCCCTTATATTTATATGATAAAAATGTATAAAGAAATTCTTTTGTAGAAGATTTTCCATAGCTTCCTGTTATTCCTATAACTTTTAAATTTTTTAACTTTTTTCTTTTATTACTAGCTTTCATAAGAGTTATAGATCTTATTAAAAAAGTAAAAGGTTGTAGAATTAAAATAACAAAAGATACAATAAAAGGTGTTAGAATATTAATTAAAAGAAGTTTACTTGATAAAAAAAAGATATTACTATAATTTATTGTTTTAAATAACGCAACGAATAACAAAATAGTTAAAGTAAATAAAAATATTGTTTTCTTTGTAAAAACAGGATAATTAAATTTTTTAATAATAATTTTAAATAAGGAAATTAAGCCCTCAAATATAATTATTAAAAAAGGTAGAAAGATTAAATAATTAAATGAAAATAATATTAACGCTATTATTTTTGATATATAAAAGAAATTTAAAAAAATGCTTTTACCTCTTTTTGTCCTAAAATGGTCTTTAAACCTTCCTATATGATAGTTTTTTAATTGCCATAAATAAATCCAAAATAGAGAGTTTTTAACTTGAGATATAAACCATAATGCAATGATAGAAATTAATATAATTAATTCAATCATACTTTTTCATTTATGAAATCTATTATTATATCAGCTAATTCTTCTGGTTTTTTTAGATGCGGGGAATGTGCCACATCATTAATTATACAAAGTTTTGCTCCATCGATAATATTTTTAATAGTATATGCATCTTCTAGCGGAGTTATTTCATCTTTATCACCCCAAACAACAAGAGTAGGTTTCTTGATATAAGTTGCAAAAGCTCTTAAGTCTTCTTTAGATATTTTTACAAATGTTTCCTTCATTACTTCATTTGCATTAAAATAATCACGTGTGCCTGCTATTTTATAAATAAAAGGTCTTAATTTCGATTGAATTTTTTCTTTATAAAATTTGTTTTTTGTAAAAGGTTTAACAATCGCAGCAGATATTTTCGCAATTTTTTGTCTTAAATTTAATCTTTCTTTAGCTCTAACAACAGCAGCATCACATAGAATTAGTTTTTGAACAACTTGTGGATTCTTGGCAGCTATTTTAGTAGACAACCCTCCTCCAAATGAGTGCCCAATCAAAATACACTCTTCTATTTTTAAAGTTTTTAAAAATTCTAATACAAAAGAAACATATTTATTTATATTCCATGATTCTGTTAAAGTATCACTTTCTCCAAATCCAGGTAAATCAGGACAGATTACCATATATTTTTTACCTGCAATAAGTTCAATGATTTTTTCCCATGATTTAGACGATCCACCCCATCCATGCAATATTACTATAGGCGTTCCAGTTCCTTCTTGTTTGTATTTAATTTTTATTCCTTGTATATTTAATTCTTTATTATTCATTTTTAGGTTTAATTTCTGTAAAATTTAGATATTTATGTAGAGCTTTAGGAATTTTAACTGAACCATCTTTTTGTTGATGATTTTCAAGAAGGGATATTAAAATTCTAGGAGTAGCAATTAAAGTATTGTTTAAAGAATGGGCGTATTTTACTTCTCCATCTTCTTCTTTATATTTAATATTTAATCTTCTTGTTTGAAATTCATAAAAATATGATGCAGAATGAGTTTCTCTATATTTATTTTGAGAAGGAACCCAAGCCTCTAGATCATATTTTTTTACCTGCCCCAATCCTAAATCTCCTGCACAATTTAAAACTCTTCTGTAAGGCAATTCAAGAGCTTCTAAAACCTCTTCAGAGTTTCTTGTTATTTCTTCATGAAGTCTTTCTGTTTGCTCTTTACTGTTTTCACATATTATAACTTGTTCTAATTTAAAAAACTCATGCACTCTTAAAATTCCTTTTACATCTTTTCCATAGCTTCCAATTTCAGTTCTAAAACATGGAGAAAAACCAACATATTTTATCGGAAGTTTATCTATTGATAATGTTTCCCCTGAATGATAATTCATGATAGCCACTTCTGATGTTCCTGCTAAGTACATTCCATCACATGTTTCGTATACATCATCTTTTGCCTGAGGTAAATAACCCGTTCCAGTTAGTGCAGATTCTTTTACAAGGGACGGAGCTATCATTGGACCAAAACCCTTTGCCATAATTTTTTCTAACGCAAGGTTCCAGATTGCAAAACATAATTTAAAGGCTTCGTTTTTAATAAAATATCCTCTAAAGCCAGCCACCTTAGCTCCTCTTTCAAAATCGACTATATCTAGGTTTTTTGCAATTTCAACATGATCCTTTATTGGATAATCAAATTGAGGAATATTCCCCCAAGTTTTAACTTCTACATTATCCTCATCAGATTTTCCTTCAGGAACTGATTCGTGAGGAATGTTAGGAATTAAAAGCATTAACTCTTCAAAATTTCTTTCTGACTCTTGCAACTCTTTTTCATCAGTACTATCAAGTTTTTTCATTTCTTCAATGATTTTTTGTTTTTCTTCTAATGAAGCACTCTTTATTTTTTCATTAGCTTCATTCTTAAGTCTTCTTGTCTTTTCAACACTTTGCATTAATTCCGATCTTTTTTTATCAGCTTCTATTAATTTATCTACAATGTCTGGATTAATTTGCTTTTTCCTGCAAGCATCCTTGATTAACTCAACATTTTGTCTAATGAATTTAATATCTAACATACTTATTGTATTTATATTTTATGTTTTAAACTATAGCACAAATGGCTATAAAAAAAAAGACGAGAGGCTAATAATAGCACTCTCGAAATTCTAAATAGCGATAATTATTTGGATCGCCAAGCATGCGTTCATTTTGCAAATGTAATTCAAATTTTCCCTTAAAATTTTGATCTCTTAATTCCCTGATCATTTTAAGGGCAATCATTAAATTCACATTACTTAAGTGTTCTATGATCCACGGTTTGCTTGTGCGTGGATCAATAAGAATTATTGCGCATACTGCCATTGTGTGTCGAATTTCTTTTTTTCTTTCTTCAACATCCATGCTTTTAATACTTCGATCAATAATTACCTGCATAACTCTAACCCTCTTTTGAGATTATATAATATATTAATATTATTGCAAGTAATCCCAATATATGGTATAAAAACTTATCCGCCGAAGTGGTGAAATTGGCAAACACGCAGCACTCAAAATGCTGTGGGAGTAATCCCTTGTGGGTTCAAGTCCCACCTTCGGCACAAATTAAAAAGAGGCTAAGCCTCTTTTATTGTTTGACTAATTTTGTTCCTTCTAATTTAAATCTATCCAAATTAAGAGTAATGACCTTATCTTTTATGCTTAAATTATTTATATTATTCACATTTTTAAGAGAAATACTTGTCCAGTAAATTGGACCATCTGAATCATTTATTATAATTGCAAGTTCTAAAATTTTATAATCTTTATAGTTTGAATAAAGTATAACGGCTGCATCGTCAATATCATCACCATCAATATCTCCAAAAGCATATTTATTTTCAAATATTCCAGCACTAAATAATTCGTTGTCTATTTTTTCATTAAAATTTCCATCATTTAATTGAATATATTTTTTATATTCAACAATACTATATGTAGTATTTTTGATATTTTCCTCGCTTATTGTGGATTCACATGACGTATTTTTTTTAATACCAACTCCAGATGTAAAAGCCTTGCATGTATTTTCATAGGTTTTATCATCATCTCCACATACTGGACTAAACTCTTCTGTACAAAATGTATTATTATTTTTAATTATTTTTTCTTTTTTGTCATCATTTAAAAATAATAACATACAAATTATTATTAAAAAAACGAAGAATATGAATAAGATTTTTTTACTCATAATTTAAATTTATCATAACAAGTTAAGTAGAGCAATAAGAGTGAATCCTAATATTATAAAAATTAATTGCAAAATAGTTTTTTTAAAACTAATGTCTTTATTAATTTCTGGAATAAGATCGACAGAAGCTATGTATATAAAGTTGCCCGCCGCAAAAGATAATAAAAAATAAATAAAGGTTGGATTAGAGGATCCAATTATTAATCCTACAATGCCTCCCACAATGGTACTTAAAGTGCTTAAAAAATTTATTATAACTGCTTTTTTTCTTTCAAAACCTCCGTGTATTAAAATAGCTAAATCACTAACTTCTTGAGGTAATTCATTTAAGAGTAAAGCGGTAGTGGTTGATATACCAAAAGGAATGCTTACTATATAGCTCGCAGATATTATTATTCCAATAATAAAGTTTTGAAGAACATCAGCTATTAAATTAACATACACAAATATACGAATATTCTTGTTGAAATTTTTAGATCTATAATGATAGACACATTTAATAAGCCTTTCGATGGAGAATGAAAACAAAAACCCTATAATGACAAATATCAAAACATCTGAACTGTAATTTAAACTTTCTGGAATCAAGCTTAAAAAAGCAGTTCCAAGCATAACTCCTATAGAAAAACTTATTAAAAAAATAATAATTCTTTTTAGGGTACTTTCCTTTATTAAAAATATAAAAATACCAGAAAAAGAAGATAAGGCAATTAAACTGACACTTATTAAGCTATATAAATTAGTCTTATGCATAAATTTAAAATAAGGATGAAGAACGCATCCTTTTTTAAAAAAGAACCAAGTTTACAAATTTAAAAATAAGACAAAGTCTAGTGTGCAGTAAATTTTCTTAAAGCAATTTCAAGATTACTTGTTCCTGTTTCAGCATATGAAAGATTACCTCTTGCCCGATTCATTTCAAAATTACGAAGAGCATGCAAGCTGTTCCTTTTTCTTAGAACCAGTAACCAGTGAAGGCATTCTTTCTTACAGGTTTTTGCTTTTAGTCTTCTAATTTCTTCTGGACTTGTGGAGAGGTCTTCGAAATTAACTTTTTTTTCATAGAGAGCATTTTCAAGTTTTGAGAGAGAGTCTAGTATAACAGATGTTCCCTTTTCTTTTCTTGCGATATCAAGCCAGTTTTTAGCTTCGATTAAAGAGTCCAACATTCTTCCCCCCATCTTAATTTTAAGTACATTTATATTATATCCTAAAAAATTTTCATTTTCAATGTTTTTTCAGTGTAAAATAAAATTATATTAAAAAAATCCCCTAAATTTATAGAGGATATATATATCAGGAGGTTAAAAAACTATCTAATAAATCTTTTTTTGAAAAGGTTTCAGATCCAATTTCAGCCATAACTACTATTTCGTTTCGTTCAAAAACTACGTATTCAATAATTCGATCATTACACAATGTTTTTGCTGTACTTACTTTTACAACAATATGTCTCCCTGTTAATTCTGTATTTAAAAAAGATACTTCTTCATCAGGGAATAAGTCTTTCCATATTCCCACAATATTATTTACATTTATTTCTTGAATTTCAGTTTCATTGTACATGAAAAGCATATTCGGTAAGCCATTTATCTTTACTGCAACCGTTCTTTTGTCTCCGATTTTAATTACTTGATCCATTTTTTCCCCCAATCAAAGAACTAAATGTCTCTTTAGAGACTTCTAAAGTTTATAGGTATTAATGTTGCTTGTCAATAAAAAAAGAGTATCATGATTTATGATTCTCTAATTTTAAATAGACCTATTTTTATATGTGATAATGATGAGGCGTTTTAGGAAACATCCAGATCGATGTTATTGCACAAAGAACAATCCCCACACAAACATTTAACCAAAATATAAATCCTGTTAACCAGGTTTCAGTTATACCAGTAAAGATAATTACGGATGGTAAAACAAGGTTTGCTATTACCCAATAATAGATCATTATTCCGACAAAAGGAACAAAAGCAAATATAATTGTAAATTCAAACAATATACAAAGAATAAAGATTGCAAATGCACCATCTAATCCTCCGTATACAAAGTATCCCATGGATGAGAAAAGTAGTGGGATAATACCCGAAACATTCCAAATAGCAGATCTATCTACATTCATACGAATAACCTTTTAATTTATACAATAATATTTTATTTATGTCAACGATTTGATAGCTGAATTCAAGAATCTATTGCAACTTTTTTCTTGGCAATTAATCTGTAAAATC
>DAOSDM010000014.1:0-10216 GCA_035362415.1 Candidatus Pacearchaeota archaeon
GATTTTACAGATTAATTGCCAAGAAAAAAGTTGCAATAGATTCTTGAATTCAGCTTAGCTTCTATTGACAAAAAGTACTTTAAGTTGTATGCTATATTTAGGTGTTAGTAATGACAGAGAGAATTACACCCGAAGAGTTCATTAAAAAGCTAAAAAAAGAGACCGATGAAATCGGGATTCATTTTCCAGAGCTCGATGTTTCTTTCAGAAAAAAGCTGATAGCTTTTTCTGAATTAACGCTCAATGACCACGATCTAGCTTGGTACAATATTCAAAACAATCTTGAGAATGAAATTCTTATAAAGAGAAACTCGTTTTCTTTTGAAGAAGAACTAGCCAGAATGTCTTTTCTGGACATGGTTTATTCTCAGATGAAGGCTTGGCAGGCGAGAAGTAATGAAATTGAACGTCATCAAGAATATTATTTCTACTGTACTCTTTACAAGTACCTTGAGAATTATTTATTCTTGAACAAGAAGGCAACCTTTAATGGTAACTAATGTCTTCTTTTTTATTTAATTTAAAATTTAGATATTTCATATTTTTGGAAAATTGACACATATATGTACATAATCTCAATCATTGACTTTCTGTAGATTTATGTTATAGTACTAAGCTAGTACACAAAAACGGAGAAGAAGCATGACAACTGTGAGACCAACCATTGGATTATTCGCCGGAATTTTTAATTCCGACGGTAAATTGCTCGTGAAGAGAAGGCCACAAAATGAATCTCTTCCAGGAGATTGGGATCTTCCGGGAGGAGGCGTTGAAGAAAATGCCGCAAAGGAAATTTTGAACGAAAGAATCATCGCTTCTGAGCTTGCAAGAGAAGTGGGAGAAGAAATAGGACTTGAGGTTGAGTCCATGATTCAGCCAATGCCTGCGATGTATCCTGCGACCTTATCTGATAAGGATTGGGCGTTCGTGGTGATCATCGGAGTTGTGAATGAGACACCGACAAAGGGAGAATACAAGTATGTTTCTCCAGCAGAGCTGATGGAGCTTGCGGAAGCCTCCGTTGGCAACAGGCTTGTCAGTGGAATAGGTAAGCGAATGCACAGAATGTGCCTACGAGTGCTTGCCTCAAGAGACAGCCCTAACGAAAAGTATAGAGAAGAAGCAGCTAAAATGCTTCACCGGGTGCAGATTTAAAAACCTGCACTTTTTTATTTGAACCTTGCTAAAAATTCCTTTATTCGCTATGATAAAAACATGAAAATAGGTATTGATTTAGGAACAAAAAATTCTCTTGCATTTATTCCAGGAAAGGGCATTATTTTAGACGAACCTTCTGTTGTTGCTGTTTCTTTGAGTGAAAATATGATACTTGCAGTAGGAAGTGAGGCTAAGGAAATGATTGGTAGAACACCTGATGCAATTACGGTATATAGACCTTTAAGAGATGGGGTTATTGCAAATTCAAAAATTACTCAAGCCATGATCAGATACTTTATTACTAAAGTAAATACAGGATTTAATAGATTTATTAAACCAGAACTTTTAATAGGAGTTCCGGCTGGAATTAGTTCAACAGAAAAAAGAGCTGTTATTCAATCAGGAATTGCTGCTGGCGCAAAAGATGTTTTTGTTGCAAAGGAACCGATTTTATCAGCAATTGGTGCAGGTATTCCTATAAATTCAGCCTCAGGTCACATGATCGTTGATATAGGTGGAGGAACAAGCGAGGTTGCAGTAATTTCTCTCGGAGGAATTGTTACAGCAGAATCTTTGAGAGTAGCAGGGGATGTCTTAGATGAGTGCGTTACTGATTATATTAAAGAAAGACATAACTTAGCTATTGGAGACCAAACTGCTGAGGCTATAAAAATAAAAATAGGAACAGCGCTTCCAGTACAAAAAGAAGAAGTAATGGAAATAAGGGGAAGAGACTTAGAAACAGGTCTTCCTAAAACAATCAAGATTGCATCCAATGAAATTTGTGAAGCTATAAGCGACCCATTGGATGAGATTATTATGTGTATTAAAAGTGTGTTAAGGGAAACTCCTCCAGAACTTGCAGGAGATATAATGGATAAAGGGATGGTTTTAGCTGGAGGAGGGGCATGTCTCAAAAATATTGCAACTCTAATTTCACAAAGAACTGGTGTGCCTTGCTTTATTGCAGAAGATCCTTTGCGTTGCGTAGCTAAGGGCACGGGTGCTGTTTTAGATAATCTCGATATTTATAAAAAGTCTTTAATGGCTAAAAAATAATTATGCAAAAAGAAAAATTTGTTATTCATGGAAGAGAAAAGCTGAAGGGGGAGCTTGAAGTTGGTGGAGCTAAGAATGCTAGCTTTTCGATTTTAGCGGCTTCCATTTTAACCAACGAAGACGTAATCATAGACAATATTCCTTTAATAGAGGATGTGTTAAGAATGATAGAGATATTGGAGGGAATGGGTGCTAAAATAGAATGGATAAGTAAAAGGAAGATTTTAATCAATACTAAAAATATTGATCCTCAAAATATTGATAAGAAAAAGGTTTTAAAATTTAGAGGATCTGTATTATTATTCGGTCCGTTACTTGCAAGGTTTTCTAAAATAAGCTTACCTAAGCCAGGTGGATGTGTTATTGGAGCTCGTCCAATAGACACTCATCTTAATGCTTTTTCTGATCTTGATATGAAAGTTGAAGAAGGTGAGCATGAAATTAAGATTGAAACAGATGGAAAAACAAAAAGAAAAACAGTTATTTTAAATGAAATCAGTGTAACCACTACAGAAAATATACTTTTATTTGCAGCATTAAATGAAGGAACGATAACCATTAAAATGGCTGACATGGATTATCCTTCAATGGAACTTGTTAAAGTTTTAAGAAAAATGGGAGTTAAAATAGAGGTTGGTTTTCATGAAATTAAAGTGAGCGGAAAAAAAGAATTATCTGGTTTTGAACACAAAATAATGTATGACCCTATTGAAGCAGGGACATATATTATTTTAGCTGCTGTAACAAAGGGAGATATATTAGTTAAGAATGTAGAATTAAAATACTTAGAGTTTCCATTAAAAATATTAAAAAATGCAGGCTTAACAATTAAGATTTATAAACAAGATGATGATGTTAGCTCAGTTCAAATAGCTCCATGGGAAAAGCTTGAAATGGAGAGAATTCAAAGCATGCCATACCCAGGACTTCCTTCTGATCTGCTGCCTTTATTTGGTGTTTTAGCGAGTCAGACTAAAAGAGCAACTGTTATTCATGATCCACTTTACGATGGAAGACTTGAATATTTAAAGGGATTAAGAAAGATGGGGGTAGATATTTTCTTTTCAGATCCTCATAGGGCAATCATTTCTGGTCCTTCAAACTTATATGGTGCAGATTTAGGTTCATTTGATTTAAGAGCTGGGGCTTCCCTCATTACAGCAGGTTTAATTGCAAAAGGAAAAACAGTGATAAGGGATATTTACCAAGTAGATAGGGGGTATGAAGAAATTGATAAAAAATTGAAAAAAATTGGTGCAAATATTAAAAGGGTAAAGTATGAATAAAATTATAGGACACAAAAAACAAAAAGATTTTTTGACCAAAATAGTTTTAAATAAAAATATACCACATGCTTTTCTTTTTTGTGGAGCCGATATGATAGGCAAGAAAACATTAGCTATTGCTTTTACTAAATTGATTTTATGTGACAATAATGCTTGTAATAATTGTAAAACATGCATAGATATTGATAAGAATATTTCTCCTGATGTGTGTATTGTTTCTGAGGAAAATAACAATATTGAGATCGATAAGATTAGAGCACTTAAAGAATTTTTAAAGCTCAAAAGCTATAGTAATAAAAAAAAGATAGCCATTATTGACAATGCTCATTTAATGGGTATAGATAGTCAGAATAGTATTTTGAAATTGTTAGAAGAACCACCAGAAAATTCTATACTTATTCTTATTACAAGTTATAAGGAAATGATTTTAGAAACCATTAAGTCAAGAGTGCAAACTGTAAATTTCAATGGAATTTCTAAAAAAGAGATTGAAGAATTTCTAATCTTAAAAGGTGCAAATAAAGAGGATGCAGAAAGTATAAGCTTTCTTTCAGGAGGAAAAATAGGGAAAGCCATTGAGTTTTTAAATGATCAAGAAAAAAAAGATTTTTTTTCAGAAACATTAAATTATTTACAAAATATTAGAAAGCAAGGATTTGACAAGAGGTTTGAATATGTTAAAGAAATCTATGAAGACAAAGAAACAGTGGCCGAAATATTAAATATATTTGAAAGATTTTTTAGAAGAGTTATGTTTTTTAAATTGTATAAAAAAGATTGTGGTGATTTTAATGATTATTCACTTTTAAAAATAAAAAACATTATAGAAGAAGTTGAAAAAACAAAATATTATTTTAGTAATACAAACACAAACAAAAAATTATTATTAGAAAATTTAATGATTAATATATAATATATGTATAAAGAACAAATAGAATCTATTAAGCCAGAATTTGAGAAAGCATTAAATTATGTTACTCAAAAATTAATGAGCGTAAGAACAGGACGTGCAAATCCAGCATTAGTTGAAAATACATTAGTTGATGTTTATGGTTCAAAAATGCCTGTTAAACAACTCGCATCTATATCTATTGCTGATGCTAAAAAACTTAGAGTTGAACCATGGGATAAATCATATATTGAACCTATTGCTCGTGCAATTCAAACAAACACAGCATTATCTCCTGCTACTGATTCAACAGGATTATGGGTAAGTATGCCAGATCTAACTGAGGATGTAAGAAAAGACATGATTAGAACAGTTGGACAAATTGATGATGGCGCCAAGAAAACTATTAGAAAATATAGGGATGAGACATGGTCTAATATTCAAAAGCTAGAAAGAGACGGTAAAATATCTGAAGATGATAAGTTTAAAGCAAAAGATGAACTTCAGAAAGTAGTAGATAATTATAATCAAAAAATAGACGTATTAGTTAAAAATAAAAAACAAGAATTAGAAGCATGATTTTAGACTTTTTATTAGCATTAATAGCTTTCGCACTTATTATAACCATAGTTGTTACAGCTCATGAACTAGGGCATTTTTTAGGTGCTAAAAAAACAAAAACTAGGGTTGAGGAATTTGCTGTTGGTTTTCCACCTTTTATATGGAAGAAAAAAATAGGAGCTACTTTATTTGGGATAGGATCAATACCATTTGGAGGATATAATAAGATTTATGGGGAAAGTACTCCAGCTGAGAATAGCAATGATAAAGATAGTTACACTTCAAAGAGCACATCCCAAAAATTACTTATAATTATAGCAGGAGTTGTTGGTAATTTTATACTTTCTATTATTCTTTTTTATATTGTTTTATTCTCTTTTAATTTAAAAACAGACATTGGACTTATTAATTCTGAATATAAGTTTCCTTTAGGACATCAAGAAAATTATTTAATGATAGGTGGTGTTGAAAAAGACTCACCTGCAGATTACGGTGGTTTAAAGCCAAATGATATCATATTACAGATAAACGGAGAAAAAATTACGGACGCAACAGAGCTTAAAGATATTTTGACTAATACAAAAAATGAAGCCATTGCTGTTTCAGTTAAAAATAGAGAAACAGGAGAGGAAAGTAATCACATTCTTAATAACAATAAAGAAAAAATAGGGATAGGTTATAGTAATATTGCAGAACTTTCATATAGTGAAAATTTAGTTGATAAAATTTTTGCAGGGGTATTCCATACATATAATTTTACCGATTATTCTTTAGCAACATTAGGTCATATGATAGCGAAATCATTTGCTGAAAAAGATTTAGCAGTTGCTACAAATGCAGTGGCTGGTCCAGTTGGAATATTCGCTATAACTAAAATTAGTTTGAATGAGGGCTTTATGTATATGTTAAATATAACAGCCATTATTTCACTCGCTCTTGCAATCACTAATTTAATGCCTTTGCCAGCACTAGATGGAGGTAAATGTATATATCTAATATTTCAAAAGCTTAATCCTAAATTTTTTACAGATAAATTAAGTGAAAAAATTGATGGAGTTGGATTTATGGCTTTAATGCTTTTGGGAATACTTATAGTTATTAAAGACGTATTTCAATTCAAAGATTTAATATTTTAAAAAAATGAAAGTATCACACTTATTTTCTAAGACAAAAAAACAAGATCCAAAAGGAGAGGTAAGTTTAAATGCAAAACTTTTAATTAGAGGTGGTTTTATTGATAAATTAGGAGCAGGAATTTATACATATTTACCATTAGGATTTAAAGTAATTCAAAAAATACAAAACATTGTAAGAGAAGAGATGAGTAATGTAGGAGGACAAGAACTTTTAATGCCTGGATTAAATCCTAAAGATAATTGGGAAATAACTGGAAGATGGCAGGTACCTGAAATGTATAAGATACTTAACGAGGACTATGGTCTTGGATGGACTCATGAAGAAATTATTACACCTCTTGCTCAAAAGTTTTTAAACTCTGAAAAAGATTTTCCTAAATATTTATATCAAATACAAACTAAATATAGAAATGAGCCAAGAGCTAAATCAGGAATATTAAGAGGAAGAGAGTTTATTATGAAAGATCTCTATTCATTTCATTTAAATCAAGAAGATTTAGATGATTATTATGAAAAAGTTAAAGAAGCTTATTTAAAAATTTATGAAAGATGTGGGCTTAAAGATTATACATACATAACCCTTGCAGGAGGAGGTGCTTTTACAAAAGGTTTTTCTCATGAATTTCAAACAATTACAAATGCTGGAGAAGATATTATATATATTTGTAGCAAGTGTAAGCAAGCTTTAAATAAGGAAGTTAAGCAAGATAAGTGTCCTAACTGTAGCAATGATGTTTTTGAAGAGAGGAAATCAATTGAGGTTGGTAATATTTTTAAATTAGGAACAAAATATGCTGAGGCTTTTAATCTTAAAATAAACGGGGAGTATGTAATCATGGGATGTTATGGTCTTGGAATATCAAGACTTTTAGGAACAATTGTCGAAGTCTTTAATGATGACAAAGGAATAATATTTCCAAAAGCAATTGCCCCTTATGATGTTTATTTGATTGATATAAAAAATCAAAAAGAGTCAGAACAATTATATAAAGCACTAAAATACAAAGGATATGATGTGCTCTTTGATGATAGAGATAAAACTGCAGGGGAAAAGTTCTCAGATGCTGATTTAATCGGTATTCCAATAAGAATCGTTGTTTCTGAGAAAACATTAAAAGAAGAATCGGTTGAGGTAAAGAAAAGAGATGAGAATGAAGCAACTTTGGTAAAAATAAAGGATATTATAAAGTTCTTAGATAGTATTGATTAAAGGGGAAAAAATTGTTAGGATAAACAAACATTATGAAGAATTTTTTTGACAGATTTTCAAATGATATAGCCATTGATCTTGGAACAGCGAACTGTTTGGTTTATGTTAGAGGAAGAGGTATTATACTATCCGAGCCTTCTGTTGTCGCAATCAATCAAAAAACAGGACAAGTTTTGGCTATTGGAAGAGAGGCTGAGAAAATGGTAGGAAAAACTCCAGGACATATTGTTGCTACAAGACCTCTTGTTAGCGGTGTTGTTTCTGATTTTGAAGTTACAGAGCAAATGCTTAGATATTTATTTGAAAGAGCAAGAGAAGATAAGATTAACTTGATCAAACCAAGAGCAATTGTTGGTATTCCATGCGGAGTTACTGAAGTTGAAAAAAAAGCTGTTATAGATGCTGCTAAATCAGCAGGTGCAAGAGAGGTATTTTTAATTGAAGAGCCTATGGCTGCCACAATTGGAGCGCGTCTACCAGTTCAGGAAGCTGGTGGTAATTTTATTGTTGATATTGGAGGGGGAACAACTGAAATAGCGGTTATTTCACTTGGAGGAATTGTTGTTTCAAAAAGCTTAAGGGTGGCAGGGGATAGATTAAATCAAGATATCATTAAATACGCTCAAGAAAAATATAAATTGCTTATAGGTGTTAGAACAGCTGAGAATGTTAAAATTAATATTGGTACAGTATATTTTGATGAAAATGATAAAAAAAGCAAACTAAAAAGAGTGGCAATTAGAGGAAGAAATCTAGTGACTGGTCTTCCAGAAGAAATTACTATTACAAGAAACGATATCAAAAAAGCAATGGAAAAATCTGTTAATCAGATTCTTAGTGAAATAAAAAATACTATAGAAATTACTCCACCTGAATTAATTTCAGATATTATGAAAAAAGGTATTTGTTTAGCCGGAGGAGGAGCACTTTTAAGTGGTTTAGATGTATTGTTAACTAAAGAAACTGGTGTTCCTGCTTATGTGATCGAGGATCCGATGACAGCGGTTGCAAGAGGTGCAGGAGTTGTTCTAGAAGATATAGATGAATATGCTCAAGTTCTACTAGAGTCCGAAGAATTGCTTCCACCTAAATAGATTTGATAGAAATATTATACTTTGGTATAATATTTTTAATATGAAACAAAAATCCTTTACTTTAATTGAATTATTAGTAGTGATTGTAATCATCGGAATTTTAGCAGGAGTAATAATGATCTCTACTTCTTCTTCAATTGATAAAGCTAATATTGCTAAAGCTCAAACATTCTCAAACACTGTTCAAGAAGAATTACTATCTAATTTAGTATCTGAATGGACATTTGATAATGCTTTAAATATAGGAGAAGATACTTGGGGAAATAATAATGGGACAGTGAATGGGAATCCTCAAATAGATACAAAGTGTGTTTTTAATAAATGTCTAAAATTTGATGGAGATGGAGATTATGTCACTGTTACTACTAGCGAAGGTGACCAATTAGATTTTAGAAATTCAATGACTTTTAGCCTATGGATAAATCCTGTTTCTTCGGGTCTTTACATATTTTGTAAAAATATAAGTGGGGGTTATGAAGACCAACAATACGCTGCAACATTCGAAAGTAATGCCTTAAGATTTGTTTTATCTGGAAATGGTGATTTGCTTAGCTCACCAAATTCTGCACCATATAACAAATGGACTTTTATGGTTGGAACATGGGATGGTTCAAGACGATAAATTTATATTAACGGACAGAAAAATAATGGAGATAATTTTTCTACAACACCTTCCTTTAAACAAAATTTTACAATAGGCTTTAGGGCCGGTGGGGCTTCGAGTCATGATTTTAACGGAACTATAGATGATATTCGCCTTTATAATGCAGCACTCTCTGTTTCCCAAATCAAACAAAACTATATCGCAGGATTAAACTCAATGCTCTCTAATGGAAGTATATCTAAGGAGGATTACAATGAAAGAATAAATGAACTAGCCTATGACAAATAGAAACAAACAACAATCCTTTACTTTAATAGAGCTACTAGTAGTAATAGTAATCATTGGAATATTAGCAGGAGTAATAATGATCTCTACTTCTTCTTCAATTGATAAAGCTAATATGGCTAAGGTAATGACTTTTTCTGAATCGCTTAATAATTCAATGCTTTTAAATTTAATTTCAGAATGGAATTTTGATGAGGCTCCTGTGGGAATAGTAGTTAAGGATGATTGGGGGTAAATAATGCAATCTTAGGGGATGGTGTCACTTCAAGCACTTATCCTTTATACAAGAGCAAGGATTCGAACGAATGCGTTTCTGAGGGTTGCTATTATTTTAATGGTCTTGAAAAGGATTATATAATAACAAGTCAAACATTAAGTATTCCTAGGGAGGGTACAATCTCTATTTGGATAAATGGTTTAGCTTCGGAGCAAATCACACAAAATATTTACATGGCAGGATTTTATAAATTTTGCTTGCTTGGTCCCAGCGATACTAACTCTGATAGTAGGTCGGGTATTATTTTACAAAGAGTACTTGGCGGAGTAAATGATTACTATAATTGGTCGGGGCAAGGGTTCTTCAATGGTAAATGGCATAATTATATTGTTTCTTGGGATGAAACAAATTTTTACTTGTATAAAAATGGGGTTCAAGTTGGTGCACCAAAAGCTCACCTTGGATTACCTGCTATAAGTGACAAAAGAAAATTTATACCAGGAGGTAGCGCTTGGGATTATGTAGGTTACGGTCATTTCACGGGCAAAATAGATGAAGTTAGATTATATGATAAACTTCTATCAATGAGTCAAATAAAAACAATATATTTGTCTGGATTAAATTCTATGCTTGCAAGTGGGACCTTATCAAAACAAGAATATAATGAAAGAATAAATGAACTAGCCTATGACAAGTTATATAGTCAATAGCTCTCAA
>DAOSDM010000015.1:0-9655 GCA_035362415.1 Candidatus Pacearchaeota archaeon
GATTTTACAGATTAATTGCCAAGAAAAAAGTTGCAATAGATTCTTGAATTCAGCCATTCTTTCATTGTATTCTTTATTAGATATGTTTCCATTACTTAGCATTGAGTTTAGTCCTGCGATGTAGTTTTGTTTGATCTCTGAGGTCGATAAAACAGCATTATAAACCTTTGTGTCATCTATTAAGCCGATAAAAAAATTATTAGTTAATTCCGTAATACCTCCTATACTTATTCCATTTTTTGATTCATAAATAAAATTAACCGCCCCGTCATAATTCTTAGTCATACTCATTTTTTTCCCATCAACATAAACCTTAATAATACCATTATCAAATGTATATCCTGTGTAATGCCATTTATTATCGAAAAAATCAGGATTACTTATATACCAATACTTACTATAACTACTTTGAGTAGTTCCATTGGCTGAAAAGAAAACTTCTAATTTTTTATATGGCGCACTATTATAAGAACATAGGGCCCAGCCCTGTATTCCATTGTAAACATTCGTAATTATCATTCTGGCTCAGATCCTTGAGCCCCACCCTTAACCCAAGAAAAAACACTCATTATTGATGTAAAATTAATGTTGTTTGAATATGCTATTCCTATTCTGTCATCATACCCATCAAATTTTAAACAAGTATTATATACACAATTTTCTTTAGTTTGAATTTGTGGTAGGTTTTGAGATCCAGCTGCTCCATACAAAGTTCCATGATTATTACCCTAAGCATCTTCTCCTATATTTGAAGAGTTATCAAACGTCCATTCAGATACTAGATTTAATAATAGTTCTTCTTGAACAGTGTTTGAGAATGTTTGAGCTTTAGCAAAGTTAGCTTTATCAATTGAAGAAGAGGTAGAGATCATTATTACTCCTGCTAGTATTCCTATTATTACTATAACAACAAGAAGCTCGATTAAAGTAAAAGACTTATTTTTATTCATGTTTTGAGTCATTTTCTCTAAAAAATCTTATAATATCTTCACAAAATTCTTTTATTGCAGAGGGCCCGTTTGCTGTTACTATATTTTTATCAATAACTGAATTTTTGTTAATATATGTAGCTCCCTTTTGTTCTAATATTTTAATGGCACTTTTATCTAAATCATTACTCCAAACAGTAGCCTTCTTACCTTCTAAAATACCTGCATTGGCTAAAATAACTGGAGCTATACAAATGGCCGTGATTATTATATTCCTCTTGTTTGCTTTTCGAAGCAAGTCATATGATAAGTTATTATCTAAATATTTAATTGCTCCTCCACCGCCAACAAATAAAACGCAATCAAAATCAGAAACATCGATTTCTTCTAATGTTTTCTCAACTTTTATCTCTCCTCCAAATCTTCCAACAGCAATACCTTTTTCGTTTGAAAAAAGAGTAATATTAAAACCTTCTTTTTCTAAAATATCTTTTGTTTCAAAACATTCCTCATCTCTAAATTCCCTCGCCGCTATCACCATTGCTATTTTCTTTTTTTGATTTATCTTTTTCATTATTTTTTTTAATTAATGGTCTTATAAAAATCCATGACAAAATAAAAATTCCTAAAATAAAAGAAAGCATTAAGACAATTAATGCATCAGTTCTCGTAATATAATCTTGATAAGCAAATAGAACTCCAAGTCCAAAACCGATATTCATTGCGCCTATTAAAATAAGAATTATTTTAAGGATATTGTTCATACTAAAATCATAACAAAAAAACCTGTATAATTACAGGCCTTTTCATTATTTTACAAACTCGGGGCTTAGAATGTCTTGCATGCTCTCAAATGGAATATTGCAAATTATCGTTCCACTTGCATAACTTGCGACTTGATATGGCGGAAAATACATTGTTAAACCATTTTCTGACAAAGAAAATTTCTCAAGGCTATCCGAATCAGTGCCCATAGTAATCCATTCTTCATCTACAATTTCTCCTCTTAAACTCAATTCATTTTTTATACTTTCTCTAACAATTTCAGTAAATTTTGATAAATCTGTAATAACATCATTAATTGAATATGCTTTTCCTGATTCTAAATCATACGTTTTTGTTATAGTGCTACTAAAACCATGTGCTCCCCCTGTAAAACCATATATATCAAATACAAATGACTTTATTTTATCTAAATATGAATAAGTTGTATAATCAACAATAAATGGATATCTATTATCTTCTGAAAAAGCTGGAGTTGCCCCAGTTTCTTCAACTAATATAATATAATCATTTATTTCTGTTGAAACAACATCATTTAAACTTTTGTTAATATCATCATTTGGAGTTATTGGATATTTTGCCTCTGCTGTATAAAGATCACTTTGGCTCAATAAAACAGTTTCTTTTTCAAATTCAATTCTATATATTTCCTCATTTTCAGCTTTAACAAATGTATTATCTTTATTTGATGTAAAGAAATAAAAACCTGAACATAGTAAAATACTTGTGATTAATATTGTTAATAGATATTTTACAATATTCATATTATTTGTTTTTACTAAAACCTTCAAATGCTCTTAAAATTTCAAGAGGTGTTGCAAATATAATTGTATTGGATTGATCTGAAGATACGTCATTTATAGTTTGAAGAGTTCTTAAATGAAGTGCTCCATCTGATTTAGACAAAAGTTCGGCCGCTTTTGCCATATTCTGAGCAGCAATAACCTCTCCTTCTGACTTAATAACAATCGCTCTTTTTTCTCTTTCGGCTTCGGCCTGTTTTCCAATTGTCCTTTTCATTTCCTCAGGAAGAACAATATCTTTAAGTTCAACATTTAATACTTTAATTCCCCATGGATCACTCTGCTCATCAATCACTCTTCTTATATTTTCAGATACCTTATCTCTCTGAGATAAAAGTTCATCTAAATCAACTTGTCCTGTAGCATTTCTCATTGTTGTTTGAGCAAGCTGTGACATTGCATAATAATAATTTTCAACTTCTAAAATAGCTTTTTCAGCGGAAACTATTTTATAATAAACAACCGCATTAACTGCCACAGAAATATTATCTTTTGTAATAGCTTCTTGATTAGGAACATCGACCGCCTTTACTCTCATATCAACTTTTGAAAAACCTTGAATAATTGGCCATATAATTCTCCAGCCTGGTCTAAGTGTACCGTCAAATTTACCAAAAGTATATCTAATACCCTCTTCGTATTGATTAATTTGTCTTATAGAAGAAAATAAGATAAATAAAAAGATTATTATAAAAGGAATTAAAATAGATGGATCAAACATATTTTTATTATTATTTATTATTAAATTATTATATATTAGGTATATAAAAATAGCAAATAATAAATGCTATTTTTATACCTTTTTTAGATAAGCTCTCTTGCAATTTTTGCGTAAGACAATAGCAATATAATTCCCGCGATTCCAATTAAAATATAAATAGCAGTTTCTATAAATGAATTACCCATAGCAAGCCATGTCGCTAAATTAAATTTAAAAATCCCAACTAAAAGCCAATTTAAAGCACCAATATTAACTAAAATTAAGCTAGGCAAAATTAAACCTTTCATAATTTTTATATATTTTAGAACTTATAAAACGACCTTTTTCCGTCTAAATATTACTACGATTATTCCTTAGGTTTCATTATAGGGAATAATATAATTTCTCTTAAATTGGCTGAGTTTGTTAATAACATTGATACTCTATCTAAGCCCATACCAAAACCAGCTGCTGGAGGCATTCCATATTCTAATGCTTCAATAAACTCTTCGTCAGATCTTTGAGCTTCTTCAAATCCTTCTTTGAATAATTCTTCTTGATTCTTTAAAATTCTTTCTTGTTCAATTGGATCATTCTGTTCAGAGAAAGCATTTACAACTTCAACTCCTGCTATTAAAAGTTGGAAGTTAGCAAGCTTATCCACACCACTAAATCCTTTTGCAAGTGGCTGAAAACCTTTTGGGTAATGAATAACAAAAGTAGGTTTTATAATGTTTGGCCTACAATACTTTTTATATATCTCATCAGCAATATTTGCCTTATCAGCTCCTTTTGGAATATCAACTTTTAGTTCTTTAGCTTTTTTAAGCAAACCTTCTTCATTAATTTCCTCATACTTAATGCCAGTATATTTTTCAAGTAATGCAAAAAATTCTATTCTTTCCCATGGTCCTTCAAAATCAACTTCATTCTCTCCAATTTTTATTTTTTTTGTATTAAAAACATCTTGCAAAATTCTATCAAAAAGCTTTTCTGTTAATTTCATTAGTTCTAAATAGTCTGCATACGCCCAATAAAACTCAAGCATTGTAAAATCAGGATTATGTGATTTGTCAACCCCTTCATTTCTAAAACATTTTCCTATTTCAAAAACTTTTTCAAATCCACCAATAAGTAATCTTTTTAAATATAGTTCAGGAGAAATTCTTAAAAATACATCTAAGTCATATGCGTTTAAGTGTGTGGTAAAAGGTTTAGCTCTTGCTCCACCATACTGAGTTTGAAGTGTTGGAGTCTCAACTTCCATAAATCCATTTTCTTCAAGAAAATTTCTAATAGTTGAAACAATCTTTGATCTTTTAACAAAGTTTTCTTTTATTTCGTCTGAAAATATTAAATCTAAATATCTTTTTCTATATCTTTCTTCTATATCTTTTAAGCCGTGCCACTTTTCAGGAAGTGGTCTAATGCTTTTTGCAAGAATTTGAAAATCGACAACTTCGAGTGTCCTTTCTCCTCTTTTAGTAGTAAATAAAACCCCACTAAGTTCAATAAAGTCTCCAACATCAAGAGTTTCTTTAAAGTATTCGTATCCTTTTTCTCCAAGCTTATCTTTCATAAAAACAGCCTGAAAACTGCCTGTTCCATCTTGAAAATCAATAAATGATAATCCACCATGAACTCTTAAAGTTCTTATTCTCCCAACTAAATATACTTCTTTAGCTTCTTTACTTAAAATATCAAAATCATCTATCGCTTCTTTAATGGTATGAGATCTTTTAGTCTTAATTGGATAAGGTTCTCTACCAAAGCTCTGGATATAGTTTATCTTTTCTTTTCGATTATTTATAATTTCATTTAATGTTGCCATATGATTATAATATAGTAAAAACCATAAAAGTTCAATGTTTATAATTAAAAACTCCTTTTATGTAATAAAAAGAGTTTTACTGTTGGAATTGTAAAAGTTGGTAGTAATAAAATCTTTGCTCTGGCGTCATTTTAGCGATTACTTCCTGGTTTTGTTTTTCTATCTCTTCAAGAAATAACAATAGATTTTTGAAGAAGGTAGAAATTTCTTTAATAATGCCAGCTTTTACCACCCCATTTACGCTCCTCAAAGGAGTCTATTCTTAGTATATATGAATAATGTTTTTTGTCAAAATAAAAAGTCTTTGAAAGCTTCAAAGACCTTTTATTTTACCTTAATAAATTTAACCTATTTGAACTATTGTGTATTCCACAATATCACCACTAGGTGTTTTAACTTTTACTTTTTCTCCTTTAGTTTTTTTTAAGAGTGCCTTTCCTAAGGGTGATTTAAACGATATTCTTTTTTCTATTGGGCTAGACTCTTCTTCTCCTACTATTAAAAAAGTGTCCTCTCTTCCATTCCATTTAACACCTACTCTTGAACCAATACTAACCCAGCCATTATTAGTTGTTTCCTTAATAATAACTGCATTATTAATAGTATTCTCAAGAGCCACTATTTTTCCTTCTAACAATGCCTGACATTCTTTTGCCTCATCATAGGCTGCATTTTCTGATAAATCACCAAAAGATATAGCCTCTTCTAATTGCTGTGCAACATTTGGTCTTTCCTCCTTTTTAAGTCTCTCAAGTTCTTTTTTGAGCTTTTCAAGACCTTCTTTTGTTAAATATTTTTCCGGCATATTTTTATTTTTTAAATATAGTTTTTTTAATGTATCAATTATCAAAATCTTTGTCAACCTCGTCCTCGTAATAATAATTTAAGACCTCTTTTACTACTCTTTGAGTAATTCCACCGAAGGAAGAAACATGTTCTACTAAAACGATCATAGCTATCTCTGGATCTTCATAGGGACCATAAACAACGATCCAATTATGATAAGTATTTCCCGTTCCAGTTTCAGCTGTTCCCGTTTTGGCAGCTAAAGTAATTGGAAGGGTTTGAAGTGAAGGAGCAGATCCAGTAGGTGATAGCACTGTCTGCCTCATTCCTTCTTGCGCGACCTTTATACTTTCTTTTGAAATAAAATTTTCATTTATTATTTTAGTTTCAAAAACATCGATGATATTTTTGTTATCATCAACAATTCCTTTTACTATCTGAGGTTTAACTAATTTTCCGCCATTAGCGATTGCTGATATGGCCGTTAAAACCTGAATCGGCGTTGCTTTTAAATAGCCTTGCCCAATGGATATATTGTATGTATCTCCAGGATACCATGCAGTTCCTTTTGCGTCTTTTTTCCACTCAGGGGTTGGGACAAGTCCCTTGCTTTCAGAAGGAAGATCAATACCAGTAGAATTACCGAATCCATACTTATATAAATAATCATCTATTTTATTGATTCCCACACCTTTTACATTTTTATATCCTCCTGAAAGAATATAAAAATATACATCGCAGGATTCAGCAATAGCCTTTTTTATATCTGTTAACCCATGCACACTCCAATCTTTTTTAAAACTTCCATCATTTAGTTGAATACCTCCTTCACAATTTATTTTAGTATTCGGTTCTACAACATCTTCTTCAAGAAAAGCTGTAGCAAGGATTGGCTTAATTGTCGAAGCCATAGGATATTCACCACTAATCGCTCTATTAAAAAATGAAATATTCTTTGAATTTAATAAATCTTGATACTCTTTTGTGCTAAAATTAGTTGAAAAAAAATTATTATCATAAGATGGATAATTCACAAGAGTAAGAACTTCTCCTGTTTTGGGATTCATAACAATAATGGATCCTCCTTTTCCACCAACTTCAGTCACCACATTTTTAAGAACTTCTGAGCTTTTTTCTTGAAGCTTTTTGTCTATATTAAGAACTAAACTTTTCCCAGATTCAGGATCTTTAACAAGTTCTTCGCTTAAAATATTATTAAGTGCATCTCTTTCATATTTTTTTATACCTGGGTTTTCTTTTAAAATATCTTCGTATTCTTTTTCTACACCATCCTCACCTTTTTCTTTATCTTTTGAAATATACCCCACCACTCCCGAAAAAGCATAACCATTTTCATACCTTCTGATATTCTTTTTCTCAAGTTCAAAATTAGGCAAATCATTCAATTTAGTTTTAAGTATAATTACCTGCTTATTATCTAAATTTTTTGCAATATATAATTTGGATTCTTTGTTCTTAGATACATCTTCTTTTAAATTTTCAAAATCGATTTGAAGAATCTTAGAGACTTCAAGTAATGCCCTATCATTTGTTTCTCCTTTTAAAACCAAATTAAATATCTGATCATTTTCTGCCAGCTTTTCAAAATTCCTATCATAAATGATACCTCGTTGAGTATTAATCTCTTTTAAAATATATTTGTTCCCCTCTGCTTTAACCAGAAAATTACTCTTGTCAATTACTTGATAAAAGAAACATGCACCTAGTATCACTAATATAATTGTAGAAAAGAAAATAAAAAGACCGACAAATGCTCTTTCTCCAATTGTTGTTTCTCTGATTTGAGAAGCAATTATGGAATTTTTGTGCTTTTTTTGTATTATGCTATCTATGGATATATCTTCTATATCTATCGAATGCCCTCGTTTAAATTTTCGGAAGCCAAGAAACATACGGAATTCTTAAAAACTTTAACAAAATAATCTTGATAATGAGCCAAAATAATACGCAACCTATTGCAAATAAACCAAATGGATGTGTTGTATTAAGATCTAAAAGTAGTCCTCCAAATAACGCACTAATAAATCCAAAATTATTCTCAGGCTCTTCTATTAATATAATAATTATAATAAGTAAAATAATAAAATTAAAATCAGTATAAATAGAAAGAAAACTAGTTTGTATTAGCGTTAATAAAAACCAGAATACCAAAGAAAAAAGAATTTTAATTACTTTACTTATCATCTTTAATAATTAAAACCTTATCTAAATCTTTTATGTTAAAGAATGGTTTTATTTCTCCTGTTTTAAATACTTCAGATGCCAAATCATTTGTTTTAACAATTTTACCAACAAGAATTCCTTCTTTGTATTGTCCTCCAAGAGAAGAAGTTATACAAATATCGCCCTCTTTTACTTCTGTGTTTTTTTCTAAATGATCTAAAAATATTTTTTCATCATCCCCTTTAGCAATAGCGTATTCGTCATAAGAAGCAATTTTAATATCTATTAGACTTTGTTTGCTTGATATCAATAATACTTCTGAATAATCATCATATGCTTTTAAAATTTTACCAATAAGAGCTTTTTCACCTGTAAGAATGGCCATTCCATCTTTAACTCCATGTCTTAAACCCTTATCAATAGTTATAACATCTTCAAATGAATTTTTCCCTGTAACATTTCCAATCTCTAATTTATAATCTTCATTAATTGAAATGCCAATAATTTCTCTTAGGAATTCATTTTCTTTTTTTAAACTATCTAACTCTGCAATTTTTGAATCATTTTGTGCCTCAAGATAAGAACAGCTCTTTTCTTTGTTTGTATTAATTTCCCAAAAAAACTGTTTCAATCCTAAAAAATTCTTTTGTATTCCATTTTTTAAATCATCTTTAAAAAAGGAAAGAATAAGTATGAATGTAAATACAAATATTAATAAAAAAATGATCCTTTTCAAAGTGAAAGTTTTCATAAATATACTATTATTATATTATTAAATTAAAACAAAAGCAAGTAGATCCACTATTTAAAACCAAATTTATTAATCCTGCTATATATTTTCCCATAATTTGAACTTGTGTTAAATAAGTATTATAAATAGCAAATTCTTTAATCTTTTTAATAAGATGATAGCATTCCATTCTGATATCGTATTTAGTAATAAATCGCTTTAGCTGTGTTTTAAAAACCTTACCTTTCTTTATAATTGAAGAAACTGTTGTTTGTTTCTATTTGTCATAGGCTAGTTCGTTTATTCTTTCATTGTATTCTTCGTTAGATATGTTTCCATTACTTAGCATTGAGTTTAGTCCTGCGATGTAGTTTTGTTTGATCTCTGAAGTGGATATTGCTGAATTGTATAATCTAACATCATCTATTAACCCTTTAAAAAGATATCCTCCACTAATATTATACCCATTGCCTAGCTGTTCAAATGTTGTTGCCGTATTCCCCGTAACAGTTTGTAAAAATTTACCATTGATATATAAACTTAATTTAGACAAACCATCCGCAACCCAAGTGACATGGAACCACCCGCTATTATAATATGCATTAGAACTATTTGAAGAAAAGCAGACATAACCACAATCAACGTTTCTAATACAAAATTGATTATCTGTATTACTTCTTAACAAAAGACCATTACAAGTATTCCCTGTACCCATATAAAAAACATATGCAGGATTTGTACTATAACCTTGCCAATTCAGCCAGTGAGAGCTTGTCCAGGGTTGAGTAGAAGAAAAAGTAATAGAGCCATGATAAACAAAATCATCCACTCCATCAAATAAGAAACAACTATCGGTAACACATTCAGAAGCAGGTCTTAATTGTGGTAATCCATTTGTTCCATAAAGAG
>DAOSDM010000016.1:0-8682 GCA_035362415.1 Candidatus Pacearchaeota archaeon
GGCTGAAAAGCCTTCTTTTTTGTTTCAAAAAATGATATTATTTTATCAATGAATAGACAAAAATCCTTTACTTTAATCGAACTATTGGTGGTTATTGTAATCATTGGAATATTAGCAGGAGTAATAATGATCTCTACTTCTTCTTCGATTGATAAAGCTAATATAGCTAAATCAAAAGTGTTTGAAGAAAGTATAGAAAACAATCTTGCTGCTAATATGGTATCTAGATGGAAATTGGATGAGATAGCTACTACAAATAAAACTCCTGACCAATGGGCAAGCAATACTGGAACATTAGGAGATGGAGTAACTACAACTACTTACCCAACTCTTTTATCTGAATCAGAATGTGTCAGTGGCAAATGTATGAGATTTGATGGTAATGATTATATTCGTCTCGTAAATTATAGCTTTGGTCAGAACGATTGGACCATTTCAGTATGGATAAAAGGGAATGATTTTACTACTAGTTATACACATCTTTTTACATCTTTGAATCAAAGTAATTTTGCTTGCAAGATTGGAATATCTTCCTTATCTACAAAGCCTTATTTTTACAATTCTTTAACTGGATCAATCATGGCAAACACTAACTTGCAAACAGGAAAATGGTATTTTCTTACTTTTACAAGAGATAAAGATGCCATTTATGTATTTATCGATGGGAAAAAAGATGGAAGCGGTTCAGCGACGGCATTAAATTCTAGTAGCGAAGTTTTTTCTATTGGGAATTATTCTAGTGAGTATACAAGAGGATTAATAGATGATTTGAGGATCTATAATGCAGCCTTGTCTTCTGCCCAAATCAAACAAAACTACATCGCAGGACTAAACTCAATGATAAGTAATGGAAATATATCTAAGGAAGAGTACAATGAAAGAATAAATACACTAGCTTATGAATAAGAATAAATCATTTACACTAATAGAACTACTAGTAGTAATAGTAATCATTGGAATATTAGCAGGAGTAATAATGATCTCTACTTCTTCTTCAATTGATAAAGCTAATATAGCTAAATCAAAAGTATTTGAAGAAAGTATACAAAACAATCTAGCAGCTAACATGGTATCAGCATGGGATGCTGATCATGTTACCAAAGGTACAACATGGGTACTAAATGATAAATGGGGAAATAACAATGGAACATTCTATGATGGAACAGTAACAACTTGTTCTACTACTGCTTGTCCTCAAATAGTAAATGATAAGAATATGGGTAATGTTTTATCTTTTGATGGAGTGGATGATTATATTGATTTAGGAGGAGCTTTAAATTTTACAAAAGAAGATAGTTTTACGTTTAGTATTTGGATAAAAAGAACAGGAACAGTATCTGGAACTACTAAAGTTGCTGGAATTTTAATGAATGGAACAAGCTTTCTTGGTTACGGGATAGATTATTATGAAATAGGCAACCAAATACGTTGTGGTACCAGAAATTCGGGTGAAAATAATACAATCGAAGTAACTCCGAGTAATAATCTTTTAGATTGGCATTATGTGGTTTTTTCTTATGAACCAAGTAGTTTAACTGGAATAAAATTATATTTAAATGGAATTTTTAAGGGAAGCAGATCATCCGTAGGTATTATTGCTTTGAATAATACAACTTTAAAAATTGCGCCTAATAATACACTTGGAGGAGATAATAATTATTTCCCCGGAGTAGTTAATAATGCCAAGGTATACAACGTAGCCCTCTCTTCCTCTCAAATCAAACAAAACTACATCGCAGGACTAAACTCAATGCTAAGTAATGGAAGTATATCTAAGCAAGAATATAATGAAAGAATAAATACACTAGCTTATGAATAAGAATAAATCATTTACACTAATAGAACTACTAGTAGTAATAGTAATCATTGGAATATTAGCAGGAGTAATAATGATCTCTACTTCTTCTTCAATTGATAAAGCTAATATGGCTAAGGGAAAGGTTTTTTCTGAGAGTGTAAAAGATGATTTGGTGCTAAATTTACTTTCAGAATGGAATCTTGATGAAGAGTCTGGAACAACAATCCATGATTCTTGGGAAAACATTAATAATGGAACATTGACTGGTGGTGCGTGGAAAACTAGCGAAAATTGTGTTTCTGAATCTTGCCTTTATCTTGATTCCTCTGGTGACTATGTTTTAATGCCTCACAACATGACACAGAATATAACAGATAGACTAACAATGGAACTATGGATAAAGACTTTTTCTAACCAAACAAAACTTTACCCATTTATCTTTGGAAAGCATTGGAGATATTACATAAGCATCGCTCAAAACAGCAATCGCGCTGTGTTTTATTTAAGCGGTATAAATAATATAGCAATGGTTGAGGATTTACCATTTAATAAATGGATTCATGTTGTAGGAACTTATGATAAAGATGTTATTGTTAATAATATGAGATTATATATTAATGGAAATTTGTATCAACAAATAACAGCTAGTGGGTCAATGACAACCACTACGGGTAATTTATACTTTGGTGTTGCTGATACAAGTTGGACAAATGATGGTTACAGTGGATGTATAGATGAACCAAAATTATATACAGCTGCCCTCTCTTCTTCAGAAATCAAACAAAACTACATCGCAGGACTAAACTCAATGCTAAGTAGTGGAACTATATCTAAGGAAGAATACAATGAAAGAATAAATGAACTAGCATATGACAAATAGAAACAAAAGAAAATCTTTTACCTTGATTGAGCTTTTGGTTGTTATCGTAATTATTGGGATTTTAGCTGGGGTAATTATGATTTCTACCTCATCTTCTATTACTAAAGCTAATTTTGCAAAAGCTCAAACTTTTTCGAATACCGTTCAAGAAGAGCTACTTTTGAATTTAGTTTCTGAATGGTTATTTGATGAGGATGTTTCTCCGTATACAGCAACTAAAGATAGTTGGGGAAGTAGTAATGGAACAGTTTCTGGAGCAGCTTACAAGTCGAAAGGTTCTGGAGAATGCGTTTCGGGAGGGTGTTATAGTTTTAATGGAACGAGTGATTATATAAATTTTGGTAATTCTACTAATTTACAATGGGAGGGAAGCTTAACTTATGCTACTTGGATAAAAGCAATAAGCATTGCAAGTAGTGCATATTTTTTATGTGATTATCAGACGAGAGGCGCATTTCTATATACGAATGTCGACGGCAGGGTGGGCATGGATGGAAGAGGAAAAATAGGATCCATTTATTACCAATCGGGAGTTAGCGTAACATCTATTAATGATTATCTATGGCATTATGTTGTTGGAATTTGGGATGGCACAAGCGGAACAAATAATCTAAAGATGTATGTAGATGGGAAAAAAGAAAATGCAAACAATGCCCCCGATGAAGCTTCGACGATTAATTCGACAGATTTTGTTATTGGTAAATTTTCCAGCGGATATTACTTTAATGGTTTGATGGATGATGTAAGAATATACAATACTGCTTTATCTTCCGCCCAAATCAAACAAAACTACATCGCAGGACTAAACTCAATGCTAAGTAATGGAAGTATATCTAAGGAAGAATACAATGAAAGAATAAATGAACTAGCCTATGATAATAAATAGAAACAAACAAAAATCTTTTACTTTGATTGAGTTATTAGTAGTAATCGTAATCATTGGAATATTAGCTGGAGTAATGATGATCTCTACTTCTTCTTCAATTGATAAAGCTAACTTTGCCAAAGCTCAAGCATTCTCAAGTACTGTTCAAGAAGAATTATTGTCTAATCTAGTGTCTGAATGGGCATTTGATAATGCTTCAAATATAGGAGAAGACACTTGGGGAAATAATAATGGAACACTATATAATTTTGCTAATCCGGCTACATCTATTTCAGGACTTGCAAATGCAAGTGAATGTGTTTTTGGAACTTGTTTAAGATTTGATGGAGCTAATGATTATGTTGATACGAATACATATTTCAAGGGAGGCAATAAAACAATAAGTTTGTGGGTAAATCCTTCTAATGTTTTAGACGATTACAATGGAATTTTAGGAGATTGGTGGTGGTCGGCAGATACTGGTGGAGAACAAGATAATTTAGGGTTACATTTAAATAAGGTTTATAGTAGAAGCTTTTCTGATGATACAAATATTGAAGGAGGACTAGAGCATAGTAATTATAATGTAGTAGCGAATTCTTGGTTATATATTGTGCTAGTTACAAGCCAAACATCGGCGCTATATCTTAATGGATCTAATATTATTTCAAATGCAATCGTCATTACAGGTGAAAATCATTTAAAAACAATATTAATAGGAATCTGGAGGGCAGGTGGAACTGCTGGATTAAGTAGACCATTTAATGGCTTAATTGACGATGTCAGAATATACGACATAGCACTAACTTCTGCTCAAATCAAACAAAACTACATCGCAGGACTTGATTCTTTATTATCAAAAGGAATGATTTCAAGCGAGGATTATGATAATAAAATTGCGAAATTAGCAGAAAAAGAGTAGATAAGGTGGGACCCTTGATTATGTGTTTTTTTTATGCTATAAGAAGGGTATGCAAAACGAGACATTATTACAAAAATTAAATGACGCAGTAAAGGTACCAAGACCGGGTGACATCATAAATGGCACTGTTTTGGCTATTGAGAATCTATGCATTTATTTAGATATTGGTCCAGCAAAAACAGGTGTTATTTACGGGTCAGAATATCAGGGTGCAAAGAATATTTTAAAGAATTTGAAAATAGGTGATCCTATTTCAGTAAAGGTTGTTACTACAGAAAACGAAGATGGTTTTGTAGAATTATCTCTTAAGGAAGCTGCTCGTGAATTAGCATGGCAGAAAGTTAAGGAAGTTAAAGAATCAAAAGAACCATTTGTTGTTAAGATTGAAAAAGTAAATAAAGGAGGATTAATAACTCAATTATTTGGTTTTCCAGCATTTTTACCAACATCACAGTTATCTTCAGTTAATTATCCAAGAGTTCCAGAAGGAGATAAGGTTAAGATTTTAAGAAAATTACAATCTTTCATTGGTAAGGAATTTGAGGTTAAAGTTTTAGATTTTGATGAAAAAGAAGGTCAAATTATCCTAACTGAGGACTCAAAGGAGGCAGGAGAAATCGAGGACGTAATTTCAAAGGTTAGCGTAGGAGACGTTGTTGAAGGAACTATATCAGGAATTGTTAACTTTGGAGTATTTATGAAAATAAATATTGATGGAAAGGAAGTAGAAGGATTAGTTCACATTTCAGAACTTGACTGGCAATTAATCGAAGATCCAGCTGAAATTATTCAAATAGGTGAAACTGTTAAGGCAGAAGTTATTGATGTTTCTCAAGGAAGAATTTCTCTTTCAATTAAGAAGTTGAAAGAAGATCCTTGGAAAAGCTTAAACTATAAGGTAGGAGATATCATCAAAGGAAAGATTTTGAAATTAAATTCATTTGGAGCCTTTGTTCAAGTTTTAAGAGAAAACGTTGATAATGACAATTCTAAAATTCAAGGATTAATTCACGTTTCTGAATTTGGCACAGAAAAGAAAATGCAAACAGAACTTGAACTAAACAAGGAGTATGATTTTAAGATATTAAGCTTTCAACCAGAAAGACATTGGATGTCTCTTAAACTCATAAAAAAATAATAATATTTCTCTTATGAAAAAAAGAAACCCTTTCTTAAAGGGACTATTAAAAAATATATTTTTTGTTGTTTTTATATTTATTTCACTTTGGGCTCTTTTAAGTTTAACAGATTTTAAATTAGGTAATGATAATGTAGAAGAATCTTCTATTCCTAAACTAGTTCAATACATTAATAGTGGAGAAGTTACTAAGGTAGAAGTGTATAAGAATAATGTAGTGGCTCATCTTAAGAACGAGTCTAAGCTTGAAATTAAAAAAGAACCAGGTATTACATTGACAGAAAATTTATCATATTTTGATATAGATGAATCCAAAATGCAGGATGTGGGCTTTGTATACCACGAAGATACTTCTGAATGGCTTTTTCCATTTCTTTTAATGGTTGTTCTTCCTTTTATACTACTTATTGTATTTTTTTGGTTTTTCTTTAAGAAAAGTAAGGGTGGAATAACTCAGACTTTTGATTTTACAAAACCAAAAGCCAAAATGTTTTCTCAAAATGCTCAAGAAAAGAAGGTAACTTTTAGTGACGTTGCTGGATTAAAAGAGGAAAAAGAAGAATTAACAGAGATTGTGGATTTTTTAAAACATCCTCAAAAATATTTAAAAATGGGAGCTAAAATACCAAAAGGTGTTCTTTTGGTTGGTCCTGCTGGATGTGGTAAAACACTTCTTGCAAGAGCTATAGCAGGTGAGAGTAATGTTCCTTTCTTTTATGTATCAGGTTCATCTTTTATTGAACTTTTTGTTGGAGTTGGTTCAAGCAGGGTTAGAAATCTTTTTGAAGCTGCTAAAAAACAGCAGCCATGTTTAATTTTCATTGATGAATTAGATAGTATTGGTAAGGTAAGAGGACTATCAATGTCAGGAGGAAATGAAGAAAGAGAACAAACATTAAACCAATTACTAACTGAAATGGATGGTTTTGAAAAAAATGATAAAATCATTATACTAGGTGCAACAAACAGAGTTGATGTTTTAGATCCTGCGCTGCTTCGCCCAGGTAGATTTGATAGAAAGGTTGTTGTAAATCTCCCAGATATTAAAGAAAGGGAAGAGATACTTGCAATTCATGCTAAAGGAAAACCATTATCAAGTGATGTTAAGTTAAGAGAGGTTGCAGAGAGAACTCCTGGCTTTTCTGGTGCTGATTTAGAAAATGTTATCAACGAAGCCGCTATTTTAACAGCCAAAAATGGAGAAGAAAGTATTTCTCAGAAAAACGTTTTAGAGTCAATTGAAAAAGTTTTACTTGGACCAGAAAAGAAAAGCAGAATACTTGCAGTAGAAGAAAAAGAAATTGCTGCATATCATGAGGCTGGGCACGCCATAGTTGCTTCATTTGTAGAAAATAGTGAACCTGTTAGAAAAATATCGATCATATCAAGAGGAATGGCCGCAGGCTATACACTTCAAGTTCCCGAAAAAGAAAGAAAACTGAGAAGAAGATCTGATTTTGTATCAGATATTGCAGTTCTTTTAGGAGGATACTTATCTGAAAAAATGATTTATGGAGAAGTGAGTTCTGGAGCATCTGATGATCTTAGAAGAGCTTCTAATTTAGCAAGAAAAGTTGTTAAAGAACTAGGAATGTCTTCTTTTGGGCCAATTGCTTTTGGTGAGAGAAATACAGAAGTATTCTTAGGTTATGAAAGCCCTGAAAATAAAAATTATTCAGAAGAAACTGCTATAAAAATTGACAATGAAGTTAAAAGTATTATATTAGAAGCTGAGGAAAAAGCTAAACAAATTTTAGCTAAGTATAAAGAAATTTTAGAAAGAGTAACAAAAGAATTGATTGTTAAGGAAACACTTGAAAGAGAAGAATATGAGAAGTTATTGAATGCTTAAGCGCGTGTAGCTCAGTTGGTGAGAGCGTATGTCTTATAAACATAAGGTCGTGGGTTCGAGTCCCACCTCGCGCACTATTTGACAAAAATATAAATTTATTTTATTATATCGAAGGTTCGCATGATGATATATTGGATCTACGCAGCTAAGGGAAATATCATCTCTGTGCTCACATGGGCGGCATTGGCCTTTGTTCTTGGTGGGACTATTGGCGTCGCAACCTATGTGGTATGTGTAGTGAGTATATTAGTACTTTGCTTCATAATCGGACAGGTTCAGTTCCGTTACGAAGAAATGAAAAAAAGTAAAAATTATTAAAGGCTCTTTATTTTAACAGTTATTGTTAGATAAAAAGGGTCTTTTTGCTATAATAGGTCTATTTGACAAAATATAATTGCTTGTGCTAATCTTTAAGCAGAAATAAGGGGGTCATTGTTTGTAGTGACAGATTTAACCACCAGGTGCAGAACAGGAGGAGAATATTCTATGTGGAGGTGATCCAAAAAAAATTTATCCTTCAGTGTGATCCACTTCCCCCCGGACTATCCCGCTGAAGGATTGAGGCAGTATATTGTTTTTTAAAAGAAGACAAAATACTGTCTCTTTTGCTTTTTGGGCCTATTTTTTAACTTGCCCTCTAGACAAATTTTGTAATTTATGTTATACAAGACACAGTAATCAAAAACCAATAGAGGAGAGAATGTTTACTATTCTTTAGCGATTGCCTCGGGAAGAGGCGCGAAAAGCAAAAAAGGGGCAAAAAAACAGATCCCCGCCATGGAAGAAAAAAGAATTGCGGTTAGCCAGCGCCAGTCGTCGCGCTGCGTGCCTCCGTTCAAATACACACCGAAAGGTACTCATGGAGGAGTGAAAATGGTAATCATTTAATTATTGCCTCGGGAAGAGGCGGAGATATATCTTCTCGCACAAAGGGATTTACTCCCTAGCGCCTTGTGTTGAAGATAGAATTCTCCTTGATCTCTTTATTAACAGTTTGTGATAAAGAGATGTTCTCAGCTTCTTGCGCACAATCTTGCGTAAGGTATGCTGGGAGGCATCGTTGTTAAGCAAGCGGCTGAACTATTAGTTCACCGCTTTTTACTTTGTTTTAGGAACACACATATGGCGGTTTTGAATTAAATTTATCTAATGAATTCAAAACCATTTCATTTGGAGTTTTTCCATTAAGTGAAATGTGTTCTAAATTGTTGTATTTATCATTCCATA
>DAOSDM010000017.1:0-8239 GCA_035362415.1 Candidatus Pacearchaeota archaeon
TAAACAAAGACGGATAATCAGTTTAATTATCCGCCAAATGTGTGTGCCTAAAACATTTTATGCTCTCTTCTTTAATTTCTGCCCAATCCAAAGTTCTGAATGCGTCACGTAACCGACCCAACTATTTATCTTATATCACAAAAACCTGCGAGGATCTTTTTCTTTTCATCATATAGATTTTATTGACAAAACATATAAAAAAATGAAAGATATATCTAGACCTTTGGAGGTTTAAATGAAAGCAACTGCACTGCTTGTTATAATTGGATTAATTATTAGTCTTTCCATACTTTTTCCTATTCAGAATCAAACTGATGCAAAGAATGTGTATCCTTATTCAATTGAAGAAAATAGCCCTGCACTTTATCTTGAAAAAACAATGCAAAACAAAACAACTGTTTGGTTCGAGTTTAAAGAAGATAAATGGCGCATCAATTGGGATGCAGAAAGGTTGCCCTTCGATAAGATTTTTGTGCACTATGCCGAAAATCAAAGCATCGAAGAAATGAATGATCTCTTCGAAACTTTCTACATTAATAGATTTAATTCAAGCAATAATGATCCCTATGTGAAAGGGCTTGAACCCCACTCAGGACACGTTTTTAATGAAAAGGAAACTTATCTAGTTTACCATTACATTATCTACGAAGATGGAAAAACAGTACAGACACTAAATCCATTAATCAAGATAGAAAAAGAATGGTACATTGATCAAGTTGCCTGGCATGCAGGAAACTGGACAGACAATTGTCGCAGTATTTCGGTATGCTTAGTGAACAATGATTCGAACATGTCTAAGGCGCAACTAGAGTCATTAAGCTCACTCATTCAGAATCTCAAAAAAATTAATCCAAACCTTCAATTACATAATTACACAAAGTAATTTTAAGACAGCCTACTGTCTTTTTTATTATCCTAATTTACTTTAACTTATTATCTTTAAATAACCTGATTGTAATGTATAAAAAGATTACCATAGCTGGAATAATAGCAACATATGTATTGATTTCTAAACCTAAATTCCATAATAGACTCCAAACAAAAATATATAACATGTATAACAGGAAAATTATCAAAAATTTACTAAATATATTTTCAAATTCTTTTCCCCGTGCTTTTGAGTATTCTTCTTTTGGAACACACAAAAGTATTATCTTTGGTAAAAAAACCAATATGAAATACAATACTAATGTAAAAAACGGCATAAAAAAGATGCCATCTTTATTTGAAAATCCATCTGGCTCGCCTGTAATTCCCCAATGAGTAATTATATTATCTGGCAAGTATGGATAAAAATAATAAGATAGGATAAATAAAAGACTAATTATTAAAAGAGAAATAAAATACAATGGATTTTTCATATATTTAGTTTAACAAATTACTTCTCGTTTATCTATATATAAAAAAACAATTATTTAAAAAATAATTGTATCAACCTAAATATTATTCAGGTTTTCTGCGTCCTAAAATTCTGGCAGGAAATGTAATGATACCAATGCCAATCCTGATGATAATTCTGAGCATTATAAAGAAAGCTATTAACATTCCTAAAAGAATGGAACCAATTATGATGAGTAAAAGCTCTCCATGCTCTGCTGCTAACGCTAGTAATGCTGCTATTAACAATCACTTTCCTCCAAATAACGCACTTAAGTGCCATCACTTCATACGTCATAGGCCTAAATTTTGTGTCAAAAAAAGACTTAAGTAAAATTAAGCCCTCTTTTTTTTATTATTCAAAATGATAATGATAAGGAAATACACAATGAATAACAATATAATATCCATAGCTGCTAAAAAAATCCAGCCAAATAAAGCAACTACCGATACAAAAGCTACAATTAAACTGATAACAGCTATGTAGCCCAATAAGCGCCACTTTAAATCCACATTAACCCTCCACACATAGTTTTATGTTCATTGACATCTGATTTTCTAAAAAAGAATATCTTTGTTTTGTTCAAGCAAATACTTATGCTCTAAAATAGTTTTCTCTGAAAGATCTTTTTTAATGCGATCAATGCTATCAGTCATTAAGATCACTTTTTTAAAGAACTTTCATAAAGAAAGTGTATATTATTATTGTAATACGATTTTAGACAAAGTTCAATCTTAATTTTTAGATATAAAGTATAAAAAGTAAAATTTAAAAATATGAAACATAATTTTTCACGAAATTTTAAATCTTTTATAAAAAATCTAATTCCTAAAAGTATTCCTGCCTCTTTTCCAAAATCTAAAAAAGAAGAAAGTGAATTTGGAAAAAGCAAAAAGGGTGTTCTTGTTTGTAAAAAATGTAATGCTTTGTTATGGCAAGGCTCCTGGCATCATAAATATGAAATTAAAAAAAATATAAGGAAAAATAAACATAATGGTTTTACTATTTGCCCTGCCTGTAAAATGATTGAAGATAAAATATATGAAGGAGAAGTTATTATTGAAAATATAAATCCAGAAATAAAAAATTATGTTGTAAATACAATAAAAAATAAAGGAGAGGAGGGATTTAAAAGCGATCCCCAGGATAGAATTATTTCCGTTCACAATGATGACTATAATGGAAAAATAAATGTGCTTACAACTGAAAATCAATTAGCACTAAAAATTGCAAGAAAAATAAAAAAATCGTTCAATGGAACGATGAAAGTAATTTATTCAAAAAAAGAATCAGTTGTGAGGGTGCATGTTATGCTTAATAATATAAAGACCGCTTATTAGGCGGTCTTTTTTTGTTTGAATATATTAAAATTAATATCTTCTTTGATTGCGTCTTTGCATTTTCTGTCTGTGACAGTCACGACATAAAAGAGGTCTATCTCCGCTTGGCTCAAATGGAAGCTCTTTGATTTCTGCTCCACACTCTGAACAAGTCCAATTTCCCTGGTACATCTTACGCTCTTCAAAATTGTTTTGATCGTTCATTTTTTGATTGTTCATTCTTTTCTAAAAGAATAAACTCTTAATTAATTATGTTATAATCGTACCATTACTAGTGATTACTGTCAAGCCAAATCACCTCTTTTCTTGAAGAATAACCACCTTTTTTAATAGTTTTCCTTTTCTTAAAATTTGCAATTCAACCCTATCATTCACCTTACTTCTAGATAGATACTCAGCTAAAGTATTATTTTTATCTATTAATTTATTGCCAAAGGAAACAACAATATCATACTCTTTAAGTCCTGCTTTGTCTGCCGGAGATCCTTTAGCTACAGGATTTTCGCCATATCTTTCTCTTACAACTAAAGCCCCTTCGCTTACAGGAAGATCATTTTCCTCGCTTAAATGTTTATCTAAAAGTACGTATTTGATTCCTAGATAAGGACGCTTTATTTTCCCATGTTTTTTTATTTCTTTTAAATCCTTAATAGCACAATTGATAGGAATAGCAAAGCCTATATTTTGTGCCTTTTCAATCATGGCTGTATTAATTCCAATAGCTTCTCCCTTTATATTAATAAGAGGACCGCCTGAATTTCCATTATTAATCGCAGCGTCAGTTTGAAATAGCCCTTTTAGATCTGTATGAAAATCCATGCCATCACAAGCTTTAATGTTTCTACTTAACCCAGATATAATACCAAGAGATATTGTATCTTCAAATTCCCCCAAAGAATTGCCAATAGAAATAGCATATTGTCCTAACTCGACTTTATCAGAATTAGCCAATTTTAAATATGGAAAACTAGCTCCTTTTATCTTTAAAATAGCAATGTCTGTTAAAGAATCACGAGACAAAACTCGTGCAGCGTATTTATGCTTTGGATCAATAATTACTGTATAATCGGCATCAAAATCTTTAACAACATGGGCACATGTGAAAACATAGCCATCTTTAGAAACAATAAAACCAGAACCTCCACCCACTCTTGCCTGGCCTTTATGGTTCAAGTCCAAGTTTCCTTGCAAAGATAAAAAGCTTGCTGCATCTAATTTAGGAATATCCTTAGAGGCAACAATTGTTATTACTGCTGGACAAACTTTTTTAGCTATTTTTTTTACTGGTGATCCAATCATTGGCATTATTTTATCATACTTAAAACTTGAAAGCAACTTAAAAAACTGATAATAATAAAGTACGTCCTCGTAGTTCAATGGATAGAACAAGAGACTCCTAAGCTCTAGATACAGGTCCGATTCCTGTCGAGGACACATTCTGGGCTCATGGCTCAATTGGTAGAGTATCTCCATGGCATGGAGGGGGTTGCGGGTTCGAGTCCCGCTGAGTCCACAAAAAAAAGAACCCACCAATGGGTCCTTTTTGTTTACTTACAAGAAAAACTATTTTTATCACAGTTTTGTATTGTTCCAGCGTATCCAGCGCTATCAACGCACCAACTGCCACTCGTATTTAAGCTAGCTTTGGCACACCATTTAGTTCCATTACTAAATATTGCAAAATTGTGCTTTTTGTTTTGTTCAGCCAATTCATCTGAAATTTTCTTTACATCAGCATTGGATAGAGGATCAGATAAATAAGTTTTTGTAGAACTTATGGCTTTTAAATATTCCATTCTAGTTCTTAGTTGATCTAAAAGAGATTTAATCCTTATATCAGCGACTGTTGCAGCCTCTTCGCCTAATGCTGCAGCCATCAATTCTGACATAGCTTCTTCAAATGTCTTTGTAGAAGAGGGGACATCAACCCCTATCTCTTTATTATGATTATTAAAATCAAATAACATCTCTGTTTTTGTTTTAATTGCAGATTTAGGATCGTTTAAGTTAAATTTAGCTATTATTCTATAGAGAAGTAGATCCTCTTTTCCAATCCAAATTTCTCCTGTTGGCATTTCTATATCTTTTAGCGCCTCCTTAAAACCATTTATTTCCTCATCGGTAAAAGAGTTATTCTCCATTATTCTACTAATTTCTAATAATAAATTAATTATGTTGTCTTTGCTTAAGGTAAACTTATAGCGATAAGCAGGTTTTCCATCAATTTCACTATTAGATGCCTCAGTCACAATATAAATGTTTGCTTTTTTAATAGCACCCTTTACTTGTTCCACTTTCTCATTTGCTATTTCTTGCTGCCTTTCAAATTCATCAACCTCCTCAGTAAAACCACTTTCCTTCGCATAATTTTTTATCTCATTTAGATCTATTTTTATCCACTTATTTTCTAATGAAGATAAATCCATTGGCACTAGAGTTTCGGGAATGCTATTAATTTTAAAATAATAAACATTATCAGTCGCCCTTGTCTCTAGTCCGGCCTTCCCTTCAAAAAAACTTGAAGAAGCACTAATTATAGACATTAATTTTATATTATCTAAATCATTAATATCAAATGAACCATTAACACTTAATGAGAAATCCCCCACCTCTTTTTTTAGAAAAATAAAGTCCTCTTGGTCCATGGCTTCAACTTGAGTTAAAATCTGCCCTGTATAGTCTAAAGACTTAACCTCCATCATATTCTTAATCATCCCTTCCACGATTTTCTGAGGAGATTTAAAATAGTAAAAATATCCAAATACTGATGATGCAACAAAAATTAATACAAGAGCTATAAATAGAATAACTTTTACCTTTTTATTAGGCTTACTTTGTACTTCTGCAATATTTTCTTGCACACTTTCTGAAATTGGATTTGACTGTCCTACGCTAGCAAGAGCTTCATTAATATCTGCTTCTTGCCAATTATTTGCTAAAAGAATGTTTTTAATTTCATCCCTACTAACACCAGCTCCTAGTTGTTGCTTAATATAATCTATTAATTGTTGTGTGACCATTTCTTTATTTAAAGATATTATTTATCCAATTTCTAAGTAAATCTAAAGGATTTCCTTTTTCATTCAAACTAGCTGATACATTACTTGTGCTAGTACATACGGGAAAAGTAGAAATCTTACCTGTCAAATAATCGTTAATTAAAACAATGTCATTAAAACCTGCTTCCTTATTTCCATCAACATCAATAGTTAATAAATCTACATTTGAATCATTTATTTTACTATTTGCTGCCGTAACATCATTGTTTGTTATTTTTCCATCCTGATCAACATCTCCATATTTACCACAAGGAATTGCTTTAAACGCTTCGCTAGAGCATTCTCCTTTTTGAGCCACTGTTGTACCCGCCTTATTTGCCTCGCACTCATTCGAATATGTTTTTCCATCTGATCCGCAAACAGGATCATATAGAGTAATGCAAGCAATATCATCTGTTGTGTTACAATCAGAAATTGTAAAATAATCAGAAACCATAGAAGAAGAATTTGGGGCATCTTGACTCACGATACCAATCTTATACCTGTCGCCATTTGAAGGATAATCTTCAACTTTCCAAATATACTCGCCCAATCCATTGGAATCTGTTTTTGCATTATATGCAAGATGCCATGCTGAAGAATTTAATACCTTTTCTGGCATTATTTCTATAAAATATGTGGTATCTTTTTCTCCTTGCCATTTAATAGTAACTTGCTTATCTTTGCATAATTGAGTATTTGCTGTTGGGTACAAAACCTTTTTATCAACGTTTATAGCTGCCGGGTTACCACAATCAGTTAATTTAAAGTACTCACTATATGCGTATTTTTTAACATTATTAGCATCTGTACCACTAATTTTAAGTCTAATTAGCTCTTCTTTGTTTTGAACATCAAAATACTTTCCTTGCATATCAGTTCCCGCTTTCCAGTTGATTGAGGATGTGTTTTTATCATACTCCCCTAGATTAACAAAACTTCCAGGAACACTTTTTCTCTCATATCCAACCATAACTTTATTAAAATCTGTTTCCCAGGCAATTTTAAACGAATCTCCTTTGCATAAATTACTAAAAGAAGTGTTCTTTATTTTTACATATGAATTATTACTTGTGCTAGCTTTTGCTTTCAACTTAATTTTAGCCATCGCGCAATATGAACATCCTCCATGAGTACCAGTTTGACCCATTTCACAAGAAACCAATTCGTATCCTTCTGGAATTGTATATTTAGCTTTAGTATTTATACTTGGACAAAAGGCTGCTGACCACAAAGTAATTGATTCTGGAAGATTATCTTCCACTACCTCTGACGCAGAAAATTTACCGTACTGTTTAAGGTCTTTCTTTACTCCTATGTAAGTAGTAAATGAATTATTATTTTCTTTCGATTCTTTAATTTTATTGTTAGGATCCAACACCACTTTTATTTGTGCGTATTCATTGTTTGCCAGACCCAAATTTACTAATGGAAACCCAAATTCTATCTTCTGAGTATTATTCGCCAAAAAAAGTGGATCTGCCACAGAACCTGGTGAATGCTCACATGGGCCAGGATTAATTTTTTCAGTATATGATTTTTTATTTTTCAAATTCTCTACCAAAACCTCCACTCCCTGCTCGCACATATTAAATAGAGTTCCAGCATTGCTTATAGTCATACCTACGCCGTAATCGCCACCCCTTAATTGAGTATAGCTAATCGAAGTAGGGTTAAATAAATACAAATCGGGTAGATCAGATTCGTCTTCAATTGTTGCCGATGAATTATATTCGATGATAGCCCTAGCAGACATGCTGAGACCACAGCTATTATTCACCATTGCCTTAATAACATTTTTACCTGTATTCAAATATTTTGTAATATCAATATTTGTTTCGTATATCTTTGAGCATCCACTTGTTTTTGAAAAAACTACATTTCCATTTACGTAAAGAGTTCCATTATCATCAAATTGGACATTCTTCAAGACAACATTAGAAAAACTTTCAGGAAGGTTTAAAGTTTCTTGAGATTCAGCTTTGGATGCACAGACTGAAGTGTCTCCACAAGGACTACTCAAAATTAAACCTTTCCATGTACATTTGCCGCCTTGGCAACTCACATCTGGATAACCAAATTGAGCATTTGTGATTAAACCATTTTCAAAGTTTGATGCACTTATAACTCTTTCATTACTTATTTCCTGCCTTGGAACATTGCTAATGCTAGGGGTATCTGTTTCTTGTAAAATAAGTTGTATAAGAATCATTATCAAACCATTTCTATCACAATTTTGAATAGTTTGAAGACTGCAAGAAGGATTAATTGGCATAGGGTCTAATGTTTGAGCATAGGTTTTTACGCCAACAAAGCAACAAAAAATGAGCATTAAAAATGCTGCAAAGAGAACTAGAAGTTTGTGTTTCATATTTTTTCTTTTATTTATAATTAAAAATATTATAGCAACATGTTAAATTGACGTCAACTTCTAGACTTATCCAATACAAAACCGGCATGAAATGAAAAACGCTTTCTAATAC
>DAOSDM010000018.1:0-7377 GCA_035362415.1 Candidatus Pacearchaeota archaeon
ATACTACTATTACTCCTGCGAGGATTCCTATGATTACTATAACAACAAGAAGTTCAATCAAGGTGAAAGAGGACTGTTTTATATTCTTTTGCATAAGACACATTATTGTTTAAGTTATTATTGAGTACATTATATCAAAGTAATTTTAGAATGCAAATATATTATTCCAAGTTTTCTAAAATTAATATTTTTAACTCATTATTTGAACAATTGTTTATATTTTTTATATCACAAGGATTAAAAACTTTATAAATACTTGCCAAAGAATTATCTGTGCTAAAGTTTATTATAGTCATAATTCCTATAACAAATAAAAACCAAACTACTAAATTAATTATTTTAATTTGATTCATAGATTATTTTTCTTTTACCCTTATTTATATATTCAAAAAATATCCATTTTGCAAAATCAGGAATACTTTTTTTAACATTGCTTCCCCATTCAATAAAAATTAAATTTTGTTTATCTTTTAAAATTTCTTCAAAATTTAATCCTTCCACATCGTGCACTCTATAAAAATCTATATGGTACAAGTTCTTGAATCCTTTATAGTTTATCTTGTACCTTTTAATTATATTAAATGTAGGACTTTTGATTTGTATGTTAAACATATCTTCGAGCCCTTTTACAAAAGTTGTTTTTCCTGCTCCAAGATCTCCCTCTAAAATATAGACTGTTGCATTATTTAAAAAAGGAGAAATGTTTAATATCTCTTTAATTAAACCCCTTGTTTCCTTTTCTGAATTAGTAATATATTCCATTTCTATTATTTTAACACTGACATATAATTTTTGAGCATAAAGATAGAATCGGTTTTTAAATGGTTTCTTATCCATGTTTTTTCTTTCTCGCTGTCAATAAGTTCACCCAAGCCTTGCAACATCTGATTGTCTTTTATTTTCTCAATAAAAACAATACAATCTGCTAAATATTCCTTGATTGTTTTCCCAGTTCTTTCTTTGATAACCTCAGCATTAATATCCCAATTATTCTGAGCAAAATAATGAATATCATAAATGTCTCTCATAGCAATTTCAGTTCTTGATGTCAAAGCAGCAAGCTTGCTTGCGAATAGATAATCCTTTTCAGCCGCAAGTATAGAAATACCAAGATATTCCTTCACCTCATAATAATCTTTAATGTTTTTCGCTACATTTCTAATATTAATTTCGACTTTAATATTATGATCGTCATCGCCATAAGAAAGTAAAACAAAAATTGTAAATCTTTTAATGTATTGATCTTTAATTTGACCGTACTTTTCTAAAATCTTAACAATTTTTTCAAAAACTAGTTTTTTGTTTTCTTCGTTAACTACTAATAAATCAAAATCTAAATCCACTGAAAATCTTGGTAAGTTATAGAAAAAATAGGCACAAGTACCGCCCTTAAATCCCAAAAGTGGACTACTGGAAATATCGGAATAAATATCTTTCAAAATTCTTCCCATTATTAATTGATGTTTTTCTTTATTAAGCATATTTTTTTTGATATTTAGCCAAACGCTTTATCATTTGTTTGTTATTATAAATCTTTGAAATTTCCACACACTTTTCCCAATTTATTGATTTTAAATTATCAAAATAATAATTCGGAAATAAATAAATCATATCCAAAAATGCTCTTTCAGTGGTAGCAATGCTATAGTTATCTTCGCTAATGACACCAGCTGAATTAAACAATATTTCGTCCTTTAATTTTCTAAAAACAAAAATTGACCCGTCTATTTTTCTAGTTAAGGAATATGGACCAGCAGCAAAAGTCGTATCATAATGTTGGAAAATAACACCAGCCTCGCGAAGAGCGGTTTCAAAAGTAATGTAAGAAGGAGTATAAATGCTAGTTGCTAATTCTTTAACATTATAGTTTTTATTTTTAGCAAAAACTCCACGAGTTAATCTTTTCAAAACTTTTCGTTTAACATAATAGGCAGTTGTAGAGTATAAACTTTCTTTATTATTTATGTTCCAAATCAAAGCCAAATCTTTACTAGTTAAGATTGTTTTAGATGATTGATATAATTTTGCTATTAGACTATCCATATTTAATTTGTCCAATGGAACCGATAATTTATCTTAGTTCCATTATACATTATTAGTATAATAAAGTCTACATTGACTTTTGCCTAAAAATGAACTAACTTTAAAACAATGATTGAAGATTTAAAAAAATCACAAAACATTGGAATTGTTATTGCTGATCATGAAAATGTAGACTTTGTAGCAACTGCTCTAGTGCTTTTTTTAATCACCAAAAAACTTAATAAACAAGCTTATTATAAGCTTAACAAAAATTTACCTATTTTCCCTCAACTAAAAACCATCCCCCAAATTGTTTTAAGTGTAAATAAACAAATCTCTGATATATTTTATGAAAAGACTGATAAAAGCATAAAACTGTTTTTAACCCCACAAGATAAAGATATTTCTTCAGAAAATCTTAAGTGTGAAATAATTAACTCAAAAGAAAGTCCTTGCTGTGATTTGATTATAGGGATTGGTTTTAAAAATTTAAAAGAACTTGAAAATGCTTCAAATGATTTTACAAATATTAATAATGTAAAAATAATTAATATTGATAATAGCCATTTAAATAAAAGATTTGGACAGATAAATTTGATTGAAAACGGCGCCTCTGTTTCAAAAGTTTTATGTAATAATTTAGATGAAAACATTATTGATAAAAATATTGCCTCAGTTCTTCTTGCAGGTGTTAAAGAAGGAGAAATAGGAACAATTCAAAAATTAACAGAAAAAGGAGGTAAACTCGATACAGTTAACAAGATAAAAAGTTTTATTTCTGTTTTAAATAAAACAGAATTTAAAGAAAATATATATTTATCTGAAATAAATAACTTAAATGAATTAGATATTCCTTTTATACTTCAGATTATAAAAGACTATCTTTTTATACCTAATTTTATACTAATTTTTAATAATAAACACTGCATATTTTATTCTAAAAATAGTGATGTATTAGAAAAAATAAAAAACCACTTTAATGCTCAAATTAAAAATAATGGAGGTATTTTTTCTAAAGAAAACTTAGACAAACAAGAAGTATTAAATATTTTAAAATAATATGGAGGAAATCGTAGGAGAAATAATTATCTCTAAAGAAGAAGAACAATTTTTTAAAGACAATATTTTACATCTTAAAAAATTAGAAGAGTTATTTTTAGATAATTTAGATAAAGACATTACTTATTTATTAAAAATAATAATGTCAGGCGTTATTATTTTAAAAGGATCTGACATACACATAGAACCCTCTCAAGAAAAAACTGTTATAAGAGCAAGGTTAGATGGAATGCTTGTAAGTATAGCTGAAATAGAAAACGAACGTTATAAAAAATTTTTATCAAGAATAAAGCTATTAAGTAAACTTAAGCTGAATATCGAAAAAAAACCTCAAGATGGCAGATTTTCGATTAAATTCGAAGAAAGTGAAATCGAAATCAGAGTTTCAACTCTCCCATCTGAATACGGAGAAGCTGTTGTTATGAGAATCTTAAATCCTAAAAACTTAATTAGTTTAGAGGAATTAGGATTAAGACCTGATTTGGAAAAACTTTTTAATGCAGAAATTGAAAAGCCAAACGGTATGATCATTGTTACTGGCCCTACAGGATCTGGTAAAACAACCACACTTTATGCTTTTTTAAAAAAAATAAGTAGACCTGATAATAAAGTTATCACTATCGAAGATCCTATTGAATATCACTTAAATGGAATTACTCAAACTCAGGTAAATGAAAGTAGGGGTTATGATTTTGCATCAGGACTAAGATCGATTGTAAGACAAGATCCAGATACGTTACTTGTAGGAGAAATTAGAGATGAAGAAACTGCCAAAATTGCAATTCAGGCAGCTCTTACAGGACATCTTGTTTTATCGACTCTTCATACAAATGATGCTACGTCATCAATTGCTAGACTTGAAGCATTAGGAGAAACTCCTACAAATATTGCTCCAGCCGTAAATATTATCATTGCTCAAAGGCTTATAAGAAAAGTATGTCCAAAATGTATGAAATTAGAAAAAATTAATTCCGAAGAATTAGAGTTTTTAAAAAAAGAATTACCATTTGTAGAATTAAATGATTCTATACTTATTCCAAAAGCACAAGGATGTGATTTTTGTAACAACACTGGGTATAAAGGAAGAGTTGGAATATTTGAAGCTTTTGTATTAGATAATGAAATAAAAAACTTTATCTTATCCTCAAACTCACATGTAGGGTTAAAAGAAAAAGCCATTCAAAAAGGAATGACCACAGTAAAGCAAGATGGATTAATTAAAGTATTAAAAAGAGAAACTACTCTAAATGAAATTAAAAGAGTAGCTGGATAAAAAAAGAACCATTACTGAGGAGGGGGTGACTTCTAGCGTACTGGCTGAAAGTTTAAAGACACTCTCGAGGTGTAGTCTAGCCTGAACCAGAGTACCCATTAACTGAAGAATATCCCCGTAATTACCCCCGCCTCAACAATAGTTCTAATCCTAAAATAATATATAACATAGTTTATGAATAATGTCAAGAGTAATTCTAAAAATATCTCTAAAAATGATGATATTTTAGATTCGGAATTAAGACCTACAACATGGAATTCATATATAGGGCAAGAAAAAATAAAAGATAATTTAAAAATTATTTTGTCTGCTGCAAAGAAAAGAGATGAAGTTCCCGATCATCTTTTGTTTTATGGTCCACCAGGACTTGGTAAGACCACACTTGCAAATTTGATCGCAAACGAAACAGAAAGCAGAATTAAAGTAATTGCTGGTCCTGTTATAGAAAAATCTGGCGATATTGTTGCCATTTTAACTAACCTTAAGGAAGGTGATATTCTTTTCATTGATGAAATTCATAGAATTAATCATATGATAGAAGAATATCTTTATTCTGCTATGGAAGATTTTAAATTAAGTTTAATTTTAGGAAAGGGCCCTATGGCCAAAACGATTGATCTTAAACTTCCACGTTTTACCTTAATTGGAGCAACAACAAGACTAGATCTTATAACCTCCCCCTTAAGAGGAAGGTTTGGAGCTACATTTCAATTGAATTTTTATTCTGAAAAAGAAATTCAAGAAATCATTAAAAGATCTTCTGTGATTTTAAAAACTAAAATCGAAAATGATGCGGTTGAAGAAATTGCTAAGCGATCTCGTTTCACACCAAGAATTGCTAACAAACTTCTAAAAAGAATGCGCGATTTCGCTGAAGTAAAAGGAAACGGCATTATTACATATGATATTACAAAAAAATCACTAGATTTTCTAGAAATTGATGAACTTGGACTAGAAAAAGAAGACAGAAAAATTATATCAACAATTATAAATAAATTCAATGGGGGTCCTGTCGGAATACAAGCACTTGCAGCAGCAACAAATGAAGAAGAAAGAGCAATTCTAGAAATATACGAACCATATCTTATGCAACTTGAACTTATACAAAGGACACCTAAAGGAAGAATTGTTACACCAAAAACATACAAACATTTAAAAATATGTCCTTCTCACCAACCTCCAATGCTCTAATACTAATAGTACTATTGTTTTCTTTCAATATTGTTTTTGCAAAAGATGTTTTGGTTAATGAAATTGCATGGATGGGTACAGAAAATAGCGCAAATGATGAATGGATTGAATTATACAATACTTCGGATAAAAACATCTCTCTTGAAAATTATAAAATAATTATTGGCAAAAAAGAAATAGAATTAAAAGGAATAATAAAAGCTAATAGTTTTTACATTTTAGAAAGAACAGATGATACTACCCTTTCTAAAATAAAAGCAGATCTTATTTTTACTGGTTCAATCAAAAATACAGGAGAAAAAATTATACTAAAGGATGATAAAGATAATATAATAGATGTGGCTGATTTTGAAACTGGTTGGACTGTCGGAGATAATAAAACAAAACAAACAGCAGAAAGAATAGATAATTCATGGCAAAGTAGTTCAAATAAAGGAGGCTCACCCAATCAAATTAACATAAAGATTGTTACCACTTCTACAACAATTCCTGAAACAAATAATTCTTCTAAATTATATATTTCTTCAACCGAAGAAATTAAAAAAGAAAACCACAACTATCCTTTAAAAACAATGTTTGCGATCTCCTTATTTTCTGCAGGAACACTTGTTTTTATTAGAAGACAATTATCTGAAGTAGGTTGAAGTAGAAAACTTAAATTGGTCTATAAACAATTCTTTAAAAAATCTCACATTGTTTTGTTCGTAAAATAAGATTAACGATTTTTTGTAATCAGCTTCGTTTATACTCCTAAAAGAAAGTAAAGTATAATCATAAGCTAATAAAACCGCATTTGCCAAAATCCTAGATGTTCTCTTGTTTCCATCTTCAAAAGGTTGAATATATGGTAAAAGAAAACCAATAATCAAAGCTTTTTCTATTGGATGTTTTGTTTCATTAATTAATTTAATCAATTCTTCTAAAACCTCCCTAATCTGGTATTTATTATCAAGTGGAGTATAGTTTGTGCCAAAAATTCCAACAAGATTATTTCTTATTCCTTTTTTGATTCCTAAGTTTGAAGTTAATAAAAAATGCACATCTTCTATATCTCTAAAACTGATTTTTTTAAAATCATTTTTTTCTTTTAAGATAAAATCCAAAGCTTTCTTATGATTTAAAATCATAATCGTTTCTTCTTTCTTATGTCCTTGGGCTTCGATATTTTCTTTGATTAATATTTCTGTATCAATCAAATCATATGTATTGCCTTCAATTTTAGAAGACTTCCATGAAAGTTCAATGATCATCCTCTCCCATTCTTTTTTTAAAATAGTCGGGCTTAATTTTTTAACTCTTTTTCTATAATCAATATTTAACTCATCTATTTCTTTAAGTTCTTCTTCAAAAAATAAATTGTTAATTTTTTCAAAAATTTTTAAATTAAAGTTTTTTGATGAAAGTTCTCTTTCGTCAGGGTCTTTTTCAAAATAATCAATTACATCAATGTATGAAAGTAATTTATTAGATATTTTTTCAGAATAATAAACACTCCTTCCTTTACCTGATCTTTCAATCAAATTATTTTTACACAGAAAATCTAGGTCTCTTGCAACTGTTGCTCTTGATATCCCGCCGTTTAGATGATCAAGAATGTCTTTATTCTGAACTTTTGGATTTTTTGAAATAAATCCTAATATTCTTTTTTGTCTCTCAATTAATTGAATCATATTATGTCCTAATTGTATCATTTTGTTACAATTAGTCAACAATTTTGAGATAATTAATAAATCAAGGGAACAAAAACAAAACCGGGAATTTCTTCTTTTTCTAATTCATCTTCAGATTTTTTATATACTTTAAAAATAGAATTTTTTACAGGAATAACCATT
>DAOSDM010000019.1:0-5931 GCA_035362415.1 Candidatus Pacearchaeota archaeon
GTAGTCATTCAATCGTAATACTCCTGACTTCTGAGTTCTGTGTTCTGACTTCTGAGTCCTGAGTCCTGATTTCTGACTTCTCACTTCTAACCCTGTTAACTCACCTAACCTCTCTTAAAAAGAGAGGGACAGGACAGAAAAAAGTCATTAAGTCATTTGTAGTCATTTAATCATAATACTTCTTACTTCTGACTCCTTACTTCTGACTCCTGAGTCCTGTGTTCTGAGTCCTGAGTTCTTTCTTCCGAGTCCTGATTTCCGAGTTCTTTCCTCTTCCCCCCCTCTTGAGTTAGATGAAAAAAAATTCAGTTATTAATTCTGAAAATTCGTAAATTGAATTTCATAAAATAAATCTTGTGAATATTTTGAATTTCTTAGTTACAGGTGGTGCTGGTTTTATCGGTTCTAATATTGTTGAAGTATTATTAAAACGCGGATACACAGTTCGAGTCTTGGATAATTTTTCTACAGGTAAACGGGAAAACTTAAAGCAGTTTAATAAAGATATCGAATTGATCGAGGGCGATATCCGCTCTTACCATATTGTACAACAGGCTGTTAAAGGGATAGATGTTATTTTACATCAGGCTGCACTGCCCTCTGTGCCGCGTTCTATTAAAGACCCTATAACAAGCAACGAGGTGAATGTTGTTGGTACATTAAATATCCTTGAAGCTGCAAAAGATGCAGGAGTTAAACGTGTGGTGTATGCTTCATCATCTTCAGTTTACGGAGATAATCCGGAATTACCAAAACACGAAAAGATGATGCCTAATCCCCTTTCACCATATGCGGTAAGTAAGCTGGCAGGTGAAAAATATTGTAACGTTTATTCCCGGTTATACGGAATTGAAACAGTTGGGTTAAGATATTTTAATGTATTCGGACCAAAACAAGATCCTAATTCTCAATACTCCGCAGTTATACCATTATTTATAAAAGCTATTATGAATGATAAACAGCCAATAATTTTTGGTGACGGTACACAAAGCAGGGATTTTACCCACGTTGCAAATGTGGTAATAAATTGAATGAAATATTTTCAAAAAATATTATTGCAGTATATTCCTAATTATAAATGAAGTAACTAAATATTGTTTTGCAAGACTAGACCTAATAAAAGGAAGACACAATCTTTTATCAATAATCTACTTATTATAGAGATTGAAAATTAAAGTTGATTAGAATCTAAAATTATTGAATGAAAATGATAAAACAGTTTATTTTTTTAATATCAAGAAGAATTTCATTCTTTTTGCCAATGATTGGTCTTAAAAGATTTCATAAAACTAAGTATGGTATCAGTAATCGATATATTCATAGACTTAGATATAGACAATTTGATGCAACAAATAATAATGATGATTGGCAATTAGAAGTATATCAGAAAGCAAAGGAAATAATGTTAGAACAAAATTTTTCAAAAGTTTTTGACATAGGTTGTGGCTCAGGTTATAAACTTATAAAATATCTTGGGACATATGAAACTATAGGTTCAGAAGTAAATCCTACATTTCAATTTTTAAATGAGAAATATCCTAATAGAAAATGGATATTTTCAAATTTTGAAATTAATAACAATATTGAAACTGACTTGATTATTTGTGCTGATGTTATAGAACACCTAATTAATCCTGATGTGTTACTTAATTATATTAAAAGTATAAAATTTAAGTTGTTAATAATTAGTACACCAGCTCGAGATTTACTCCATTATCAAACTTCCGATTTATTTTATGGACCCCCAAGTAACAGTACTCATATAAGAGAATGGACATTTAATGAATTTGAGGAGTATATTTCTAATCATTTTGAAGTTATTAATCACATAATTTCTAATCAGGTTCAGGCAACACAAATGATTATTTGCAAAAAAAAATAATAATCTCCTTTAAAGAATAAAATATCTTATTTTAATAATGATGGAATAGGATATTTTATTCATTACTTTAAGAATATATATTATTCTTCACCAACTTATAATTTTTCATATTTTGTCAAAATCAAAATGTCTTTAACAAAAAAAACTTTAACTGGACTTTCTTGGAGTTTTTTTGACAATTTTTCAAAACTTTCAATTAATTTTTTTATTGGTATTGTTCTTGCAAGACTTTTATCACCATTTGAATTTGGATTAATTGGTATGGCGACGATATTAATAGCGATTTCCAACTCATTTATTGATAGTGGTTTTTCTACTGCATTATTGAACAAAAAGGATTGCACAAAAATTGATTTTGAAACTGTATTTTATTTTAATCTCTTGAGCGGTTGCATTTTTTACTTGATTCTTTTTTTTTCAGCAGGATTAATAAGTGATTTTTTTAATGAGCCACAACTTAAATCAATTATTCAAGTATTAGGTATAGGTCTCATTATTAATTCTTTAACTATTGTCCAAAGGATTAAATTGATTAAAAAAATTGACTTTAAACGACAAGCCAAAATATCAGTTATTTCTTCAATTGGCTCAGGAATCGTGGGAATTTGGATGGCCTTTAAAGATTATGGGGTATGGAGTTTAGTTATCAAAACAATATTAGAATATAGTATTACTTCAGGATTGTTATGGTCTTGGGGTAAATGGAAGCCAAGCTTTAATTTTAGTGTACGATCATTTAAAGAAATGCGCTCATTCGCTTATAAATTATTGCTTTATGACCTTATTGAGACAACTTATAATAATATTTATTTGTTAATTATTGGTAAGTATTTCTCAGTTGTTGAACTAGGATATTATACCCGAGCAGATCGATTTAAAAATTTACCATCACAAGATATTACAGGTATAGTGAGAAGAGTAAGTTATCCAGTTTTAGCTTCAATGCAAGATGATATCTCTAGATTAAGAATTGCATATCAGAATTTGATAAAAAGTACAATGTTAGTCACTTTTTTTTTAATGTTCATGATGTCAGCAACTGCAGAATCTCTAACTATTTTATTAATTGGTCAGAATTGGCTACCATCAGTAATTTATCTTCAACTACTTTGTTTTGTTGGTATGTTTTATCCACTGCAAACTTTGAATTTAAATATTATATCAATCAAAAGTAGAGGTGATTTGTTGATAAAACTCCAATTTTTTAATAAATTTTTTTCAATTCCTTTCATAATACTTGGAATATTTTTAGGCATAAAAATGATGATTATTGGGATGATTATTCACTCTTTTATTTCTTACTGTCTCAACAGTTTTTCTTCTGGTAAGTTAATTGGGTACCCAATCATACATCAAATTAAGGATATATCCCCAGCATTCTTTATATCACTTATTGCGGGGTTAATAACTTATCTAACAGGAATAATTCTTCCAATACCATATGCATGGAAATTACTAACTCAAATATCTATTGGAGCCTTGATTTTTATAATCTTTCAAGAAGAAAAAAAGACTAAAGAGTACTTATTTATAAAAAATATAATTATAGATAAAATCAAAGGGAAAGAATAGAAAAGTGATCACGTTTGAAAAGAAAAAAAGATATAAGTTACTGTTAATTTCGAAAACTCAATTTGGTTATCTTACTGATTATTATTTTTACACCAAGTATATTGGCATGAGTTATGATTTTGAAGTAATATGCTATGATGACAATCTTGATAAAATTAAACATGACTTTGTTATTGTCAATTACATTAGACCAAAAATCAGATATTCAAGAATAGAAATATTTAGATTAATTATTTATGGTATTATTGCTATTTATAAAGAAAAACCTGATATGATTTTTGTAGAATTCTTTAGTAAATGCTTTTTAATAAAATTATTTGCACCTGCAAATAAAATTTTACTTGATATTAGAACTGGTAGTATCGGTATCGATGAAAAAAAAAGAAAAAAAGCCAATCGGCGCATAAAATTTGAAAGTAATTTTTTTAATTATATAAATATTGTTTCAGAAAATCTTAAATCTGAATTGAATATTAATGTTAGAAAAACTATGATTTTACCTGTTGGCGGTAATATTTCTAAAAAAAGAAATAAAAAAAAAACTAGTGCTTTTCAGATTTTATATGTAGGTGTCTTAAATACTAGGAGGATAGAAGATACAATCGAAGGTTTGAAAATTTACTTAAGTGATATACGCGGGTTAGAAAAAATAAGATATGATATAGTAGGTTATGGAACAAAGGATGTTGAGAAAAGATTAAAAGAAATTGTTGAAAAGAATCATTTAACTAAAATTGTTACATTCCACGGACGTAAAAAGGTTACAGAACTAGATGAATATTATGATAGAGCAGACGTTGCTGTTGTATATATACCTATTATACCAGCATACACTAACCAACCATCAACAAAGTTGCTTGAAGCTCTATTAAAAGGAATCCCTGTAATAGCCACTAATACAAAAGAGAATAAGTTACTAGTTTCGGAGAAAAATGGAATATTAATTGAAGATTCACCCCAAGCATTTGCCTATGGGTTAAAAAAATTACTTGATAATTATGATAGTTATAATTCTGAAGACATTATTAAGTCAGTTTCTGAATATGATTGGCAAAATATTACCAATATTCTTAAAAAACGAATTGAAAGAATTATTATTGGAGAAGAATAAAACAAGAAATAATCCTTCAGTGGTGGTATTTTTATTTAGTTAACTAATTAAAAGTATAGAGTAAATTAATAAAGTAAAGAAATACTAATAAATATTAGAAACCGCTGAAAAATTAATTGATATTAATTAAAAATTTAAATACCATTGGCTGCAAAAAAAATAAGGAATAAAAATGAGAAGCAACAAAATAAATAATACCGATCTATTTACTTCAGCAGCAAATTATACTTTTAATAAGCATATTAAAACACAAAGCAAACAAGCATTAGAAATAATAAAATCAAAGATTGATTGGGAGAAACTGCTTAAGCCACTAGAGAAAGTAATATCAAAACAAAAAGAGAATAACTCACCAGCCGGAAGAAGAACAATAGATTTACTGGTTATAGTTAAATGCTTTATTCTACAGACTATATATAATCTCTCTGATCCAAGATTGGAAGAAGAAATAGCTGATAGACGCAGTTTCCAAATCTTCCTTGAATTAAACAGTCTGGATTCAATATCAGATGAAACAACAATCTGTCGTTACCGAGAGATGTTTGCCCGTCTGGGGTTAGATAAAAAATTATTTTGCGAGTTCAACCAACAACTAAAGAGTTTTAATCTGATAGTAGGCAAAGGAACCATAGTCGATGCAACAATAAAACAGGCTCAGGCAACATCAGGCAGCAATAGGGTCAAAGATGCAGATTTCACACAAAAACGAGGTAAAACCTACTATGGTTATAAAGGACACATAGCAATTGACGAGGAAAGCGAGATAATCAAAACCGTAGAGTTTACTAAAGCCAGCCTTCACGATTCAAATGCCTTTGAGCAATTAGTTGATTACACCGAAGAGGCAATATTTGCTGATAAAGCTTATGCAAACAAAAACAGACGAAAGAAGCTTGAGAAAAACAATATTTTCGATGGTATTCTTGCAAAGGGATATCGCAATAAAACCTTGAGTAAAGCTGAGATAAGATTCAACAGATTACTTTCAACAGTAAGAAATAAAGTTGAAAGACCGTTTGCATATATGAAGCGAATCTTGAATTACCAGCGTTGCAGCTATTATGACTTAAATAGAAACAGATTTGAGTTTATTATGAGTGCTTTTTTTTACAATATAAGAAAAGGGAGTGTAAATAATTCTGTGTAAATGGTTAAAGTAAGAAATTAGTTAAGTGCTGTGGAGCGTAGCGGAACAGCACTTAACTTGGCGAAAATCCGTTAAGGGTTTTCAAATTGTAAAAAACTAATTACTTTTAACTATTATCCAAAAGGAGATTTACACAATGGAACTAACTCCCGAAATGATCGAGCAGCTTAAAGCCGATCTAAAAACAGCAAAGACCTATCAAGACTTGATGGGAGAAAA
>DAOSDM010000020.1:0-5438 GCA_035362415.1 Candidatus Pacearchaeota archaeon
GCAGAATCAACGATGGATGATTTAAGAAAAGCTATTGTTGAAGTCAAAGATCAGCTTCAGATTCAGATTAAAAAATACAGAGAAACAAGATAAATAATATTAACGTTGATTGTTTTTTTGAAAAGATATAAGTCTTGATTTTGAAGTGTAATAAATTAAGTAGTTCAAAAATGAAGTATTTTTATGAAAAGCTAGACAAAGACGATTTTCGAATCGGATATAAGGTTAAACAAAGTGTTTATTCTAAAAAGAACAAAGATAGCAAAATAGAAATAATTGAAAACTCACTTTTAGGGAAAATATTTATATTAGATGGTTTTATTCATTTAATTGAAAAAAATGAATTTATATTTAGTGAAATGATGGTTCACTCCATAATGTTCTCTCATCCAACACCAGATAAAGTTTTAATAATTAGTGATGCTGATAGGGGTATTTTAAAAGAGGTTATAAAGCATAAAAGTATAAATGAAGTCTATCTCATAGAAGAAAATAGGGAAGCTCATGAAGCTCTTCAAAATAATTTTTCTAATTTAGAAGTAAAAGAAAACTCAAAAATTAAAATAATATATGATAATTCTATAGATTATATTAAGAATTTTGAAAATTACTTTGATGTTATAATTATTGATACAAAAAATCCTAATTTAAGAAATAGGGATTTTTTTAAGTCTGCCTTTAAATCTCTTACAAAAGAGGGAATGGTGTCTTTATTTTTAGGTGATTTAAACGATTCTGTAAGTATTAAAGAAAATTCAAAATTATTAAAATCTATTTTTAGGCATTCAACACTTTTAAGAGCACCTTCAAATCAAATTTTATCAGATTCGGGAATTATATTATCTTCAAAAAAAATTAATATTTCAGAAATTAATTTAAGAACCTTAATTACAAGATTTAAACAATTTAAGGAAGCTAAAAATTTAAAATATTACTCTCCGGATATTCATTTATCATCAATGATTATCCCTAAATTTTATAATATAAAATAAGTTTTTATTGATTATTTTGTTTTTTTGTATATAATAAATTTATGCTTAGTTTAACTAAAATTTTTGGGGATGCAAATGAAAAATATATCAAAAGTTTGAATCCAACATTAGATAAGATTGATAGCCTAGAAGAGGTTTTTCAAAGTTTAGAAAAAGAAGATTTTTCCAAAAAAACACAAGAATTTAAGGATAGAATTTCAAAAGGAGAATCTTTGGATGATATACTTCCTGAAGCTTTCGCGCTTTTAAGAGAGGCGTCTAGACGAGTTTTAAATCAAAGACACTATAGGGTGCAACTTATTGGTGGTATTGTTTTACATCAAGGTAAAATTGCTGAAATGAAAACAGGAGAGGGTAAAACACTAACAGCCACACTTCCTCTTTACTTAAATGCACTTTCACAAAAAGGTGCTCATTTAGTTACTGTAAATGATTATCTTGCGAGAAGAGATATGGTATGGATGGGTCAAATATATAATTATTTAGGTATTTCCGTGTCTTGTTTGAACCATGATCAATCCTTTATATACGATCCTAATTTTAAAAAAGAAGAAGAGGAGGATAAAGTAAGAGATACCTTAGGAGGATTTAAGGTTGTTGAAGACTATTTAAGGCCCTGTACAAGAAAGGAGGCCTATTTAGCAGATATTACATATACAACAAATAATGAGCTTGGCTTCGATTATTTAAAGGATAACATGGTCTTTGATTTAGAACAGAAAGTTCAGAGAGATTTAAATTACGTTATAGTTGATGAGGTGGATTCTGTTTTAATAGATGAAGCTAGGACTCCACTAATTATTTCTGCTCCAGACGCTGAATCATCTAAGTGGTATATAGAGTTTGCAAAAATTATTCCTAGATTAAGTAAAGAGACTGATTATGAAGTTGATGAAAAACTAAAAGCAGTTACTCTAACTGAGGCAGGAATTAATAAAATAGAAAATATTTTAGGCGAGGGTGATATTTATAATGAAAGAGGTATAAAATATTTACATCACTTGGAGCAGGCTCTTAAGGCAAATGTTCTTTTTCTTAGAGACAGAGACTATGTTGTGAAAGATGGAGAAATTGTTATAGTTGATCCGTTTACTGGAAGACTTATGCCAGGTAGAAGATGGTCATCAGGGCTTCATCAAGCAGTTGAGGCAAAAGAAGGGGTAAAAGTTAACCCAGAATCACTTACATTAGCTTCAATTACATTCCAAAATTATTTTAGAATATATAGTAAAATAGCTGGAATGACAGGAACAGCTGTAACTTCAGCTGAGGAATTTGATAAGGTGTATAAACTTGATGTAATAATTATTCCTACTAATAAAAAAACAGTAAGGGAGGATTTAAAAGATAAAATATATAAAACAGAGAAAGCAAAGTTTGATGCAGTTGCTAAAAAAATTAAGGAAAAATATGAGTTAGGGCAGCCAGTACTTGTAGGAACAACATCGATTGATAAAAATGAATATTTAGGGAAACTTCTTGAAAGAGAAGGAATTCCACACAATATTTTAAATGCAAAAAATCACGAAAGAGAAGGAGAAATTATTGCTCAGGCTGGTAAAAAAGGAGCTGTAACTGTGGCAACTAATATGGCTGGTCGTGGAGTAGATATTCTTCTTGGAGGAAATCCAGGCACAGAAGAAGAGAGAGAAGAGGTTAAAAAACTCGGAGGACTCTATGTTATTGGTACAGAAAGGCATGAGGCTAGAAGAATTGATAATCAGCTTAGAGGAAGAGCTGGAAGACAAGGTGATCCTGGTTTTTCAGAATTCTATTTATCTCTTGAAGATGATTTGATTAGAATTTTTGGCGGAGATAGAATGAAAATACTTATGGAGAGACTAAATATTCCAGATGATATGCCAATTGAAAACTCTCTCATATCTAAAAGTGTTGAATCTGCTCAAGCTAAAATTGAAGGAATGCATTTTGACTCAAGAAAACATACTCTTGATTATGACGATGTTTTAAATATTCAAAGAACAAGAGTATATAAAGAAAGAGATGATATATTACAAAGAGCTGAAGATGGCACTTTAAGGGAATTAATGCTTGAAAAAATAGAAAAATTAGGAAAAGACAAAGAAACCTATTTGAATAAAATAAAGGAAGTTGGTGAAGAAAACATGAAACAAATTGAGAGAATCGCTGCCCTAAGAGTCATTGATACTATGTGGACAGAACATTTAGAAAATATGGATTCTTTAAGAGATTCAGTTAGAATTAGAGCCTATGGTCAAAGAGATCCCTTAATAGAGTATAAAAAAGAGGGAAGAAGGATGTATGAGGATTTAATTAATACAATGGATTCTATGATTATTGATTCTATTTTAAGAGCTCAAATAAGGGTAGAACCAAAAGAAGAAGTAAAACAAGTAATTCAAAATAATGATTCTAAAGTGACTAGAAATGATCCTTGTCCATGTGGATCAGGTAAAAAGTATAAAAATTGCTGCGGAAAAGCATAAACAACAAAATATGAAAAAAATAGCAATTATAGTTTGTAACTTTGCTTCTATTACAGAAGAAGTGAAAAATACATATGGAATTATTGCAATTGATTCATATCTTCATTGGCCAGAAGAGGGGAATTTGATTGGTGAAAATATTTTTGAAAAAATGAGAGATGCTCTTAAAAAAGGCATTAAATCGATTCCAAAAACTTCTCAACCATCCATGGGAACATTTAAAAAATATTTTGATAGCGCATTTCAAAATAATGATGAATTAATTTGTATTACTATTAGTTCTAAAATATCTGGAACATATAATTCAGCTCTACAGACCAAAAAGTTATTTGATTCAGAAAAACAGAAAAAGATTCATATTATAGATTCAAATAATATTGATGCTGCGGAAACTCTTCTAGCAATTAAGGCAGCTGAAATAGCCAAACAAGAAGATAGCATAGAGACAATTATTAATAAAATTAATACATTTGTTTCAAAAACATATTTTTATGGAATGACTGAAAATCCAGATCAAATGGAAGTTGGTGGAAGGATTAATCATGTTTTAGCTAAAATTCTTTCACAGATGCAAAAACTTGGAATGAGGCCGATACTTCACATGGAGGATGGGGTTGTTAAACCTGCAAATTTAAAAATGAATGCTAATAATACAGCAGAGGCTTTACTTAAACAATTCGAGAGTTTGAATAAAAAAGCTTTATCAAAAGGAGTAAACTATAGAATTGCGATTAGTCACGCTGATAATCTTGCAGAAGCACAGAAATTAAAATTTCTTTTTGAAAGTAAATATCCTAAACAAACTAAAATTGATTTAATAACAATGACAGGGGCTTTTATTGGTTCTCATGTTGGACCAGGTACTTTAATGTGTGGCACATTAAAAGAGAGCTGTGGAAATTAAATAAGATTTAAAAAGGAGTTTGTAAACTATTAAAAGACACCGTATGCAGTGTTTTTTAGTAAGTCAGTATTGAAATTATACTTAAAAAAAGCATTTATTAATAATAGTTAAATGATTGTTTGCGTCCTTTAATTATACATGGTATTATTTTAAGTATTAAGAAAAAGTTTATGAAAACTAATAATAAATCCTTTACCTTAATAGAACTTCTTGTTGTTATAGTAATAATAGGAATACTAGCAGGAGTAATAATGATCTCTACTTCTTCTTCAATTGATAAAGCTAACTTTGCTAAAGCTCAAACATTCTCAAACACTGTTCAGGAAGAACTATTATTAAATCTAGTATCTGAGTGGACATTTGATGAACCAGAAGAAACAGGAAGAATAACAAAAGATTCCTGGGGAAATAATCATGGAGTAGTTGCTGGGGCTCAGTACAAAGATAATACAATAAGAGAGTGCGTTTCGGGAGGATGTTATAATTTTAACGGAAGTGGCGCTTATATTGATTGTGGAAATAATGCCAGTATGAACATAAAGAATTCTTTTTCTATATCTTTATGGATTAAGCCTTCGAGAAAATATGGATTAGAACCAGATGTTTGGTATTATTTTATAAAAAAAAATAATGCTGCTGGCCCCGAAATAGAATTTGGTTATGAAGGTTGGGGAGATAATGTGTTGTTAAAATTACTAGCATCTAATGTTTATAATATATACGATGATTTAGATCTAATAAATAATACTTGGTATTATTATGTTGGTACATATAATTTAGATGGTGGAAAAATCTATAGAAATGGTTCGTTGATGGCGAAAAATAATAATTATTTAACTCCTCCAAACACCGCAGGATCATTTTATATTGGTGGTAATGCTGCAAGCAATTCTTTTCAAGGTATTATTGATAACGTAAGATTATACAACGCCGCCCTCTCCTCCTCCCAAATCAAACAAAACTACATCGCAGGACTAAACTCAATGCTAAGTAATGGAAACATATCTAATAAAGAATACAATGAAAGAATAAATGAACTAGCCTATGACAAGTTATATAGTCAATAGCTCTCAA
>DAOSDM010000021.1:0-1667 GCA_035362415.1 Candidatus Pacearchaeota archaeon
ATCTTAATTTATATTTTTATTATATACTTTTGCGATAGTTTCTTGAACTCAGTTACAAAAAGCTTGACAAAATACGCTTTTTATATTATATTAACCGCACAGTTCTTTTAAAAGTTTCTACGGTATGTTCTTTATTCTTTTTATACGAAAGCGTAAGAAACATGCCGTGGAAATACACGGCGAAGGAGATGGATCTTATGTTTGAAAGGATTAGAGGGTTAATCAAAAAAGGCAACGGAACCCCTAAAGGGCTTGTTGCTATCGCGATTATAATCGCGCTTGGTATCGCTGTCATATTACTCCTTTCACCTGCTCCAACTGAGCATGTTGAGGTTAGTGATAGAATTTCCCTAACCCCAACCTCTACGCAAGTAGAGATTGGAGATAAGGTTACAATCACCGCAACTATCCCTTCAGATTTATATCTGGAATGGGAAGTAAATGATCCTAGTCTAGGGTCAGTAAAAAAGGTGTCCAATGAAAAAGCGATATTCACAGCCATCAAAAATGGCACAGCGAAAATCAGTGTCACAGCTCCGAATACACCTTACAAAGATGAAGTGGAAATTGAAATATTCACTCATCCTGAATTAAAGGTAATAGTACTTGCCGACGCTCTTTTGGAAACAAATCAGCTCTATGAGTACGAAGTCGCCTATACAGGCGACAGTGTCTCTATTACTGAAATATATCTCACCGACGAGCTAGGAAACAAGGTAAGTGGCCTACTACCTCTAAATATGCTTCGCTTCGAAAAAGGCGGAACATATATGATAAAGGCGATAGGGGTAACTTATAAAGAAACTCCTATTGAAGGAGAAGTTTCATTTTCGGTGCTTCCGAAAATTGAAGCTATCTCAACCAAGCCACAATCGATTAACTTGGTAAGTATGGCCCCATCTGACATAAGAGCCATAGAAGTTTTCTTCAAAGAAAATCTTGGCCTAAATGTCGACCTTCTGAAAATAAGTAGGGAGGGTAAGCTTGTAAAGGATGTTGATCAGTCTTTCGTTGCTATTCTTTTCACGAGGGATAACAACGAGGAGAGAGTCTGGATGAGAACGGAGGTGGATGCCTTCGATTATTATCCAGGTGAAAAGAAGAGCTTCCGCACTGAAAGAATAGCAAGTTCCAGCGATGGCTATATGTGGACCGTCGTAGTGGATGTAAGTCCATACACACAGCAAATAAGCTGCGTGATGGCCTACCCCTCACAAAAGGGATATTATCTCCAAAAAGGGATAAGCTATTCTGATAGTGGAGGCGGTGGCGACTATACATCACCAACACCAACACCATCAGGAGGTGGCGGTAGTGGAGGAGGAGGCCAATCTCCGGACATTCCCGCGGACGATCCAGGAATGAATCCTTCCCCTTCGCCAGATATTTGAGGGTAGAAGATAAAAAATCTTCTCCCTCAATTCCTATTGTTTATTAATAAAAGTAATAATATTTTTATTAGTAAATAATAAATAAATATATGTTTAAAAAAATAAAAAATTTAATAAAAAAAATAGAAAGTAAGACGCTTACTATTTTATGTTTTGTTTTAATGAGCATGCTTTTTTTCTCATTACAAACAGCATTTGGTGCTTCTACCTTTAACACATTGTCAGGAGATTATCCTTTTAGAGTAGCTAACAATACTCAGGATCCTTCTAACTGGA
>DAOSDM010000021.1:1767-5028 GCA_035362415.1 Candidatus Pacearchaeota archaeon
CTACTGCTACTGTTAATTTAGGGCAAATTAAACCAGGAGGTACTCCTAATGATGGTTTCGTTGTAATTTTTGCTGATGTTTCTAATACAACCATAACACCTCCTCCAACTTCACCAAAAAGCTTTAATACAGACTCAGGAGATTATCCTTTTAGAGTAGCTAACAATACTCAGGATCCTTCTAACTGGAAAACATCTCTAAGTAATGTTAAAGCAGGAGATGAATTAAGATTTAACACATATTATCACAATACTTCAACTGATAATGCTAATAATACAAAGATTACACTAAGCTTATCTCCAAGCGGATCAGCTACTAGTTTTACTGCAACATCTACAATATCAGCTGATGGTTTTAACAGCCATGTTCAAAACATCTCTTTAGGACTATCATCATCTCAAAGTATTACAATCAAGAATAATGCAAAATGGTATCACAACTACAATGGTAGTGCATACCAAATTGATGATGTAAGTGTTTCTGTTTCAGGAACTACTGCTACTGTTAATTTAGGGCAAATTAAACCAGGAGGTACTCCTAATGATGGAATGATAATATTCTTTGGAACTGTATCAAGTTCAGGAGGTGGTGGACCAACATTAACAGCTGATGCTGGAAATGATCAAACTGTAACTCCAGGAACTACTGTACAACTTAATGGATCAGGATCAACTGGATCAGGATTAACTTATGCTTGGAGTTGTAATAATGCAATTACATTAAGTAATACAAAAATTGTTAATCCAACATTTACTGTTCCAAGTTCTGCTACTTCAGGAACTGTATATACATGCACATTAACAGTAACAGATGCAAGTTCTAAAACCGCAAGCGATAGTGTAAAAATAACAGTAAGTACTAGCACGCCTTCAAGCGGTGGTGGCGGCGGCGGTGGTCCTATTGTATATTATGGTGGAAAGATTTCTGCTGAAATTTTAGATGTAACTGATAATAATGATGGAACTGTAAAATTAAACGGAAAAATTAAGGATTGCGAAAAAAATAATTGCAGTGCTAAATTTATCTGGGGAACAAGCGAAAAAAATCTAACAAATACTTCAGAAACAATCAAAGGTTTAAAGGCGGGAAATGAATTCTCATATACATTGAAAAACCTAATAAAAGGTAAGGCATATTATGTGGGATTAAAAATAGAAATGGAAAGCAAGAGCTTTGAAGTAGAAACTCCTATTAAATTTATTGCAAAACCAGATAAACCAAGCCTATTTAATGCAGTATTAAAAGACAACACTGCTCAAATTACATGGAAGCTTGGAGAAGGAGGAGATAAGGTTTTGATTAAAAGAGGTGTTAATACATGTCCAAAGTTTAATGATACTACAGCTCCTACAATTTATTTTGGAGAAGATGAAAAATTTATCGATAATGCATTAGGATTAGATCAAACTTATTGCTATAGAGCATGGATGATAAGTTCAGATGGTTTAGATATAATTTTTTCTGATAGTGTAGATGCTATGATTTCGACAGCTGGAGTAAAAACAACTCCAAAAACAGAAGAAAAACCTTCTAGTACAACATCTACAACAACAACTATTCCATCAAGAACACAAACTCAAACTATTCAAAAAGTAACTTCTCCTAATTTTAAATTATCATTAAATAATTTTGTAAGAAATTCTTCATTGGATAAATTAGAGTGGCAAAAATCTGTTAATGTATCAGCAAACGATGATGTGGAATTTTATATCGAGCTTGAAAACAAAGGAAATGTCTCTCTTTATAATCTTATAATCCTAAACACAATAAAGAGTGGTTTAAAAGATATAAAAAATGTAGTAATTAACGATGTTAAATACTCTAATAAAATATTAGAACGTGCATTTATTAAAGAATTAAAACCTTCTGAAACCATAAAAATTACTTTTTCAGCAAAAGTAGAGGAATCAGCAGATATAAAAGAAATAACTTTATTAACAGAAGCATACTCTAATCAAACAAAGAATATTACAGATGTAGTAAAAGTTATTAAAAAAGATGGACATGGTAACGAGGTAAATGCTTCATTATTTGATGTAGTATTTAAAGGTCAGTTATATCCATGGCTTATACTTATATTAATAATAATTATATTATTGGTTATATATATTATTAGTAGAAAAAGAAAAAAGAAATTAAATACAAAATAATAGTTATCAATACCGGGTTCAAAGCCCGGTATTTGATTTTAAAGACTCGTTGTGGTTTAATAATTATATGCTAATAGATGACGTAACAATTAAAGTTTTTGCAGGAAATGGAGGGAAGGGAAGGGTTGCTTTTGACAAAACAAGAATGACAAAAGGTCCTGCTGGTGGAAATGGAGGAGAAGGTGGAAATATATATTTTGAAGGAGTCTCTAATTTGAGTGCTTTAAAACAATTCAGATATCAAAAAGAAATTAAAGCTAAGGGTGGAGAGGATGGAAAAGCTAAACTTAAAGATGGTGCAAAAGGAGAAGATATTGTTTTAAAAATACCTGTTGGAACTATAATCCACAATCTTTCTAATGGACAAAAAACAGAAATCACTAAAATTGGTGAGAGAATTTTGATTGCGAAAGGTGGAAAGGGCGGAAAGGGAAATAACTTTTTTAAATCATCAAGAATTACAACCCCTATGCATGCTCAAAAAGGACTTCCAGGAGAAACTTTTTCAATTAGATTAGAGCTTAAATTAATTGCTGATATTGGATTAATAGGTCTTCCAAATGCAGGAAAGTCTACTCTATTAAATGAATTAACAAATGCTTCTTCTAAAGTTTCTAATTATTCTTTCACAACATTAGAGCCTCATCTTGGTGTGTATTACGATCTTATCTTAGCTGATATTCCTGGATTAATTGAAGGTGCTTCTGTTGGAAAGGGACTTGGTATTAAATTTTTAAGACACATAGAAAGAACAAAAATATTATTTCATTTAATCTCAGCTGAATCAGAAAATCTAAAAAAAGATTATGAAGTTATTCGAAAAGAACTTGGAAAATATAATCCAAAAATATTAGAAAAACAAGAATATATTTTTATATCAAAAAGTGATACAATTTCTGAAAAAGAATTAAAGAAAAAATTAAAAACATTCAAAAATGCTTTTGCTATATCTATAATAGATCAAGAAAGCATGGATAATGTTAAAAAAATATTAAATAGTATTATTGCAGAAAAGATTAAAAAAGAGTAAAATACTTTTAATGAATAAAAAGCATAAATCATTTACTTTAATCGAACTTCTTGTTGTTATAGTAATAATAGGAATACTAGC
>DAOSDM010000022.1:0-4837 GCA_035362415.1 Candidatus Pacearchaeota archaeon
TTTGTAACAAGATTAAAGATAAGCAAAAGTCCAATATGTTATGGACGCATACAAATGCTTGACAATAAGGATTTAACAATGTAACATCAAAGTATAAATCCCCACGAAAGAAACCCTTTTAAGGTTCTGTCCTTAACGGGGGTTTTTTCATTTCTACCTTATTCTTAACATCGTATAAAAATACAATCGGAACATTTAACCTTTTTAATAATATTGAACACTTTTGTCTTAAACTTGGGGAAAGAACAGTTTTCAAACCGTTTTTTTCTTTTAAAAATTTTGCCAAACAAGCATAATCACCGTCACTTGCAACCAATATTTGCTTGTCGCAAGATTTTTCATAATAATCCTTTACTGCTTCTAAAACTAAATTTGTATCACAATTCCTCTTAGGTTCACCTATATCATTATAAACAACCTCTTTGAAAATTAATATATATCCGGCTTTTTGAAGAAAAACATATAAGTCTTTTTCTTTAGGAATCATTCCAATAAAATAATATGCTCTTTTAACATCATATTTATCAGAAAGCCATTTCCTAAATCTAATAAGATCTATTTTTCATCCAGAATCAGATATACTTCTATATAAATTATTTCCATCTATATATGCAAAGTTATTTTCTTTTTTATTCATAATTAAAACAATTTCAAGTTATCTCCTTTTGATCCTCCTGGGATTTTAGGAATTAAGCTTTTAAACCCAAACTCCTCAAACATTTCAATAACTTCTTCTTTTTCAAAATCTCCCCACTTACATTTATTTATATCAAACTCAAACTCAACATTAGTTAATATTCTAGCAAGTTCCTTACTTAAATAAGCTTTTTCCTTTTCTTCAATCAACTTTTCTTTTATCTTTCCCTTAATAAGATCTATATTATTATATATATTTTCTAAATCTCCAAATTCTTTAAGAAGACTTATTGCTGTTTTTTCTCCGATACCTGAAACTCCCGGAATATTATCCGAAGCATCTCCTCTCAAGGCTTTAAAATCTACGATCTGATCTGGATGAAGCTCATATTTTTCCTCTACTTTTTTAATATTATATATATTTAATGTATTAACTTTGTTTCCTAAAAAAACCACTTTAACATTTTCATTTATTAACTGAAGATTGTCTAAATCTCCTGATAAAATTAATTTTTCTAAATTACCATTTTCTTTTTTAGATATTGTTCCAATCAAATCATCTCCCTCATAACCCTCTTTTTCAAAAATAGCTATATTAAATTTTCTCAAAACTTCTTTTACAAGAGGTATTTGACTGTATAACTCATCTGGAGCCTTTTGTCTTTTTGCCTTGTATTCTTCAAACATCTCTCTTCTAAAAGTACATTTCGAAACATCAAAACAGGCCGCAATATAGTCTGGTTCAAGTTCCCTAATTGCTTTAAATAAAAAAGTTAAGTACCCATAAACGGCATTCACAACTTCTCCTTTTTTATTTTTTAAAGGAGGTAGTGCATGAAATGCTCTATGGATAACTGAATTGCTGTCTATAATAATTATTTTTTCCATTAATTTATTATTACAAAAAAAATGATAAAAAGAAATACTTTTAACATTTTTAATTAAGATTTTTAAAAAATTGTTCTCTTAAATCTTTTTAAGATTATAATGTATAGGCTCCTTCTTGCCTGTTTTTAAAAATGCTTTTAAAAAGCAAAAAAGATTTTGTTTTCTTTGTGTAAGCTTTCCATGCATTTAAAGCTTTTTTGACTGGTTGTATTTTTATCTTTTTAACCATTTTTAAAACTGTCTTTTTCCGAAGCGATACGTACTTTTCAAAAATAATGTATCCTAGAAAATCTATTCCATTTGAAACAGGAAAAATATTAGTTGCTTTTTCTTTGTAATTTAAATCTAGCTTATACTTTATAAAAATTTCGAGTTCATCTTTAAGCTTTTTAATAAATTTTTTATCTTTGCTAAGTATTAAAAAATCATCCATATATCTAAAAAAACATTTAGCCTTTAAACCTCTTTTAATGAATTGATCCATTTCATTTAAATAAATGTTAGCAAATAATTGAGAAGTTAAATTTCCAATCGGAATTCCTTTATCATTACTTTTAATAATGATATTAATCAAATTTAAAACTTTTTTGTCTTTGACTTTTCTTTCTATTAATTCAAATAAAATAGTTGAATTAATGCTATCAAAATATTTAGAAATGTCTGCCTTAAAACAAAAAAACTCTTCTTTGTTTTTTAACTTCCTTTTAAAATCACAAACTGCTTTACGGTTACCCTTCCCCTTTCTGCAGGCATAAGAATAATAATAGAAAGTGCTATCAAAAAAAGGTATGATTAAGTTACAAAGAGCGTGATGCACTAGTCTATCTCTTACTTGCGGAGCTTTGATTTCTCTTTTTTTAGAATCTCTTACAATAAATTTTCTATAACCTCCATGAGTGTAAGTTTCTTCTTTTAATTCTTTTTGGATCTTAAATAAATTTTCCTCTAAATAAAAAGAGAACTCTAATATTTCTCTTTTGTACCTTTTGCTTTTTCTAACTTTTAAATACGATTTGTATAAATTATTAAATGAATAAATTTCTTTATAAAAATTGCCTTTTCGTTTCATTTTTTCTTTTTAAGCAAAAATAAAAGGCCTATTTAAGATAATTAGGATGTTCGAATAAATCTACTAAAACTAATTATAGGTACAGGCCCAATATTTTCCCTTTTGATTAAGTTAATCTACTCGGAAAGGAATAAAGCCAGTATTTTTTAATGGCTCTGTCAACAATTCGTAAATTGATTGATTCTGGCCCTAAACTACCTGGCACAACGAAACCCGATGTTCGTGTTCAAGTTCGAAGGCGAATTGTTCAGATTGAGTGCAAAGACTCCAGCGTTAGACGTGTTGTTCCAATTCCCGCCGCGTAGAAACGCGAACCTATTTGTGCGGCTCTACCCCTTTGAAATAGATTAAATGAGAACTTGTTGAAAGCCTCCTAAAAGTCTTCCTATTTCAATAACCTTTTCTTCAAGGCTTGCATATTTCCTTAAATTAATAAAAGTAAAATCTTTTGCAAGCCTGATGAAAATTTTCAATTTTTGAATTTCTATATCTAATTTTTTAAAATAACTCGCTGTTGCTTTTCCTAAGTTTATTACAATTACTATTTCTAAAATAGTAATTAATGTATTCTCTATTTTTTGACCTAATACGAATCTCTGATTTTTCGGAAATTTTGTAATTACCGGATGGATTTCTAAGATTAAATCATATGTTTTTTGAAACAATATTAATTTTTCATGATTCATATTCAATTTTTAAAAATCAAAATTTATCTTAATGCTTTTTTCCTCTAAAATACGGGGTATTTTTCTACAAGAAAAATACACTTTCAGACTATCAGACGATTACCTGGCACAACGAAACCCGATGTTCGTGTTCAAGTTCGAAGGCGAATTGTTCAGATTGAGTGCAAAGACTCCAGCGTTAGACGTGTTGTTCCAATTCCCGCCGCGTAGAAACGCGAACCTATTTGTGCGGCTCTACCCCTTTGAAATAGATTAAATGAGAACTTGTTGAAAGCCTCCTAAAAGTCTTCCTATTTCAATAACCTTTTCTTCAAGGCTTGCATATTTCCTTAAATTAATAAAAGTAAAATCTTTTGCAAGCCTGATGAAAATTTTCAATTTTTGAATTTCTATATCTAATTTTTTAAAATAACTCGCTGTTGCTTTTCCTAAGTTTATTACAATTACTATTTCTAAAATAGTAATTAATGTATTCTCTATTTTTTGACCTAATACGAATCTCTGATTTTTCGGAAATTTTGTAATTACCGGATGGATTTCTAAGATTAAATCATATGTTTTTTGAAACAATATTAATTTTTCATGATTCATATTCAATTTTTAAAAATCAAAATTTATCTTAATGCTTTTTTCCTCTAAAATACGGGGTATTTTTCTACAAGAAAAATACACTTTCAGACTATCAGACGATTACCTGGCACAACGAAACCCGATGCTCGTGCTCAAGCTCGAAGGCGAAAGGTCCAGATTGAGTGCAAAGACTCCAGCGTTAGACGTGTAGTTCCAAAACCCGCCGCGTCGAAACGCGTGAGTATAAGTATCTGAAGATCCTGCTGCAGGATCAAAGTCTGTATAAATTCTTCCAGCTCCGTTTGCTCCTGTATAAGCTCCTTTTGGACCTAACTCTGCCCGTGAATATTTTCCCCAAGTATTAATATTTGTAAACTCTATCCATTCTGATGCTGGAGTAGAGTCATAAGGCATAAGTGTATTAGGACAAGAGGATGCTTTACATTCTATCTTATCATCCACCCATTCCCAAACATTTCCAGAAAAATGATATATCTGTTTGCCATTGCTTAAAGTTAGTTTAGCTAAGTCGTTAAGTATTCCTGACTCAGGGTCTGTTCCATCATAATCTCCAGTTGCTGTATCTCCTACATTACCTCTTTTGAGAACTCCTGAACCAACTGCTCCTCCTGTCCAATTACTTTTTACTTGTTCAATGTCTCTAGCTATTGCCATCCACTCCACATTAGTTACAAGATGAGCTCCGATCTTTTCACAAGCTTTTTTTGCGTCTATTTGTGAAACGTTTCTCCATGGTTGTCCTTCTGAAACTGATGCTGGAGAATATGTACTTAATGAAACGCTTAGTCCATCTGCATCAATAGAACTATCTGCATCACTTTTTGCTTTAGCCTCATATTGCATAACACATCTATTACCAAAAGGTATCCAGCCTGATTCACAAGATTTTACCAAATCTTGCGTTTTAGGATATCTTGATTCTTGTATTAAGTAACCATTGTTTCCTATTGCAGGAGTTCTAATAGAA
>DAOSDM010000023.1:0-3934 GCA_035362415.1 Candidatus Pacearchaeota archaeon
TTTCAAATGATTCAACTAAAGCTGTTTCGGTGTCTTAGTTATTTGAGGCAACACGTAGACCTATTATAAATAAGATAAAAAGATCCCCCTAAGGGAATCTTACTTTTCTTAAAAGTTTATCAACCCTTGTAAAAAGTTTTTAAAGTTATTGAAAATACTGCCAGATCCATCCGTAGTTATGTTTTGTGTATTATTACAAGCATTGAATGTATTAACTCTTCCTTTTAAGAAATAATCCATATTTGCTGCATCGCCTATGTCAATCTGCCCATTTGCATTTAGGTCACAATTATCCTTATTTACATTAGGCGCACAGTTTCCAATCGAACATTTACTTATCAACACATAGTCTTCTTCTGTTATATACCCATCTTGATTTGCGTCACCCATCGGTGGACATGGGGAAGTTTTTCCCAGCACACTTTTACAAACATTAAACGTAGAGATCTTATCAGTAAAGTAATCGTTAATTAAAACAACGTCATTAAACCCAGCCTCACCATTACCATCAACATCAATAGTCAATAAATCAACACTTGCATCTCCTACCTTATTATAACCATCTTCTATGTCGGCATAGTTAATCTTCCCATCACCATTAATATCACCATATTTTCCACAAGGAATTGCTTTAGATTTACTACAATCGCCTTTAAAATTTACTGTCACTCCAGCCTTTTCAGCCTCGCATGAGTTTGAGTATGTTCTTCCATCTTTTCCGCAGACAGGATCATATAGAGTAGCACAGGCAGTATCATTTATTTCACATTTAGAGATCGTTACATATTCAGATTTTATTACATCCGAAGCTGTTGTATTTTGCCCTTGAAGAACAATTTGATAGCTGCTGTTGTCTGAAGGATAATCCTCAACTTTCCAGGCATAATTTCCAATACCTTCTGAATTTGTTTTTACATCATATGCAATTACCCATCCTTTTGTTCCAGAAACCACCTCCATATAATATGAGGCATTGCTCTCTCCTTGCCACTTTATAAACATATCCTCGCCCACACACAATTTTGCTCCTGCTTCTGGAGATATCACTTTCTTTTGTATATTTGGAGGAACTACTGGATTTCCACAATCACCTATCTTAAAGTATTCACTGTACGCATATTTTGTAATATTGTTTGCATCTTTTGCAGTAATTTTTAATCTAACGTATTCCTCTTCCCCGCTTGTTATATTAATATAATTACCTTGTCCATCTGTACCAGCCTTCCAGTTGATAGATGTTGTATTCTTATCATATTCTCCTAAACTTATGAATCCTCCACTCTTTTTCTCATATCCAACTGCAACTTTGTCAAAATCTGTTTCCCAAGCAATTTTGAAAGTATCTCCTTTACATAAATTGCTAAAAGAAGTGTTCTTTATTTTTACATATGAATTATTACTTGTGCTAGCTTTTGCTTTCAACTTAATTTTAGCCATCGCGCAATATGAACATCCTCCATGAGTACCAGTTTGACCCATTTCACAAGAAACCAATTCGTATCCTTCTGGAATTGTATATTTAGCTTTAGTATTTATATTTGGACAAAAGGCTGCTGACCACAAAGTAATTGATTCTGGAAGATTATCTTCTACCACTTCAGTTGCAGAGAATTTACTGTAATCTTTGGTAATAGCCTTAACTACTTTAAACTCTACATTAACTATTTTTTCCCATATGCCATTTTTACTACTACCAACCCATATCACACCTGAACCAGCATCCCCATAACTTTGAGGAACTGTCCATGTGTAAGAAGTTGCTGTAATTGGCAAAGATGTTATAAGTGTACTTCTGTTTCCAAATATTTGGATCTCGTCTCCTGTAAGATTTTGAGATTCCCATTTAATAGTGTATGTTTTCTCTGCGGTCAATACATCTTTCTCTGTTGGAAATGTAATGTTAATTTTTGCTGTTTCTTTACTACAATCAGAGACTGTAATATTATCAACGCTTATAATGTCATCATTCTTGAGGGTATCTTTTGTCTGCGGTTTTACATAAATCCTATATTTGTTATTATCATTAAATTCTTCACCAATATATTTCCAGGTATAAATTCCTATACCATTTTCATCTGTCGTTATATCGCTGAAAGCAAATTCCCAAGTTTTACTTTTATCTGCCTTTTCTATAAATGCTTTATACAAAGTATTTTTTTCACCTTGCCATTTAATATCAATACTACCTTTTACGCATAAAGTAACTCCAGCCGTTGGAGACAAGATTTTCTTTTCGTTAGCACTAGATGTGTTTAATACTTTTTCGAATTTATTGTTATTTTCATTTCCTTCGGCCACTTTATTTTCCCAATCTATTGTGGCTGAAACTGTTGTTTGCTGCCCATAAGAAAGTCCTATTAAGCCACAAGTAAAGCCACCTGTAACTGCGCAAGCTCCTGGGTTAGGAATATTAAACCCATAATAACTGTTTCCAGGGAACTCTTTACCCGTTTTTTCATTCTTTATTTTTACTAAAAATTTATTAGAACCTGCACTTCCGCCATTATTACAATACTTTACTTTAATATATCCATTTTCGTAAAATATATCTTCCACAACAAGATCAGGTAAATTAGTGTTTTCTCCATTTTTTGATATTGTTTGATGGACTGAAAGATATGGAATCAAATATTCTGTCATCCAATCCCTTGTTGTTAAAGAATGGACCATGCCCGACATATCAGACCAAACAAACGATCCACTTTGAGCAACGCCTGCAAAATTAGAAACTAAATGCTTAAGTGATGTATTTTGAATATATGTTGTTATATAAGAATCCTTTGTGATATTACCAGAAACATTTGCCCTCAACTCATATGTTGTACCGGTAGCACTACTAATTCTTTGCTCATCTTGGGCATTAAAAATATAGCTACTGCCTACCGTTGTAAAACTTCCTAGCACCTCATTACCATTTTTGTAAATATGTAAATCATTGATATTCAACTCAGATGCCTTCGTTATACTGAAAGCTATCTTTTTCCAAGTAATGTCACCTTGTCCTTTAGCAGAAAGCATGAACTTAGACAATGTATTTGTTCCTGCAGTTAAGACAGATGAAAGTAGTGGAGAGCTTTCTATTTGAGGAACCGCTTTGTGAATGTAAATATCATTTCCAGCATATTCTTCCTGCCCTCTGTAAACTTTTCTTACGGATTCTCCATTACTTATGAAATCTACTTCCATTAACGATGTCTTTATATTTGCCCCAGTATTACCAAAACTAGGCTCTGTAACATCTACTACAAGCTCTATTTTATTATGAGCTATACATTTAGTCTGATCCCATTCATGCCCCTTTGTCACACAATCAAGTGCACCTAGATTAGAAACTGAATTATTATTTAAAAATTTAAAATTTAAATTTTTAAACTCGATTAACTCTTTTGTTGGAACTATTGTTTGGACGGCTATACCATTAAGCCTTAACTCTGCCTTGGAAAGAAAGTAAATGTTTTCAATATAAAATAGAATATTATTTAAAACAAAATCTTTTGTTGTGTTTACATCATAAACAACCGTTTTTAAACCTTCCTGAGGAAAAACAACTGATGAGGCTGGACTGCTTAAACTTTTACTTATCGTGTATTGAGAATCCCCTGTATTTGGTGGGGTTGTTGTTTCGCCTTGATCACCCACAAGCTGCATAATTAATTGTACAAGAACTTTTATTAAATCATCCCTATTGCAACTTTGTAAATTCTGCAGATTACATGAATTAACCTGAATTGGAGTAATGGAGGTTGCATTTACCTTTATAATACAAAAAAATCCAAGCATTAAAAATGCTGCAAAGAGAACTAGAAGTTTGTGTTTCATATTTTTTCTTTTATTTATAATTAAAAATATTATAGCAACATGTTAAATTGACGTCAACTTCTCGCATTGACTCATCAAAAATGACACCGAAGCGCAAGTGGTTGCCTCAAATAAA
>DAOSDM010000024.1:0-3300 GCA_035362415.1 Candidatus Pacearchaeota archaeon
TGATCACATTTACATCTTTTGTTTCATGCCATTTATTGGATTAGAAAATACTCTTCTAACATTAAAAGTAGAAAGCATTAAATCAAATATTTTCTTTTGTTGCTGTTCATCTTCTAAAGTTCTTTGCGCCAACCTTTCCTCTGTAAGCCTTAAACTATAAATATTTGATCCATTTAAAATATAGGCTTTATAAACAATGCCACTTGCACCAGGAGGACAAGCCCCTTTCCCTTTAATCACAGAACCCTTTAATCCTTGTAGATTTATATTCTCATATGAATTGTGGTCAATTCCACATATTTCATTTTCAAAAACCCAGTCTTTTAGATCCATGTTGGATAAATTTTTATGAGCTCCTACGCAAAATGTATTATATGTAATAGGATTCTCTACTACATCTTCAATAGGGTAGTGATATGAGAAACATTTTAAACCTTCCTCTTTATAATCAATAATTTGATTGTTTTTTATAAATGCTGGGTACTTAATTGAAAAACCATGCTCATTGTCCACATAGACCTTCCAGTCAGCAGTTTCTTCTTGTAATGAAGAATTATTAACTAAAACTTCCTCTTTATACGTAGAGGTAGTGGGGAAGTATTGATAAGCACAAAAACCTAAAATAGTAATTAATAGAATTATAGATAGAGCTTTTGAGATTTGGTTCATATTTTTTATTATTCATTTCTATGAACCCCCGGCGGGAGTCGAACCCGCATCACTAGGACCGAAATCTAGCGCTCTATCCATTAAGCTACAGGGGCTTATTATTTTTCAAGATCCTCAAAGGAGGAACATTATCTTGATCAAATAACAATCGGTTTCTAATATGTCCTTTTAGAGTGTCTAAAGGAGATAATCTTTTAATAATAATAGGTATTAAACAAAGCAAAAACAAAAGAAATAATCCATATTCATTAACTGAATAGCCCCATATTATTGCTGTTAAATAAGCAAAAATAGTACCTATAGAAGCTGTCCATATAGTTGCAGTAAAAATAACTGGAACTAGTATGGTAAAGCCTATAATAGGGTTAAAGGCTAAACATGCGCCAAGAAGTGTTGCAATACCCCTTCCTCCTTTAAAGTCTAAAAAAATTGACCAATTGTGTCCTATTACTGCTAAAAAACCAGCAATAGCCTGAACAGCAGGAGATAATCCTAACTTGTTTATAGTATAGATTATAACAAAACCTTTAAAAACGTCAAATATAAAAGTCAAAAGGGCTGGAACCTTTCCAACATTTGTAAGCACGTTGGAAGAAGAACATTTTTTCCAACCTATTTCCATTATATCTTTCTTAGAAAAAAGTTTAGTAAAAATGTAAGCAAAAGGGATTGCTCCTAAAATATAAGATGTAATAAATAGTATGGCTACTAGTAAATGTTCGCTCATTTTTTAAATTCTTTAATTTGCTTTTTTATTCTATCTGTGTGTCTTAATAAAATCAATGGAGTAGATAATAAACTAACCCAGAATACAAATATGTTTAAAAAATAAAATGGCATTAAGGCAAATACTTCTCCAAAAAGCCTTCCTGCGATCTGATCTGATATTGCTCTTTTGAAAAAGTTTCTTTTTCTATCAACAGGCATAAATAGCTCAAAAATAAACATAAATAAAACAACGCAAAGTAACCATAGAAGAAACAACCTCCAATCTAGAAACAATAATATACCTAAAAATGTTGCAGCGCCTCTTCCTCCATCAAACTTAAGTAAGATTGAGTAGTTGTGTCCCAATATAACAAAAAAACTTGCAAGAACGGCTGCTAAAAGCTGATCGTGTGGCATAAGAGCTATTGCAAGCCATACTGAAAATGCCCCCTTAAAAGCATCTACTAAAAAAACGAATAAAAAGCCTAATACGCCAATAGCTTTTCCTTTTTTAGAAGTGGTTATTCTAAGAGTATTTAGAGCTCCTAAGTTTTTAGATCCCGTTTCTCTAGGATCTGTCTTATTCACAACTTTATTAAAAACAAGGGCAGTTGAGAATGATCCAATTAAGTAAGAAATAAAAATAGTAAGAATGTAGTTGTAATTTATCATTTTATTTTAAATAATAACAGCAAATAATACTATCTGGTCCAATATGACATCCAATTACAGGATTAATTTCATCTACAAATAAAACTTTTATATTTGGATAATCTTTTATTATTTTTTCTTTTAGTTCTTCTGCTACGTTAAGTAAATCCGCATGAGTAATTGTAAGAGCAGCCTCTTTGCTACCAATTTTATCTTTTATTTCTCTTAATAAGGATTCTGCTTTATCTTTTGCCTTAAATTTTAAAGAAGTAACCTTAACTTTACCATCTTTTAAAGTTAGAAGAGGTCTTATTCCTATTTTTTCCATTTGCCTTATTAAATTTGCTCCAGTTTTACTTAATCTTCCATTCCTTTCAATCCACTTTGGATCACCAGTAAAACCAGCAATAAACACTTTATTTTTTATTTCTTCTATTTTAGAGACAATTTCACTAACGCTAAGACCTTGCTTAGCAAACTCTACGGCCTCAAGCGCAATTAAGCCTTCTCCTCCATCAACATTAAAAGAATCAATAACTGTTACACTGTCTTGTTTGTCTTTAGGAATAAATTTAACTGCTTGAATGGCTGAATTATATGTTCCAGATATTCCGGTACTTATTGTTATACAAATAATTTCGTCATAAGACTTAAAAGCTTCATCAAAAGCTTTTTTGAAATCACCAACTGATGGTTGAGAAGTTTTTGGACCAGTATCTGCCTGAGCCTCTCGCATTTTTTTAAATAGTTCCTTGCTTTTTATGCTACCATCAATATTTTCTTCTGGCCAAATTACTTTTAAATTAACAACACCTATATTGTTGCTTTTAATTACATCTTCGGGTAAGGTTGCTGCTGAATCTATTATTATCTTTATTTTACTCATATATAAAATTTATTAATAATGTGTTTGGTCCTGCATGGGCGCCTAAAACAACGTCTAAAAGCGACACATAAAGAACCTCTATGTTTTTAAGGGTTTCGAGTTGTTCTTTTAATTTTAATGCTTCTTTGTCATTATCTCCGTGAGTTATAACAACACTAATCTTTTCTTTTATATCTTTTGTAAATTTCTTAAATTCATCGAATAAAGGATCTGCTAGATTCCTAACGTTTTTTTTGATAGTCATAGGCCTTATCACACCTCCTTTTTCTCTCATAATAATACCTATATTAAAATCTTTCATTTTTTGAAGTCCAATTTGTGCAATTTTTGGAAATCTTCCACCTGCTTTAAGCCATTTTGGATTATCATACATAAAAAAAAGAAAA
>DAOSDM010000025.1:0-2719 GCA_035362415.1 Candidatus Pacearchaeota archaeon
GCCATGGTTTGGGATGGGGAGTGTGATGGTTGGTATGCAGATGTAGATTATAAGGGTTGCTACTAAACATATAAAGACTATTTAGATTGCTTTGATAAAGCGTTAAATAAATTGTAAAGGTCCACGAACATATTGTGCAATTCAAGCTTGTAAAATGATCACTGTTTTGCAAGCTTTTTTGTTACTAAAATATTTATCTAAATATTGATTCGGAGTTAAAAAATCAAGTGCTTCATGAGGTCTAATGTTATTCCAAATATGTTCCCATTCTGCAATTCTATCTTTAATAACTTCAACATTACACACCTTATTCCCATTTGAATAGAACTCTATCTCATCAGATCTGTGCGATCTTTCTACATAACTATTCTGTTTTGGTTGCCTAGGATAAGTATAGTAATGAGGAATATTTAATTTAATTAAGTAATCATGAAATTCTTTATGAAATTCAGATCCATTGTCTGTTTGAATAGCTTTAATTTTAAATCCAAAGCTTTTTATACATTCATCAACAAACACCTTTCCAGTTCTTGATGACTTATTAGCATATATTCTAAGTATTCTTTTCTTAGTTAATACATCAATAGCCGTGAATTGATAAACTTGTCTTCCTCCGATTAGAGTTACAAACTTAACATCTATTTGTACTAAATCTCCAGGTTCTTTAATCTTTAATCCTTTTCTATACCTTTCTTTTGGTCTTAAACTAGCTTTTCTTCTTTTATTACTTTTCTTTTTATCTATTAATCCCTTTCTCTTTAAGATTCTACCAATAGTACTGTAAGATAAGCTAATACTATAGACATTTTCTAAGATATGCTTTATCTTATACTTACTGAAGTTAGGGTATTGTTTTCTTAATTCAACAATCTTGAAAACAATGTCAGTAGAAACCTTTTTTCGAGGTTTAAGGAAAGGAGTTTTAGGCAAGTCATTTAAGCCTAAGATTCCTTTTTTATTATACCTATTTATCCAATTAGATATGGTATTTCTATGATAACCAAACCTTCTACTTGTTAAAGATACATTCTTACTATTTTCTAAATACCAGTCTATTATCTTTAACCTTTGTTTAGCTTCATTAGTTAAACAATCTAATTTAAAAGAAGATTGAGCTATAGACCTACAAAAAGGTATTGTAGTTCCATATATTGTCATACTTCTTCCTGTATATCCTTTCTTCATGTTTTGCAATTGATTTTATCTTTAAAACTTATCTTCTATCAATTGCACAATATCATATGAACCTGTACATAAATTTGACAAAATTTAAAAAAAGTGATATATAGAAATTGTGAGTGATTTTTAGATTTATTCTAAATCCATCTATGTCGGCGAAAGACCCTACGGTTGTGGGGTTTTTTGCTTTTTATGAGATTGACACACAAATTTAATAATGAGATATATAAATTGTGAATGATTTGCAAAAAGCTCGCGTTTGCGAGTTTTTTGTTTAAATGATATTATTTTCTTAATGTACTTGCAGAAAAATATATTAATTGTTAACATATCATTGACCGAGGGATGCACTCACTTAAGACATAGTTTGGAGTAAGCTCTCCTCGGTCTTTTTTAATACATCATGAAAAAAAATATATCATTAAAAGATAAAAATACTTTCAAAGTAGGTGGAATGGCAAAATATTATGCAGTTGTAAATTCAAGACAAGAGCTTTTGGAAGTATTGAATTTTGCAAAAGAAAAAAGTCTTCCAATTTTTATTATAGGTGAAGGAAGTAATGTTTTGGTTTCTGACAATGGTTTTAATGGTGTTGTGATTAAATTAAACTTAAGACAATTTTCAATAGAAAATAATATTTTAAAAGTTGAATCTGGGGTATTTTTAAGAGAAATAGTTTTAAAAACAAGAGATTTGGATTTAAAAGGACTTGAATGGGCTATTGGAATACCAGGAACAGTTGGTGGTGCTATATGTGGAAATGCTGGAGCTCACAATCATTCTATTAGTGAAATTATTAGTGAAGTAGAGGTGTTTGATGGAAATGAATTTAAAATATTTAAAAAAGAAGATTGTTTTTTTGATTATAGAAACAGTATTTTTAAAAAGAATTTAAATTTAATTATTTTAAGTGCTAAATTTGAATTAGAACAAGGTATTGACTTAAAAGCTATGCAAGACTATTTATCAAAAAGAACTAAAATCAATGGTCATTCAATCGGTTCTATATTTAAAAATCCTGAAGGATATTCTGCTGGGAAATTAATTGAAGATTGTAATCTTAAAGGGTTGAGAGTGGGGGATGCTATTATTTCAATTGAACACGCAAATTGGATTCTTAATTTAGGAAATGCAAGTTCAAAAGATATAGAAGAACTAATTTTAAAAGCGAAACAAGAAGTTAAATTAAAATTTAACATTGATTTAGTAGAGGAAATAAGGCGTCTTGGATAAAGTTGTAAAATGATAATTTTAATGCTATAGTTTATATGGTTATGAACATAAGTATTAAAACAAAAAACATAACACTAAATAACGCCTTAGAGGTATTTGTTCATGAAAAAATTGATAGTTTGGAAAAGTTTTTAGGAAATACAAATTCTCTCCTTGCCGAAGTGGATTTAAGTAAAACTACAGAACATCATAACAAAGGAGATGTATTTAGAGCAGAAGTTCAAATAGAGGTTCCGGGCAAGCTTCTAAGAGCAGAATCAACGATGGATGATTTAAGAAAAGCTATTGTTGAAGTCAAAGATCAGC
>DAOSDM010000026.1:0-2356 GCA_035362415.1 Candidatus Pacearchaeota archaeon
GAACTTCGTTCGCGAGCGCCCTCCTTTTGGCCACGTTTTGTCTGGTAACTCAACTTAACCAGATGAGGGCGTCTCTTTTCAACTCTCTAAATGTGCGAAAGATAGCGTACGTTATCTTAGCAGGACTCGCTTCGCGTGTAAGAAGCATGCAGTTATGGACAAGACTATGATAAAGAGAATAATAATTGTATTGCTACTTAATACTGTCGTCTATGGCTGGACGCAGAATGTCAAAAGTGCCCATCTAAAAGAAAGTAAGTATGAATATAAGTTAGAATATAACATATTGTCCTATAATCTACTTCTTTCAGGGGAATGGGTATATACGCATTTAACAACTGAATCAAAATTCACATTTTTAAATAATACAAAATATACAATAACTGATAAAGGAGAAGATGTACCCTTTTTAATCAATGATAGTATTTCTACGATATTAGAAAATAAGTCAATCAATATGCCAAGCATAGATGGTATAAGCAATATAATAAACAAGAACAAACAATTATTAATATCCCTTTCTAGTGTTTTGCAAAACCAATCAAAAGATACAAGTTCTTTTATAATGACTACAATGATACAGCTAATAACAAGTGGGGTAGTTTGTTCTAATATCAACGAACTAATGGGGAGAGAAACCATTACTATTAGTGATGCCGGTATAGTTGAGTTTAGCTCTGGGAAAAGTAGCTATTATGTAATTATTGATGAGAATAATTTAGTCACAGAAATACGAATTACCACACAACTAGAAAAGGATGGTAGAATGGTATTTATACTGAAGGCATACGCCTAACGCCCGCTTTAACCTGACTCGCGCTGTGACACGAGCCTTGCGAGGAGGGTGCGTGAGAGTTTTCAAGGGAACCCTTGAGAAAGAGAAGACAGAGGCAAAATAGTTTTAAGAAGGCACATTAGTTCGGCGCAAGTCTCGCGCCACCCTTAAGAGCTTCGCCCTGCGGGCTCGCCCTTAAGGACGCGCTCGCAGGTTAAGCGAATGTTAGATAGATTAAGGTATGATACTTAATGGAATACATTTTTACATTATCTATTACAGCTTTAATATTTGGAATAGCCGGTTTTATTATTGGAAGGAAAAAACAAGGATGGACAGAAAATATAGGTGAATATTATGTAAGGAAATATTTATTAACTACATTTCCTGAAGCTGAATACCATCTCATGAATAATATTACTTTACCCTTTAAAGATGGTACAACTCAAATTGATCATATTCTTGTTTCTAGATATGGAATATTTGTAATAGAGACTAAACATTATAAAGGTTGGATATTTGGAGATGAGAATAGTAAAAATTGGACACAAGTCTTGTATAATTTAAATTTATGAATCCAATCAATCAAAACAGTCTACATATTAATGCAATTAGTGCATTATTAGATTTTATACCTAAAGAACATATTCATTCAATAGTAGTCTTTACCGGCGATGCAAAGTTTAAGACTAATTGTCCTCGTGGCGTTGTAGATTTATATAATTTAGCAAATTATATTAGAGCAAATAAAGAAATCGTAATGTCAAAAAACAGAATGCAGTTTTGTATTGGAAGGATAGAATCTATAAGAAAAATAATTAGTAATGAAACGGAAATTGAACACCAAGAGTATTTGATAAGAAAACATAGTAGACTCAATAAAAAGTAATAAGGCTATATCATAAGATAACTATCTAACAAAAGCTTTGACCATGACAATGCCTATTGTCATGGTTTTTGCTAAAGAGTGAAAGCAAGAAAATATAAGTAGGCGCAAAAACCACGCCAATGCCTACGCCTGGAGCGTAGGCCGGCATTGCAGGTCAAGCCAATGTTAGGCGGACGCCTTCGGCGCGGAGAATAAAATGTTTAAATACTATAATAATGAGTCATACTTTTTAGATGTACTAAAGAATAAGCGTTTATATTTTGCTTCGTTTAGGCAATTTAATGACCCATATGAAATATTTGGTTTTTTAAAAAATACTGATGATGGAAAAAGTTATGTAGATAAAAAATTTAAAGATAAAATAAAATGTTGTTGTTTTTCATTAACAAATAGGAATTATTTATTATGGTCTCATTATGGAAAATCACATAGAGGATTTTGCATTGAATTTGATTTTGAAGAATGCATTCAAAATAGTATAAAAAATAACGTGCATATAGTTAATTATAACGGAAAGAAACTTTATGGATTTAAAGTAGATTATAATTCATATGAACTAGAAGTATCATTTAGTAAAAGTAATAAGATTCTAAATTTAAATCAATCAATTGAACTTGTTAGGCATAAATTTGCTGATTGGGAATATGAAAAAGAGTATCGCTTTATTACTGAACAATCAGAACCAGGATTTA
>DAOSDM010000027.1:0-2190 GCA_035362415.1 Candidatus Pacearchaeota archaeon
ATTTGTAACAAGATTAAAGATAAGCAAAAGTCCAATATGTTATGGACGCATACAAGGTATTGACATTTTTTAAAATCAAACTTACAATTTAAATGTAAGCTTTAGGCTTGCCTGATTTTATTCGAAATACATCTTTGCGGATGTATTTTTGACTTAATAAGGCCTTTTTCTTTCTTATCTATAGATAAAATCTTCTGCAAAGAAAATTTTTTTAATCACATCCTCTTTCATACTATCTATAAATTCTTTGGCTATGTGATCTCTGGCACAAAATATATAACTTTCCTTATTATAAGTTCTTTTTAAATATTTTAATATGTACGCCATGTCTCCATCTCCTGAAAATAGTACAATTCTATCATAATTATTTTCTCGATTAACATATCTACAGCCATTTCTATATCTAAATTACACTTCTTGGTGTACCCTTTTTTATAATTACCATCGGGTATATATTTAACATTTTTAGTTATAATTTCAAAGTTATTCATTCTTGCTTTATTCATGATATTACTACACCAAGGAGTCATTATTGGTGTTTTTTCATTTCTACCATAATCTGATCCGTAATAAAAACGCCTTAGAAATGAAGACCCTCTTGAAAAATTCTTTACTAAGTTTGCAAGCTCTTTTATTCCTATCTGCCAACCCAAACTTTTATCCCATTTCTGTACATTTCCATAATCAATAATTGTTAAAGTTCTGTCACTAACTTCATTAAATTTTTTTAAACAATTCGCTATTTCTTGATGATTCATATCATATGTTAATTAAATAAATTCAAATAATCATTTAAAGAATAGAGTCTATTTCTTGAATACCCAGTTGCTTCTTTAAGTATGTTTAGATCTACAAAAGATTTGATTAATCTATTTGCATTATTATTGCTAATATTTAAAGTTGTCTCAACTATTTTTACATTTATTATTGGATGTGAAAACATGTACAAAAGCAATTTTTGAGCATTCTTTGCACGAACGCCTAAACTTAAAATCTTTTGTTCATACTTTTGCCTCAAATCAATTATATCTTTAAATACATTAATTGCATCATTTGCTGTGTATATCACACCATTTAAAAAGAACTTAATCCATTGTTCAAGATCATTGTTCTTTCTCACCATGTTTAAAGAATCATAGTAAGAAGTTCTATTCTTTTCAAAAAAAGCTGATAAGTACAATGTCGGTCTTGTTAATGTTTTTGATTCTATCAACTGTAAAGAAATCAAAAGACGTCCCATTCTTCCATTTCCATCTAAGAACGGATGTATCGTTTCAAATTGATAATGACTTATTCCAGTTTTTATAAGTAAAGGGAGGTTAAGATTCTTGTTGTGCCAAAACTTTTCCAAATCTGTTAAAAGTTCTGGCAATTCCGTATGAGATGGAGGAATAAAAAAAGCATCAGTTAATGACGAACCTCCTATCCAATTTTGACTTTTCCTAATTTCTCCAGGATTCTTGTAACAACCTCTCACCCCTGATAATAATTTCTTGTGCGTATTCTTAACTAATCTCATGCTCAATGGTAAACTATCAAGTTCGTCAATTGCGTAATTTAAGGCGACAATGTAGTTTTGCACCTCCTCCCAATCATCTCTTTTCTCGGGATTGATTTCCTCCTTAGGTAAAACCGCCTCATCAATTCCAGTTTTTGTTCCTTCTATCATGCTTGATTTCGTAGCTTCTCTAACTACATTCATTTGGATAAAAAAATCAACATCTGGTATCAAATGAGAATATGCGTTCAATTCCCCAAGAAGTCTAGTGGCTTCTTCAAGTAGTATATCAATTTTTTTATCATGCCAATCAAAACTTCTATTAATAAATGATGGTGAAAAACTTTGATATTCAAAATCTTCATTCTGAAATTGTTTCTTATATTTTCCCGCTTTAAAATTTTTCATATTTTTGGAGATATAAATATTTATATCTCCATTTTTGCCTATTTTTGGAGATATGTCAATCCATATCTCCATTTTTATCTCTTTCTGGAGATATAAAGATTGTTTTAAACTTTTGCAATTTTTTATATTTTAGTATAATAAAAATACGAACACTACGAGAAAACCTTTTTAAGGTTCTGTCCTTAACGGGGGTTTTTTCATTTCTACCTTATTTTACCATATACAAATGCTGCATAAGTTCAGAAACATATTAGACTTTTCTAAGTAAAATATGTTTATGAAAA
>DAOSDM010000028.1:0-1965 GCA_035362415.1 Candidatus Pacearchaeota archaeon
ACTTCAAGGATTTAATGAAGTAAAGGTAGAAGTAGGATCATATTTTGAGGAAGTAAAAGGAGAGAAGGGTGCGTTTAATAAAAGCTCTGCTGACCATCCATTAAGATTAGGAAATCATACTCAAGCTGCTGGAACTCAGAATTGGACTACAAACTTAACAAATGTTAATGCAAACGACGAATTAAGATTTTCTGTTTATTATCATAATTCAAGTGATAAGGTTGCAAAAAACGCTAAGGTTAGTATAGATTTATCTTCTGACTCACCATCAAATAACTTTGAACTAACATCAAAGTTATCAGCAGATGATTTTGAGGATTATGTTACAAGTGCAAATATTCAAATAAATTCAGTTGAATCAATAGAATTTCAGAATACTGCCAAATGGTACAAAAATTACGATGGTTCAAAATACGAAATAGTTGATATTAATGTAGATGTTTCAGAAAAAGGATTAGTCTTTAATTTAGGAGATATAGAGCCTGGTTATAGACCAAATGATGGCTACATTATTTTCAATGCAGTTGTTAATGATGTTTTTCCTAAAGAGGGGGATCAAGTTTTTGAAGCTCTGCAAAACAGTGAACCAGAGGTTGATAAAAGACAAGAATTATTCGAAGAAATTTTAAATGAAGTTAATGAAATTAAATCAAGAGAACTACTTATAGAAAATGATTTTATTATACAGATTGATTATGGAGAAGAGTCTGAGAATTATACAAATAATTTAACTTTTCCTTTTAATGAATTTAATAAAGAATCATTAAGTAGATTAGAAATTAAAAATGGGCTTTATTACAAGATTAAACTATGTAATGAAGCAGGAGAATGCCTGTTTGGAAAAGAGCATCTGTTATAATTAAAAGAATAAAAAAATGGACTTTTCAAGCAAATATAGTATAATGAATAAAAATAATAATTTTAATAAAAATATGTATAAGAAGATTGGATTTATAACGCTAGGAGCTTTCCTATTTGTAAATAGCGTTTTTACTGGCAATGTTTTTGCTGGCACAGACACGGTAATAAATGTTAATGGGTTAAATATTGAAATAACTAGAAATATTGGAGAGGAAGTAGAAACATATAATGTAACTGCTAATGATGTTTTGAATACTTTGAATTTTAATTTTACAGGGACTAGCAACCATTTAAATTTAACAAGAGCTGGAGATAATTGGACTATAGATTTTCAATATGGCTCAACTTATAATTTCAGTGGAAACGCTGCAACAGGATTGATATTAGATTTTATAGAAACTAATAGCGAAGCAGAAGTTGAACTAAATATAAATAATGATAGCGGAGTAACAACAGCAACTTTTGCTATCTCAAAGGAGTTGTCAGACGCCTATTTTAATAGAATTTTAGCAAGTGATGCTCCTTTTTCGTTAAGTGCATCAAGTCAAAGCGGAAAAACAATAACCGCAAGTAGAAGTGAAGGTGAGTATATTTTTTCTTCAAATGAGACTTTGAATACCGACCCTGCTTTCATAACAGATGGAGGCAACAGTCTTCACATTCAAAGAGTCGGAGACAAATTTACCGTAGAGGGATCATATAATAATAGAGTCATCACAGTGGAGGAGCTTGATTTATCTTCTCCAAAGACAGTAAATTATGGAGATATGAGCTTAGCGGTAATTCTTAGCGAAGATCAAAAACAAATTAAAATTACACCAAATGCAGCCCTTGTCGAGGAAATTAAAAATAGATTATTAAAAGAAAAAGCAACAGAAGTAAGTATTCCTGCATCAGGTAATCTTAATATTTCTGAATATCCTAATGCAAGAGATATTGAAATACCAGCAACTGCAAGTAATCCAAGCGTTACATTTGTAGCAAGCGGAAATCAAGCACAAATTAGTAACGATCTTACTATTAACGCACAAAATGCAAACCAAATGCAGGTTGTTTTTCCACAAGATACAACAATAACTGGACCAGCTGGATGGAGTGGGCAAT
>DAOSDM010000029.1:0-1780 GCA_035362415.1 Candidatus Pacearchaeota archaeon
GTTGTTTTTCCACAAGATACAACAATAACTGGACCAGCTGGATGGAGTGGGCAATTGATGCTTCCAAAAGTTATTTCAGCGACAGCCACTCCAGAAGCAGAAGACAACCATATTAATACTATAGATTATACCATAAAAGTTGGTTTAGATGATGGTCAAAGTTTAAGTTTTAGTAAACCAGTTAAATTAATTTTTCCAGGAAAGACGGGAAAATTAGTTGGATTTGTAAGTGGTGGTCAATTTAGAGAAATAACAAATTCATGTGGCAGTGACAATCCGACACTTTCAGAAAATTCTGAATGCAAATTTGATAATGGTTCTGATTTATTTGTTTTTACAAATCACTTTACAGAATTTTCCGTATTTACTAAATCACAAATTACAAGCGGAGGGGGTACTATAAACTATTTTTTAAATGTATCTAATGTAAATGTTAATAATCAAAATAATTCTGTAATTATTACATTCAACACTAGCGAACCTGCTTCTGCTATTCTAAAATATGGAACAAGCCAAGGAAATTATACAAACGAAGTTAGTGAAGCGCAATTAAAGACTTCTCACAGTTTTACACTAAATAACTTAGTAAATGGCACATATTATTATGAAATTAATGTAGATAATCAAAATGGGTCTACTGCAAGTAAGCCTAATCTAAGTTTTACCATCGGAACTCAATCACCAAACAACAATCCTAATAACAACGGAAACACACAGAATGTAGACGAGATGGAAACTTCTACAAAAGTAAAGGAACAAAAAACATATAATTACAATGGTATCATTACAACAAAACCATTGAATGAAATGAATAGAAACGAACTATACAGATTGTTTCTAATGTTACTTTTAAAATCATTATTAGCTCAAAGAGGAATTACATTATAAAATAAATAATCTTTAATAAATATATGGAAAACCAAACAAGAGAAAAAATACTTTTATCATGTTTAGTATGCTCTATTATAGCTTTTGGAATTTTCTTTGTTCTAAACGAGAACAAACAAATTGATGAAAACAAAGCTTCAGTAACTGACTTATATGGAGAAGGATTAAAAAAAGTTAAGTATAATATTGATGGTCAAATAATAGAAACATATATTGATCCAATATCGGGTAGTATTAAAACAGAAGATACCGAAGTAGACTCAACAGAAGTTATATCAAAAACAATAGCATACTTAGATGACTATTTTGCAGACGAAAGTTCAGTTTCACTTAAAAAAGTAGAACAAGACAAAGATTCAAGCTTGTACAAATTAGAGTTTCAAATTGGAGAAAAGGTTTCAGAATTCTATGTTACTAAGAACGGAGAAAAGATATTTATGGGTGATTTTCTAAACATGGATAAAACTCAAGATAAAGAGATTGTTGGAGGATTTTTTGAAAAAGATATGGAGGCTAGATTATTAGATAACAAAATACCTGTATACTTTTATGGAGTTTCTTCTTGCAATCATTCAAAATGGCAATATGAAGTTATGAATGAAATAAAGTCTAAGTTTGGAAAAGACATAACTGTCTATGATTACATGGATTCAGATAATGAAGAAGATTATTTCTTTAAATATAGTGACGGATCAATGCCTCTTATAGTTATTGCTGATAAATATTATAGAGTTGGATCAGGAGAGAAAATAGGTAAAGAAGCTGATATTAATGCAATTTCTTCTATAATATGCAGTATACAAAACTTAAACGCTTGTAAATAATTTTAAGGGGGAAGGCTGAAAAGCCTTCTTTTTTGTTTCAAAAAATGATATTATTTTATCAATGAATA